>JBBQZU010000031.1:0-35916 GCA_038207425.1 Flavobacteriales bacterium | reverse complement strand
CGCATTCGAAAGTGGACATACCCCTGGTGTGAAGCTGGTTACGCCTCCGTAGAACGTAGCTTGGCATTGGTTGCTGTATGTATTGCCGTCGCAACCACATACAGGGAGGTATATGTCTAAGCAGAGCACACTCGGGTCTATTTGGGCAGGGTCGATGCATTCAGGCTGACACACTCCCGGAGTAAAGCTGGTTACGCCTCCGTAGTAGGTAGCATAACATTCGTTGCTGTAAGTATTGCCGTCGCAACCACATACAGGGATGTATATGTCTAAGCAGAGCACATTCGGGTCAATCTGGGCAGGATCGACGCATCCGGCAGGCGGACACTCGCCTTCAGTCCAACTGGTAACTCCACCTGCATAAAATGCCACGCAATCGTTGCTGTATGTTATGCCATCGCAGCCACAAACTGGAATATACGCCGCAACGCAGTTTACGCTAGGGTCAATTTGATTGGGGTCAACACAATCGTCTACCGGTGGGCATTCGCCCTGGGTCCAGCTTGATACCAATCCGAAGTAAAAGGCGTAGCAGTCATTGCTGTAGGTGTTGCCATCGCAGCCACATACGGGCTGGTATACATCAAGGCAAAAAATATTCGGGTCGGCCTGGGCAGGATTGTAGCATTCTGGAATTGTAGGACATTCGCCCTGGGTCCAACTTGTAACGCCAGCGTAATTGATGGCTGAACATTCGTTGGCATAGGTTAGACCATCGCAGCCGCATACAGGAGCGTAAATCAAGGGACACGGTGCATTTGGGTTTATCTGGGCAGGATTTACACAACCGCCTGTATCGGTACAACTGCTGTTAAGTGCATTGTATGCTGCCTGACAAGCCGCGTCCCAAAAGTTATTGCAGCAAAAAGGATCAGCAGTAATGACTGCATCATAAGCCGGTGATGCTTTCAAAACGCATTCCGGTACTTCAACGCATACAGTGGGGCACTCGCCATTTGTCCAGGTAATAACACCTGCATTGAAGGCAAAACAACTATTGCTGTAAGTAACACCATCGCAGCCGCAAACGGGGGCATAGATCAGCGGGCAAACTGCTGTAGAATTAATCTGTGTGGGCTCTATACATTGTGGCACCTGAGCCTGCAATTGCAGAGAACCGCTGAATCCTGCAATTATCAGGAATGCTGCTAAACTCAGACTTAAAAGGTAAGTGGAAAATTTTTTCATTGGTAGTAGGTTTTGTAAGGTTAGCGCTTCATTAATGGAAATCGGAATGCTACAAACGGCAACTCAAACCGAAGGTGTAACTTGCCAAAAAGTATCGTAAAGTTATAATTTACAATGGGGTATTCAAGATTCTTGCAAAAAAAAAAAAAAAAACCACAGCCCGGGCTGTGGTTCAATTATTAAGATGGTGGCAATCAATTTACATCTTACCCATAATTCCATCAACGATACCATAGGCTACGCTTTCTTCAGCGCTCATCCAGTAGTCGCGGTTGAAATCTTTCATGACCCTTTCAAAGGTCTGGCCACAGTTTTCGGCAAGTATGCGGGCACCAAGATCTTTGGTTTTAATAATCTCATTGGCCTGAATTTCTATATCGGCCGAAACTCCACGCGCACCGCCACTAGGCTGGTGAATCATTACCTTGGCGAGGGGGTAAATAAAGCGGCGGCCCTTTGCACCAGCTGAAAGCAGAATGCTGCCCATAGATGCCGCCAAACCCATACATACAGTGCTTACTGGGCTCGATATGCTCTGCATCACATCATGTATGGCAAAACCTGCGGTAACGTATCCACCCGGGCTATTTACAATCATGGTGATCTCCTTCCCAGGATCGCGGGCTTCGAGCATCATCAACCTGTCAATCACATAGCGGGCCGAGTCATCGTCAACCATTCCCCACATAAACACCTTGCGTTCTTTGAGGTACTGACGCTCTATCTGCTGCGCAATTCCAGGTTCCTTATCCTTCTTTGCTTCTTCTTTTTCGTTTTCTTCTTCTTCGTTCATTTTATTGCTTGTTTCGCTTTGTTTCTAAAAATTGCTGCAAGATAATAGTTGCGCTGATCTTGTCAATATTTCCTTTTTCGCGCCGGGTCTTTTTCGTTGCACCGGCCTGTATCATGGTTTGCACGGCCATCTTTGAAGTGTATGCTTCGCTTTCGCGAAAAACTTCTATGCCCGGGAAATTCTTGCGGAAGCCAGTTATGAACTTGCCTATCTCTTCTTCAATATCGCTCAGCTCACCACTCATCCGCAATGGCAGGCCAACCACCAAACTTTCCGCAGGATATCTGGAAATACGTTTCTTCAAAAAATCCATCACTTCGCGGGTAGGAACTGCTTCCAATGCACTTGCAATGATTTGCAAATCATCCGTTTCGGCGAGTCCGCAACGTTTTGCTCCGTAATCTACCGCAATAATTCTTGGCATGGCCAAAGGTAACCATTGGAATGATTTAGTACCTTTCCAATCTAAAATTCAATACCTACCTCATGAAAATACATGTACTTCAAGCCCCGCGGGTTTTAATAATCGCTTCATTTACATTGCTATTTGCCGCTAAGGCACACGCACAGGAATACCTTGTGAGCAGCACTTTTATCAATACCACACCGGCGTGGATTCTGGGCCTTATACCCGGGCTGCCGGCAGAGTACAATGTGGAATATTACCGCCTTACCTATAATACTGTCGATACTCAAGGCGAACCGTTAGTGGCTTCTGGTGCAATTGCAATACCCATTACCAATACATGTGATGTTTTCCCAATGGCTGTGTATTGCCATGGTACGGTGCTTAGGCAAACAGATGTGCCATCATTTGGCAGCTCTGAAGCCGCCATAGTTCGCACACTAAGTTCCACGGGTTTCATAATGGTAGCGCCCGACTATGTAGGCCTTGGTGTAAGCCTGGGTGTGCACCCATATGTGCATGCTGAGTCGCAGGCTACCGCAACGATCGACCTGATATTTGCCGCAAGGGAATTTCTGGAAAGCAAACCACAGGCCGA
The DNA here is from genome assembly GCA_038207425.1 of Flavobacteriales bacterium. Classification (GTDB taxonomy): domain Bacteria; phylum Bacteroidota; class Bacteroidia; order Flavobacteriales_D; family Cryomorphaceae; genus JBBQZU01. The sequence continues at coordinate 32,931 of JBBQZU010000031.1, read as the reverse complement.
TAATGGCCAGGTATTCGTAACCGGCTATTCGCAGGGTGGTCATGCGGCGATGGCCACATTGAAATACGCACAGGACAATAACCTACTTGATGAGCTCGGCATAGTGGCAGGTGCGCCTTGCAGCGGCCCATACCACATGAGCGGCCCGCAAGCAGAAAGCATTCTGAGCGATGCGCCTTACTCTAACCCCGGTTATATTGTATACCTTTTGGTAAGCTACCAAACTGCCTACGGCAATATATACACCTCTCTGAGTGATGTAATACAAAGCCCTTATGATGCATTGGTTGCTCCGTACTTTGATGGTATGCAGGACACCTACAATATGAGCACCGTAAATGCCATACTGCCCGCGCAGCTTAGCGAACTTCTGGTTGATACCGTGCTGCAAAACTTTACCAATAACCCAAACCACCCGCTGTGGGTGGCGCTTCGCGATAATGACAATTACGACTGGACGCCCCAAATGCCGCTGCGTATGTTCTATTGCGACGGCGATGAGCAGGTAGCTTATCAAAACACCACCAGCGCGCTTACTGCGATGCAAGAAAATGGTGCTGTTGATGTAGACGCGAGCAACCTGGTACCCGGTGCTACCCATGGTGGATGCGTATTGCCTGCGCTTGTTGCTTCGTATAATTTCTTCTCTTCTCTTGCTTCACCTTGTGGCCTAATCAGCGGAGTGAACGAAGCAGCATTGGTAAGCAACAAGCTCGGCCTGTGGCCCAACCCCGCATCATCGCTTGTGCAGGTGCACACTGCAGGTGGCAACGGAGTGCTCACCATCTTTGATACTGCGGGCAGATTGGTAATGCAGCAAAATACCTTTGCCGATGTAAGTGAAGTAGATTTAAGCAAACTCAACAGAGGCTTTTACCTAGCAACTTTCCAAAACACCACCGGTACCAAATCGGCGGCGCTTGTAGTAGAGTAAACTATATCTTTGCCGCATTAACTGCAAGGCTTATGACAAACCATGAAGCCATAGACGCCGCCTGGGACGACAGGTCGCTTCTTGGCCAGAAAATCTATCAAAACGCAATTGAAGAAACCATAGAACAACTCGACCGTGGCGCATTGCGTTGCGCAAGTCCGGCTGATGACGCCTGGGAAGTTCATGAGTGGATAAAGAAAGCCGTTGTGATGTACTTCCCTTTGCGGAAAATGGAAACCATTGAATTAGGGCCTTTTGAATTTCACGATAAGATGCGCCTCAAGAATGACTATGCATCAAAAGGTGTAAGGGTGGTGCCCCATGCCCTGGCCCGCTATGGTGCATTTTTGGCGCAAGGGGTAATCTTGATGCCCAGCTATGTAAATATTGGCGCTTACGTTGGCGAGGGTACTATGGTAGATACCTGGGCCACCGTGGGCAGTTGTGCTCAGATTGGCAAAAATGTTCACCTCAGCGGCGGCGTGGGAATAGGTGGCGTGCTCGAACCGCTTCAGGCCAGTCCGGTAATTGTTGAAGATGGCGCTTTTATTGGTTCGCGCTGTATAGTTGTAGAAGGGGTGCGCATTGGTCGCGAAGCTGTGCTTGGCGCAAATGTGGTACTCACCGGCAGCACAAAAATCATTGATGTAAGCGGAAGTGAAGCTGTGACCCATAGAGGTGTTGTGCCACCGAGAGCTGTGGTAATACCCGGCAGCTACGAGAAGGAATTTCCCGCAGGAAAATACCAGGTGCCATGCGCTCTAATCATAGGCAAAAGAAAAGAAAGTACTGATCTCAAAACATCACTCAACGAGACCCTGCGCGAACATCAGGTAGCTGTATAAGCCGAAGCCCATGCAAAAAGTACTTATTATTCAAACGGCATTTATCGGTGATGTGATCCTGGCTACTCCGCTTATTGAAAAACTAAAGAGATTTTATCCTGAAGCATCCATAGACTTTCTGCTCCGAAAAGGCAATGAAGGCCTGCTGCGCGAGCACCCGAAAATCAATGAAGTACTGATCTGGGACAAACAAAAATCGAAATACAACGCACTGGCTAAGCTGAGCCGGCAAATAAGGCAGCGCAAATACGACCTGCTGATCAACCTGCAGCGGTTTGCCTCTTCGGGCTTGCTCACCACCTCATCAGGGGCGGGTGTGAGGGTGGGCTTCAGCAAAAACCCTTTTTCGTTCACCTTTACGCACAAGTTTCCTCATATTGTGGATCAGGGCGTGCACGAAGTACACCGCAACCTAAGCCTCATTGAAGGCGTTACCGACAAATCATTTCAGCGACCGGTGCTCTACCCCACCCCTGCTGATTATGACAAAGTAGCCCGCTACAAAGAGACGCCCTATATATGCATTGCTCCGGCTTCGGTATGGCATACCAAGCAATACCCTGCTGAGAAATGGGTGGAATTGATTGACCTTATCAACCCGCATTGGAAGGTATACCTGATGGGTGGTCCAGGCGATCTGGTTACGTGCTCTTCGATACAACAAGCCACCATACATCACGGGGTACAGGTGCTGGCCGGTGAGCTCAACTTCCTGCAGTCGGCTGCACTTATGGAGGGTGCAAAAATGAATTATGTGAATGATTCGGCACCGATGCACATGGCATCGGCAGTAAATGCCCCTGTTACTGCCATCTTTTGCAGTACAATACCCGAGTTTGGTTTTGGTCCGCTCAGCGACAATGCGCGCGTAGTGCAAACCGAAAAAGTACTGCCTTGCAAACCCTGCGGCATACACGGTAAAAAATCATGTCCGAAAGGGCATTTCGATTGCGCCCATACTATTGACGTAAAACAACTCCTTTGAATATTCAGGAAATCAATCAGCACGAAGCATCCGAAAAGCTTCGAAACGGTGCGCTCATAATTGCGGCACTCGCTGGTGCGCTGCACATTATAGGCGATGCCCGTCAGGAAGATGTAATGAAGCGGCTCCGGAAGCTAAAGTCGAGGCCTGCTGGCAAAGGCTTTACCATTCTGATGGACTCTGACGCGCGCATCAATAAGTACGTGAAGGAAGTACCGGCTATTGCCTGGGATATTTTCGACACTGCAACCGACCCAGTAATTCTCATTTTGCCGGAAGGCATACAAATAGCAAGGGAAGCACTCGGCGCCGATGGAACCATTGCTGTGAGGATGGTAACCACCCCCGAGGAGCGCGCCATCGTACAAGCGGTCAACGGGCCCGTAGCATGTACTGCCCTGCTTTCGCAAAACGGTGGTATTGCCCCTACCCTTGCCGACGCATCTGCTGATGCCTTGCAAGAGGTGGATTATGTGCTAACTTTGCCGACCGCAAAAAAAGGCTTCTCCACAAAGAAAATTCCCATCATAAGTTTGCAACTCGATGGTGGGGTAACGATACTCAGAGAGTAAGCCCTTACTGAACAAGATCAAATGTCGCTGAAAGACCATACCGGGGCCCTTTCCCTGCCAGTTTTTAAACTGCTTCACGAAGTGGTTACCGAAGCTGGTGTGGAAGCCTATGTGATAGGTGGTTTTGTGCGTGATCAGCTTCTGGACCGCACCTGCAAAGACCTCGATGTGGTGGTAATAGGAAGCGGTATCGATTTGGCGAAAGCCGTGTCCAAAAAAATAGGTGGTGGCGAAGTGCGCATTTTCAAAACATTCGGCACAGCCATGCTGCGCTACGCCGACTGGGAGCTCGAATTTGTGGGCGCCCGCAAGGAAAGCTATGCGAGCCACTCACGCAAACCCACCGTGGAAGAAGGAAGCCTGCACGATGATCAGTTGCGCCGTGATTTTACCATCAATGCCCTGGCCATAAACCTTTCGGGAAACGATTTTGGAAAATTGCTCGACCCCTTTGACGGCATTGCCGACCTGAAGGCAAAAATAATTCGTACCCCTACTGACCCGCACCTTACCTTCAGCGACGACCCGCTGCGTATGATGCGTGCGGTGCGTTTTGCCACCCAGCTCAACTTCACCATCGAAGAGAAGTCGCTGCAAGCCATCAGCGAAATGAGCAGCCGCATCAATATTGTGAGCGCTGAACGCATCTCAACAGAATTCAATAAAATTATTCTCGCCAAAAAACCATCCAAAGGCTTCAAACTGCTCTTTGACACGGGCCTGCTCGAACAGTTTTTTCCAGAAATGGTAGCGCTTCAAGGCGTGGATGAAAAGTATGGACAGCGCCACAAGGATAATTTTTACCATACCCTTGAAGTGCTCGACAACGTTGCCAAACACAGTGACGACCTTTGGCTGCGGTGGGGTGCCATACTTCACGATATTGCCAAGCCTCCTACCAAACGCTATCAGCCCGAAACAGGCTGGACATTTCACGGGCATGAAGACAAAGGCGCGCGCATGGTACCCGAGATTTTCAACAGACTGAAACTGCCACTCGACAGCAAAATGAAATTTGTGCAAAAACTGGTGGCACTGCATCTGAGGCCTATTGCACTTACCAAGGAAGAAGCCAGCGACAGCGCAATACGCCGCCTGCTCTTCGATGCCGGCGATGATATAGACGCGCTGATGATACTCTGCAAGAGCGACATCACCTCCAAAAATGAAGCAAAGGTGAAGCGGTACCTCGCAAACTACGAGCAGGTGCTTATAAAACTGCAGGAAGTAGAAGAAAAGGACCGCATACGCAACTGGCAACCACCGGTAAGCGGTGAGCTGATAATGCAAACTTTTGGAATAAAACCTTCGAGGGAAGTGGGCACTATAAAAAATAGCATCAAGGAAGCCATTCTCGATGGGGTGATACAAAACAACTACGACGAAGCCTACAACTTTATGCTCGATGAAGGAAGCAAGCACGGCCTTGTTGTTGCGGCTCCAAAAGGCAAGGGGTAAGATTTTTCTTGATGGAAACGCAGGCACTTTCCTGGCGCCAATAAAATTGCAATTTCAGCGCATTATTCTATTCTTTGAAATAACATTCATTGGCAATTAGCGGATACTATAGTTTGAATTGCACCGTATTCATAGTTGTAATACCTGCAATAAACCAAAGAAAATATCTTTGGACGCTTATTGGAAAAGCGTATCCGCTATAGACCAGGAAAAATAGTGAAAGTGCAAGGCGAATAACAATATTGATACTGAGCATGAAGAAATATTTACTCCTGATTACCATTGCACAGTTGTGGCTGCTCGCCTATGGCCAAAATTTCAAGCAGCGTTTTGTAACGAGCGACCTTGACAACTTCTGGTTCGCTTTTGATAAAATAAGAAGTACTGCTGACAGTGCAAAGCAATACCAGTACTTGAACCAAATCTATTTTGAGCAAGCATCACAAGGCGCATTGGATTTGCAAAAAGCGCGAAACTACACCGAAAGAGAATTTATAGATATGATCAGGTACTACCCTGAATATCTGAAATCGATAAGGGAATACTCGCTGAATGCAAATTCGCGGTTTAAAGAAATTGAAAAGCTTATAGCAAAACTGAATAAGCAATATCCTGAATTGAAACCCGCAACCATCTATTTTGCGATGGGCAGCTTCAGGAGCGGAGGAACCTATATGAATGGAAATGTGGTTCTGGGAGGCGAAGTGCTTTTTGCCACACAACAATCAGATACCCGTGAATTGCCTAAACGGATTCAAGAGCCCATAAAAAATTACGCCCCCCATGATATACCTTTGATTGCACTGCACGAATACGTCCATACCCAGCAAAAAGAGTGGGGCAATAATATTTTGACATCGTGTGTTGGCGAAGGGGTCGCCGAGTTCATTTCTACCCACATCGCCGAAAGACCTTTGGGTGCACCGGTGGCCTATGGAAAGGCCAATGCTGATGTAGTACTCAATAAATTTATGGAGGATATCTTCATTGATGCTAATGTGGGTAACTGGCTTTGGAATGAGAACCAGAACGAGCTGAAGGCAAGAGACCTTGGCTATTATATTGGCTATGAAATATGCGAGAGGTACTACAAGCAGGCGGTAGATAAGCAAAAAGCAATTAAAGAATTAATTGAACTGGACTATTCCAACGATGAAGAATTTGCCGGGATTGTTGACGCTTCGCAGTTTTTGCCCCTTACGGTGAAAGAAATAGGCGACAAGTACAATGCCTTGCGACCGGCGGTGAAGAAAATCAAGCAATTCAAAAATGGCAGTCTAAAAGTAAGTCCTAAGCTGACTGAAATTACCGTGTCATTTTCTGAGCCGATGGATGTATGCTACAGAAGTTTTGATACCGGACCTTTGGGTGAAACGAGCAGTTTAAAAATTGAAGGTATCACAGGTTGGTCAACTGACTACAAAAAATTCACCTTAACAGTAAACCTAAAGCCGGATAGCCGCTATCAACTGGTACTTTCCAACTTCAGGAATAAAAATGGCAATCAGTTGTTGCATTATGTCCTTGATTTTACTACCAGGAGTAAGTAGCAGTGAAAAAGGGCAGTCTTTAAAATTCTTTCAAAAGGAGAAGATTATGCCTCACCAAGAGCGCAGGTAAAATAATGCCTGCAATCCAGAAAATGTTTCTTGAACCTTAAACCCGCTTCAGCGAAAATACCTTCAATCTGCTCAAAAGTATACTTGCGGCTCACTTCAGTATTTATGGTTTCGCCCGCTGCGAAATGAAAATCCTTATTTAAAGCAGCGATGTGCACCCGTTGATTTCTCTTGCTTACGAGGTAGCTCCGCGCATAGCCTGCGTAGGGATCATACGTTGGGTAATGATCCCATTGATGGAGTTCAAAGTCACCGCCCAGCTCTTTGTTGATTCTCGCGAGGAGATTGAGATTGAAAGCTTTTGTAATACCGGTTTTATCATTGTATGCATCGAGAATGGTTGCCGGGTTTTTTTGCAGGTCAAAGCCAATCAGCACTTGGTCACCACTGTTGAGGCTATTTCGCAATTGGCTCATGAATTGCCGGGTACGGTCTTCATTAAAATTGCCGATACTGCTACCCAGAAAGAGCACCAACTTCGGCAGGGCAGCATTATTGCCGAGCTCACGTAAAGCGATAAAATACTCGGCATTTAAAGGATTTATGCGAAGACCGGGGAAATCAGATTGCATTTTTTGGGTAAGTCCATTGAGTGCATCTCCGGAGATATCAATAGGTACATAATTAAAACTTGCCCCCAGAGCCAAAAGCTTTTCAATAAGCACTTTTGTCTTAGTTCCGTCGCCGGCGCCGAATTCCACAAGATCGAACTGTGCTGATGTAAGGCCTGTTTCGCTGATTATTTGCGCCGCTTGAGTGCTGATTATTTCCAGCTCGCAATTGGTGAGATAATACTCCGGTATATGCATGATAGATTGAAAAATCTTATCGCCAATGGCATCGTAGAAATACCTTGATGAAATAAATTTTCTATTTGCCGAAAGGCCGTCGTCCACATCACTTTGAAAACTCATATGCTACTTTGCCAGTCTGATTCCTGTAAATTGCCATCTCAGGTGCGGGTGAAAAAAATTGCGGTAGGTGCTGCGGCTGTGGCCGGGAAATGTAGCGAGCGAGGCGCCCCGCAGTACCATTTGATTTGACATAAACTTGCCATTGTACTCTCCCACTGCTCCGGGTGCTGCGGCAAAGCCAGGGTATGGCAAATACGCACTTGCGGTCCACTCCCATAATTGCCCCCATTGAAAATATGCTGACGCTGCTTCCCATTCAAACTCGGTAGGTAGCCTGCATCCTGCCCATGCTGCGTAAGCCGCCGCTTCAAAGTAACTGATATGCATGATAGGCTCTGCGTGATCAATACTGCGTAAACCACTCAAAGTATACCTTCTTTTATCATTGGCTTCGGCGCTGATATATAGCGGTGCCGAAATGGAGTTTTGCCTCAACCAATCCCATCCTTCAGCATGCCAATACTGGTGGTTGCGGTAGCCGCCGTCAGTGATAAAGTGTAAGTACTCTTGCGTGGTAACAAGCTGTGATGCAACAGAAAATGCTGGAAGAAAAACCTTGTGCCGTGCAAGTTCATTGTCAAAGCAAAAGGTGTAACCGTTATGACCTATGTAGTGCATGCCTTCCGGCAAATGAATCCATTCGCTATTTGCTGCTGATGCCCGAGGCATATCCTGCATAGCATCTTTATGGTATTCCGGAAAAAGCGGATTGTGGCCCAGTATAAACTTGATATCGGTAAGGAGCAATTCCTGGTGCTGCATTTCGTGCTGCAAACCAAGTTCAACAAGTTTCAGTAGTTCCGCGCTATTTTCTCCTGATAAGAAAAGCACCATCGCATCATCCACATATTTGCGGTAAGCAAATATATCAGCAACGGATGGCCTGGTAAGGTTGCCTCGGTTTACCCTGTCTACTTTCGGTCCGAGGGACTCATAGTAGCTGTTAAATATATAGGCGTACTGAGAATGAAAAACGCTGTACCCCGGCTGGTATGCCTGAAGAATAAAGGCTTCAAAAAACCAGGTAGAATGGGCAAGATGCCATTTTGGGGGCGATATATTTACATCGGGTTGCACCACATAATCTTCGATATGCAAAGGCGTGCAAATGCTTACTGTCGTTTGGCGTACCTGACTGAAAAACCCAATGATTGACGCAGACGGGTCAAAGACAATACTATCGGCAGAAATGTTTTGAGTCATCAGCAATTTGGTTACTGACCAAAGGTAGTCAATACCTGTTTATTGTCGCACTATTACCTTTTCAGCGTGCACATCGAGCCCGCCGCGAATCACAACATTGTAAAAGCCAGGGGGTACTTGCTTGCTAATCCGGAAGGTGTGCTGGCCCAGGAACTGGCCTGTGTAAAATATTCTTCCTATTTGGTCGTATAATTCAATTGTATAGAGTACATCTGTTTTTAAAGATTCGCAAAACCAGGGCAAACCAATGGTATAAGGATTGGCAAATCTACAGGTGATTTCAGATGGACGGCTGTTGAGATTGCCTATTGTAAACTTTGACCAATAGTGCACCAATTTTGCAGAAACTAGCCACTCCTTAGTATCGGGATCCCATTCACTTTGTATCACTTCACTAGCATTGCCTTCATTGTTATATAAAACATCTTGGGCAGTGAGGTTTCCATTAGTAATTCCATTGGCGGCCAATTGCTCTGAATTAAGAAGTTGCCCATTTTCATTGTATTCCATAAAAGTTGAAACTGACGCCTCAAACTTTGCTTCACTTTCGTTCCAAACGCTATGGGTGGTTAGTATCAACTTTTGGTCGCTGTTATAGCTAAACTGCTTGGTGTAATTATTATGCCATTTACTCAGCGAGTCATCCCACAATTGATAGGTTTCTTCCTGTACTATACCGTCACTGTAGGTGTACAGGGTCTTTTCAGTTGGTTTCCAATTGTTTACAGAAGTATCCCATTCATATCGAATCTCATTGTCAACTGCATTGAAAAAAGTATAATTTTTTTCTGTGAGTTTGCTCATAACCCACCTACTACCATCCCACGAAAGGGTAATCAATTCATTTTCGAGACCTGCGTAATTGTAATAATACCGCATTTCGGTATCGTTTTTCCAGATATCAGCAACCCCATCCCAGATGGTGCGCAACTGAGCGCTGAGTCGATCATCGCTTGTATAGGAGAATGTAAGCCATGAATCACGACTCCAGTTTTGATCTATCCAAAGGCTTCTTGCGCTGGAAATTCTTCTGCCCTGAGAGTCATAAGTCAACATTCTTTTGGACTCGAGCAACCAATCGCCTTCAGCGACACCGGCGGTATAAGTATAGGTGGAATCCCGAATAAATATTTTTTTAAGAAATTGATCCTGAGCAGCCGGTCTGGGATCATTAAAGTCTAAAAAGAAAGTGTTGTTTGATCCAAAACCCTGCTCCGAATTTTGAGCTAAAACACATCCAAACCCTACACAGGTAAGGGAAATGAATGCAAGAGCTATTAGGCGCAGCTTCTTCATTTTGGCTTTCAGTAAGTCAAGGTACAAAAATCTGATAAGATACCAAGACAATGGTTAAATGATTAATATGTGAAGATGACGTAGGAATGAAAAAAATGTTGACTGGAAGTCAAAAAAAATGTGAAAATACTTTCAGACCATTTTAGGTCTTACCAAATAATTTAGCTCTGCGGGGCAATTAATTTGCAATGACCAATTTGCTCCTTTCAAGCAACCCTTGGCTCTGCACATGAAGCATATAGATTCCTGCAGGAAGCCTTCCTTGATCAATTAGAAATGACTGAGATGGTGAATACTGCTCGAATACCAAGCGCCCGCTCAAGTCGAATACAGTAATGAGATACGCGTCTAAGTTGGTACTAATATTCACAGCGCCTTTTGATGGATTTGGAAAGATGCTTAAACCCATATCCGGCTCCATAACGGGTATGGGCAATTGGTAAGTAGCTATTTCAGACCAGGGGCCGGGCTCAGGGTTTATGCCTCCACACCAGCAGCGTACCCTCCAGCCATATGTGGTCGATTCGGCGAAATACGCAATGGGTATAAAGGCTTCATTGATGTTGGTTCCGGTAACGGTAAGAAAATCATAAGATCCGTTAAACGATGTGCCGCTCTGAAGGCGGCATTTCGAAGTGCCTTCAAAAGTAGTCCAACTGGCAATCACTCCCCCAAAAGTCAAAGTTGCCGAAAGGTTTGTGGGTGCTTCAGGTGCACATGGATCGTTTTGCCTGTACACCCTTACCCCGGTGGAAAGTGATACCACAATATCGGCGTACCCGTCGTTTGTAACATCGCCCAGGCGCAAATCATTGAAAAAGCCTGGCACGCCGAGCTGATAGAGTGGCTCAAACCCGCTCTGACCGTTGTTAAAAAACACCAAAAGCGGTTTGAAATTATTCAGGTCATTGATTACAACCACAAGGTCGGTGTATCCGTCGCTGTTTACATCAGCGGCCTGCATCAGCATATTGGGATTGGATGTGAATGGGTAAAACGGGGTCGCGGCACCGAATGTGTTCGCTCCGATGTTTTGCAGCCATGACAGTTTATTGGACACTTCGTCATAGCCTGCGATGTCGCTCAGGCCGTCGTTGTCAACATCCAAAATGGCATATGGCCTGAAGCCAGCGCCTATGGCCAACGGTTCATCAAAACTGATCATACCGGGGTTGCTGCTATTTGCCGCAAGGTAAAGTACTGTGGCAGCGGGATCGCAAGGACCGTTGCAAAACGACGGTGCAAGTTTGTAAATAAGGTCAGGCAATCCATTTCCCGAAAGATCGCCGGAAATAAGCTGGGTAACCGATTCGGAAAAATACCCATAGGATGCTACTTCGCTGTAATGCCATTGCTGCCCGCCGGCCATATTATGCAGAATCTCTACAGCGTTGGAGTAGTATTCACCACTTTCAGCATAACCCCTTGTTTTGGCAATATCTGCTGCTCCGTCGCCATCAAAATCAGCGACTACCAGTTCATTATTATTCATTGTAAGGGAGTCGGGTCCATTTACCAATGAAGTGATAATGTTGACGGATGCTATATTGCCATTGCCATTATTGCTGTACCAGAAAACCCTGAAGAATTGATTAAAACGTTCAGTTGCTATAATATCCTCTAAGCCGTCGCCGTCAATATCGGCAGAGGCAATAGCCTTCGCTTCGGGGCTGTGGTAAGGTAAAAAATCTACAATGTTGTATTGCTCATTTACCGGGTTGAAGCTGTGCCTGCGTCGGAAGGATACAATATCGCCATTTGAGTTTGTAGTGAAATCACCTATTGCCACCTTGTGGTTATTGTTCTCAAAAGGAAAAGACGAAAGAATTGATTCGGTAAATTGAGCCGAGACGGGTATTGAAACCGCTATGGCGAAAAAGGTAAGCGTGGTGGTTAGACGTTTCATTGTGGTTGGTTTATTTACCGGAAAGGTAGTTCAAATTTAGGTTTTTGAATAGGATTTTCCTATACATCAGGAGATTAAAGTCGGGAATTGAAAGTCATTATCTAAGCTGCTGAGTTGGCTTGCTGTTCAATGGAGTATACTGGAGAATATCCCAATTTGTCGGCAACACGGCACTTTCAAAAATGCAGGTGAACTACTTTTAAACTTCTTAAATAAGACGGGGTTTCTTAGATGATGTATTAAAATTTTGTTTTGATAGGTTGATAGATGGAAAGGGGGCGGCGGCCCCTTTTCTTTTGCACTTGAAGTAGTGTTATCCATTTATATCTCGACAATCTCTAGAACGTAAATTAGGCCGCGCCATGCGATTCTGAAATTGTCAAAACTCTTTCGCCGTAAGGTTCAACCATTCATGGTGAGTAGTGGTCAGCATCCTTTAAATGGTGGTGCATGCAGGCTTGAAATTGGCACCCTGAAAAAAGGTGAACAAGTACGAACCAAATCGGAAAAAAAACTCGAATTCTGATTGCATTTGATGGTAGAAATAGTAAATGTGGACGGCGTAACTATTTGGTAATTAAAGATTATAGTGGCCGTTACTTCAAATGAAGTTTGAATCAGTATCAACACGAAAAAAGCCATTAATACCTTGCGATGTGCGAAACTTTATTTGGCTGGTCAATCTGTGACAATAAGCTTTTGCGATCCAAAGAAATCCTCACCGGTGAGTTGTACGAGGTACACACCCTGCATGAGAACACCCTCTTCTATTCTGAATAGCTCAGAAGGTGAGTAAGCTGAATACACAAGCCTTCCGCTCAGGTCGAATATCCTTACGGTGAATTCAGACACTTCAGCTTTCACCGATATTACGCCCTGGCCGGGGTTTGGCCATAAGCTGAAACGCTGTGCTGACATCATTCCTATAGCCGGATTCTGAAGCAACAGAAAGCCCGGCCCCGCCCCCCCTAGATTGGTTCCATCTTCATTGCAAGAGCAGCGCGCTCTAAAGTGAAAATAGGTAAGTCCCGGAGTAAACAAATCATACGGAATAAATACCTGGTCAATATCATCGCCGGTGAGAAGACCGGAAATCATGATGGTTGGATACTGCCCAATCTGATAGTTGCAACTCTTTGCCCCGACAAAAGGTACCCATGTTATATTTACACCATCATCTCCATAATCGGCAGAATAAAAATTGGATTGAATAGGTGCCACAACACAGGTTGATTCGAGTCTTAAAAGCTGCACATTCAACGGAGTTGATATCACAATATCATCAAACCCGTCTGCTGTAACATCGCCAACTTCAAGATCAGAAACCACTGTTGTCATAGGAAATTCAGCCAGCAGCTCAAAACTTCCGTTGAATGTATTATTAAGGATGCTGACATTATTTTGAGAAGTGCTCGTGAAGACGTCGCTGATACGAGTGGAAACAACCACATCGTAATCTCCGTCATTGTCGAGATCAGCAACCCGCAAATTGCGGGAAGTGAGAATGCCTGACGGCAATTGATAAATGATATTCGGACTATCGCTGAAAATTGCGCTACCCAAATTCTTGCGCCAGTGAAAATTATGGATGTTTTGAAAGCTGCTACTTTGGTAGCCGGCTATATCTGCTAAACCATCACCATCGAAATCAGCAATGGCTTCAGGAAAGAATCCGAAGGCAGTAACAGTTACCGGAGGTTCAAATAATACGGTACCAGGTGAACTGGCATTGATATACACAAAATATCCCGAAAACAAAAGTGATACGTCAAAGCGGCAAAGTACGTCAGGCAAGTTGTCTCCGTTTACATCGCCGACCACCAGGCTTGAAATACTCTCACCAGTGGTAGGCAATATATAGTTGCCCCAACTCTGGCCCTGATTCACATTCCGGCTTACTTTAATTAAAAATGAATCATAGTAACTGTCGAGTACATATCCCTGGGTTGTGATAATATCGGTAAGCCCGTCGCCATCAAAATCTGCAGTGGCAATTTGTTCCTGATATATTTCAGGGAGGTATACAGGCTGCACCGGGTTGTGAGCGATATTGCTATTTCCATTATTCATGTAGTAATATGCTCTGTAAGTTTCTTCAAAGGTGAGATTGCCTTCCGTAGCCAGCAATTCAGGAAAGCCATCATTGTTGAGGTCCCCGGTTACTATATCGTTCGCACCTTCAGGCGGAGCACCTGTATACTGCCAGCCAAAAAACAATTGCTTAATTGGATTTAAAGCTAACATTCCTCTGTAGCTGATCACTTCCTTATTCCCATCGGCATTGTAATCTGCAAGAGTGATTTGTATGTGTTCAAAACTGGGCTGGGTGTATATTATGTCCCGGGAGTACTGACCGTGTGCTGCTAATTGCAGCATAAGAAGTGAAACAAGAATTTGAACTGAAGTTTTCATTTTGCGAGATTTAGTGGTTATCGAAAAAAGTTGGTTGAATTTGATTGATTTAAAAAAGAATTAATTCAAATCTATTGATTTTAAATGATTTAACCAAAGCAATTGAATTTACTGGCGTGTGATGGGCATCCTGTGGAGTACAAGACACCCCAATACACCTGTTGCGACAGGTGAAAGTTGAAAAAAGGAAAGTTTCAGGCCTTTCTTAGAAATACTTTAAAGGTAGCTCCATCGCCCGGTTTGCTTTCTACTTCGATGCGGCCACCCATTGCCTCAACCTGATTCTTGGTAATATATAAGCCCACGCCCTGTGCTTCAGGATGCTTATGAAACGTTTTGTACATACCAAAAAGCGCTGTTCCGTGTCGGGCCAGGTCGATGCCCTGACCATTGTCAGATACGCTGAGCACCACAAAGTCGCTTTCGTTTTTGCTGGTTATTTTGACGCACCCATTTCTTTCGGGTGCCTTGTACTTGATGGCATTGGTAAGCAGGTTCAGAACTACACTATCTAAATAGGCTGCAAGGCCAATTACAATGGCAGTATCAGGCACGTCATTGCTGATTTCAAATTCTGATTCTATCGCAACTGCTGATACATTGTTGAGAGCATCATCCACAATAGTCTTCAAATTCAATGCATGCATTTGGTCCTGCATACCGGTGCTTACCAAAGCTACTTCGGCTAGGTGTCCCACTGTTTCCATAAGCTTTTCAGAAGCCTTTTGCATCAATTGCATCAGTTCAAGCGCCACCTGTTCTGACTTGTTATCAAGCAGCAATTGTATGAGCGATTGAATATTGCCGGCGTGCGATTTTAGGTTGTGCGATACGATGTATGCAAAATTCCTAAGGCGTTCATTTTGAATTTGAGTGAGTTTAAATAGCGATTGCTGTTCATTTTCCGCCTTTTTCCGCAAGGTTATATCCTCAAATGTTCCAAATAATTTTGTGCATTTGCCGTCAGCGAAATCAGTTGTGCCATGAGCACGCACCCACACATCCCTACCCTTGGCAGTAATGATCTGAAATTCTTCATCGTAGGCTTCACCACGCATCATGGCCCTGTTTACCAACTCAGCAATCCTCTTTCTATGGTAGCCTTCTTTGTAAAAATTTATCGCTGTGTCAATTGACGGCACATAATCTTCGGGCACTTCATGAATGAGTTTTGTAACCCGCGACCATTCAACCTCGCCCGTAATAAAATTGGCTTCATATCCGCCTACATTGGCAATTCGGCCTGTTTGCTCGAGCAGTTCCTTGGTGCGAATAAGTTCGCGCATTACATTCATCCGCGCGGTAATATCTCTTGATACACCGTGTAGACCTACAGCCTTGCCATTCTCATTGCGGATGAACGATACATTTACTGATATGTCCATCAATGTGCCATCGGCCCTTATTTCCTGCCCTTCTACCAGCCTGCTTCTGTTTTTTTCAATGCCGGGTTTATTTTCATTTTCAAGCTCCTCTTGCAAAATCCTGCTGATGTTTGCCACCATCTCCGGCAGAAACTTATCGGCTATGCTGGATTCTTTCCACTCTATGGCGCTTCTGCCGGTAAGTTTTGTAACAGATGGTGAAACGTATGAAATGTTAAATTCCAGATCAGAAATCCATACCACATCGTTCATCAGGTCCGTTACTCTGCGCAACTCGGCTTCGCTTTGTGTAAGCGCCAGTTCGGCTTTTTTGCTTTCGGTAATGTCCTTAAAATACACCGTAATACCCTGTAGCGAAGGATATACCGACACTGCAAACCATTGTTCAGTATCGGGTTTATATTCGTCAAAATTTACCGGCACCAGCCCTTCCATTGCCTGCCGGAAATACCCGGGATAGGTGTAGCCTTTTGATTCGGGAAAAACTTCCCAGATGGACTTGCCTTCGAATGATTCCCGCGAAAAACCGAATAATTGCAGCGCGCTGTTGTTTGCTTTATCTACCTTCCAATCATGGTCAATACTGTAAAAACCAACGGGTAATTCATTAATAATTCTGCCTAGTTTTTCATCAAGTAGGTTGGCTCTTCGCCCCAACCGGTCCGCGTCGGTGATATCATACCCCAAACAGTAAATTCCTAAAGGACTTCCATCGGCATCCTGCAAAAGCGAATATTCCCAGGAAGTCATGTAGTGCACTCCGAGATAATTCTCAGCCTTTTTCAAAATTACTTTCACCACGCTTCCTGGATTCTGTATGCACTCATGTGCAGCTACTCTGTTCCTTTCAAGGTGTTCGGTGTGTATGGTTTCAACTGAAGCACGGCCAATTAAATTGTCAGAAACATAAGAGAATCGATCCTGGTAAAGGCCATTGACAAACATGTTTTTGCCTTCCAAACTGGAAATTACCACATAGAATAGCTTTGACTTCCTGAGAATTTCAGGAACGTAAAGAGAAAAGTCTGATACGTTGCGCGGCTGACTGGCCTGCATTTGATTGAATGGTTTTGGGCAACAAGATTACTGTTTTTCCCCTTACGGCTGTTCATTATTCGATGAAGTGTGCATATACTCCGTTGAGTGCTGAATTATTCTCGCAAAAAATTGTAGCTATTTCAAAATATGCCAATGAATGTTAAATTCGCGTCTACAATCAATTACACAAATCACATTTTATGAAATGTTATAAACAATTACTTTTTTCAATTTTCATATTGGGAATACTGAGCTCCTGCAACCCTGTAGTGCATACACAGATACCCGCTGGGTGTAAGCAAACCAAGTAGGCAGATGAAATTGAGGTGATAGGATTAAATAAGCCCTGCACCTGCAAATGCAATTTTGCTGGGCCGAACCTCCATCGATGAAAGCGGCTTCACCACAAAATGCAGTTATGAATATGTGATATCGCTTGCAAAGCGGGAAGCCGCAAATTCGGGCGCAGATGTATTGAAAATCACAACCCATGATACACCAAATCTCTGGAGCACCTGTCACCGTATCAAAGCTGATTTCTACAAATCAATTGAAGCGCAAAACGATAGCACCACCGTGCCTGATATAGCTATGGCTGACGACTATGGCGGAGAAGTTATCTCAACGCCTGCCACTGTTGGGCCCGCTGCAAGTAATGACAAGAAATTGGCACCCTGGCGCTTTGCATTCAGCGGAGGATACAGCAACCGCCTTGCTGAAGTAGCTGATTTGAACAATGAATTTCTGGAAGAATACCTGAAAAAGCTCAAAAATGGCTACCACCTAAGCGCTGAGTTTGGCGTGAATGTGAATGCTGGACTTAATTTGGGTATAAGGGTAGATCAGATGCGAAGCAACCATTCAGCAATGGTGACTTTGGAGCCCGACGACCCCAATGAACCAACTCAATCCGGTATTCTGAAAGATGATATCCGCATTAGCTTTATCGGAGCGCAGATGCTGTTTCGGGCGCCATTCAAAAATCAAAAGGCTGAAGTCCTTTTTGGTGTTTCAATCGGATACCTTGGCTACCGCAACGAAGGAGAACTGATCGATGAGAGAATAACCACTACAGGGAGCACATTGAGTTTGAGGTTAGATGCAGGGCTGGATATTAAAGTTCACGACGCTATAGCTTTGGGCATCAACCTTGGTTTTTCAACTGGAACCCTCTCCAAACTCAATGTTGAAACTGACTCCGGCTCCTACACTTTCGAAGCTGAAGCCGGTGAAGGTGAAAGCCTTTTAAGACTCGATTTAGGCGGCGGTATCAGGTTTGTTTTTTGTTTAGGAATTCGTTTGCTTATTCTTGGTGTTTCCCTGAAGGCAATGGATTTGATGTTTGGGCCGTGCCGCAGATGGCATCAGGTGAATGTTGCTGGCTATCCATCTTGCAATGTCTTGCGCAAAGACGCATCGGCGCAAAGGATTTTTTCGCCGCCCTTCAATTTCTGCGCTCACCCATCGGAATCCATTTTGAGAATGAAAGGCTGAGCGGATATATATCAAAATACCGGAAGCACGGTGCAGTGTGGCATTGATTAGCAACGTCCAAAAATCACCATTTGCCGTGTAAGTTTTCAACCGACATCGGTTCCAATATTTTGAACCCTGTTTTGCAATTGCGCAGAATAGCAGTACTTTTGCAGGCTGTAAGTGATAATCACACACAAACCTTATGCAAGACATCTTTGAGAAGATCAAAAACAACCGCGGCCCGCTAGGCAGGCACGCAAAGGAAACGCACGGATACTTCACCTTTCCAAAACTTGAGGGCGATATAGGTCGCAAAATGACTTTCAGAGGCAAGGAAGTACTCGTGTGGAGCGTAAACAATTACTTGGGTTTTGCCAACCACCCCGATGTGCGCAAAGTAGATGCTGAATCGGCTGCACGTTGGGGTATGGGTTTCCCGATGGGTGCCCGTATGATGACCGGACAAACATCCATGCACGAAAAGCTCGAAGCCGATTTGGCTGACTTTATGCAAAAGGAAGATGCTTTTCTCCTAAACTACGGATATCAAGGCTGCCAGAGTGCCATAGAAGCGCTGGTGGACAGAAACGATGTAATAGTATACGATTCTGAATCGCATGCCTGCATGGTCGACGGTGTTCGCCTTCACCAGGGAAAGCGATTTGTGTTTATGCACAATGATATGGAGAGCTTTGCCAAGCAACTGGAGCGTGCACGCAAATGGACTGAAACTACAGGTGGCGGCATACTCGTGGTTACCGAAGGTGTATTTGGCATGGCAGGCGACCAGGGTAAAATTGCTGAAATCGTAAAATTTAAAGACGAGTATAAATTCCGCCTTTTTGTAGACGATGCGCACGGCTTCGGCACCATCGGTGAGAAGGGCCGCGGAGCTGGCGATGCGCAGGGTGTACACGATAAAATTGACGTGTACTTCGGCACATTTGCCAAAGCAATGGCTACCATAGGTGCATTCGTTGCAAGCGATGAGCAAGTTATTGAATTTCTCCGATACAATATGCGCTCACAAACTTTTGCCAAAAGCTTGCCAATGCCCATCGTAGAAGGCGCCATTAAGCGACTTGAAATGATGCGCACGCAGCCACAGCACAAGGAAAAACTGTGGGCCATTGCCAACGCGCTGCAAAAAGGATTGAAGGAAACCGGTTTCGATATAGGTGTTACCAATTCATGCGTTACTCCAGTATTTATGAAAGGTACCCTCGGCGAGGCAACAAACATAGCCATGGACCTTCGCGAAAACTACGGCATATTTTGCAGCATCGTAGTATACCCGGTAGTGCCTAAAGATGTAATTATGATCAGGCTTATACCCACAGCCGTTCACACCCTTGAAGATGTGCAGTACACCATAGATACCTTTAGCAAAGTAAAAGTGAAACTCGATGCTGGTGAGTACCATGCCAACGAGATTGTAAACTGGCGTTAAACCTGGTTTATTAAAAGTTCATAAGCCGCCCCGCAACTATGCTGGGCGGCTTTTTTTTGGCAGTTCAAAAAAACTACTTTTGACTGCATAACAAAGCAACCTATGAAATACGGCATCTGCACACACGCCCTGATACCTGGCAGACTGGAGCCCAGCGACAAAGCAGAAATGACTACCCAACTGCTCTTTGGAGAAACTTATACTGTGCAGGACGAAAACAAAAAATGGTATCTCATAGAAAATGCCCACGATACATACACCTGCTGGATTGACAAAAAACAACATACTGCTTTAGCCAAAGAACAATTCGAGCTATTAGCTTCCCTTCCGGAAAAACGCTGTGGCGATGCAATAGGCTTTCTCGACCCACGCGGGGGCAAGCGGTTTCCGGTTCCTTGTAGTGCCATTTTTCCCGGTTATGATGGTGGGCACTTTACCATAAATACCGAAGATAATAAACAGACCAAAACCTATGATTTCGATGGGCGCATAGCCCGCCATGATGCTGAAAGCAGGGTGCGCCATGCGAAGCGGCTGCTCAATGCCCCTTACCTTTGGGGTGGTAAGTCGGCCTTTGGTATAGACTGCTCAGGCTTGGTGCAGATAGTATTCAATTGTGCGGGTATCGCCATGCCCCGCGATGCCTGGCAACAAGCTGAAACCGGCAGCACAGTTGATTTTATAGACACCGTCCAACCGGGCGATCTTGTGTTTTTTGACAACGATGAAAGACGAATCATCCATGTAGGAATCATTCTTGAAACAGGCAAAATAATTCATGCCAGCGGCTCGGTACGCATTGATAATATTGACCATGAAGGCATCTACAACGAAGAGTTGCAAGCCTATACCCATAAAATGCGGATCATAAAGCGTTACGAAGTGGCGTGATGCTGATTGCTACTGTCTCAGCAAAGTGATATTTCCTGTCTTCCCGTAGTCTATACCATCGAAGCTGATAATCTCAGCAATGTAGAAATACACACCCTCAGAACAAGGCTCACCATTGTGGAAGTTATTGCCATCCCAGAAAGGCTGACCTGCCGTAGTCTCAAAAACTATTCTGCCCCAGCGGTTGTATATCGTAATTTTAAAAAACCTGGCTTCTTCTATTACAACTATCCAGGCGTCATTGATACCATCACCGTTGGGTGTAAACACGTTGGGTATTGTCACATCGCAATCTATAAGCCCAATATTAACGATGGCGGCCGTTTTGCACCCATTAAAATCTGTGGTTTGTACAAAATACTCACCTGTTGCGGTAGGTTTCAAGCTGTCGGCCATACTGCCATCTTGCCAGATATAGGCCTGGTAAATGGTATCAGTAAAAAGAATAAAATTTGCCTGAAGGCAAAGCATAGTATCAGGTGGCAATACCACCTGCCGGGGCACGAAAAGGGTAACTTCTGCGTAAGCCGTATCGCTATTGCATCCATCGAGCACAGCGTGGGTGCTGTATATCCCTTCATCGTCGGCATTGTTTACACCAAATTGTACTACAGCTCCCTGAAGCGCGTTGCCATCGGCAGTAATCCAATTGTACACCACACCCGGCTGAGGGTTAAGTACTTCAAGTAGTAGCTGTGTACCGAAGCATACAGGGGCATCGGTATCGGTAATAGGATCATCAGGCAATGGCTTTGGCGAAACCGACTGTGTGCCGGAACTTCCTGTGCAAAAAGGACTGTTGAGAACAACAGTAAAGGCTGTATCAGCAATAAAAGGATCTATAGCCACAGACTGGCCCTGAAACAATTCATCACCCGAAAGGGAAAACCAAGTGGCCGTATATCCAGGCTGCACACTCAGCACAAGCTCTTCGCCAAAGCATGGGGGCACAAAGCTGAAGGCAGGCAATGGCGGTATAGGCTCAAAATTTACCGGAAGTATATTTGACAATACTTCACATCCATTGGGATCGGTGGCGGTGGCCTGCAATGCGCCTGATGAAAATACATAAATTATTTCGCCAAAATTGCCGTTGTTCCAGAGATAATTGCTCAGGCCGGTATTGGCTGTAATGAGTATGCTATCACCCTGGCATACCGGCGCAGGGTCGGGCTGGCTAATGGTAAGCGGAAAATTACTCAATATCACCTCGATGGTAACTTCGGTACTTATACCGCAACTGCTCACTACAGCCGTATAGCTGCCGGGTTCGGTAATAACCTGAAGGGTATCGCTGCCCGAAAGCGGAGCCAACCACACGATGCTGTTTATGGAAGTACTCACGATGGTGATCACCACCGAACCGCCGGGACAAAGCACCGCATTAGAGCTGGAAATAAAAGGCGTGGCATACTCTGCCACCTGCACGGTATTGGACACCAACGCGCAACCGGGGTAAAACAATACTTCGGCAAAATAAAGGCCAGCTTCATCCACGGTAATGGTAAGGCCGGTTCCGGCAAATCCGCTGGGTCCTTGCCAGGAAATGGTTCCGGGTGAATTGGTGAATATTTCGACTTCCTCGCCAGGGCAAATAACTGCAGTGCCGGGGTCGGTAAATATTTCAGGTGTTTGAACCGTACCAATTACCACTGTAGCTATCTGTGTGGCCATGCAGCCTGTTGCGCTGGTAGATGTTGCAATAATACTATATTGGCCAGCGCCTGCTACGAGTATGCTGTCCATGGCCCATATCTGCGATGGAAAAAACCCAGGGTATGAAAGCGTGGTCGCATTGGTTTCTATGGCGATTACTACCGGGCCGCCGCAACTCACTGCTGGTGCCGATATATCAAGGAAAATATCAGGGAGCTCATTTACCAGTATATAAACGCTATCGGTAATCAGGTAGGGCTCGTCGAGAATATTGCAGGGATTGTCAATAGGTGAAATCTCAATGGTAAGGGTATACCAACCGGATGTGGTGGCCGACACCCCACCTGTTGAACTTCCTCCGGCCAGTCCTGAAGGCGTTACGCTCCATATCCAGTTGTATCCTGTAGAGATGGCAAGGGTATCGGTAAAGTTATCCCATACCTGCACAGCACTCGAAAAGCCAAGGCATTGCACCAAGGTATCGCCTTGCGGGAAATAGATGTAAGGATCAAGCGGTTCAGGCGGATCGGGATACATCACCACCAAAACAAAATTAGTTGCTGCGCAGCCACTTGCATTGGTTACACTGATCTGGTAGGCACCGGCCTGCGATACGGTGATTACAGGCTGGGTTGACATTTGAGGGGTTACATTCGCGCCCGACCAAAGAAAGGTATTGCCTTGCTGGGTTTGAAACCAAAGGTCAACCGTTTCGCCGGGGCAAAGGAATATTGGAGCCGGAAAGCTGGCTTGGGTATTCACCACATAATTATCGCTTATTGTAGGCTTGGCAGGTACAGGGTGCACATCAACCTGGGCTGTGGCGGTGGTAACGTAGCAACCGTCAATGCTGGTGATGGTGGCGGTAACTGATTGCTGCGCCGATACGGTGTAAGGATTCCCGAAAATGCCATTGTTCCAGTTTACAGTGAAACCATAGCCGAGAATGCTGTTTTGAAAATTGGTATAAGGAGTAGCCTGAATAGTATAAGGCGGGCAAGCCAAAAACTGATTTGAGCAGGGCAACCCCGTAAGTATACCAGCATTGGCAATACAAGAATTGGGTATGTCGCGGTTGCATACGCCGGGGTAGCGTTTATAGAAGTCATAAGGTTCGCGTTCCAGATCTACTGCTTTGAGCAAAAAGCCGTCGAGACCGGCGGCCCCTGCGAGTCTCGAAAATTCGCCGTAATGCGCATCTCCACAATAGTTTGTATTTGCATTGTGCGAAGGAGTAACCACTGTAAGCCCGCTGGCATTTAATGAGTGCCTGATTGGCACGAAAAGCCCGGTTTCAAAGCTTCCGCTGATCACTTCAAGATTGTCAGGGAGTATATGTATTCCGTTGGCTACTTCATCGGTACGCGATGCAAAATGCCGGCCCCACTGAAACTGCCCTGAGGTATTGTACCTTACGGCAAATATGTCTTTAAAGCCCACATTATTGAAAATACCCGGACCATATACAGTGCTCAGCGATTGAAAAGTACACTCAAACCAGCCCACCACTCCAAGCTCGCCATTGTGGTGCGAAATACCCCTGGCCGATACATTGCCCGCGCTGCCCTGTGATGCGCCCCAGAGGTAATTGCCCCCACCTCCGAAGCCCGCAATGAATATGGCATTGGCAAATCCTGTATTGATCACATTGGTGCCGCTGCCGCCCAAAAAGGTGAGGCTGTTGCCGCAATCGCCGGTGAGGTATATATTGCTGCCATTGGTAGCTAGGCCGTAGCCAATGCTTTGGTTGGTACCTCCTGCCCACCTGAACCATGCTTCGGTACCAGTTGAGGAGTACTTCACCAAAAAGAGCGCATTTAGAATGGTATTTGGGTAGAGGTTGTTGAAGGTAATATCGCCGCTAAACTGCCCGGTGGCATATACCGCACCCTGCGAATCGGCAACGATGGATAGCCCTCTGTTTAAGCCGGTACCACTCCCCTTTCTGGCCCAAAGTTCTTCGCCGGAAGGGCTGTATTTCACAATAAAAATATCGTTGGTTGTACCGGTGCCGCTAAGGCTCAATGCTCCGAAAGTAGCTTCGCCGGTAAACTGGCCGGTTATAAAAACATTGCCCTGACCATCGACTGCTACTGCATTGGCGCGGTCGCTGCTGCCGGCGCTGCCGCCTGCCCTGGCCCAAATGGCCTGCCCGGCAGGATTGAATTTTGCGACAAAGGCATCCTGAGAACCCCCATTTGCCGAAAGGCTTACCCCATTGCCAAAATTTACGGCGCTTGTAAAAAAGCCGCTTACTATCACATTGCCGCCGGCATCAACAGCGATACCAAGCCCGCGGTCGCTCTGCGCCCCTCCCACTCCGATAACCCAAGTGGAAGCCCCGCTATTGCTGGATTTCGTAACGAAAATATCAGTAAGGCCATTCACCGAAAGGGATACCCCATTGACCTGAGCCGAAGAACTGAAATAACCGGTAGAGTAAGTATTTCCCGCGGCATCGCCTGTTACGGCAAGGGTTTCGTCTACATTGGCGCCACCCTGATAGCGGCCCCAGTAAATCTGGGCATTAAGCCTTGAACCCGCCAAAAACATAAATAAAACCAGAAGGGCGATTCTATGGCTGGTCATCTTCATATTAATGGTCATTAGCTACCTGAACAAACTGACGGTTCCACTTTCCTTAAGTTGTACCTGATCGTAGGAAGTTACTTCAACGACGTAAAAGTACGCTCCTTCCGCGCATTTCTCACCCGTTTTATTATTGGTGCCATCCCAGCCATTAAAATAGCTGTTGGATTCAAAAACCAGCTTACCCCATTGATTGAATAATTTTACCATATATGAACTTGGCAGGTCGGTAGATGGATTCCAAAGGTCATTTTGACCATCGCCATTGGGTGTAAATACATTTGGTATGATCAATTTGCAATTTACTAATTGCAAATCAGTCTCATCATATGAGGGGCATCCATTGCCATCAGTAACATAAACCCAATACATGCCTGCTTCTTCTACTTCTGCTGAAGGCTCTTCGGATCCTGTGCTCCAGTAATAAGTGCTGAATGGAATGTTTGTTTGTAGGCTAAAGCCACTGTTTTCGCAGATTATGGTATCAGCAGGGAGATCGACCTGAGCCGTAAGGTTCATCAACACTAAAATGGATAAAGTATCGCCGGCACAACCGTTCAGGCTGGCCCATAAAAGGTAATCACCTTCCCAGTCGGGTGTGGGTGCATTGAATGCAGCCGAACTTCCCTGAGCATATCCACCTAAGGGTGACAACCAATGGTAGATGAAATCATCATCAACATCTTCTACCAAAAGTTCTACTGTGGATCCCGTACATACAGGTGAGTTGCTGGAACCAAATGGTACCTGCGGCCTGGGTTTGGGAGTGATTTCAACAAAAGCCGGCTCGCCACTACATATTGGTGAACTAAGCCAAGCTTCAATAAGTAGGGTTTCGGTGAGGGTTTCGGTTTGCCAAGATACTGCAGTAAGGGTATCACCATAAGCTACCCATGTGGTGCTGTAACCTGGGGTTACACCCACGCTAAAGCCATCACCAATGCAGGGAGCAGTGTAAGAAAATTCGGGCGCGGGAGGTGTAGGATTAAATTCTACCTGTACTTCCTGCGAAAGGACGGTACACCCGAATGGGTCATCGCCTGCCACCACATAGGTACCTGATTCGGTCACGTAGAGTACTTCGCCAGTAGCTCCTGTGTTCCACTGATAGGCTGTAAATCCGGGTGCCGCCTGAATAGAGGCTGTGTCGCCTTCACAGTAGGGTCCGGGAAGCACATCTACACTAATTACTTCAGTGCTGTAACCTACAGTGATATAAACTTCACTGGTATAGCCACAAGCTGTGACCAAGGCTCCATAAACCCCGGGCTCAGTGATCACCTGCACGGTGCTATCGCCGGTGAGCGGGGCAAACCAAGTGATATTATCGGGGTGGGTAGCAACGAGAGTAAGGGTTACCGAACCTCCTGATAAACATAATGCCGGTGGCCATGCTGTAATGTAGGGGGTGGCATAGCCTGTAATCTCAACTGAATTTGACGTAAGCATACAGTCATTCGGATATGAGGCCGTGGTAAAATATGGGCCGGGCTGGCTGGCATATATTCCGCTGCCGTCACCCGATTCACCGAAAGGACCAAACCATTGCAGAATCGCGTTGGCATTGGAGTATATCCATACACTGTCATCAGGACAAATGAGTCCGCTCGCAGGCAAAGTCTGTACCACCGGCACCGGCCATGGTTGAATATTTACATTGATAAAGCTATTTGCATTGCAACCTACTCCGTAGGGAATATTGACCTGAAAAGGGTAATTTCCCGGGCCGGGAAAAAGAAGTGAATCGCCGTCGAGAACCTGAACACCGAATGGCAGTTGCAGGTTACCCTGCACTTGATAGGGCGCAGCTACGGGCGTAGCTGGACACCAAAATGGAGGTACCTGTGTGGTAAAGCTAATTTGAGGCACCGGTGTAACTTCAACCCATACGCCGGCTGAAAGAGTATAAATTGAATCAGCGGTGAAGCATGCATTATTTGAAAAACTCAGTTGAACAGTAACTGTATAGTATCCGGATGTGTTCATATTATAAGATCTGGGATTGGATCCGCCACCTGTTGCAGTTGGAACAACAGACCAATTGTATGTGAAAGTATTATCTAACAATTGCTCCGTTAATCCGTTCTTAACCCGGCCGTAAAGCAGGTTCTGAGAGCAAACGAATGCAGTATCTTCAGTATTGAGCACGGAGCCGTTCCAATACAATTCCAAAATGGGAGCCAATGTATCAGGTGGTGCTGGCAACATACTTACCTGTACGGCCGTATGGTTTGAACAACCATAGCTATTTTCTAAAAATAAGCTATAGTATCCTGAATTCCAACTATATACAGTATCGTTAATAATGGCATAACCGTTACCGTAGCCATCCCATCCATGGGCGAGAGAATCTGGGAACTGACCCCAGATGGCTACAGTATCGCCGGGGCATATATTAATGAGTTGAGTGCTTGAAGTCAACACATTTACGCCAAAGCTATCACTGATATTTGGCTTGGCTACCGTAGGCTGTAAAAAGGCAAAGACCGTATCAGCCCGGGTATAGCAGCCATCAGCACTTATTGACGTTGCCGAGTAAATTCCTGATGTAAATGTATTCTCAATTGGTGCCGGACCATTCCATTGCGTTTCGAACTGATAGGAGAATTCGCTAATTGCCCAAGTACCAACGGTCATTCTCAGGGTAGAAGGAGCGCACTTTGCTATGGTATCGGGCGGAGGCATAAGTGCAGACTGATTAAAGAAGGAGATTTGCCCAGGTGGAATACTTCGGTCGCAATCGGCAAATAGATTGCGGCTATATATATCCAATGGCTGTCGCGATGGTGAAAGCGTTTTAAGAATAAATCCATCCAAATTGTCTGAATTTATCGAGCCAAAAAGTTCAAGAATGTATGCGTACGCATTGTCGCCACAAAATGCAGGTCCACTACCCTGGTAATTATTCGGATGGGTCATGCCATTCAACTGGTTTCCGCTGTTAGGATCGGTAGTGAAGAGACGAGACCTAAAGCCGCCTACAACAATATCATCCAAGTCCTGGCCAATTGCAATGCCATTGCCAGTAGCAGCGAAGCGGCTTGCCAGATGATGCGACCTTATAAAGTCACCGGTCTGGTCATAACGCATCACCCACACATCGCGAAAGCCCATATTATTGAAAATTCCCTCTCCGTAATTTGTGCTGAGTTCATCAAAAGTGCACTCAAACCAACCTGTGAGTGCCAGTGCCCCACCCCTTACTGCTATTGCTCTTGCCGAAACGGCGCTATTGCTGCCCATACTGCGGCCCCACAACCAGTTGCCTGTGGTGCTAAAAGCAGCCAGAAATACCGCTGAAGAATAATTATTGGAAATAACCGGAAAGCCTGGGCCATTAAAGAAGGTAAGCTGTGGGCCACAGTCGCCTGTAACGTATACATTGCTGCCTTCAGATGCGATTCCGTAACCTATGCTCTGACTGCTGCCACCAGCCCGCCTGAACCAACCCTGCGTGCCATCACCATTGTATTTCACGATAAACAGCGCGTTTATGATGGTATTGGTGAAGGCCTGATCAAAGGTGATATTATCGCTAAACTGGCCAGTTATGTAGCAGGCTCCCTCAGCATCGGCTGCGATAGCCAGCCCCCGGTTGTTGCCGGGCCCTACTCCCACCTTTACCCATAGCAGATTTCCCTGAAGTGAATATTTCGCGATAAAGATATCACCGCTATTTCCGCTGCCTGAAATATTTTGCCAATCAAATGATGACGTACCGGCGTATTGACCTGTAATAAAGACGTTTCCCTGCGAATCGACTGCTACACCATTCGCGCGATCGGCGCTTGTGGCACCGCCGCCAGATTGAGCCCACTGAGCTACTCCATCAGCGTTATACCGCACCAGAAAGGCGTCTTGTGAACCGGCATTTGCCGTAAGGTTTACTCCATTGCCAAACTGAATACTACCCGTATAATACCCGCAAACAAATGCACTCCCGTCACTGTGCGCAGCCACGCCCAGTGCCCTGTCGCTGAATGAGCCTCCGCCATGTACAGTATAAAGTATACTACCGTCAGGGCTTGTTTTTTGTAAAAAAAAATCGGTAAGACCTGACGATTGCAGGGCTACCCCACCTATTGGTGCGCTTAAACTGTAATAGCCAACGGTGTAGACATTGCCCTGAAGATCGGTGGTAATTGCAGTAGTTTCATCTGTTCCGGCACCTCCTTGCCGTTTGCCCCAATATTGCTGTGCTGATGCAATGGGTGCTAAACATACAATCAGCAGAGTAGTCAATAATCTCATCTTCGTCAGTAATGAATGGTGTATCAAATAAGTAAATAGGTGACCAAGATAGAAATAATAAGCACCCAGCGCGAACAAGGGTTAGACAAAAAGTCGGTATTCTATCAATCCAAAACGCCAATTTTTCAGTCATTTATGAAAAAACCCGACAGATTGTGTGTGCATAGCCCTGATTCAGATAAAGGCTTCATGTTTGATGCCTGTATTGCAAATAACCATCTATACTTAGCAAAAATGGATTTGTCAAAACTTACCATAAAATCGCAACAGGCCGTACAGGAAGCCCAGCAGCTTGTAATGGCCGCCGGGCAGCAAAATATAGACACCCCTCACCTGCTCAAAGCCATGCTTTCCGTAGATGAAAATGTGGTGCCTTACCTGCTCAAGAAACTCACTGTAAACACTGCTCTTTTTGAGAAAGCACTGGAGAGCCAGATAGCATCTTACCCCAAAGTGTCAGGTGCACAGATACAGTTGGGCCGAAGTGGCAGCGAGGCCCTTACCCGTTCATTCACCTACCTGAAAGAATTTGGCGACGAATTCGTTTCGCTTGAGCACATGCTCCTCGCCATACTCGAAGGCAGCGACTCCGGTGCAAAAATGCTCAAGGATCAGGGCGTATCCAAGTCCGCATTAATTGCTGCTATCAAAGAACTGCGAAAAGGCGAGAAAGTAACTTCGGCCAGCGCTGAAGAAACCTACAACGCGCTCAACAAATACGCTAAAAACCTGAACGACCTTGCCCGTAAGGGAAAACTCGACCCTGTAATAGGCCGCGATGAAGAGATACGCCGCGTGCTGCAAATACTTACCCGCCGCACCAAGAACAACCCAATACTTATAGGTGAACCGGGTACCGGTAAAACGGCCATCGCCGAAGGCATTGCCCACCGCATAGTAAGTGGCGACGTGCCCGAAAATCTTAAAAGCAAACAAATATACAGCCTCGATATGAGCGCCCTTATTGCTGGTGCCAAGTACAAAGGTGAATTTGAAGAGCGCCTAAAAGCCGTGGTAAAGGAAGTAACGAGCGCCGAGGGAGAGATCATTCTCTTCATTGACGAGATACATACCCTCGTAGGTGCAGGCGGTGGCGAGGGCGCCATGGATGCTGCCAACATTCTGAAGCCAGCCCTTGCCCGCGGTGAACTCCGCGCGGTAGGTGCCACCACGCTCAACGAGTACCAGAAATATTTCGAAAAGGACAAAGCCCTGGAACGACGTTTCCAGAAGATAATGGTTGAAGAACCCGACCGCGACTCGGCTATATCGATACTGCGCGGCATCAAGGACAAGTACGAAGCCCACCACAAAGTGCGCGTCAAAGATGCAGCTATCATCGCGGCAGTGGAGCTATCGCAGCGCTACATTACCGACAGATTTTTGCCCGATAAGGCCATAGACCTCATAGACGAGGCCGCCTCAAAACTGCGCATGGAAATAAATTCCAAGCCCGAAGAACTTGATGAACTGGAGCGCCGCATCATGCAACTCGAAATAGAGCGCGAAGCCATAAAACGCGAAAAAGACCAGGACAAACTCAAAGGGCTGGGCGAAGAAATTGCCAACCTGAGCGAGCAGCGCGATGGGCTCAAGGCCAAATGGGAAACCGAGCGAAACCTCGCAGAGCGCATACAGCAGGTGAAATTGGAGATAGAAAATTTTCGCTTTGAAGCTGAAAAAGCAGAGCGCGAAGGCGACTACGGAAAAGTAGCCGAAATACGCTATGGCAAAGTGAAGGAAGCCGAAGAAAAACTCAATGCACTGCAGCAACAACTCATCGAAGAGCAGAAAAATTCTAAGATGATCAAAGAAGAAGTAGACGTAGACGAAATAGCCGATGTGGTAAGCCGATGGACCGGTATACCCGTGAATAAAATGCTGGAAAGCGACCGCGACAAATTGCTGCGGCTCGAAGATGAACTGCACAAGCGCGTAGTAGGACAGGATGAAGCAGTAGAAGCAGTAGCCGATGCTGTACGCCGCGGCCGCGCCGGGCTGCAGGACGAGAAGCGCCCCATAGGCTCGTTTATATTCCTGGGTTCTACGGGGGTGGGCAAAACCGAACTTGCCAAGGCCCTGAGCGAATACCTATTCAATGACGAGAATGCCATGACACGTATTGACATGAGCGAATACCAGGAGCGCCACACAGTGAGCCGCCTCGTAGGCGCCCCTCCCGGATATGTGGGCTATGATGAAGGGGGCCAACTCACCGAAGCAGTGCGGCGCAAGCCCTACTCAGTGGTGCTGCTCGACGAAATAGAGAAAGCCCACCCCGACGTGTTCAACGTGCTGCTGCAGGTACTCGACGATGGTATACTCACAGACAGCAAAGGCCGCAAGGTGAACTTCAAAAATACCATCATCATCATGACCAGCAATGCGGGCAGCGACATAATACAGGACAATTTTGACAAGATCACTGCCGCCAACGAAGAGCAGATAGCCGAACGTACGAAGGATGAAGTATTCGCCCTGCTCAAAAAGAGTATGCGCCCCGAGTTCTTAAACCGTATTGATGAGGTGATCATGTTTCGTCCGCTTTCGCGAAAAGACATTATCTCCATCGTAAAATTGCAGGTAGACCAACTCTCGGAAAAGCTCGCCGAAAAAGGCATTTCCATCAGCGCTTCCGCAGACGCACTGGCCTACCTTGCCGACAAAGGCTTCGACCCGCAGTTTGGTGCACGGCCCGTGAAAAGGCTGATACAAAAAGAAGTGCTCAACGAACTGAGCAAGCAGTTGCTGGCAGGCAAACTCAACCGCGAAGACCCCATTGTGATGGACGTTTTTGACGGGCAGGTGGTATTTCGCAAACCGCTAGAAGAAGAGCTAAGAAAGCTGGTGGCAGAAGCTTCGGAGAACTAAGCCACAGGATGATTTAAATAACACGCCGCCCCGTATTGGGGCGGTTTTTTTTTTGGGCTATTTGCGGCTTGGCCTTTCGGCAAAAAATATTGAAACCCTGCGCTGCTGTATCGTGAAACACAAACCCGATATATGGCCACTGGAAAGTCAGCAAAAGCAGCGCCAGTGCAGTGCAAAAAGTTTGGAGAGTGTAATGAAGCAAGCCATTGCGAAGGCCGGTATATCAAAACCTGCCACTTTGCATTGGCTCAGACACAGCTATGTGATACATCTGCTTGAATCAGGCACCGATTTGCAGTATATACAAGAATTGCTTGGCAACAAGAGTTCAAAAACCACGGAAATCTATACCCTCGTAAGTATCCATAATTTACAAACCATAAAAAGCCTTTCGATGACCTTTGAGCACATTTTTTGTATACTTTCGAAAAAAATAAAGCCTGACGATTATCAGGCATATTCGCCCGAATTCGGGTCTATATGCCTGACGCGGTCAGGCATATAAACAAGTTAAACGCCAGATAGATGGCGGTCATGGCCACGTCTCTATCGCAGCCCAGTTGTGCCTCAAGGCGGTTCACTCCTGCGAGATACATGTATCTGAAAAAGATGATCACCAAAGTTGAAAAAGATTGCCTTCGCACATATTGCCGACGCACAAAGAATCCGGCGCTTAACATGCCCTGCCCGCAAGCAGGGTTTCCCACTTCGATTGATCGATTTTAAGCCGATTTTGAAAATCCAACTTCGATTGATCCCTTCACAAGCCCTGCCTGCGGATAGCGCAGGGCCGTGTGTGACTTGAATCAATACCAATCCGAAACATTGGCATTGAATGCTGATATACCGATGGAAGAAATTGGAGCATAATTTACACCAACTGGCCTACCGGATACGCCCTTCCGTGGGAGTTTTCAACCGAGCCCAAAGGGCGAGCTCATAAGCACCGCTAAAAATTATTATGCTGCGAATAAAACACCTTATGCTGCTGCAAAGGAAACGATGTGGTGGTGAGCGATAAGGAAAAGCGGGGTAAAAACCCTGCAGTTGAGATTCAGATGAGCTGAACGTGAGTGAACCAATGACGAAGCCTCGAAATAGCAAGGTGATGATAAAAGCAGGTGGTTACGTTTGCACCTGCGATAGAGTACAGCCGATACCGGATTACGGGCTGTGCATC
>JBBQZU010000030.1:0-36282 GCA_038207425.1 Flavobacteriales bacterium | reverse complement strand
ATGAACTCCGACCAAGGAGTCCAGTTCACATCCGATTCCTATTTAGACTATCTGAAAAGCCAAGAAACGATACAAATCTCCATGGATGGCAAGGGCAGAGCCATAGACAACGTATTCATCGAACGCTTTTGGCGAACCATCAAATACGACAAGCTCTACCTATGCAAACCCGAGAATGGACGCGAGTTGCACCAAGCCTGTGCCGAATTTATTGCGTATTACAATCACCAAAGAGACCATTCTTCCATCGGTGATCAACCACCAGTGAAAGCGTATCTAAATGAATACCAATTGCTGCATAGGTTATGAACAAAATAAAAAGTCATGAGTCTCCCCAAACCCCTCTTTACAAACACTAAAACAACTATGTTTGAATAGAAATCTGTCCAGTAGAACTTGACCACATCAAACTTTGCACCGATAATACTACCGAGCCTTTAAATTCTACAAAATAGACCAGATAGAAAACAAAGTGATAAAGATGAACCAAATCAATAATAATGACCTGTAAGGATTTCTTACACTTGACAAACCAAGTAAAATAAGGGCTAATAGATTAACGATAATAAAAATTATTTTCGTCCAATTGTTAATTGTTCCTAATGTTATTTTATTAAATTGATCCACCCGGTGTTCGTGACTTTTAAATAGATGAAAAGAATAGCACCAACTTAAAAAGCAGTAAATACCAACTGCCGCTATAATCCAAATCAAAATCTGTCTTGCTTTCATGTCCTTCACAATTAATTAAATCGGAGTACACCAACGGCAATACCAGTGGTCACAATGCAAACACTCCACATCGTGGTAGAGACAATCAATAGTCCAAAGCCAACAACAGCCAGAATAATTTCCGCAACATCCTATTTCAGTGCCAAGTGTACAATCAGCTAATCTTACTTGATTTGAATCATTTTCAAAATAAAATACAGCATTAAGCCTGCTAAAGTATTGAATATCTGACTCAAATATCGAGAAAATCTGATCACTTGGAACTGTACTTTCATCCATATGGTCTTCAAGAAAAAGAATAAGATCTCTTTTGCTTTCAGTAGACGGTTCAAAATTTGAAGAATTTATTGCTTCCAAATAAATTGCTGGATCAATAAAATAGTCTTCTTGACACCAAAACAGTTTTGCGCCAGTAAAGTAGCCAGGATGAGGCAAACATGAGCATGGCTCAGATGACGTTTCTGACCTAACAGCGGTACTTAGTATAGCGTAAAAGTGTAGAAAAAACTGGAGCAAGTCAGGATTATATGATGTATTATTTATGTAACTTTTTGCTGAAGTAACAAAGGCATTTAAAATATCTGTTGAACGAATTTGAGCATCATCTAAATACCGCTCAGCTTCATATATGATTTGTTCATGCACCATCAATTTATAAGCCGGTTGATCAGTATCTACAAATATGTGAAAAGTAAATACGGTATCCATTTCGAAGAATACTATCAGTGCTGCATCATATTCAACATCGTTCCTTTTTGCTTTATAAAAAAAGGTATAATCAGATGATCCAAAGAACAAATTTAAAATATCATTATTAGGAGCGTTTGACTTACTCATGTTATCTACATTCGGCTTTTCAGTTATACTTTCATTAAAATTATCCTGACAAGCGCTAATTGAAATTGTAAAAAAACAGAAACAAAACAATTCGTAGCGTTTTCATTTTACATAATTTATGTCGCCTACTCTACCCCGTTTTCGGGTACCCGTGCTCAGAAAATCATCTGAGTAGCCGAAAGAAAGAAAGAACTATGGGCCGGATGCATTCTTAATGTAAAGATAACAATGGCAACTACCCTAAGGGCTAGTGAAATACAGGTAGAGTCAGCGTTTGGGGGCCACAACTATAAGCTGCCCACTTCGAAGCATTTGCAATGCTTCACCAACCCGCAAAAAACAGGTTTAATGACAGCAACCTACCTGCTCAAATACAAATTCCTTTCGCTGTATACCTTCCTGAAAAACGGGTCCATTAGGGTGTCGATAAAGTAAATGGCTTCGCCGGTGCTTTTCATCTCCGGGCCGAGCTCTTTGTTTACATCGGGGAATTTCTCGAAAGAGAAAACCGGAATTTTGATGGCGTAACCTTTGCGCTGTGGCTGGAAATTAAAATCTTTTACCTTCTTCTCTCCCAGCATCACCTTGGTGGCGTAGTTCACATAAGGCTCGTTGTATGCTTTGGCAATAAATGGCACCGTGCGCGACGCCCGCGGGTTGGCTTCTATGATGTATACCACGTCGTTTTTGATGGCAAACTGTACATTGATAAGCCCTACAGTGCGCAATGCAAGCGCAATTTTTTTCGTGTAGGTTTCTATCTGTGCTATAATCAGATCGCCGAGGTTGTAGGGGGGCAGCACGGCATACGAATCACCGCTGTGTATACCCGCCGGCTCTATATGCTGCATGATGCCTATGATGTACACATCCTCGCCATCGCAAATGGCATCGGCTTCGGCTTCTATGGCATCGCTCAGAAAGTGGTCGAGCAGTATTTTATTGCCCGGCATATCTCTCAGTATGTTCACCACATGCTTTTCGAGGTCTTCTTTGTTGATCACGATCTTCATCTGCTGTCCACCAAGTACGTATGATGGCCTCACCAGTAGCGGGAAGCCGAGCTCATCGGCAAGTTCCAAACTCTGCTCGGCATTGTCAACCACCCCAAAATCGGGGTAGGGAATATTATTATCCTTTAGCAGGTTCGAGA
Source organism: Flavobacteriales bacterium (assembly GCA_038207425.1). Classification (GTDB taxonomy): domain Bacteria; phylum Bacteroidota; class Bacteroidia; order Flavobacteriales_D; family Cryomorphaceae; genus JBBQZU01. The sequence continues at coordinate 33,560 of JBBQZU010000030.1, read as the reverse complement.
AGCTTCCACGGTCTTCGGCCAGGTCGAGGGCTTCGAAGCTGGTACCCATAATTTTGATTCCGTAGCGGCTCAACTTCTCGGCCAGCTTCAAGGCGGTTTGCCCACCGAGTTGTACAATCACCCCTTCGGGTTTTTCATGCAGGATGATGTCGTAAATATGCTCCCAGAATACCGGCTCAAAGTAGAGCTTGTCGGCAGTATCGAAATCGGTCGAAACCGTTTCGGGGTTGCAATTGATCATGATGGTTTCATAGCCACACTCTTTTGCCGCGAGCACACCGTGCACACAGCAGTAGTCAAACTCAATACCCTGCCCTATACGGTTAGGGCCTGAGCCTAGCACCACTACCTTCTTGCGGTGGGTTACTATGCTTTCATTTTCATCTTCGAAGGTGCTGTAGTAATAAGGAGTCTGTGCTTCGAATTCGGCAGCGCAGGTATCTACCAGCTTGTATACCCTGTTGATGCCCATCTCCTGCCTTTTGGCAAATACTTCGCTCTCAAGGCAGCGCAACAGGTGGGCTACCTGCCGGTCGGCATAGCCTTTTTGCTTTGCTTCGAAGAGCAACTCGCGGGGAAGCGATTCCAGATGGTACTTTTCTATCTTATTTTCGAGCAGGATAAGGTCTTCGATCTGTTTCAAAAACCAGTAGTCGATCTTCGTTTTCTCGTGTATGGTTTTAAAAGGAATACCCAGCTTTATGGCATCGTAAATATGAAAGAGCCTGTTCCAGCTCGGGTGCTCCAGGCTGTGCAGAATTTTTTCCTGGTCCTTGAGCTCTTTGCCATCAGCGCCGAGGCCGTTACGTTTTATTTCAAGACTCTGACAAGCTTTTTGCAAAGCCTCCTGAAATGATCGGCCTATGCCCATCACCTCACCCACCGACTTCATTTGCAAGCCGAGTTCGCGGTTGGAGCCGTGAAACTTATCGAAATTCCAGCGCGGTATTTTCACGATCACATAATCGAGCGTAGGCTCAAAGAGCGCCGACGTGGTTTTGGTAATCTGGTTCTTGAGCTCGTCGAGGTAGTATCCTATGGCCAGCTTGGCGGCAATTTTGGCTATGGGGTATCCCGTAGCTTTCGATGCCAGGGCCGATGAGCGCGACACCCGCGGATTGATTTCCACTGCAATGATATCTTCCTTCTCATCAGGGCTTACGGCAAACTGCACATTGCAGCCGCCGGCAAAATTGCCGATAGAGCGCATCATCTTCAGCGCCATATCGCGCATGCGCTGATAGGTGCGGTCGCTGAGCGTCATGGCAGGTGCTACTGTTATGCTATCGCCGGTATGCACCCCCATCGGATCCATATTCTCTACCGAACAAATGATTACCACATTGTCATTCTTATCGCGTAGCAATTCCAGTTCGAATTCTTTCCATCCCAGCAATGCCTTGTCAATCATTACCTCGTGTATGGGCGATATGTGCAGCCCGCGGGTGAGCATTTTGTCAAACTCGGCAGGATCGTGCACAATGGCTGCCCCTGCCCCACCGAGGGTAAAGCTGGCGCGTATGCAAAGCGGGAACCCGAATTTCTGTGCTATTTCCTTCCCCTCCAGAAAGGAGTTGGCTGTAGCCTGTGGAGCCATTCCAATACCAATTTCACCCATCAATATGCGAAACAACTCTCTGTTTTCGGTTACTTCTATGGCGTGTATGTCTACACCAATAAGGCGTACGTTGTATTCTTTCCAAATGCCCATCTCATCGCAGCGCATGGCCAGGTTGAGTGCGGTTTGTCCGCCCATGGTAGGCAGCACAGCATCAATATTATGCTTTCGCAAAATCTCGATAATAGATTCTGGCTCGAGGGGTTTCAGGTATATATGATCGGCCGTTACAGGGTCGGTCATGATAGTGGCGGGGTTTGAGTTGATCAGAATCACCTCAATACCTTCTTCGCGCAGGGAGCGCGAAGCCTGAGAGCCTGAATAGTCGAATTCGCAGGCCTGGCCTATTACGATTGGGCCGCTGCCTATGATGAGTACTGAGCGTATATTGGTATCGCGTGGCATAGTGTGATTTTAATTAAATTAATCGGGAAAAGCGACCCCTTCAAACGAACTAAACAAGCGCAGGCAGGTGTGGGGAAATTTTGCTTCATTTAGAGTGCGAAAATAACTGTTTTTTTAAGAAGCTCATGCGCTATCCCGATGGCTACATACCCGGTTTTTTCAACAAAAACTCACTCACCCTGCACTACGGCACCTGGGGCAAGGGTGCCAACACCCTGATATGTTTTCACGGATTCGGGCGCAGGCATGAGGATTTCATTCGTTTCACCCGCCCTTTCGGGAAAGTATTCCGTATAGTGGCGGTTGATATTTTTTTTCACGGACTAAGCGAAGTCGGTAACCGCAAACCTGATAAAACACCATTGCTCGCTGAGGATTGGGCGGGTTTCATACAGAGTTTTATAGACCACTTAGGGAGCGATAAGGTATGGCTGATGGGCTACAGTCTCGGCGGGCGGCTGGCGCTTAAAACTGCTGAATTGCTGCCCCATCGTGTGGGTGGGCTGTACCTATTTGCACCTGATGGACTTGTGGTGAACCGGTGGTATACCATGCTGAGCAACAATATGCTTGGGCGCTCACTTTTCAGATTTGTGATCAGATACAATTTCTGGCTGCATGCGCTCCGAAGTCTTCTTACCGCTTCAGGCTTGGTAAGCCAGCGCACGGCTGAGTTCAGCATGGCACAAATGCGCACTCCGGCCATGCAGTGGCAAGTATATCACTCATGGACTTTTTTGCGAAAGATCGAACCCGATTTTAAGGTATTTGCCGAAAGGCTTGGCCCAAATGCGGTAACCATAAACCTGTTTTTTGGGGCATACGATAAAATTATCCCAGAAAAAAATGCCCGTAAATTGGCAGCAGAATATCCGAGCACACGTATTCACAGCCTTCGTTCAGGGCATATACTGCTTACCGCTGCTATAGGCGAGCTGCTTTGGAGGGACGGGCTGCTGCAGCTTCCGCCCAAGGGCGAATAGGATGTTTAGGGCTAATTCTTCAAGCATGTTCCTTTACACAACCCAATCATGTATTTTCAATGTAGGCGGAAGATTTGCTCCCGGTATGAATTGGCGGTCAACTCTATTGCCAGTAACACGGCACATTCAAAAAGACAAAAAACTTAAGCGGATGAATTAATCTCCCGGACTGATGCGAAAAGCAGAATGGCGGGACTCAATTTATTCTGCCCCCGAACCGTGACATTGAAGCAGTACCTTCAGGTTATGCAGCATCGGGAATTCTTATTCCCGCAACTAGAATATCATCCACTTGGTCTTCATCTTCTTTCCAAAGATGAAATTCGTATTTCAGCAACATATGCTGTTCTTCCATGTCGTGGTCGTGTATGCATCCTAAAAATTCTCTGAATTTTCGGCTCATGTATTTTTTTCCTTCTACTCCGCCAAATTGATCTGAGTAGCCATCGGTAAATAAATAAACGGTATCACCAGGATTAATCTCAACTTGGGTGGTGGTAAATACTTTGGTGTTCTGCCTATGGCCACCTATCGAAAACTTATCGCCGTTGTACTTTGTCATGCCATGTTGCGACATCTTGATAAGAGGCCTCAAGGCCCCCGCAAAATCCAATTTCCGACTGAATTTATCGAAGCTCAAAAGCACCATGTCCATGCCGTCAGTGCTAGGGTTTCCATTTTCATACAAGGTAGAAGTGATGAGCTTGTCAAGCTCAGTGAGCACTTCACCGGGAGTTTCGATTCCCTCTGTTTGGAGCGCGTCATTGAGCAGGGTGTGGCCTATAAGCGACATGAAAGCACCCGGCACTCCATGGCCAGTGCAGTCGGCAACTGCAAAATACACACGGGTGCCCTTTTCAGCCCACCAGAAAAAGTCACCGCTCACAATGTCACGTGGCTGGAACAGCACAAACATTTCGGGAAAAATTGATTGGATCCTTCCGAGCCCTGGTAGTATTGCATCCTGAATGGATTTTGCCCGGTTTATACTTCCCACTATTTCACTGTTCTTTGTTTCTATTTCTGCCCTCTGCCTGCTCAATATCTTTTTCACCTTTTCTTCTTTGCTCATCGTATTTTGCACAAATCGAAGCATGAAGAAAACCATGATAACCAAAGCGGCGATCAAGATTGAGAGCTGCAGCCAAATTTTGCGTTGTGCTGTGGCAATGAATTTCGCGAAAGGTTCATCTACCTGAATAATTGCCACTGTGTTGCCACCACCGTCGAAAACAGGCGCAAATGCCGAGAGCCAAATTCCATTTTCATCTTCATATGGCCCAATCACTCCCCCGGTTTGGTAGTTCTGTTTATGAAGCTGTGTGTAATGTGTCCAGGTATGCCTGAAGTAGGGAGTTTCAGAAGAAGTTACGCCAAACAGGAATGCATTGTTGTCGCGCTGAATCACCAGGGTGTAGATATCAGTATCCAGTTCATTGCTATCTTTTACCTTCTTCAGCAGAAGGTGGATCTGGTTATAGAATGGGCAATGGTTCGATTCGGTTAGCGATTCCTTGGTCTTGAATTTCTGGAACAATGCCCTGTGCAGGTCCCCATCTATTTGAGTGCTCAATGTAGTAGCTATGCCCTTCAGCTTGGCTGTTTCAGACTTCGTAAACCCTTCGAGTTGGAGATTATAGGTATAAGTAAGAAAGCCAATACCTATGGTAATCATAAATAGCAGAATGGCCAGACTTATTCGTCCGGAGGTCGTTCCGCTGATATCTTTCCATTTGATTTTAAGGGAATTCATCACTGAGATTGTCTTGTATCGGGTGATAAAAAACTCTACGCGGATGCCCAGGTTTTGTTACTTCAAAATTGCTTCTCGATTTTCTCAAATGGGATCATTATTCATGTAGTAAATTGATAATGATATCCTTGCGAATCAGTATGCACTCAAGTAAACGCCGTGCTAATGCCACGGAGAAAACTGCCCAATGATCAGTGGTACAAAGCACTGGCTACGGAATGCCATTCTTGATTGGTCGGATACACGACATTCAGTACGATGTGATCATAGTTTCATCCATTCGTGATCTTTTCGTGATATCATGTTCACAAATTTGTGCCTTATAAATTAAAAACACAAATCATGAAAAAAATCCTTTTTCCATTGGCCATCATCGCGATGGTATTCACAGGGTGCAACGACGATGACGACACGCCTCCCGAAACAATAACCATTGATTCTTCTATGCCTATTGGAGCTTTTACAGTATCGCGTTCGGGCAGTTTTGTAGACCAAAATAACAAGGGAAGTGCCGGCGTAGCAGACCTGGGAACCGATACACAGGGCACTCAGTTCTTGCGCTTCTCAAGTGGTTTCACATCCAGCTTCGCAACAGGAACCATAACCGTGTACCTCAGCGAAACAAACGAGCTTATGTTCGATGCAGGAAATGGCAATCCAACCTTGCAGATTGTTGGTGTTGTAACAAGCGGCGGTGAGAAGTTTTTCAAAATTAATCCTACAGCGGAGAATCGCCTCGACAATGTGATCCTTTGGTGTGGTGCTGTAGGTATCCCATTTGGGTTCGCAGCGCTTAATTAGGTTTTGATTTGTGCCTAATAATGAAACCGGCATCTCAAGGGATGCCGGTTTCTTATAATCAATATTCCATGAGATTTATACTTTTCATTTTTGGATTATGCCTAAGCACTATTTTGTGGGCGCAAGGCGGATGGGTGAAGCAGAAAGGAGAAGGATACTTTCAAACTTCCTTTACTACTTTTTCATCTGATCAGTATTACAATATTGATGGCGAATTGCTCGAGACAAACGTTTTTAGCCAACAGAGTGTGTTGCTCTACGGGGAGTATGGGCTTGGTAGTGGGTTCGCGGTGGTGGCAAATTATGTAGGATATAGGTGGAATGGTTTTGAAACCACCGAAACGGTATCAGGAATGGGCGATTTATACCTGGCGGCACAGTATGCCATCATCAAAGGCAAGGTTCCGGTGTCTATCACCGTAGGCCCTGAAATTCCGACAGGCAAAAGCGAGCTTTTTGCTCAAAGTAAATTGGTGAGTTTTGAACAAATCAATCTGCCCCCTGGCGATGGAGAGTGGAATGTACGTACGTTTTTGGCTGCCAGCCACAAATTCAATCGGCTTCCAGTGTACATCAATGCCCACGTTTCCTGGAATTTCAGAACATCATTCGACGGTGTTGACCTGAGCGACCAATTCATTGCTGGAATTGAAGTAGGATATAATCCATTTAAGCCGCTTTGGCTTCAAGCAAAAGTTGGCCTGCAAGAGTCGGTGGGCAAGCCGGCCGGCGCAATTGATTTTGTACGCGGAGAAGGCACATCTTTTGGCAATGCAGAATTTTTGGGGTCTTATCAATTCTGGAAAAGCCTGAGTATTATCGCCGGGGTGCGCTTTTACAGTGATATAATTGTGGAGAGAGCCAATCTTTACGATGGCACAAACTACACCATAGGCCTTGCTTTTAAGCTTGAAAATCCTTAGGCATGTGGAAAAATAAGTTTGAAAGTAGTTAACTCGTTTTCTTTACTGCTTACCGAGATAATGGCCCTGTGCATGTCCATTATTCTCTTCACAATGGCAAGCCCCAGACCTGTACTCTTTGATTGATGGTCGGCTTGAGCCACCTTATAATACCTGTCGAATAAAAAAGGCAAATCTGCATCCGATATTCCAGGCCCTGTATTCGATATACTTATTATAAGGGATCCGCTATCGACCTTTAAATCGATGCTTATTGTTCCATTGGTGGGTGTGAATTTCAGCGCGTTTTCCATCAAGTTTTGCAATACCCTTTCGAGCAAGGTCGGGTCGGCATGAACCGTTGGCAAATCTTTGGGCAGTTCTATATCAAGGAATATGTCTCGTGCCCTTGCTTTGAGTTGATATTCATCGATTAGAGAAGTGATAAATGGGGTGATGGCAAATTTCACAGGTTGAAGTGAAATAAGGTTTGACTCCAGTCGGGTAAGTTCAAATAGATCAGAAACCATTTTATTCAGCCGGTTGGTATTTCGCATCATGATGTGCAGATAGGCCAGCTTTTCCGGGTCAGATAGTGTCTCAAACTTGATGGTCAAGGTTTCTGCATATCCGTGAATGATCGAAATCGGGCTTCGCAAATCGTGCGAAATGTTTGCAACGAGCTCCTTACGGAGATTATCTACATGTCGCAAGGCATCCATATTTTGTACAATGGTATCGGCCATATCGTTGAAATTATTTCCAAGAATTCGCCATTCATCATTTCGATTAAGAGAAATGCGGGCTTGGTAATCTCCCGATGCAAAACGCTTCACTGCATGCACTACTCTGCGCAAATGCCTTGTAAGCATATGGATTAAGCCAATGCCAATGAGGAACGCCAAGAGCAAAGTAGTAAGAAATGTGGCACCTGCCATTTTCAGGAAATTGCTTGATGCGAATACATCAGCCATGCCTGAACATTCTCCTGTTGCCAGAATCATGTAAACATAGCCCATCATCTGTTCATCCACAATGACCTCAGCCGCCGAAAAAACAGCTTTTTGACTTGGGTTCTTTGGGTCATCGCCCAAAACAAAATAGGTACCATTGCTTTTTACAAAATCTATTAGGGGTTTGGTGTCTATTCTTTGGCTTTCTACTTCTTCGTCGAGTACCACGTATGAAAGTATTTCGCCTTCACTACTCAAAAGATAGACCTCCAGCAATGGATTTACCGCCATCATCGCGTGCATGATCTGGCCCACCGCTGCTTCATTTACCGCCCCATCCAGAAAAGGCTCAACTTCCAGTAGCATATGCCTGGCCACGTGGGCATGCAGGCGCTGGGTGGTCTCCTGGTAATATTCTTTGGCTGATCGGGCAGTGAGCCACACATAAGCAACGCCCACAGTGAGCAAGATGGTGAAAAGGGCCAACGAAAGTCGCCACGCCAAACGGTTTGAACCAAATGCGCCAGTCATAATTCTTCGTTGAATCTATAGCCAACACCCCATGAAGTGAGAATAAATTGATGGAACATAGAAGCAGGTTCTATTTTGGCCCTCAGCCGGTTGATGTGCGAGTTGATGGTGTGTTCATTGCCCTGAAAATCGCTACCCCACACCTGATTGAGCAATTCAAATCGTGTGAAGCTTCTACCGGGACTGTTCGCAAGGATAGTCAACAACTGATACTCTTTGGGAGTTAAGTCCAAACGTTTCTTATCGATGCAAACCTTCTGGAGAGAAAGATATATTTCCATCGAGCCTAATCGAAGAGTTTTTGATTCTGAAAGATTCTCTGAATTCATTTCAGACCTCCGGAACAATGCATTTACCCTCGCAACAAGTTCTCGTATCCCAAAGGGCTTGGTGAGATAATCATCGGCTCCAGATTCCAAACCCATTACTTTGTCCAGCTCTTCAGATTTGGCTGTAAGCATTAGTACAGGAGTATAATTGTTACTCGCCCTTAAGCGCTGACAAACGGTCATGCCATCCATTTTTGGAAGCATGATGTCCAGCACAATAAGATCAAATTGACCGGATTGGGCTTCTGCCAAACCAGAAAGGCCATCTCCACATTCGCGAACCCTACAATTGAGATCATGCAAATGAATACGGAGCAAATCGCGAATATCAGAATCGTCTTCTACAATGAGTACTTCTTTCATTTCCAAGATTTGGGAGAAATGTAACTTCTCCTTGCATCAAAATGTGTCGTTTGCCTGACAATACAAACTTATGAGCCATGCTTATACCTTACCAAATAGGCTTCTTTCCACGCTAGCACATGTAACCATACTACTTCAAGGTGGTTTCACAGAACCAAGATGTACATTCTTTGATCAACAGGTAATCTGTGATAGACTTATTGTAACCATTGGGAAATATCATTTCCTTTTACATGATTTACCAAAAGCAAATAAAGGTGTGTTTGAACTTCATCCAGTATGCTCCACTCCCGAAGCGAGATTGACGTTATCAGCAATAGTACGGAGTGAGCAGAGTTGTGGGGCTAGAGTGCCTGAATACAGGCTTGGTTTTCACTTCAAAAATAACATCTCAATGTTTAATTAAAAAAACCAGAGATCATAGCCCCAGAGTCATGAAGACAAAGCACAGCGCAAATCTCTCTGATGATAAATGGAAATAGCCTTCTCACAATCCTTTACTTTCTGTTAATAAACCTTAAAATAATTTAGGTTACCTTTATTATAACCTTAAATCCAAAACGATGCAATTCTACTCCCCCCCCCGCGAATTTTAGCCGACTTACAATTTTGTCATGCTTGCTAATTATACTTTTTAACATGCCTGTAATGGCACAAACCCCACCAGTAATATCACCATTTCTCTCGCCAGAGATAGCGTGGAAAGATGCATGGTGGCCTCCACAGGCTATGAATGGCTCCAGTACGCTACAGCATGAATCTGACGAAGACTGGTATTTTGATGTGATCGAATACAAAAAGAATGGAGTTGTTGCAGGGTATGCTGCTGTAGGCTTTGCAGGTGATAAAGACTTCCGGTCCTTTACAGTGCGCGATCAGACAAATCAGGTTATAGACTGTCAATCGTTCGATAATTTAGGCAGTTCATCACCAAACTGTGAACTTATTGCAATTTCCGAAAATGCGGCAGGTGGTATTACCGCAGTATGGGCATCCAATGCACTGTGCTTTCAGTATGGTATTTGCAACGAAGCACTGGGAGCACCCGCTGATGATATGGCTCCAAAGCCGGCTTATGCACCGGCAAATGGTGCAACTGCAAATTCCATCAACAATGCAGATAGAGCAAAAGTATTCCCCAACCCATCCAATGGGTTTTTAAATATTCTGGCCCCATCAGGACGCATCATCGAAACGGTGGATGTATTTGATTTAAGTGGCAGGTTGCTGCGTCAGCAGGTTGGCGTAGAAGCTCCTTTGTTGCGCATTGAAGAACTTCCTGTAGGAATTGTGTTTATCAGGCTAAGCTATGAAGATGGGGGCGTAGAGAGCCTCCGTGCTGTAATCCTTACACCATGAGAAATTTCCTGATCATACCGATCGCATGGTTTATGACCATCCTGCCCACAGCGAAAACTGTTGGGCAGGATTTTGTAATTGACCCTACAATGATCAACATTGGAACAAGGTACATGAACTTCATCTTCAGACTTTACCATGAAACTGCAGATAATACAGTGCTCGTGGTTGGTGATTTTTCTGGAGGTTTCCCTCAAATACCATATATTCATAAAGTGAACTGGAATATACAGCCCGTCACTTCCTGGGCTCAGGGTACCTGGGGGCTCCAGGTAGGAACCAGCTCTGGGCCTGATTTTTATCGCGCATCAGATGGTTATTGGTTGGGAGGTGGTTACACTCTCAGAAAAATAAGTCTGAACGGTGTATGGAACTTTATTGAAACCAACAACGGACCATTTGAATCTTTTCAATCCACATGTGGCTGGGCCGATGAGCAAGACATGGTGTATGCCGGGGGCTTGTTTCTTCATTGGGACGGTATTTCTCTTCGCCGGTCTGGTATACTACGTCACCACCCCGATGGTTCTTTAGATGAAGGGTTTCCTTTAGTTCCTGTTAGCCGCACCGTATCGCAAACAGCGGATGTTAGAAGGATAACTGAGTATAATCAAGATCGTTTAATTATATCCGGATTGTTTGACACGATTCAAGGCCACTATTGTCCTCGGATTGCGATGATGTTTAAGTCGGGTATTATTGATACATCATTTACGTCTCCTTTTGGTCACTATGGTGAAGTCTATCCGGTACATATAGACAGCCAGGGAAGGATGTTGGTATCCTACCCTTACTCCACAAGAGCAAATCCGCTCGATACTGCCGCAGCATGGAGACTCATGCCTGATGGCAGCTTAGATCCAAATTTTACCCCGCTGCGGCTTAACAGAGACCCCACTCCGGAACTTGGGCTACCAGGAAATCTCGGTGCTATGTTAGTTCAAAAAGCGCTTCAGACTTCTTCTGGAGGCTATATTATCGGAGGTAATTTTGACTATGCCACTGGCATTCCAAGAACCTATTTGGCAGAAATAGACAGTACCGGCGAAGTATTGCCGGTTAGTTTTGAAACCAACCTGCTTTTTATGGATACCATTTTGCATCCATGGTTCAATTATTTCGGTCCGCCATTGATATATGTCTCTGACATGCTGGAAACCCCAGACGGTTCTATTCTGATAGGTGGTCGGTTCTCGGGTTTTAACGGTCAGGTAAGCCTTAACCTTGTAAAGATAAAACGTGACACCGAAACCGGTACCTGGCAAGTGGACGTGCCAAAGGGCGCAAGCGTGTACCCCAACCCTGCGTGGAGCGAAGTACAGGTAAGTGTGCAGGGCGGGCGGCAGTTAAAGTCCATCGCTGTGCATGACCTCACAGGCAGACTTATTTATACCCAGGCGGCTACAGGTACCCAAGCTTCGATGAACACAAATGCATGGGGAGCAGGTACGTATGTGCTAAGGATAACCTACCAGAATGGTGATGCGGAGAGTAAGCGGGTGGTGGTGGTGGAGTAATGCATAAAAACAAAGCAATGATGCAAAACCAAAACATTAGATACAACGAACAGCGCTTGCCAGTCGCGGTATCAAACTACGCACTTCTCAATACCCATAACCTAAGCCCCGATCAGGCAGCTTCATGGAACCTGCTTCAGGATTATCTTGCTTTACAGCAAAATGCCCGGGAAGCCGGAAGAGATATGGCCCACTTAAACGCTGCTGAGCTGAATGAACTTATTGCAATTTCCGAAAATGCGGCAGGTGGTATTACCGCAGTATGGGCATCCAATGCACTGTGCTTTCAGTATGGTATTTGCAACGAAGCACTGGGAGCACCCGCTGATGATAAGGAACAATCATACATTTCCAAGGACTAAACATTCCCCAAATCATTGTGGATCAGCTTAAAGCTTTTCATTGAAGGTGACAAGCAGTTAGAATAAATGCGAAAAAAAACCGCCGCACCTTTATTAGATGCGGCGGTTCGACTATTTTCTATGAAGCGTTGATTAACGCTTGTGCAATTTCACATCAGAAACCGTAAGGCGTTTGCGGCCTTTGCGGCGGCGCGACGCCAATACTTTGCGGCCATTGGCAGAAGCCATGCGCTCGCGGAATCCGTGCTTATTGCGTCGCTTTCTGTTCGAAGGCTGGAATGTTCTTTTCATCGCGGGTCTGCTTAACGTGTTATACTATTTCCTAAAAAGGGAGTGCAAAAATAGACATTAATACTTTCCATCCAAACAAATCTTGTAAAATTTATCTCTGCATAAACCTCATCTCCCCGTGCATGGTTACCTTTGCACCAAATCAGCCCACAGGCATTGAGCAAATCAGAAGATAAACCCACCGGCAAAAGTCGTTTTAATTTTCGTCAGTCGACGAAAGTTTTCGTTTATCTCAAACCGTACAAGTGGAGCTTCGCGCTGGGTTTCTTATTCCTGATTCTAAGCAGCCTTACCGCCATGCTCTTCCCCTACTTTCTTGGGCAGCTTATTGGCTATGAAGGCAACGCCCCTGCCGGGCTTTCCAGCCAGGGCCTTTTCACCTCTGTGGATAGCATCATCCTTGCCCTGCTCGTGGTATTCACATCGCAGGCCATATTCAGCTTTTTCCGAATTCTGCTTTTCACGAAAGTCACCGAAAACGCCCTGATGGATATGCGCCGAGCGGCTTTCGCCAAACTTATTACCGCGCCCCTCACCTTTTTCAACCAAAACAAAGTAGGCGAGCTCACCAGCCGCATCGCTGCCGACATCAGTCAGTTGCAAACCACCTTCACCACCACCCTGGCCGAATTTATAAGACAAATCATCACCATTGTAGTGGGCATCGCGGCGCTGGTGTGGCTTTCGCCAAAACTATCGCTTACCATGCTGAGCGTAATACCCGTTGTGGCAATTCTTGGCGTCGTTTTCGGGCGGTACATTCGCAAACTGTCAAAGCAAACACAAGATGCCGCTGCCACGTCAAACAGCATACTCGAAGAAGCCCTTCAGGGCATCCAAAATGTAAAAGCCTTTACCAACGAGCTTTTTGAAATAGGCCGTTTTGCAACAGCGGCCAGCGAAATACGCCATCTGGCGGTAAAAGGAGCAGTATGGCGCGGACTGTTTGTTTCGTTTATTATCCTTTGCCTTTTTGGATCTATCGTTTTTGTAATCTGGCAAGGGGTATTGCTTACGCAAAACGGAGAAATGAACCAGGCCGGATTTGTTTCCTTTATCATGTATACCATCTTTCTCGGGGCGAGCATTGGCAGCCTGCCCGATCTCTACGCCGGTATACAACGTGCTTTGGGAGCTACCGAGCGCCTGGTAGAAATTATTGACATCGATGCCGAACAAATCAAACTGACTGCTGGTGCAAAGCCGGCGAAATTTAAAGGAGATATCGTGTTTAGCGATGTGCATTTTCACTACGAAAACCGCGAGCTCACACCCGTAATACAAGGGGTAAGCCTGCACGTAGAGCCGGGCGAGCAGCTGGCCATTGCAGGGCCATCCGGCGCGGGAAAGAGTACGCTCACCGCACTTCTACTGCGGTTTTATAATCCAATTTCAGGCAGTATTAAAATCGATGGAAAAGACATCACATCCTACGACCTGAGTACCTACCGCTCCCAATTTGCCATCGTGCCTCAGGAAGTAATTCTTTTTAACGGTACCATCGAAGAAAATATAGGCTATGGCAAACCGGGCTCCACACCCGATGAAATCCGCGAAGCAGCAAGGCAGGCAAATGCACTCGGATTTATTGAGTCATTTCCCGAAAGGTTCGCCACCCTGGTAGGCGAGCGCGGTGTGCAACTCAGCGGAGGCCAGCGGCAGCGTATCGCAATAGCCCGCGCAGTGCTGCGCGATCCCGCCATACTCATACTTGACGAAGCCACATCATCCCTCGACAGTGAATCTGAAATGCTGGTGCAGCAGGCGCTTGAATCACTAATGAAAGACCGCACCACAATTGTAATTGCCCACCGCCTGAGCACCATTCGCCAGGCCGACCATATAGCAGTACTCGAAAACGGCCGTATAGCCGAATATGGCACACACCCCGAGTTGATGGCCCTGGAAGGTGGGCTTTACAACAAGCTGCAACGCATACAGCACGCCCATGCCTGAACAAGAAAGTGGCCGCAAGTGGCTCCCATACGCCCTACCCTTTCTGATTATGGCGGCGGTGCTGCGCTTCTGGGATTTCAGCAATATGCCTTTTACCAACGATGAACTCAGTGCATGGAAACGCTTACACCACCCTGACTTATTCTCGATAATCAAGCTCGGCGTAGAACCCGATATGCATCCAGCACTCGTGCAGGTATTTATGTGGCTCTGGGTAAGTGCTTTTGGCGATGCTGAATGGGTTGTAAAATTTCCCTTCGTACTGATGAGCCTTGGGGCATTGATGATTTGTTTCCACCTTGCTTTTCGCATTTATGGGCACGGTGCTGCTATGATTACCGGTGCAGCTCTCGCTTGTAGTCAGGTAGTGCTGGTGTTCTCCACAGTGGCGCGACCCTACGCATCGGGTATGCTGATATGCGCTGCACTTGTCTGGTTCTGGTACCGCATCGTTTTCGAAGGTGCGCATAAATACGTCATCCACCTTTGGTTTGCATTCATGATCGCCCTTTCAGTGTACAACCATTACTTCAGCGGGTTGCTGGGTATTGTAGTTTGGTTCACGGGGCTGATTTACTGGCGCCGGCTCGATTTGAAAAAATATATAGGCTCGGCAGTATTGGCTTTCATACTATTCCTGCCCCACCTGAAGGTTTCGTTGGTGCAGGTTTCGCGCGGTGGTATTGGCGGGGTTGATGGCTATCTGGGCGCACCTAAGCCAGATTTTGCTTTAGAGTGGATGCTGAGTTTGTTCAACTACAACCCAATTCTCACCATCGCAGGAAGTTTGCTGCTTCTAATTTCCCTTTACGCTGCCGCTAAAAGCAAAGTACCCGCACAAAAGGCCGGCTTGTTGTTTACAGCCTGGTTTGTATTCATGCTGGCGCTTGGTTACTTCTACTCACTCCTTGTTAATCCTTTGCTCCATCACGGTACCATTTTCTTCGTTACCCCGCTGCTTGTCATAGCAATTTCGGGTAGCCTTCCGGCAAAAAGTATTTCAGCATGGATAGCTGCATTGGTAGCGATAATGCTCGTTTGGTCGCTCTTTACCGAAAGGAAACACTACGAAGTAATGCACAGACAGCCCTACGCCCGAACTGCCCAGCACCTCAATGAACTCAGCGCTGAAGCAGGAAGCACCTTCGCCATTGTACATCAGGAGCCAACCTATCTGGAGTACTACATCCAAACTGATACCTTGCCCTATACCGCTCTGAATACCAATAAGAAAAACTACACAGCTTCAGAAGAAATAAACGCCATGCTCATAAGCGATGCCGATATATTTTACACCGATGGGCGCAATGCTACACTGGTATATGCAGCACATATCGCCTACCCTTCAATAAACAGGTACAATGGATTTATATTTTCAGGATTTCATTTCCGAAAGGTTGGCATATCTGAAAAGCCACTTTACCATAACCTGATTACACTAACTGACAGCCACTATACCGATGCTGAATATGTAGACTTGCTCAATATTCAGCTTCCCGCTGCCGATATTACTTTCGGCGATGAGATAGGCGCTATGGTTCAATTTGCCGAAAGGCCGGCAAGCGATATTCATCTGGTATTCGACCTGCGCAAAAACGGCGAGAGCCTTCACTGGAGCTCAGGAATGGCGAGCACCAGCGCATTCAGTTATCTGGAAAACTACTGCCTAGTGCATCAAATCCTGTTATGGAATACCTTTACCAATGAAAATCAAATGAAAGGAGCAGAATTGAAAATCTATCTCTGGAATCCGGAAAAAGTGCCCATGAATATCGCAGGAAGGCAGGTTGATAAGCTTGAGGCCAATCCTAATTTTTACGGTCAATTGACGCGGCGGCCTTAAAAGCAACCACACACCACCATTCTGTTTTCAAAGCCACTAATAATTCAGACCTAAAAGAAGCACTCGAATCCACTACACAACATTTAATATTATGCCGATCCATTTGTATACCTTTTCCTGAGCCAGTATTTCTTAAAGTTTCACTAGCCACGGCAGTATCATTGGTTGCGGTACTTTCTGCCACTGATTGTGCACAACTCCGAAGGGGGTTGAATGTGCTTCACCACGGGTATAAGCCCGTGGTGAAGCATCTCTTTGGCAGTGTATTTGGCGAAACTTTTGGCCTCGAATTGCAGAAAATTTATGCCGAAAAAATCGAAAGAAAAAGTCCGGTTGAACAGAAAGTAACATCGCAAAAATTGTGATAAAGCCCTAAGTGCCATTTTTGTGAACTCAAACGGACTACCATAAATACTATTTAAGCTTTGCGGTATTCCAAACGTTGGTCTATGTCCAGCCTTTCGTTCGAAATAATAGTAACGCCGGCGGCCGCAGGGTGGCCCGGATTTATCAAGTAATTAGATTCTTTGGGAACGATACTGCTTGGTACCCTCATAACCACTGCAGCGGCTTCAATAACGAATCCATCGCCTTTTTTCCTTGTAAGCCCTCCCGGAGGACTTTGATTCCAGCCTTCAGGCAAATCTTTCGCATCTAACACAAGAACCTTAAAACCGTTTGGAATTTCTATTTCTACCATATATCGGTCGTTGGGCAGGTCTTCACTTAGGTCAAGGTGCACCGCAAGCTCAAGCAATGCAAGGGCACGCGAATCAGAAGTGTAAACCAAGCGGGTACCAAAGCTGTTCCATCGGTTTCCCTCAGAAAGCGCAGCACCATTGCCGCCCAATGCCTCAGCCAGATGCCTTTCCCTCACAATTCTAAATACACGCATCAGGCAAGATTGCCATGATCAATACGCAACAGACAGTTGTAAACCTCCCTGATACCCGTAATGCTATCAAAAAGACTTTCGGGAGCAACGCCGCCCAAAGCAAGTACAGGCTTGCGAAGCCACCGTTGAAATTTGTTTTCTTCACCGTTAAAAACTTCCAAACCATAATCTATCAACTCATGCAAGTACAGCAGCATTTCAGTTTCGCGGCGTGACATCGTTTCGTGCTCTCTTTTCTTTTTGTTGTAGGTAGTTTGTGCCAGATCAAATGCTTCGAGAAGCGACTTTACAGGGGTATTTACGCGCGCGCTCAAGCCTTCTATAGCATCATATAGCACCCCCTGCCTGATGGTGCGAACCCTCTCCATACCACTGCTATGGCGCATCAGTGGCATCCGAGTGGCTCTCTGCCCAACCAGATACATACCGTAAGGCTCATTCGTGATGGTGGTCTCTGCATCAGAGTTTTGTGGGGAGCTGGAAACTTTTGGCTGTGTGGGTTTTTCTTTCTTTTTCACTTTGCAGCATATTTGCTCCAAATATACAACAATATTGCTGGTGTTGTTTCGCAAACACCATAATTATTCCTGTCCTATTTTGGTTGCTACTTCAAGGCAGGGAGCCACGTATTCTGAGCAGCAAGGTGGAGCGCAAGCCTACCTGAACTGCATCATCACCAACTTCTTAGTCTCAAAAAACCCACCGCCTAGCTTGCCACTCAGGTTGTATACCACTGAGGGATGCCGGTCAGTTTCCTCAACTTCTTCGCGCAGGTCGCCACCCTTGAGGCAGTAGAGCCTCTTAGCGCGCATGCGGCCAGTAGTACAAAAATCAGCAAGAGATGTTAATCTGGCTACAGCGCGGCTCACCGCCGTATCGAATTTCTCGTTTACTTCTTCGGCGCGGGCTTTTGCAGCGCGCACGTTGGTAAGGCCCAACGCTTCGGCTACAGCCTGCACCACCATAATTTTCTTGCCAATAGAATCAACCAACAAAAAGTGGGCTTCGGGAAATAATATAGCCAAAGGAATACCAGGAAAACCGCCGCCAGTACCTATATCGATCACCTTCTCGCCTGTAGCAGGCTGCCAGTAAAGCGCCAACACCAACGAATGCAATACATGGCGCTCCATAAAATGGTCCATATCCTTGCGGCTTATCAGGTTTATTTGCGCATTCCACCCAGCGTAGAGCCCAGGGAGCACATCAAACTGCTTTCTCTGCACTTCAGTAAGCGAAGGGAATAGCTTTTCTATGGCTTCGATACCCATAAGGCAAAGCCGCTCAGATGGTTTCTTTAGTATGCTTCATCATATTTGCCAGAAACTCACGGGCTCTGAAAAGCTGAGCTTTTACCGTTCCGAGAGGCAAGTTCAGTTCAACGGCAATTTCTTCGTATGAATACTCCTTGAAGTAGCGCAGCAGCACCAATTGCTTATAGCGCGGCTTAAGCTTTTCCACTACGAGCCGCATGGTTTTCACCTTTTGCTCACGCATCAGCTCCTCTTCAGGGTCGAGGCCTTCCGATTCGATATCATAGGTTACATTCTCACCATCTTCATTGGTAAGGCCCGTGTCAATCGACATCGTTTTCTTTTTTCGCTCACGGCGAATGAAGTCGATACAATTGTTTGATGCGATTTTGAACATCCATGTGCTGAAGGCAAAACTCGGGTGGTACTGCTCCAGGCGGTTGAAAGCCTTTCCGAACGCTTCGATAGTAAGATCTTCAGCATCATCAGGATTATTTACCATCTTGAGGAGCATATAGTATATACTCTCTTTGTAGCGCTGCATAAGTTCAGCGTAAGCGTTTTGATCGCCCTTATCGACACAGCGCCTTACCAGTTCATAATCGTGCTGAGCCTTTGGTGAGAGTTTAGAGATCAGGTCTTCCATTTGGTGTTTTTTGATGATGCGTTTGCAATATGCACAGAAGCGGTGAGAAAGATCAAAACTATTTCAAAAAAGGGTGCTAAAAACACCAAATCTTTATGACCGAGCCACCGCGACGAGCGCTTAAAAATAATTATTTGCGCCAATAACCTCACTACAATGGCCGAGATTACGCCATAAACCCAGATAGTATGAAGCAAAAGCCACAGAGAAGCCACAAATAAAAGCAGCAGACTTAGCGGTTGTAGGAGCAACATCAGCTTATGACCAAATCGGTATCGCCGGCCGGTAGTAAGGTGCCGCCGTTTCTGCCACCAGTAATTTTTGAAAGTTTCTTCGGGTTCGGTTTCCACCAATGCATCCAGGTTGATGCATACAGCGGTATTATGCCTTCCGGCAATTTGATTTACCAAGAGGTCGTCATCGCCTGACTGAAGCTTGTAGTGATCGCGAAAGCCGCCAATTTCAAAGAAGCGAGCTTTGGGGTACGAAAGGTTTCGACCAACTCCCATATACGGAACACCCGCCATGGCAAAGCCAAGGTAGTTCATGGCTGTGAACATACTGTCAAATCGAATCAGCTTATTGAGCGCACCAGGTTTTTTGGTGTAAGGGCTGTAGCCCAATACAATCCGGTCTTCATCGGTGGCAGCCTCCACCATACTGCGAATCCACCTCCGGCTCGCGGGCCGGCAGTCGGCATCGGTAAGGAGCACCCTGCTGAACTTTGCCGCTTTAATACCCAGCGTCACGGCGTACTTTTTAAAGCCATCGTACTTTTCGCTCTCTAGAACATTCACCACATGCAGGTGCTTGTACCGCGATTTATACTCCTGCAGCACCGAGGCGGTGTCATCCCAGGAGCCATCGTTGACCACAATCACCTCATATTTGGGATAATCCTGCTCAAGAATCGCCGGAAGGTTGGAAAGCAAATTATCGTATTCATTGCGCGCAGCGATCACTACACTTACCGGCTCATGGTTTTGTGAGGGCTCGGGAAGCTTGTACCACGCCAACTTTACATACACAAATACAAAGTAGAAAAGCTGTAATACACAGGCCAGTACGAAGGCAATTTGCCAAAAAAGAAGGAGCGATTCACTGCTAATCGAGATTTGCATGGCTATGGCCGTAAAATTAGGTGAACATGCGGCTAATTCAATTCCTCTTATCTTTGCCGGCCTTCTATTTTTCAACATAGTTTACAACAATAGCGCAACCATCTTTGAAATTCACCCTACAGGCCACCGACCCTAAATCAGGCGCACGCGCCGGACTCATAGAAACCGACCACGGCAATATAGAAACCCCCATATTCATGCCCGTAGGCACAGCAGCCGCAGTAAAGGCTGTGCACCGCCGCGAGCTCGAAGATGATATCAAAGCCCAGATCATTCTGGGCAACACCTATCACCTGTACCTCCGCCCGGGAATCAACACCCTGGAGCGGGCAGGCGGACTGCACGCCTTCAACGGCTTTACCCGACCGCAACTTACCGATAGCGGCGGCTATCAGGTATACTCATTGGCCGAAAGCCGCAAAATATCCGAGAGTGGAGTGAGTTTTCAATCGCATATTGACGGCGCCAGGCACTTTTTCACCCCCGAACGGGCCATTGACATACAGCGCACCATCGGAGCAGATATTATCATGGCATTTGACGAGTGCACCCCCTATCCTTGCGAATATAGCTATGCTGAGAAAAGCATGCACCTCACGCACCGATGGTTGCTGCGCTGCTGCGAGCGTTTTGACAATACCCCCGACAAATACGGCTATCGCCAAACATTTTTCCCGATTGTTCAAGGCAGCGTATATCCCGATCTGCGGAAGCAGTCGGCTGAGTTTATAGCATCCACCAACCGTGAAGGAAATGCAATAGGCGGGCTCTCTGTAGGCGAACCGCATGAAGATATGTACGCTATGAGCGAACTGGTTTGTAGCATTCTTCCCAAGGAAAAGCCCCGCTACCTAATGGGCGTAGGCACGCCGGTAAACCTGCTGGAAAATGTGGCCCTCGGTATTGATATGTTCGATTGCGTAATGCCTACGCGCAATGCCCGCAATGGAATGCTCTTTACATCAGAGGGAATTATAAATATCAAGAACGCCAAATGGGCCAATGACTACAGCACGCTCGACCCTAACGGCACATCATATGTAGACAGCCACTATAACAAAGCCTATCTCAGGCACCTGATAATAAGCAAGGAAATTCTTGGCGCACAAATTGCCAGTATCCACAACCTGGCATTCTACCTTTGGCTTATGGCCGAAGCCAGAAAACATATTATAGCCGGTGATTTTGCCACCTGGAAAAATACCACGGTTAAAAAGCTCGACCAGCGGCTCTGATGAAAAAGCTCGATCTGTACATCATTAAGAAATTCCTCGGAACTTTCTTTTTCATGCTGGCACTCATCATGGCCATAGCAGTGGTTTTTGATTTATCAGAAAAGCTCGATAAATTCAGCAGAAGCGAAGCCACTACCACGCAAATCATTGTGGAATACTATGTGAACTTCGTGTTTTATTTCGGCAACCTGTTCAGCTCACTGTTTATCTTTCTCAGCGTATTGCTCTTCACGAGCCAAATGGCGCAGCGCTCTGAAATTATTGCTATTCTCGCCAGCGGCATCAGCTTTCGCCGAATGTTGCGCCCGTATATGATTGCAGCAACTGTGCTTGTGGTCATATCTCTGTACTTCACGCATTACCAGCTCTCCATTTCGAATGAGATACGGATAAACTTTGAAAACCAATATCTCAAAAAGCAATTCAGTATAGATGAGCGCAACCTGCTGCGCCAGATAGAACCTGGCACCATTGCCTATTTTCAGTCGTTCAACGCGCAAAATAATGTGGGGTACAAATTCTCGCTCGAAAAATGGAGCAACGAAGGAAAGCTCACCTATAAACTAATGTCAGAGCGCGCGCGCTACGACTCGCTAAGCGGCTTATGGCAAATTGACCTCCCTTTTGAGCGGTACATCACCGACAGCAGCGAAGTGATAAAACGCAGCAAGCGCATCGACACCCTCCTCAACTTGACACCCTCCGACCTCGGCATCAGACTCAACATTGCATCGACAATGGACTACCAGGAACTTGATGAGTTTATTGAATTTGAGAAGCTCAAAGGTTCCGATAAAACGACCTTTTTCGAAATTGAAAAGCACCAGCGTACTTCATTCCCTTTTGCGGCGTACATACTTACCATCATTGCTGTATCGGTTGCCAGTCGCAGGGTGCGCGGGGGTGTGGGCATACATCTTGCCCTCGGGGTGATGATAGCCCTCATTTATATTTTCGCAATGAAGATCACCACCGTAGCGGCGACCAATGCCGGTTTAGACCCATTGCTGGCTGTGTGGTTGCCCAATATTGTATTTGGTGGAATCGCAGTATGGCTTTACACCAGGGCACAGAAGTAGCATCACAACGGCATTTCGCGAAAGCGAAACCCTGCCGCAATGGCCGCAGCTCGCGCAGCATCAGAATCAGTAAAAATACCATATACCGCTGAGCCGCTTCCCGTCATTGCAGCGTAAAGCGCACCTTGCGCATACATGCTATCGCGCAGATTTTTAATAGCAGGAAAAGTTTCAAAGGCATAGCTCTCAAAACGGTTGCGCAGGTATTTTCGCCACTCGGCCAAGGGTAGGGTTTGCACCACCTGAGCGGGAAAAAATTCAGGAATTTCGGGCATTATTTTGGCGTATGCCTGCCCAGTACTGATATGCAAACCCAGATACACCAGAAGCAGATGATGGCCATTGAGATTCAGATCGAGCTGCTCGAGTATTTCGCCACGTCCGGTAGCCCTTGTCGGGATATTCTGAATAAAAAATGTACAATCGCTGCCTATCTGCGATGCATACCCTTCAAGCATAGGAACATCTATATGAAGGCCGAAATGATTATTCAGCGCAAGCAGCATAAAAGCCCCGTCGGCGCTTCCACCACCCATGCCGGCACCCATAGGTATGGCCTTATGCAAATAAATATCAAGCGCCGGAATTTCAAAATCGCTGCGCATCAGTTCCAGCGCTTTTTGTATCGTATTGGCGGCGGCGCCCTGCGGGATAGAAAGGCCGGAGTAATGGTAATTGTCAACCCCATTGGCCGAAGCCACAAACTCAAGTGCATCGCGCACCGGTACCGGAATCATCACCGTATCAATATCATGGTAGCCATCGCTCCTGCGGCAGAGCACTTCAAGACCCAGATTTATTTTGGCATTCGGAAATACAAGCATGGCAGCAAATATGGCTCAAATTTGCCTATTCATGCACACAGATCGTTCAGCAGAAAGCCCTTTCGGGAAATAAACGCAGCCAATGTGCCGATTGGCGCGTAGCAAAACGGCGATTTGGGAATTAGTGCTAAATTCGCCCTCCAAACAAAGCGCCATATGCCCATACTTTTAGACTTTGAAGAGCCCATTGCACAACTTATGGAGCAGCTCGAAAAGGCAAAGGAATTAGCTGCAACAAGTGATGTTGACGTATCCAAAACCATCAAGATTATTGAGAAGAAGATACTGCAAACCAGAACGGCACTGTACAAAAATCTCACCCCCTGGCAGAAAGTACAGGTATCGCGGCATCCTGAACGACCCTATGCACTGAGCTATATAGATTACCTCTCAAACGGCACCTGGATTGAAATGCATGGCGACCGCAATGTGCGAGACGACAAGGCAATGGTGGGCGGAATGGGGTTGCTCGATGGGCGCAGCGTGATGTTTATAGGGCAGCAGAAAGGTATCAACACCAAGATGCGTCAGTACCGCAACTTCGGTATGCCAAATCCCGAAGGGTACCGCAAAGCTTTGCGCCTGATGAAACTCGCCGAAAAATTCAACAAGCCTGTAGTTACGCTCATCGATACACCGGGTGCATTTCCGGGGCTTGAAGCCGAAGAGCGTGGACAGGGTGAAGCCATAGCCCGAAACCTGTATGAAATGGTGGGCCTTAAAGTACCCGTAATCTGTGTGATTATTGGCGAAGGCGCATCAGGTGGCGCACTGGGCATAGGCGTGGGCGATAAGGTGATGATGCTCGAGCATGCCTGGTACTCTGTAATCTCGCCCGAAAACTGCTCCACCATTCTTTGGAGAAACTGGGATCATAAAATAGAAGCAGCATCAGCCCTAAAACTCACTGCCAACGATATGCTCAAGAACAAACTCATAGACGGCATTATCAAAGAACCACTCGGCGGTGCGCACAACAACAGCGATGAGGCTGCTGCAAATCTGAAAGACGCCATTAAGAAAACCCTCGAAAAGCTGGATAAGATACTCCCTGAGAAGCGAATTGATATGCGCATCAGGAAGCTCGACGAGATGCGCGCTATCGCTTAGCGGTTGTAATCAAAACCGAAGTAGCGCACCGGCTGGCTGAATGTTTCGCTGCCAGCAAGCTGCCCTGCAAGCGAGAACCTTTGCAGCACATTTCCCGATGAGGTGTAAATCAAGCCCGAGAGTGATTCATACCTCACCTCCTCTGGCGAAAGTGAATTTGAAATCACCGTGGTGCCTCCACTGCTGAAACTATAGCGAAAAAGCCCCGCTGATGTGCTGAATACAAAAACTCCCTGCGAGATTTCATCGGCGCTTTTCAGTGTTTCGCCCTGCCTTTCGAAAACCGTGCTGAACAAATAAGTAGTGATATTGAGAATTCTCAATTGAGCGCCACTGCCCGCAGCTACCCAAACAAACACCTCGTTGTCCGATTTTCTATACACCCCTTTTGCAGGCCCGGCTATGGCCAAAAAGTTCATCAGCAATCCGGGGCGCGAATAGATAGCAAGCGAATGATTGGGGTTGGTGATGGGTTTTTCAACCACGTAATACCTTTCGTCAACTGCATACGCGCTCACAGGCCTTTGCTCCTCCTGCAAAGCGAAACCGTTCAAGCCCGCAGCAAATTGATCATACACCCTCAATCGCGGCTCAGACTGCAGCAGGAGAAATTCCTGTACATCGGCAGAGAAACTCAATCCGGTAAAAAATGGCAATCCCGGAAAACCCGGGCCGGCTAAGCTTTGCAACACCTGCCACTCACCCGTTTCATAAAAAAGTGCGTCGCCGACTACGCCGCCGGCAAGACCAAAAATATTCTTTCGGTAGCTCAGTGCCGCGCCGGCAAAATCGGCCTGCCTGTCGAGATGCAATGTAAAAACTGATGCTTCGGGCAAGCGGGAGTATACCTTCACATTATTTGATGAAGCCGTTGCTACAAAAATCCGCTCCAGCTCAAGGGGTATTGCATTCAGCACTATTTTGCGGTAAGCGGAGCCAATATTGCTCCCGTCATTGGCCCTTGCGGTGAGGTAGTAAAATCCGGTTGACAGGTCAGGAAGGTCCATCTCGAAATTCGTTCCGAAGTTTACCGTGGCGCCTTCCACAATATACGTTCGCTTCTGCCCCACCGGCTGAAAATTTTCATCCAGAATTTCAATATCCAGCGACGCGACACGTTCATTATCGGTAGCGGTAACACTTACGAAAATAGTATCAACCGTATTGAATGGCTGGTTTTCGAAAGGCTGTTGTATGGTAACGAGCGGCGACTGTGTATCACCCCCTTTATCGCACGAAAGTGCAAATAGCCCAATCAACATAATGAGGCAGAGCGCTATGCCATTGTGAACAGATGTTGAGAAGTACTTTTGAAAACTTTTCATATCGTGGCACAGGATTTTATATGATAAGGCCACCTGCAAAACCTACCTTTGAAACATGGATGAAAATACGCAAAAAAAAACCGAATCGCGCAGAGCCACAAGAAATTCGCGTCCACTACAAGACAATGAACTGGGGAAAATCCCCCCGCAAGCAATCGATTTAGAAGAAGCTGTGCTCGGAGCCTTGATGATAGAGCGCAACGCGGTAAACGACGTAATTGACATTCTGAAGCCCGAAACTTTCTACCGCGAAGCCCACCAAAAAATATATGCTGCAATACAGTACCTCTTTCAGAAATCAGAGCCTATTGATATACTTACCGTAACCAATGAATTGCGCAGGCGTGGAGAGCTTGATATTGTTGGAGGCGCCTATTACATCAGTTTTTTGACCAACAGGGTAGCCAGCTCAGCAAATATCCAGTTTCACGCAAGGATCATTTCGCAGAAGCACATCATGCGCGAGCTGATCCGTATCTCATCTGAAACCATCCGCGAGGCTTACGAAGAGAGCAGCGATGTATTTGAATTGCTCGACAATGCCGAGCGCGACCTCTTTACCGTAGCGCAGGGCAATATCCGCAAAGAGTATTCAACCATGGGCGATGTGCTCAAGCTCGCCATAGAAAATATTGAAGCCGCACGTAAAAATGTAGATGGTGTGAGTGGGGTGCCAACAGGATTCACCGCACTTGACAGGGTAACCGCCGGCTGGCAAAAGAGCGATATGATTGTAATTGCCGCAAGGCCGGGCATGGGAAAAACGGCTTTTGTGCTCTCCATGGCCCGCAATATAGCCGTTGATTTCGGCATCCCCATCGCGGTGTTTTCGCTTGAAATGGCTTCGGTGCAACTTGTAAACAGGCTTATATCAGGTGAAACGGGCATACGCGCAGAGAAACTCCGAAAGGGCAATCTCGAAGAGCATGAGTATACGCAACTACACACCCGTATAGTCAAGCTGGCCAAAGCACCGATTTTCATTGACGACACACCATCGCTATCGGTATTTGAACTTAGGGCGAAGGCGCGCAGGCTTAAATCAAAACACAATATTGCCTGCATCATCATTGACTACCTGCAGCTTATGACGGCGGGTGGCGAAGGCCGCGGAAACCGCGAGCAGGAAATCAGTACCATATCTCGTTCCATTAAAACCATCGCAAAAGAGCTCGACATACCCATCATAGCCCTCTCGCAGCTCAACAGGTCGGTTGAAACGCGCGGAGGCACCAAAAAACCCATGCTCTCTGACCTTCGCGATTCGGGAGCTATAGAGCAAGATGCTGATATAGTAGGATTTATTTACCGCCCCGAGTATTACGATCTGCATCAGGATGAGAATGGCAATTCAACCCAAGGCATAGGCCAGATCATCATTGCGAAGCACCGTAACGGCTCGCTGGAAACGGTTTCTTTGAAATTCGTGAAAGAATTTGCGAAATTTGAAAATCTCGACGCGGGCTTCGGTGAGTATGCCACACAAGATGACAATCCCGATTACGACCGCTTCAAAACCATAACGATGCAGTCGAGAATGAACAATAATGACGATAAATTCTTCAATAAAGACAATGATGATGCGCCTTTCTAAGGTACTTGCGGCATGGTGCTTTATCATGCTGGCAGGCCTTTCGGCAAATGCCGCAAAAATTCTCATCCCCATGGACGAGAGTCAGAAAAACCACCTGAAAGCCTACGGAATAGCCTATTGGGTGCTTGCCAATGATATAGAAGTAATGTGGCTGCTCAACTACCGCGGCGGCAGTTTTATGATCGATCAGTACAAAAGCATCGAAGAAGAATGCGTGATACGGGGCGTATCCTACCAGATAATAGCCGATGTGCAGGCAGCTTCCATCATGAGCGAAATAGCCAATGCCGAAGCCAATATGGAACTGGTAAAGCTCGAAAAAGCACCAAAGGTGGCGGTGTACTCTCCTAAAACTGCTATGCCCTGGGACGATGCCGTAACGCTGGTAATGACCTATGCAGAGATACCGTATGACGTAATTTACGATGCTGATATAATAAACCTTCAACTGCCCAGATACGACTGGCTGCACCTGCACCACGAAGATTTCACCGGCCAGTATGGAAAGTTTTACCGCAGCTATAAAAACGCTTCCTGGTACCAACAGCAGGTGCGCGAAATGGAAACAATGGCCGCTTCAATGGGCTTCAGCAAGGTATCGCAACTCAAGTTGGCTGTGGCCCAGCGCATCAAGGAATATACAGCCGGAGGCGGATTTCTCTTTACCATGTGCAGTGGTACCGACAGCTATGACATAGCCCTGGCTGCGCACAAAACTGATATTTGCGAAAGCATGTACGACGGCGACCCTGCTGACCCTGCCGCGCAAAGCAAACTCGACTTTAACGAAACATTCGGGTTCAGGGATTTTATCCTCGAGCGCGATCCGCTTGTTTATGAGTTCTCATCCATAGATGGCACCGACATACACAGCCGCATCGTGCAAACTGCTGATTTCTTTACCCTGTTTGACTTTTCAGCAAAATGGGATGTGGTGCCCACCATGCTCACCCAAAGCCACCGCCGCGTGGTGAAAGGATTTATGGGGCAAACTACCTCGTTTAAGCGCCAGTACATTAAAACCGATGTAATCATTATGGGCGAAAGCAAGGCCGAAGGCACGGTAAAGTACATACACGGCAACTTCGGCTTGGGCCAATGGACCTTCTACGGAGGCCACGACCCTGAAGACTATCAGCACCGTGTAGGCGACCCGCCCACCGACCTCAACCTGCACCCCAACAGCCCCGGCTACCGGCTTATCCTGAACAATGTGTTGTTTCCCGCTGCTAAGAAGAAGAAGCAGAAAACGTGACAAATTGCCACTGATCTAATTTGCGCCTATTTAGAGTACTTGATTGAAAAAAAGCTTACCCTTAATTTCATCCTGCTAGGATTGGGTATATTACTTTAGCATACCAAGTTTGTATAAAAATTCGCGCAAGCTGATGCAAACTCTTTGTTCAATTTTTTGTTCTCCCCACTATAAACCCATAACCTTCATGAAAAAACTTTTCTACTCAATTTGCGCTGTATTAATGACCTTTGGCAGCGTACAATCACAAACCATCGCTGACCTGCTCAATGGGCAAGCCAACTTCACCAGGGTAAATACTGCTGCCACCGCGGCAGGTTTAATCGAACTATTGCAAGGCCCCGGTCCTTACACAGTTTTTGCTCCAAGAAATGGCGCCTTCAATAACCTGGCCCCGAATCTCGAAAATGCCTTTTTGACTGATCCTGAAGGCGTGCTCAAAGACATACTTGAGTACCATATACTCGAAGGTCAATTCAACGCAGCCGACCTTGTACCCGGGCAGCAGTACACCACCATTCTTGGCCAAACGGTTACCATAAGCACTACCGGAGGAAATACTTTTGTAAATCAAACACTGATTGAAACCGTCGATATACCTGCCAGCAACGGTGTGGTGCATGTAATCAATACCCTTCTGGCCCCGCAAACAACTACCATCTTTGATATTGTAGAAGCAAGCCCGGACCATACCATACTCGAAACTGCTTTGATCGCTTCAGGGCTCGACGCTGTGCTTCAGGGACCACCAACCTTCCCGCTGAATGCCGCTACTTATACCTTGTTTGCTCCTACTGATGCAGCATTCAATGCACTGCCCCCCGGCGTGCTACAAGAATTACTAAATGATCCATCGGGCGCCCTTACTGATGTGCTCACTTTGCATGTGGTGAATGGCGTTGCCCTCTCTTCAAACCTAAGCAACGGTCAAATTATTACTACTATAAGCGGTGAGTCAGTCAACGTAATAATCAATTCTGAAGGTATTTTTATCAATAATGCCAAAGTAATTGTAGCAAATCTGATAGGTATCAACGGCGTAGTGCATGTGATTGATGCCGTGCTGATCAGCCAACAATTGCCTACCATCTTTGAAATAGTATCAAATAGCGAAATACACAATACCCTTGAAACGGCCCTTGTAGCATCAAGCTTAGACGGCACGCTGAATTCATCCGGCAGCTTCACGCTCTTCGCCCCTACCGACGCTGCTTTCGAAGCACTACCCGCAGGAGTATTGGATGCGCTTCTGGCCGACCCATTTGGTAGCCTTACAAACGTTTTGCTTCAGCATGTTGCAGGCACCGTTGTATTGTCTGACAACCTTGCCGACGGACTGGAAATCTCGACCCTATCAGGTGTAACGCTGGAAATTAATTTCGTAGGCGGCGCTATTTTCGTTAACGATGCCCAGATAATCGTGTCCGATATTCCAGCATCAAACGGGGTAGTACATGTGATCGACGCCGTACTCACGGACAATACATTGCCCACCATTTTTGAAATTGTAGCCAATAGCGAAGTGCACGCTACTCTAGAAACTGCTCTACTTGCCGCAAGCCTCGACGGTACTTTGAACGCCGACGGGAACTTCACGCTCTTCGCGCCAACCGACGAGGCCTTCGCAGCGCTACCCGATGGTGTGTTGGACGCCTTGCTCGCTGATCCCTTCGGCAGTTTGACAACTGTTTTGCTGCAGCACGTTGCCGGCGCCAGCGTTCTTTCCACTGAACTTTCTGATGGTTTGGAAATTATTTCCCTCGCAGGCGAAACGCTAACCATCAATTTTATAGGAAGCGCCATCTTCGTCAACAACGCTCAAATCACTATTGCTGATATTCCAGCTTCCAATGGCGTAGTGCACGTGATTGATGCCGTGCTGAGCAATGACCCGCTGCCCAGCATTTTTGAAATTGTTGCTGCAAGCGAAGTGCACACTACCCTTGAAGTGGCGCTTTTAGCCGCCGTACTTGACGGTACATTGAATGGCGATGGCGACTTTACCCTCTTCGCCCCCACTGATGAAGCCTTTGCAGCGCTTCCTGCAGGTGCATTGGATGAGTTGCTCGCTGATCCTTCAGGACTTTTGACTACCGTATTGCTCACACACGTGGCAGGCAGCAGCGTTTTTTCTGCCGCCTTGAGCGATGGGCAGGAAATAACAACGCTCTCAGGCGAAGTTGTAGTAATCAGCATCATTGAAGGCAACGTATTTGTGAATGATGCGCAGGTAATTATTGCCGACATACCTGCCTCAAATGGCGTGGTGCACGTGATAGATGCTGTACTTGGCATAGCACCTTTGCCCACCATCTTTGAAATTGTAGCCAACAGCGAAATACACGCTACCCTTGAAACTGCCTTGACCGTTGCCGGGCTTGATGGCACATTGAATGGCGAAGGCGACTTCACCCTTTTCGCCCCAACAGATGCTGCCTTTTCAGCACTTCCGGCCGGAGTATTGGATGATTTGCTCGCTGACCCTTCAGGTCTTTTGACCACCCTATTGCTCTCGCACGTGGCCGGTAGCAGTGTATTTTCTGCCGACTTAAGCGACGGACAAGAAATAACCACACTCTCAGGAGCCATAGTGGTAATCAGCATCATCGCAGGAGATGTATTCGTAAATGATGCCCAGGTAATCGTTGCCGACTTAGCAGCATCGAATGGCGTAGTACACGTAATTAATGCGGTGCTTACCGATGTGCTTGATGTAGCAGGTGTGGAAAACCAATCTCAATTTAAAGTATTCCCAAACCCGGCAATAAATTATGTAGAGCTTGACTTGTCGGCTTTCAATCAAATATACAACAGGGGATATATTGTAGACCTTCAAGGCAGAACGGTTCTTGATTTCAGTTCAAGACTTCCTGAATTTTCAGGCAATACCATGAGACTGGAGCTTTCCGGACTTGCAAACGGATCGTATATCATCAATCTTCAAAGCCCCAATAATTTCACTACAGCAAAATTGCAGATGCTGCGGTAATCAATACCCTTATTTTGAAATCTGGCACCGCCTTGTGGTAACACAGGGCGGTGTTTTTTTTCTTGTCACGAGCAGGAAGCTACGCTTAGCCATTCATAAAACGATGGCCTTGAAAGCAGATGCGACAATTGGCTTGCCAATAGTTCTGTCTATTTTCAGGCAAGGTTCTTCACCGCGTAATCGCATGATAATACGTTTTTTGAATGGATGAAAATCCTTTTGGTGGATGGGTCCGCCGGGGGCCATATGGTTATATCAAAATAAGAACGAATCCGTTACTGCAAACCTTTCTTTATAGAGATAAGAAAACGTAGTTTCAATGAAACCTCTATGGCATAGCGGAACCATGTCACAAGTAGAAAAAGATTTTATTAAGAAACTTGAAAAGACTGCCGCACAGTTAGAATCCAGGAAAAATAAACAAGGTCCTTTTTATTGTTGTGATGCAGGTTAATTGGGGTGCCGAATGGCACTGTTTGAACCGAAATGGGGTGCTGATTGAAAAGTTTTGACAACATGATATCTTTTTACATGGGCTTGCCAGTTATAAGATATTCTGGTGATGCGGACCAAGGGGCGGTATGCCGGAATGGGGGCAGAATGGACGGGAATGTCTACTTAAAATGCACGGAGCATAAATCAAGCCGGTAGATGAAGTAATTATATTCATAAAAAAAGGAATTAGATTTCTCCGATTTATATATCTTCAACTTCGTATGACCATCAGATTATTCTTGGTGCTTCTTTCTTCACTTTGTCTCACAAGTGGGCATGCGCAGCGGCATGGGGCCGAAAAAATTTACCGAAAGGTGAGCAATTCCGTAGTGGGCGTCTACTCCTACCATGACCTGCAAAACCCACTCGGACAAGGCAGCGGCGTGATTATCAAAGACAAGGGCTGGCTAGTGACGAACAACCACATTCTCGGGCAGGCCGACTCGCTCTACGCCAAACACAACGGGCAGTTCATACCGCTCGACAGCCTTATTGCCGTAGACGTGGCGCGCGACATACTTATACTCCGCATTGCGATGAAACCGGGCGAAAAGGACTATAAATACCTCCCGGGGCTCACCCTTGGCGACAGCGACAAGCTGCGCATGGGCGAGCAGATTTATGCCATTGGCAACCCCTTTGGTCTTGAAAACACCATCTCAGACGGCATCGTGAGCGGATTGAGAAAAATGCCCGAGAACGGACTTGAATTTATCCAGATTTCGGCGCCCATATCGAGTGGGTCGAGCGGTGGCGCCGTGGTCAACGCTAAAGGCCAGCTCATTGGCATAAGCACACTCATATTTACAGGTGCCACAGCGCAAAACCTGAATTTTGCCGTGCCCGTAAATGATGTGGTCGATGTCGCCAGAGGGATCATTTCCGCCGCAGATACAAACCTACGGTTGCTCAATAGCTACTATCAGGAAGGGCTTTACCTAGCTGGAAAACAAGACTATGATGGTGCCATCGAGAAATACAACACAGCGCTCAAGCACCTGAAGGGCAGGGAAGCCGATATCCTTTATTTCAATCTCGGGCTGGCGTACGCCAAAATTCTGGAAAGTGATTCTGCCATCTTTTATTTAGAGAAAAGTGTAAATAGCGCCAAAGGCGCTGAATCGCTTTTTTACATAGGCGAAATGTATTTTTCTCAAAAAAATTATCCTGTGGCAGCCAAATACTATGAAAAAGCACTGCAAAAAGCACCCGGGTTTACAACTGCACAATTGAAACTGGCTACCTCCTATTTTGGCATGGCCAATTATGCAAAGGTTGTTTTTACGATTGTAAATATGAGCCAGGAAGATCAGATGTCAGAGCCAGCAATGCTCCTACTGGCCCGCGTATCGCTTAATTCAAAAATGTACGACTCGGCCTTGGAAACGCTCTATCAGGTGACCCGCAGATACCCCGCCAATCCATACACATATGAATTAATGGCACAGGCTTACGATGCCCAAGGCGATCATGAAAATAGGGATATCTGCAAGGGGATTGCAGAGAAATTGAAAGCGGCGCGTTAAGGAAAGGTGATTAACATTCTCGCATACAAGGGTTCATTTTCTTTAATAGTGTGAAGCCATCAGAACTCTTCAGGTTGCATCTATGAAATGAGGATATTAAATTGGATAACGAAGGATGCATGCGAAGACTTACCCGAAAACTGCAACAGTTGAACGTACTAATCTCGGAATGAATCATGAGAAAATCAAAATATACCCAGAGCCAAATCTTATCGATTTTGGCTTACAGTCGCTCCGCGGCTCGCGA
>JBBQZU010000029.1:0-39490 GCA_038207425.1 Flavobacteriales bacterium | reverse complement strand
CGGGACAAACACCCCCGCACCGAATCCAAACTCACCCCAGTCGTAGAAGTAAGGCTCCAAGCCATTAAGGCCCTGAGCAGATATTACCACTGAATCGGCTGGGCAAGTGACCACTATGGGCGGTGTTTCAATAAATATGCTGTAAGGTTGAATGATGGGTATTATCGCGGTCGCAGTATCCGTACCACCGCATATTTCATAAATCACATAAATTTCCAGAAATATGGTATCACTGGCATTTTCATTGATCAGGGTTTGAATATTAAAAAACAAAGTATCAACTCCAGGACCAAAATTGAATAATGTGTCATTTTCCCCTAGCTCGTAATCCAAGCCTTCTATAGCAGTACCTCCGTAGGAGACAGAGATATCGCCTAAAAGAGCATCGATTGGCCTGGCTAGTTCAATCAGTGTGCTAAAACAACCAGCAACAACGACCCCTTCATATTGTGTGCCTTCAATGTCAATGCCGGGTAAATTTGGTTGAACATCAACAAAAACCTGCCCTGTGGCAGCGAACGATCCCGCTTGGAGGAATACTCCGGAGTCCCAGCCACCATCTGAAACATCAGCAACTGCCAATTTTATTCGGTACGTTTCTCCACACTGCACTGCTGCCTTAGCCGTAAGCCTGGTCGTAAATCCATCGTATTGGGTTCCGGTGGGGCTATTATTATTCTCATTATCGATAAAATAAACGCTGTTTGCCTGCCAATTCGGATCTAAATCATTGCAATTCGACTCCTGGCCATTACCACCCACATTACCATTATTCACTGTATTTATCGAAATTGGTATGTCCGTATTGGGTATAAGGGCGATGTTGATCGAATTATTCGAAAAGGGTCCAGAAATACCGGGGCCTGACAAGAAAAATCCAAAAACATCATTCACTGTTGCACATACGTATTCATTGTATTCTTCAGACGCAAAAACGAAATCAAATTTTAAGGAATCAGCATTTACCGTAAATTCGAATTCAAGGCTTGCAACGCCAAAAACGCTGCCATTTATGACTGCCTCCAAATCTGTATCACTGTCAATTGAGGTAAAGCCTGAGTTATCAGAACCCGCACCAGAATTATTCGGACCTACTGCAAAATTTGCATTTCCTGCAGCAAGGATTACACCTTCCGGCAAAGGAATATTAGAGTTATCAGAATTGAAGAATCCGGCTTGAACCGATACTGTATTGCCCGGCATACCATTGAAAGTAATATTGGAAGCCACCACACCATTGCCAAGAAGTATATTGTTCACAAGGTCTTCGACCGTGATGGTGTTGTTAACTACCAATTGGGCAAATGAAGTTTGAACAAAGGCAGTCAGCATGCATGCTAAAAAAACTATTTTAAGAATTCTTTTCATTATTGAATCAGCAAAGTTTGCTCGGATATTAACGGATCACAGTAATAGTACCCGTTCTTTCAATCGCATCCTCTTCTCTCAGTCCTTTGAACTTGATCAGGAATGCATAAATAGACGTTGTTGCGTAATAGTCACCACTGCTATGGCTTCCATTCCATTTCTTATCCATATTGTTGGTGTAAAATACTTCGCGGCCCCAGCGGTCGTATATCCACATCTGAAACTCTGAAATATTCGTACCAACCACATCAAACAGATCATTAATTCCGTCGGCATTGGGAGTAAAACTGTTTGGTATAAACACTTCAACTGGTGGCAGAATAATTCTGAAAGTGCTGTCCTGACAGCCCGCTTCATCGGTTACCAGCAGGTCAATTCTATGCTGCTCGGTATCGAGGTAGATGTGACGAGGATTTGCAAGTGTGCTTGTTGCACCATCGCCAAACTGCCAGAAATTTGTAGTGCTTAAAGGCGATGATCTGTTCAGAATCTGAACGCCGAAATAATCTACACTTTCGTAATCGAAATCGGCTCTTACTTCGCGAATACTTACACTAACCGACCCCTGGTCGCGCACGCCACAGGTATCAGTTACAGTAACCATATATCTGGCAAACTCTCTTGGTTCAACAAAAACCTGCGTATCGGTAAGATTTAAATCTTCCCATAAGAATTTATAATTACCCGAGCCTCCGGATGCCCACACGCTCAATTCAGCACCTGTGCGTTTGCAAATTGATGTGTCAGGTGATGTTTCAATAAATACAGGAGGGAAATTAAGCGCTACAACCGTGGTATCAGTTGCTGAATTCTGGCATTCATCTTCGGCATGGATCATTACTGTTTGGCCCATAGAGGCATGGTATTGAAAGAATACATCCTGCGTAACAGCTTTTTCTACTCCGTCTACATACCAAGTGTATGTCTTAACTCCTATACCACCTTCAGAAATTGCAGGCATTAAAAAGCCTTGCAGACAAGACGTTACTTCAAAAATATCCGGCAAAAAGACCGTCACATTTACAGGGGGCACAACTATTCCAACCACATCGCTGCCAATAGCGTCACAGGCGTCTGTAACTGTCAATGTTATATTTGTGCTTTGCAACACTACATAATCCAACGTAGGAGTGTTTCCCAAACTTTGTCCCGGTGATGTCCAGTTGTACTGATAGGCTCCAAAACCACCGGTTACTGTAGGAATTAAGTTTACAATCACATCACATTCATTCACTAAAATATCATCACCCAAATTCACTACAATTGGTGGATAAACAGGCACCTGTACATTAAATGAAACCTGCTGACTTCCTGCGCCGCATGTATCGCTCACGGTTAGAAAATATGTAGTTGTAAAACCCGGGGAGACGAGCAATTCGGGCGCAATAGACCCTGTAGACCAAAAATACCTATACACCCCATAGCCCCCTGAAACGGTTGGGAAAATAAGCGCTTCATCGTTGCAATCCACGAGAGCGGTATTGAATCCCGTGACGACCAACTCGTCGGCAAAGGAAACGTAAATGGTAAAGTTAGAGGTAAGCACCGCTCCACTGCAATTTGACGCGATATTTGTAATGGTCACGATAAATGATTTCACAATACCGGCAGCGGCTCCGGGAGGAGCCGTTATAGTAAATGAAACTGTATCAACACCTGGAAGAAATACCACACTATCAGGCAAGGCAGGCAGAATGTCAACGCCGTTAATTGCCGTTCCAGAAAATTCGAGAAATGCCACCTCCTGAATAAGCAATCCAACTGTAGATGCCGGGCGGATAAATTTGATTATAGCTTCACCGCAACCTTCATACAGGGTTGAGTCATTGATTCCAACCGGAATATCCAAGTCAACCTGAACCACAGAATTTGAAGTAAACGATTCAGATTCCAGAAATACATATGAGTCCAAAGCACCATCTAGCGCATCGCCAATGGCAATTTTAATATGGTATGTTGCGCCACATTGCACTTCAGCAAAGGCAGTAAACGGAACTGTAAGACCTGGAATATTTACATCGCCGAGAGCGATAGGATTATTGTTTACAAAATACTGACTGTCTGCTACCCAATTTGGGTTGGCTGCAAAACAGTTTGCAACCTGTCCACCGCCGGTTGGCACACCTCCATTAATAGTATTAACCCCAACAGGTGTATTGGAGCCTGGGATTACTGCAAGATTTATTGAACTGTTGCTGAATGGCCCCGCAATGCCAGGCCCGCTGAGGAAAAATCCGAACACATCATTGAACGAAGAACATGTATAGCTAGGATACTCATTGGATCCCCATACATACCGAAATTCGAGTGAATCACCATTGGGTATAAAATCAAACTCCAGAATTGCCGCATCGTTGATATTGAAACCGGAGAGCGTCATCAAATCAGGATCATTTGTTAGAGGATTGGTAAGTGGTTCAAAACCCACTTGCAATTGGTCGGCAGCCGCTGCCAAACCACCAGCCAATACCACAGCCTGATCAAAACCTACGAAAGCACTTTCGCCAAAAAACCGTCCTATTTGGTTATTATATGTAGTAGCAGGCTGCCCGTTGAAAGTGATATTGAAAACGGCTACGCCATTTCCGAGTAGTACATCCTGCACAAGTTCAGCAGGGGTCAGTGACATATCCATTTGCGCATTCTGCGCATCTGCGATTTTTGGCGAGCAACTGAAGCCTATAGCTACGGCAATTGCCGCCAAAACGGGTAAATATTTATTCATGAGATCTATCATGGTTAATTTCGCTTGCAATTTTCTTTTGATCTGACGCGGAGCCACACATATAGTTGCCTGCCTTGAAGGCGATGAAGTTAATACAAAAAAGCTTACTCTTTGGAGCATGTACTGAAGCCTAAAATCCGAAGCTTTAATTTCTATCTTTGGCAGTCAATTTTAATTAAAAGAAATGTCAGAAACAACAAAATATATCACCGCAAACAAAGCAAAATTTTTGAACGAACTGGTTGAACTATTGCGCATACCATCCGTAAGCACGGATAAAAGCTACAAGGCCGATGTAATGCGAGCAGCCAATTTTATTCATGACCGTTTGCTGGAAGCAGGAGCTGAGAAAGTTGAAGTTTGCGCCACTCCGGGCTACCCGATAGTATATGGTGAAAAAATGATAGATCCAAAACTACCCACGGTACTTGTATATGGTCACTATGATGTGCAGCCTGCCGATCCATTAGAACTATGGGATTCACCCCCATTCGAACCTGTGGTAACCGATAGTCTGATCATAGCGCGCGGCGCAGCCGACGATAAGGGACAAGTGTACATGCACATCAAGGCTTTCGAAGCCATGATGAAAACCAGCACCCTTGCCTGCAATGTAAAATTTATGATTGAAGGGGAAGAAGAAGTAGGTTCTGACAATTTGGGCCCTTTTCTTGAAGCAAACAAAGAAAGACTAAAGGCCGATGTGGTTTTGGTTTCGGATACGGCCATGCTCAGCAATGAAAACCCCAGTATTACTATGGGTTTGCGAGGCCTGAGTTACGTAGAAGTAGAAGTTACAGGCCCCAATCGCGATCTCCACAGCGGCATATACGGTGGCGCTGTAGCAAACCCGATCAATGTGCTTGCAAAAATGATTTCTTCAATGCACGATGAAAACAACCATGTTACCATTCCCGGATTTTACGATAAAGTGAATGTGCTGAGTGCTGCTGAACGAGCCGAAATGAATAAGGCTCCTTTTGACCTTAAGGAATACCAGAGTGATCTTGATATTGCCACCGTGCAGGGTGAGGCCGGGTATACTACACTTGAGCGTACCAGCATCAGGCCAACCCTTGACGTAAACGGTATTTGGGGTGGTTATACCGCTCCGGGTGCTAAAACAGTTCTGCCTTCTAAAGCTTTCGCCAAAATTTCAATGCGCCTGGTACCAAACCAAACCAGCGAAGAAATCACAGCAATGTTCCAGAAACATTTTGAAAGCATTGCGCCCAAATCAGTAAAAGTAACAGTGCGTCCGCATCATGGCGGCGAACCGGCAGTTACTCCAATAGATTCTGTAGCATATAAGGCAGCAAGTCTTGCGATGGAAGAAGCTTTTGGCAAAAAGCCGATACCAATGCGCGGCGGTGGATCAATTCCAATTGTGGCGCTCTTCGAAAAAACACTTGGGATTAAAACGGTGCTTATGGGTTTCGGGCTTGACTCCAACAAAATTCACTCCCCAAACGAGAATTACGGACTTTTTAATTACTACAAGGGCATTGAAACTATTCCATTGTTTTTCAAGCATTATGCTGCCCTTTCGGGAAAATAAGCGAAAGCCCGCCCTTTGGCCTATATTGATTCTATTGCTTACCAACTCATGCAATTACAGCGATGTGGAAGTGAAAGAAATAAAAAGGGTCAAGATTAATAAATTCGACTCTAAAGGGGTGGAAATTACTGCAATCCTGCACGTTGTAAACCCAAACAATTATAAGGTGCAGGTTACCAAGACCGATGCTGATATATACCTTGATGGAAAGCGAGCAGGTAAGGCCATACTACTCCAAAAGGTGGTGGTGCCAGGCAACAGCGATGGCGACATTGAAACATATATAAGGGCAGATTTCGACAATGGCAGCCTGTCTTTACTTCCGATGTTGATCAATGCCGCTATAAAAAAGAAGATTGATATCAGAGCTGCAGGCAGTGTAAGGGCTAAATCAGTAATTATTGGCAGGAAATTTGACTTTGACGAAACGCACAAAGCCCAGTTCTGACGTACACCGCATTTGGCGAAAGCTATGATAAATAAGCACACCAACAGTCTTGCAGGCGAAACGAGTCCCTACTTGCTACAGCATGCCCACAATCCAGTAGAATGGTTGCCTTGGGGCGACGCTGCAAGACAAATAGCTATATCAGAGAACAAGCTTATGCTTGTGAGTATTGGCTATTCATCGTGCCATTGGTGCCATGTGATGGAGCGCGAATGTTTTGAAGATGAAGAGGTAGCTAGGATAATGAATGCATCATTTGTAAACGTAAAAGTAGACCGGGAAGAAAGACCCGATGTAGATCAAGTATACATGGAAGCCGTGCAAATGATGACCCGACAAGGAGGCTGGCCACTGAACTGCTTTACCACACCCGATGGCCTTCCTGTATATGGCGGGACCTATTTTCCTAAAGCGCAATGGATCAGAATACTAAATCAACTTTCCGATCTTTGGGCCAACAATCCTACTCAGGTAAGCAGCTATGGCGCAAAGCTCAAAGAAGGAATGACTGTAGGCGGTGGAATTCCCGGCATCGAAAGCCAAAAGGTTTTTGATTTATTACCTCTCAAAGATTGTGTTCACAATTGGAAGAAGCGCTTTGACCATAAGCATGGTGGGCCCGATAAAGCCCCTAAATTTCCACTTCCCAGCAATTATACTTTTTTATTGCACTATGCACATATTATTCAAGATGAGCCGGTATTGCAACATGTAGCTCTTACCCTCGACAAAATGGCTCAGGGCGGAATTTACGATCAGGTGGGGGGTGGCTTTGCCAGATACAGCACGGATGTAGAATGGAAGGTGCCCCACTTTGAAAAAATGTTGTACGACAATGCACAACTTATTGGCTTATATGCAGAAGCTTTTCATGCTTTTGGCAAACGCGAATATCTTGAAGTGGTAAAGGGAATTTACACCTGGCTAATCCGAGAGATGAAACATCCTGCAGGTGGTTACTACAGCGCCATTGATGCTGATAGCGAAGGTGTAGAAGGGCTATACTATACTTGGGAAGAGCAATTAGTAAGTACCAATAAGGAACAAAACCATGACTACGAAAAGTACTACTGCGTAGATGAAAAGGCACTTTGGGAAGAAAGGCTCATACCGGTGCGCAAAGCTTCATTTGCAGAAATGGCAAAAGCTCAAGGTACCGATATAGAGTCGCTTATTTCAGCGCTAAACCTGTACAATTCGAAACTACTGGCCGAAAGGCAAAAACGTATATCACCCCTGATTGATACCAAATGTATTACTTCATGGAATTGTATGCTTGCCTCGGGATTGGCAACTGCTGCAAAACATACCGGTATTAAAGCACTCCTCAAAGAATCCATTGGCATAATAACGTTTATTGAAGATCACCTCACCAACCACGAGAGCGGCGAATTGTACCGTACGTGGAAGGATGGCACCGCTAAAATACCAGGTTTTCTCGACGATTATGCATTTGCCGCTGAGGCGTGTCTCAAACTGTACGACGCCACATTTGAGGAGCTATACCTCGCAAAGGCCAAAGCACTTAGTTTCACAGCTATCGATAAATTTTATGATAAAGAAAAGGGGTTGTTTTTCTTTACTTCAGCCGATCAAACCGACCTCATTACCCGGCCGGTAGAGCTCAGCGACAATGTAATACCATCTACCAACTCTGTGATGGCGCATGTACTTGATGCTTTGGCTTCATATTTTGATCTCAGCCACTTTCGTGAAATCAGTAGCCGCTTGCTGAGTGCGGTAACTAACTCAATGGTGTCATATGGTTCAGGATATTCATACTGGGCCGATTTACATTTGAAACGCTATATAGGATCAATTGAAATCGTAGCTACAGGCCCGAAAGCCTTTGGGCTATTGGACGAAATAAACAAGAAATATATTCCGTTAGCAACCCGCGCTGCTGCTATTTCATTTTCTACACTTCCTATTATGGATAAAAGATTTGCAAGCGATAAAAGTGCCGTTTATATATGCCATAACTTTGCCTGCCGCCAACCGGTTGAAACGGCTGCTGAAGCCATAATCGAACTAAAAAAATCAATACCAAACAATTGAAGTATATACTATTGCCCTTGTTCTCGCTTATGATGTTAAGTCCGGCTCTTGCACAACTTATCAATCCGCCTTCCGGCAAAGAGTTTCAGCTTGAACAGAAATTCAATCCTACTTTCATTGCTGCAAATAAAATTAAGGAAATTCGCTGCAGCAAGGAATCCAAAAAGGATGGAGAAAAGATAAGAAGCACCCAAAAAATAGTAGTATATCAGTTTGAGCCCAGTGGGCAGCTCAGCCTGATTTCAGAAATTGATTTCAGACTTTCTGACACAGCCGTAACAGTATACACCTATGCGGGTAACAGGCTGCAGTGCGAAGTAAAGAATGACGCGGCCGGCATGTACAGTTATTGCTATACCTATGGTGCCGATGGCTTACCGCAATCGCGTAACTACGGCCGCACTGAGCGGAGTAAGAACCTTATGGGTATAGGGTTGCCATCACAAATCACCAATGTGGCTGCCGAAACATATACCCATGTGCGCTACGAAGGGCAATTGCACACCACTTTACACAACTCATCAGGCAGGCCTTATATCAAAGAAATACGGTACTATGACGAAAACAATTATCTTTCAAAGTATACTCAAAGTTATATAATGAGCAGTGACCGTATGGATGAAAGCTATAAATACAACTTGCACGGATGGCTCTCAGAACGCAATACAGGTTCAACCCAGGATGATCGCAACACCTACACCTATGATCAATTTGGCAATATGCTTGAAGAAGAATACTTTAAAAGCAACACACGCGTTTACCGCAAGGAATATGTGTATGAAGGAAAGAATATGCTTCTCAGGGCTGAGTTGCAGCGCGATGAAGCTGCTCAGACTATCCTCATTACCAATTACGGCTATAAGTATTGGTAGCGCCGTATTCAATTGAAACATTACATTTGCAAAAACCCAGAAATAACCTCCATATGATGAAGAAAACCCTTGTGCTAAGCCTACTGCTAGCGCTCGTAAGCATCGCCCCCCTTCGCGCTGATGAAGGTATGTGGCTCCCAATGTTGATCCAAAGACTCAATCAGCGCGATCTGCAAAGAATGGGATTACAATTAACCCCGGAAGAAATCTATAGCGTGAATAATGCCAGCCTTAAAGATGCCATCGTATCGATGGGTGGCTTTTGCACAGGCGAAATTATTTCGCCGAATGGACTGATGCTCACCAACCACCACTGTGGGTACGATGCCATCCGTGAAAACAGCACAGTTGAA
Organism: Flavobacteriales bacterium; assembly: GCA_038207425.1. Classification (GTDB taxonomy): domain Bacteria; phylum Bacteroidota; class Bacteroidia; order Flavobacteriales_D; family Cryomorphaceae; genus JBBQZU01. The sequence continues at coordinate 30,108 of JBBQZU010000029.1, read as the reverse complement.
AAAGACTATTTGACCGATGGGTTTTGGGCAAAATCATATACTCAAGAGCTTCCAAATCCAGGGCTATATGCATCCTTCCTTGTGAGGATGGAAGATGTAACTGCTCAGATACTTCCAGCCTTGGAAGGACTTGACAATGAAGCAGCCCGCAATGCCAAGATTGGCGAATTAGCCAAGGAACTTGCCGCTAAGGCGAAAGAAGGTAGCCATTACAAAGCTGAAGTAAAAAGCTTCTTTGCAGGAAACGAATTCTATCTGTTTGTTTACGAAGTATTCACCGATGTTCGATTGGTAGGCGCACCGCCATCATCCATAGGAAAATTCGGAGGAGATACTGATAACTGGATGTGGCCGAGACATACCGGTGATTTCTCATTGTTCAGGGTTTACAGCGGTGCTGACGGAAAGCCGGCACCCTACAGTGCTGAAAATATCCCGATGAAACCACGCCACTTCCTGCCTATTTCTATGACGGGATTAAAAGAAGGCGATTTCACAATGACCTTTGGCTATCCAGGTGCTACGGACCGCTATCTTTCATCATGGGGCGTTGAACAAGCGATCAGCAAGAAAAATCCAACCATTGTTGAAATACGCGATGCAAAACTCGAAGTACTCCGCGCGGATATGAAGTCAAGCGATGCCGCCAGACTCATGTACGCTTCAAAATATTCACAAATCGCTAATTACTGGAAGTATTTCATTGGCCAAACTGAGCAATTGCAAAGACTCAATGTGAAAGGCGAAAAAGAAACTTTAGAAAGGCAATTCAGAAGTTGGGTAGATGGCGACAGGGAGCGACAAAATAAATATGGCAGCACCCTCGACTTGATCCAAAAAGCCACTGAAATGAAAGACAAAAACGTAATCGGCGGCACATATTCCCTCGAAGGTGGTCTTTTAGGAGCCGATGTGGTTCTCTTCGCCTACAAGATGACGCAGCAACTTGACGCATACATTGCCATGGCTGAAGGTGCTGAAAAAACTGCAATGAAAGACAATCTGAAAGTAACTGCTGCTGAGTTTTTTGAAGAAGCCAATATGAATACTGACAAAAAACTTTTTGCAGTAACACAGGAGCTTTATAGCAAAAATGTTGCTTTGGAACAACAGCCAGCCTACATGCGCAACCTGGGTGGCAAAATGAACGGCAAATGGAAAGAGTATGCTGACAAAGCTTATGCAAAAAGCATATTTACCGACAAGGCAAGGCTTACCAGTTTCATAGAGAAACCAGTAAAGAAAACACTGGATGCTGACCCGATTAAAATGGTGGCCAATGACCTCTTTGAAGTGTACCGTGGTCAATCAACGATGAATGCTGAGGCCAATGAGCTTATGGCTAAAGGCAACCGACTCTTTCAGGCAGGCTTGCGCGAAATGAATCCCGATAAAAATTATTATCCTGATGCAAATTCAACCATGCGGGCATCATTTGGCCAGGTGCGCAAGTATGACCCAAAGGACGGAGTAACTTATAAGCATTTTACCACCATACAGGGTATGTTGGATAAAGAAAATCCCAATGACGAAGAGTTTATTCTTCCGGCAGGAATGGCTGACCTGGCTAAGAAAAAGAATTTCGGGCGTTATATAGATCCAGATGGAAGCCTTCACGTAAACTTCATAAGCACCAATGATATAACCGGCGGAAATTCAGGAAGCCCTGTATTAAACGGAAAAGGTGAACTTGTAGGACTTGCATTCGATGGCAACTGGGAAGCAATGAGCGGAGACATAAACTATGAACCAAACGTGCAAAGAACCATCTCTGTTGATATTCGCTATGTGCTATGGACTATTGACATCTTTGCAGAATCCGGACACCTGATTAGCGAAATGAACTTGATTGGAGGGCGCAATGCTCCGGCCGAAAAAGCAGTAAACCCTGAAAGAGGTACAAGAGAATCTGCGCCTCAACAGCAAGTAAAGCCTGAAAACATCATACCTGTGCCTACGCAGCGCGACCCAAGGAGAGATCAGCAAACTCCCCCACCGCCACGCCGTTAAAACCGTTTTGAAAATCAGCACATATGAATGGGGCGCATGCTTTGCATGCGCCCCATTCATTTAAATACCTTCATATTCGCAAAGCGGACTATGTTGATTTGGGCCTTCCAACAAGAAAATCCTTGAGATAAAATGGCTCGAAATAAGCAGTATTCTGAAACTTACCTTTGGTAAATGCATGCTCAGCCAATGATATCATGTAAGGTGCTGAAGGATGTATATCAGCAGTAAATTGAAATGCTTTTCGATCATCGAACAAATCGATACATTTCGATGCTCCATCGCCAAAGAAAAAGACCTTGTCATATCCGGCAGCTTCAGGAAAACTGGCTTCAGAGAGAATTTCAGCACGGGTATGGAAAACCACAACACCATCGCCATCAAATCCGGCACAATACACTTCCATGCGGCGGGCATCAATCATAGGAAGTAATAATACCTTTTCACGGGTATGTTTCGCTGACAATACCTGCAGGGAGAATCCGGCAGCTAAAGCCTCAAGTGTATTCACTGCAATAACCGGAATATTTTTCGCGAAAGCCAAACCTTTGGTAGCGGATACGCCAATACGCAAACCAGTATAAGAGCCAGGGCCAATACTTACAGCAATCGCATCAAGGTCGTCAAAACTATAAGATGCAGCATCCATCACTTCCCGAATAAATATGTGGAGATTTTCCGCATGCTTATGTTTTCCGCCCATATCTTCGCGCAGAGCCAGTATATCATGGCCATTGGCAATAGCAACTGAACATACCGCGGTACTAGATTCTATATAAAGTATTAAAGCCAGTGTATTGGATTATTTCTTCTCATAGAGTTCCTCGCGTGATACTACTTTCACCTTATCGCCAGGAGTAAGTCGCTGAGAAACTAAATCATACGGCCCTGAAATCACGAATTGATCTGCAGCTATTCCAGATGTGATTTCGATGTACTTATCATCCTGAATACCCGTAGACACTGGAATTAGCTTTGCCCTGCCATTAACTTCTACGAAGACGCAGGTTACTGGCTCCTGATCTTCAGCTTTAGAGCCAAGCAACTTTTCTGTTGCCGAGCGATCCTTACCAGATGTTGTATCACTACGCGATGTTACACTCTCTAAAGGAATAGCAATAACATTGCTTTTTTGAGCCGTTTTTATATCCACTGTGGCATTCATACCTGGCCTGAAGGGCGATACATCAGGCCTTTCAGGACTTATCAGATCCTGATAAGAAGATTTGATTAACCGAACCTTTACTTCAAAGTTTGTAACCTGATCGGCAGTAAGACCTTGGGCGTTGGCAGAATTGGCAATTTCGGTTACAATACCGGTAAACTTACGCTTCAAATAGGCGTCAACCTCAACATTGGCTGTATCGCCTACATGCACCCTTACAATATCACTTTCATTCACATCTACCTGCACTTCCATTATATCAAGGTTTGCAACCCGCATTATTTCTGTACCGGTCATTTGCATGGCACCTACTACCTGCTCGCCTACTTCAGCCGTAAGCCTAGATATGGTTCCATCCATAGGCGAGTATATTGTGGTTCGAGTATAGGAGTCTCGCGCTTCTTTTACGCTTGCCTCGGCAGATTGCGCGGAATAAGCAGCAGCTTTCACGCTTTCGCTGGCGGCTGTAACTTCGGCTTTCGCAGTTTCATAAGTCGCATTAAAATTATCATATTCGGCTTCAGATATGGCGCCGCTATCCAGCAAACCCTTATTGCGTTTGTAGGTAATTTCGCTATTGCGAAACTGTGCCTGAGCCTGTATCAGGCGTGCATCGGAATTGGCGCGATTGGCACGTGCACTATTGAGCGCTGCTTCAGCCCTATCGAGCGCAGCTTGAGCGAGGTCAGGATTTATTTTTACAAGCAGCTCGCCCTTTTTCACCCTTGCGCCTTCTTTAAAGGGTAGCTCAAGTATTTTACCTGATACTTCTGATGAGATGATCACTTCCGTTTCAGGTTGAATTTTTCCATTGGCAACTACGGTTTCATAGATGGTGCGCAACTCTGCTTTCGCAGTAGTAGCATTCATTTCATCAGCACCACGATTCTTTAAAACTCCAACCACTACCAAGGCTACGATCACTGTCGCAGAAATCCAGATAAGTCTTTTCCTTTGTTTTGTCATGGCCAACAATATTCAGTTCAATATTTAAAGTGTGATGGGATTGCCCATGTAAAAGTCGAGTATCTTGGTTCTAAATATAAAGTCATACTTTGCTCTGATAAGTCCAATTTGGGCATTGGTATATTGGGTTTTGGTAAGATTGAAGTCCACTGCATTAATCACCTTTTGCTCATAGCGTACTGTAGAATATTTAAAGGCTTCTTCGAGTGCAGAAACAGCTTTTTGGTTTGCCACATAGGTGTTCATAGCGGCTTTGGCATCGGTGTAAGCCTGCTCTACTTCAAATCGCAATGTGTTGGTAACGATGTTATAGTTTAAATCAGCATCAAGCAACGCAATTTTCGATCTAAGCACATTTGAACGGGCCTGAGACCCGTTAAAGATGGGCACGTTCAGATTAAAAGTTAAGTTTTGGTTAAAGTTGTCTACAAGCTGATCGCCAAAACTCTTGGTGCGAAAATCATTATCGTCAAATTGTATCTGCTCAGTGAGCGTAACAACTACAGCGCCATTGCTGGCAAGTTGGCCTATTGGCACAAAACCCCGGTTTGTACCATTTCCAATTAGTTCGGTATTGGCACCTGAATAACCAGAACCCACAGCAGCACTGAATGTAAGTGATGGAGTATACAATCCTTGGGCAGCTTTCAGACCGTACTCGGCTGAGCGGCGTGTTGCTTCGGCGCCCTGTACCTGAGGCATATTCTGCTTTGCTGTGATATAAATATCATATGCGGCCATGCTCATCATAGCCGATCCTTCATTGCTCAGGTTAGGTATTACTACATTAAAAGCAGCAGCATCTTCGCGTGAGAGCTGAAGCAACTGGGTAAGATTGAGCAAAGTAATCGTTTCGCTATTCTGATTGGTAACAAGGGTAAGCTCTTCCTGGGCAAGCTGTGCCTGAATGTCGTACAAGCTCCCTTTTGGCATAGCACCTGCATTTACCATGCTTTCCATACGATTTACCTGATCGGTGGTAATAGCCACTTGATTAACGCTCACTTTAATATTCTCTTTAGCAAGCAGCACCTGAAGGTAGGCAAGGCATATTTGAAGCGAGATGTCATTCTTGATTCTCTCAAGCTCATATTCAGCCGCATCGAGATCTTCGCGGCTTTGGCGCAGGGTATTCACTTTGGTGAAACCATTAAATATATCTAACCCTGTAGAGAGAAAGATGTTGTTTGTTTGTACCCTCTGCGTGGCAAACTGATTGGTAAAAGGGTCAATTCTCTGACCAAAGTTGTACCCGTGTGATGCACCGGCATTCAGGTTCGGCAAGAGACCTAGCCTGTTTTGCTCATAGCCAACTTCCGCAGATTGCATCCTGAGACGACTCTGCTTTACTGTGAGATTGTTGTCTACGGCATAGTCAATACATCTCTTTAAGTCCCAGTTCTCCTGAGCAAAAGTGCCCAACGAAAAAGTGAGAAATGTCAAAAAGGCTGCCGTTTTTTTCATAGGTACGGTTTTGTGAGGTAAAAATAAGTCGATGCTTCGGAGTGATAACTGACAAAATTATGAACGGTTTCACGGCATTCTAAATGGTTCTAAAGCTTGGTAACCTCAGCTTCTACCCTTCTATTCGCCTCTGCCTGTCTGTTGTTCACAGGTGTAGGATAAATCATCTTTGAATTGCCAAATCCAATATAGTTCATCCTTGATTTGTCAATTCCTGCATCTATAAGCTTGTCAAAAATAGCTTTTGCTCGAGCAGACGACAGCTTGCTGAATACCCTTTTGTTCTTTTTACCTTCACCATTTACATGGCCTTGAATTTCAATCGACATGGAAGGGTTTATTATCATGAACTCTCTGAGCTGATTAAGCGCAAACATACTTTTTTCAAGGATTACGGTTTTATCACCTTCAAATTTGATGTTCTCCAGATTTATTCTGTCGCCCAAAGCAATAGGCTTCAATTGCACTGCGATTTCATAAAGCGAATCGCCTTTGGGGATCATCTGACCTGTGTTGAGCAAATAACCTTTCCTCAATACCGTATACTCATAGGTTCGGTAGCTCACCACATCTAACTCAACCTGCGACACTGCATTGAATTTGCATAGAACCGTGTCAGGCAAACCTTCTACATAAATAGACGAAGCAAGACGCTCACCACTATTCTTATCAGTTACAGTGAGTTTGAGCTTACGCATGGGTGAATTATAAATTATATCTTCAGAACTGACGTAAGCTTGTGCTGCACTTGGAGTAATTTTTCGATACTTCAGTTGTATAGAGTGTCCTTCATTCTCTCTAAAGGGATTGTCTATTAGCAAATAAAATGTATCGCCTTTGCGCACTTTGAGCGCGCGGCTGTAGGAACTTCCCGGTCCGGATGGGACATACTCATATATAGAAGATTCGCTCAAACCTGTGCGGCCGTTCATTTCTGTATTCTTTCGTGAAATGTTGGTTCTTACAGGAATTTTTGTTCCTGCAGCCACATCCGTACAAAAATTCGGGCCATCATACTTAAAAAGCATAAAGTCAAAATCATCGTCTTTCAGGTTTGGAATAAGGTCGAAAGTAAATACTGCTTCGTAAGGTGCCACGAATTTATACCATACCGAATTGTGCTCCTGTTGAACAAAGAAAGGGTCGCCCAGATCATACCCTTGTATTTCAAGCTTGTTGCCATAGCCTTTCGGCGAAAAGACCGGGCCTATTGCGGTATCGTTAATCATAACAGCACCCATGCAGTCTGATGCAGTTTTGGATACTTGAATTGGCTTAACCTGTGCGAATATCAGTTGGTTATAATAAAATAACACCAGCAGAAGGGTGAACGCTATGCGCATAGTTTTGGATAAAAAGCCGATGCAAAAATAGTCAAAACAGTCAATAATTTAGGTTTGACGAGAGCCAGCGGCTTAATACATCTTCAGGCATATTTTTTTGCGCTGCAAGGCTTGCTACCTGATCCTTTCCTATGCGCCCCACTCCGAAATACCGTGAATGGGGACTACCAAAATACCAACCCGACACTGACGAAGCCGGGTACATGGCATAGGTTTCAGTGAGGGTAATCTCTGCGAGTTCGGTAGCGTTCAGGATGTTGAATAAACCGGGTTTCTCTGTGTGATCAGGGCACGCAGGATAGCCGGGTGCCGGGCGTATACCTCTGTATTTTTCGGCTATCAAGTCATTGTTGGTGAGATTTTCTCTGGCACCATAACCCCAAAAATCCTTCCGCACCTTTTCGTGCATCAATTCAGCAAATGCTTCAGCAAGCCTATCGGCAAGGGCTTTTAGCATAATGCTGCTATAGTCATCATGTGCTTTCTGAAACCTGTCAAGGTGGGCTTCAATTCCCTGCCCTGCGCTTACTGCAAATGCCCCTATAAAGTCAGCCCTGCCGGTATCTTTTGGCGCTATGAAATCAGCAAGGCTGTAGTTAGGTTGTCCTGCTGCTTTCCTGGTTTGCTGGCGCATACAGGTTATGGTGTGTATCACTTCATCTGTTTTTTCGGCACTATACACTTCAATGGTATCATGGTCTGCGGTATTGGCTGGCCATAGACCAACAGCCGCTCTGGCCCTGAGCCATTTACTGGTTACAAGTTCTTTGAGCATCTCTGTTGCATCGGCATACAATCGCGTTGCTTCCTCGCCTACCACTTCATCACTCAGTATATTGGGGAAACGGCCATGTAAATCCCATGTCTGGAAAAAAGGAGTCCAATCTATATAGGGTACTATTTCCCGCAAAGGGTAGTCGAAAAAGCTTTTTACGCCAATCAGAGCGGGCTTTTCAATGGCTGGCTCTGAAGCCCAATCTATTGCAAATCGGTTGGCGCGGGCTTGGTCAAAGCTTAAGTATTGCTTCTGCTTCTCTTTGCCGGCATGGTTTATGCGAATTTTCTCGTACTCTTTCTTAATCTCCCCCACATACTCATTCTTATCCTTGCTCAAAAGGCGCTCCACCACAGTAACCGACCGTGAAGCATCGAGCACGTGGATGGTTTGATTGCGGTTGTAGTGCTGTTCAATTTTCACGGCAGTGTGAACCCTTGACGTAGTAGCACCTCCAATCAGCAAGGGAATATCCAAGCCCACCCGCTCCATTTCGCGGGCTACGTTCACCATTTCTTCAAGGCTTGGGGTAATGAGTCCGCTAAGTCCTATTACATCTACTTTTTCAGCAATGGCGCGCTCAATAATTTTTTCAGCGGGTACCATCACCCCCATGTCTATCACTTCGTAGTTATTGCAGGCAAGTACTACGCCGACGATATTTTTGCCTATGTCGTGCACATCGCCTTTCACAGTTGCCAGCAATATCCTACCGGCGTTTGACTTATCACTGAATTTGCGTTTGTCTTCTTCGATATAAGGCAATAGATAGGCCACAGCTTTTTTCATAACCCTGGCACTCTTTACCACTTGCGGCAGAAACATTTTGCCCGAGCCGAAGAGGTCGCCCACTATGTTCATTCCATCCATTAAGGGCCCTTCTATCACTTCCAAGGGTCTGTCAAAAAGCAGGCGTGCTTCTTCAGTATCTTTTTCAATAAAGCTATCCATACCTTTGACCAGCGAATGAGCCAAACGCTCTTTTACCGGAAGGCTTCGCCACTCTTCCTGTTTTTCAATACTGGCAGCACCAGTACCTCTTACCACTTCAGCGTATTCGAGCATACGCTCGGTGCTGTCGGGTCGTCGGTTTAGGATTACATCTTCTACCCTTTCGCGAAGTTCCATGGGTATATCATCGTATATTGTGAGCATTGATGGGTTTACAATGCCCATATCCATACCTGCTTTTATTCCGTGATAAAGGAAGCAACTGTGCATAGCTTCCCGCACCACATCGTTGCCCCTGAAAGAGAAGCTTACATTGCTCACGCCACCACTCACGAAAGCGCCCGGGAGATTTTGCTTGATCCATCTGGTTGCTTCAAAATATTCGAGAGCGTTGTTGGCATGTTCTTCCATACCCGTTGCCACGGGAAATATGTTTGGATCAAAAATGATGTCAGAACTAGGGAAGTTGACCTTTTCAGTAAGGAGGCTATAGGAACGTTCGCAAATTCCTTTGCGTCGCTCCAGCGTATCGGCCTGCCCCAATTCATCAAATGCCATTACCACTACAGCGGCACCGTAGCGGCGTATCCTTTTAGCCTGCCATAGAAACTCGGCTTCGCCACCTTTGAGGCTAATGCTATTTACTACTGCTTTACCCTGTACGCACTTTAGACCGGCTTCAATTATGCTCCATTTGGATGAGTCAATCATTACCGGAATGCGGTAAATCTCTGGTTCGGCTGCAATGAGATTGAGGAATCGCACCATTGCCTGTTCGCCGTCAAGCATACCTTCATCCATATTGATATCGAGTATCTGAGCCCCTCCTCGCACCTGTTCGAGCGCGACCGCAACAGCTTCGTCGTAGCGGTTCTCGCGCACCAGCCGAAGAAACATCCGGCTGCCGGTTACATTGGTACGTTCGCCAATATTTACAAAATTAGAGTCTGGTCGGAGCACCAATGGCTCCAGTCCACTCAGCTTGAGCATAGTTTATTGATTAGCAGCTATTATTTCAATGGTATTGGCTATAAAACCTGTGCGGGGTCTGTATTTTTGTGCAACCGCTGCAATGGCGGCGATATGCTCAGGTGTGGTACCACAGCAGCCACCTACGATGTTGAGGTAGCCGGCTTTGAGAAAATCCTCTATTTGACCGGCCATTTCTTCAGGTGTTTCGTCATATTGACCAAACTCGTTTGGCAGTCCGGCATTGGGGTGTGCGCTCACAGCAAATGGTGCTTTCTCCGACAATGTTTTCAGGTAAGGCCTGAGTTGGGCGGCACCGAGAGCGCAATTAAGTCCGATAGAAATAAGAGGCGTATGCTCAAGACTTATGAGAAATGCTTCGGTAGTTTGCCCGGAAAGTGTGCGTCCGCTGGCATCGGTAATGGTGCCCGAAACCATGATTGGAATATCTGCTCCACGCTCTTCGAGTACATCCTGTAAAGCAAAAAGAGCTGCCTTTGCGTTCAGGGTATCAAAAACAGTTTCTACAAGGAGCAAATCAGCACCCCCATCGAGCAGGGCGTTGGCTTGTTGTGCGTAGGCTTTTCGCAAATCATCAAACGTGACCGCGCGGTAGCCCGGATCATTTACATCAGGCGAAATACTTGCTGTGCGGTTGGTAGGCCCGATTGAGCCCGCGACAAACCGGGGTTTATCAGGAGTGATGGCAGTGTATTTATCAGCGGCTTCGCGGGCTATTCGTGCACTTTGGAAATTGAGGTCATAAACGGCTTCTTCGAGGTGGTAGTCGGCCTGGGCTATGGTTGTAGAGCTGAAGGTATTGGTTTCGGCAATATCAGCACCTGCTTCGAAATATGCTTCATGGATACCTCGAATGATATCAGGCCTGGTAATGCTAAGCAGGTCATTATTCCCCTTTAATGAGTAGGGGTGATTTTTGAACCGCTCACCACGAAAATCATTTTCTGTAAGGATATGGCGCTGAATCATGGTACCCATTGCGCCATCCAACACCAAAATGCGGACGCGGAGCAATGATCGGAGAAGGGCTGAACGTGAATTCTCTTTCTGGTTCATATTTTGGCTGCAATTACCTGAGCCACGGAAATAATTAATGAATATTGCTGAAGGATTTCAGAAACCCGGAAATCTGTTTTCTGAAGAATACAAAAAGCAGCGTGCCGAGCAAAATATACGGAACAAACATCAGCATCATAATGCCGTTGTTCAATCCAAGCGCAATACCGTAGCCGTCATTGTTAATTGAGTCCTCGGCCACTGCCTTGCACATAGCGCATTGCCCAAGAGCATGGTGGCTTGCGCCTATTAATACAAGTAAAAAGGCAAGAGCCGAGATTCTATAATTTACGGTATGTTTCACAGTACAAAGTTACTAAACGTAATAAGGCGAAATAAGCAGATATACTACTACTCCTGAAACAGCCACATACAGCCAGATAGGGAAGGTGATTCGCGCTATGCGTTTGTGTTTGTCAAACCGCTGCGAAAGGGCTCTCACATAGGTAATCAATACCAACGGTATGATAATAATGGAGAGTAATATATGGCTGATAAGCAGTAAGAAATATACAGTGCGTATGGTACCTTCACCACCAAACGGAGTGCTTTCGCTTGTGCTGTGATATACTACATACAACAATAGAAAGATTGCCGAAAACGCAATTGCCGAAGTCATAAGCCTGCGGTGCAGAGCTATATTTTTTCTTTTGATGGCAATGAACCCAAGCACTAAAAAAATGGCCGTAAGTGCATTCATTGAAGCGTATATAGGCGGGAGGAAGCTTGTATCGTACCCCTCTACTTTGGCAGTAAAAAACAATATTGCCACCGCAACCGGCACCAGCACTGACACTACAATGATAGGCAGCTTGTATTTTGTCTCGAGATTGTTTGCAGCGCTCATTACCTCACTTTTTCTGATTCTTTCATCTTCTCTTCCTTGAGCAACATCTTGATATCGATCAATAGGTCATCAACTTCTTTGGTGCTTGTGCCATCAAAAAAACCGCGTATATGCCGGTTTCTGTCTACCAATACAAGCATGCTGGAATGCAGGAATCCACCAGGGGCGCCTTCATCTTCCATAGTACTAAGCAAGTACCCTTCAAAACCGAGTTCAAAGATTGATTCCTGTTCGCCGGTAAGGAAAGTCCAACGCGAAAGATCGGCGCCTTGTTCATTGGCGTAAGCTTTTAGCACAGTAGGTGTATCGTGCCCTGGATTCACGGTGTGCGACAGAAAATGCACATCCTTATAAGCAGGGTCATCGAGCAGCCATTGAAGCCGCGTCATTTGCTTGGTCATGATCGGGCAAATAGTGGGGCAGGTAGTGAAAAAGAAATCGGCAACAATTATGTTCCCTGCGAAGTCTTCTTGCGTCCTCAATGTGCTGTCTTGATCGAGCAAGAAGAAGTTTGGAATCTGATGATACAAGGTATCTGGCAACTCACTTCCGGAATTGTAATCAAGGTCTCTCTCCCCATAATACGGGAGCACCTTAAACTTATGGTCAGCTTTGGAAAGGTAAATCAATACCAACCCGGGGCCTACCAGTAATAAGGAAATAATGAAAAACTTTTTTAGAGGTTTTGTAGGCTTCATGCTTATGGTCGGAACTGCCGCCATACGTCATTCAGATAATTCGACTCAGTGATACCCACAAACAGGAGGTAAATGATGAATACCGCGTATGGCAACACTATAACATACCGGAGCGACTTTCGTTCATCGCCGAGGTGCATAAATACAGCTACTATATAAAAAGCTTTTACCAATGTCATTACTATGAAGGAATACTTCACCAACGGCCAAATGGTAGTGCCCTGTTTTATAAAAGCTCCGAGAAGGACTTCAATAGTAGTAAGTATGGACAATACCACCGTTACAAAGTAAATTTTCTTTCTAATTTTCTTACCATGCTCTTCGTCGTGTTTGGCATTCAGCGAATAAGCATCGTTTACTATAAGATCGTCGCGCTCCATAATGAATAGGTGTGTGAGAGTTAGATTAAGTAGAAGAAGGTGAATACGAATACCCACACCAGGTCAACAAAGTGCCAGTAAAGACCAGTTTTTTCAACCATTTCGTAGTGTCCGCGTCTTCGGTATATGCCCCGTATTACACCAAACCACACAATGATATTGATGATAACCCCGGTGAATACATGAAAACCATGGAAACCTGTAATAAAGAAGAAGAAGTTGCCGTATTGAGCAGAGCCATACTCATTGATAATCAAATTGGCTCCTTGCACATGCTGCACATGTGAATCATAAATAGTCAATGCCTGCTGACCTGTAATGATAGATTCCTGCTCAGTTCCTTTATATGCAATCAATCCGAAACCTTCAACATCTTTGGCTGTAAGCCCGTGGTCTATTTCTTCGGTGAGATAATACCGGCTGTTATCGGCAGTAATAATATAGCCAGGAGTACCGTGTATGAAGTGGCTCCACTCCCATGCTTGCGAACCGAGGAAGAAAAAACCACCAATGATGGTCCAACCCAGCCATTTGATTACCCCTTTATCGTCCATACGGTGCCCGGCTTCTACGGCGAGTACCATTGTAACCGAACTAATGATGAGAATAAATGTCATCAAAGCGACGTAAAGCAGCGGGTAGTGCCCATGCAAACCGGGCATTGCGTGAAATACTTCTTCGCCAATAGGCCAAGCGCCGGTGTATGCGTGACGGGCATAACCGTAAGCCACGAGTAGTCCTGAGAAAGTAAGGGCATCTGATACGAGGAAGAACCACATCATCATTTTGCCGTAGCTCACGCTAAAAGGAGATCGTCCTCCACTCCAGAGCGTCGCATTGTCAATTGCTTGAGAAGAATGTCCAGCCATTTCCTGAATTTTGTGCAAGTTTAGTGAAATATTAATAAAAATAGCAGCAGGTATACCCAAAGTCCATCTACAAAATGCCAATAGGTAGCTCCAAGCCTGAGCCGCAATGAGTTAATTCCGCGTTTGCGGATTTGTGCCGCAAGGTAAATAACAAACAGAAAAATCATACCACCCAGTACGTGAAGCAAATGCACAAAACTCAGCGCATATATATAACTGCTTGTAGAATTGCTGAAAATCGCAATTTCATTCTTCAAGGGCTTCTCCCGAAGATTATCGCCCGGAAAATAATAGTCGCCATTGTCATAAACCAACTCCTGCCCTCTGTAGGTAAGGGAATAGTCCCTGCCATACTCACCGTTGAGACTATCCACATGGCCTGACAGGAAACTACCCTGACCCACCATTTGGCTCCAGCCGATGTATTGCGAAATGCCGAAAGCTACACCAAGGGTAATTGTAATCAGGAGATAGCGCATGGCGCCAGCTTCATTACCACCATTTGACGCCTTCACAGCCATGTGAATAGTAAAACTGCTGAGCAGTATGGCTGCTGTAGAAAAGTAAAATGCCATAGGCAGGCTGAGGCTCACCCAAAGCTCGCCATAGGAGCTAATGATGTATGCGCTTGAAAATGCCGCGAAGAGCATTACAATGCTGAAAATACCTACATAAAGCACCATCTTCTTGGTGCGTTCGTAAATGGCCGTTTGGCCTGAAAGTTCCATCTCACTTGGGTTCATCACATCAAATTTTGTCGAGTAAATAAATAATTTGGATGACAGGCAAGTAGAAGAATGATGCAAACATGACCTTTCGGGCCATTTGGTCAGTTTTACGGAAGAGCAGCAGTACGGCAGGCCATGCAAAAGCCACCCCGGCAATGACGGTGGCAACGGATGCCACAGTACCTACCAGATCAAACGCCCATGGTAGTAGCGCCACAGGTATGAGAAATAGTGCGTAGAGCATGGTAAGGAAAGCGCTTTTGGTGTCTTTGCCCCCGGTAGAAGGAAGTAGTTTGTAACCTGCGCGGATGTAATCATCATCGGCTACCCATGCTATAGCCCAAAAATGAGGGAATTGCCAAACGAACTGCACGGCAAATAGCAATCCGGCATAAAGATCAAAAGCACCGGTGGCGGCCACGTAACCGAGCATGGGCGGTATAGCTCCGGGAAACGCCCCTGCAAAAACCGCAATAGGCGAAATACGCTTCAACGGTGTATAAATGAATACGTAGCTGAACAATGCCAACGCACCCAATACTGCCGCAAGGGTATTGAATACAAGATATAAAACCACCAAGCCGGCTACAGCCATGATGGTGGCAAGAACAAGACCTTCCAAAACCGTCATGGCACCTGTAGGCAATGGCCTGCGCTCAGTGCGCTTCATCAGCGCATCATAATCCCTCTCAATTACCTGATTGAATCCATTTGAAGCTCCGGTAACTAGGTAGCCGCTAAGTGATAACCAAAGCACTTGCGACAATAGAAATACATCGGTACCGATGCCATAACCAATTACTGATGATACAACTACAAGAAATGTAAGCCGCACTTTGGTAAAAGCCATGTAAGCCGCTATGCGAGATGAAAGTTTAAAGGTTTTCGCGGTTGTATCAGCAATCATGCCGTGGCGTGGAAATTTGGCTGCAAAGATATTACAATCTACGGGATGGTGAAAGTGAAAAACAGGAAGAGAGCGTTAAAAATCTCTATATGAATTATACAGTGCGCTACTCAAAGAAAATCCGATAATATGCTCCGTTGATTTACCAACTCCCGAAGTATTGATGTGGCGTGGGGTATATTTCAAGGCAAGGCGCAAATTCATTGCCTTATTCACAATTCTACCTGCTGTAAGCTCGCCGTAATATAATTGGCTTTTGCGGCCTTGGGCAATTACGTTGTCGTATTGCTGATATGGATTTGCATAGCTGCGGTATATATCGCCCCCAAAATTACGCTCATCAGGGTCGCGGCCATACAATGCATACATGAATCGGGCTTCGCCGTACCAGGGCCCACTCTCCCGGTACACCCTGCCCAGAACTTCATAAAAATTGGTACCAAGTATATGAGCGAGCGGCTGATTGTAGTGCCCGAAATTTTGCAATACGCTGCCATGGGTATAGGTAAAAGGCCGCGCCACATTAAATTCCAACTGCGAGTGAAAGCCGTCTTTACCGAGCATATTGAGCCATTTTGCGCCAAGCTGGGCTCCCCATTTATTGCCCCACCACCCACTGCGGTCTCTGAATTCGCTCAGCAGAAACTCATCAAAGAGCAACTGCGTGTACAAAAGAAAATTTCGTGAAAGCTTGAATGACATATCAAGCCCGATAAGTGCATTATCGGGCGAGCCAATAGCAAACTCCACCGGGCGGTAGAATATGATGGGATTTAAATAGTGCGGATCGAAGCCGCGCTCAAGCAAGGTATCACGGCTTTGCCAAACGATGGTTTCAAACAAGCCCAGGTTGAACCAGTCAGTAACAGCCCAACTGAGGTAATGGGTTGTAGAGAATTTATTCCGGTTCGGCCCGCCTTTCGGCAAATCAGGCCGCACATCGCGCAGCATGGAAAATACATTCACGTACTTCACATGCCATACATCTGTAGTAATTTTAAGGTATGGATAATTGAAAGCAACATCGCTCAGAAACATTGATCTGTAACCATTTCCGAAAAAATTCCTGCCGTATCCTAATTCAAATTCGAAATATTGCGAGGGTGCGTAGGCAAGGCGGGCGGTGGGAAATGCGTTCAGAAACCCTCTTCCTTCACGACGGTATTTGCCGGCTGACGGCAATACACCCAGCGAATCAGTAAATTGTAGCACGTAGCCGGGCAGCGTTTCAACACCGCCCATAAAATCAGCATATAGTGAAAGCTTCTTTCCATAGGTAATATTTGCCGCAAGGCCGGCACACGATCTGAACAGGGTTCCTTCATCGTTGCTTGCGCCAAATTCCAAGTCGATCAGCGGAAGTAAGGATGCTTTAATTTTTCCTTCAACCGAAGGCTGCCAGAACCGCCGAGCTGCAATTCCCAGAAAGGCTGATGTATCAGTCATTGTCCCGAAGCCTTCGGGCAAATAGCGCAACTGCAAGGGCCTTACTGCAAGGTGGCTGCGCTCACCACCGGCCAGTATAGCAGCTTCTACATCCTGCAAAAGATAAGTATGCGACCAGTATGAGCCTGCCTGACCGTAGGCCATCATACCGGAAAGGCAAATGCACAATGCACCTATGAATGAATTACGCAGCAATTTGAATCTTCTTTTTTTTGGGAAGCAGAAGCGTAATATTTACGATCACAAATCCTACAACCAACATGGATAGAAATGTAACGGTGGGATCAACCCCTTTGAAAAGGATACAGACCAGGGGAATGGATGCGCTCACGACATACAATATTACAGCGGTTTGAGCATGGGTATAACCCTTGTCAATTAGGCGATGATGCAGGTGATTTCGGTCGGCGTCAAAAGGTGAATTTCCTTTGGAAATCCTTATCGCAAATACCCTCAACGTATCGATAAGCGGGTATGCCAGTACCGACATGGTAAATACGGGTGCTGAAATGCGTTCGCCCCATCCGGGCAATGCTGCTATATCGGTGCCAATACACTTCATGGCCATGGCAAAAGTTACTGCCCCAATAAATAAGGAGCCAGAATCGCCCATGAAAATACGCGCCGGTGAAAAGTTAAATACCAAAAATGCCACTAAAGCGCCGGCTACCACAAATGCGAGCAAACTCATATCGAGCTGCCAGGTAAGGGCAAACCACACCCCGAGATAGCAACTTGTTATCACCCCAATTCCCGCAGCCAGGCCATCGCTGCCATCAATCAGGTTAAAAGAATTCACTACAACGATATATGTAAATACCGATAATAATACGCTTACGTAATAGGGTATTTCATATGTTCCAAAAATACCGTGAAGGCTATCGATACGAATATCAGCCATGAGCACCAGAATGAAGCCCACGATAAAGTGGCCTATCAACTTCTTCACCGGTGCTACGCCGATGATATCGTCCTTGACCCCTATAAAAAAGATGAGAATAAGCGCAGCAATAATGAACTTAAACTCCTTTACCGCTTCTGAAAACTTATAAGGGCTGCCGAAGAAGCTGATATTATCCCATGGAAACCACAGGGCATAGGCAAATATGCTTCCTGCAAAAAGTATAATGCCGCCAATGGTTGGCACGCTGCGCCTGTGGTGCTTTCGCGCTTCGTTTGGCTCATCAACAAGATTCTTGAGCCGCGCCACTTTAATGAGCGAAGGTGTAGTAATGAGCACTACAATGAATGCCGTGCCAAAACCGAGTAATATCTCTTTCAAATCTGACCTTTTGGGTTAAACGTACTAAAAATCTCTGTATGAATTCTGTAGGTATGTCCTGATTCCGATGTACCAAAAATTGTTTTGTTTCCAATCAAAGAAGATATTCTCATTTCGAAAGGTAGCGCCTGCATAAATCTGCATGTTGGTTCTCGGGTTGAAAATGTAAGCAGCCATCACGTTATTAAATTTCAGATCCGTTGCCCTGCCAAATTTTGGCTCCTGACTGAGCGGCCTGGTAGGATCGCGCTCGAAGTCAGAGAAGAATTGCGCCCAGATATACTCGTACTTCAGGTACCAGCGGTTGTGGTAGTAAACCAAATTGGTATACAACTCGCCGAAACCCGAACCCATGGGATGCGCCAATGGCTGATTGGTATGGGTAAAACTCTGAAGCGGATTTGTAGCGGCATATGAACCGGCCGCGGTTGTGTTGTATTCAGCCTGCACGTCAATTCTGCCAAAGAGCTCGTACGCCTTCATGCCAAGCTGCACACCATTGGCATTTCGCCCGTCGCGCATGTACTGTCCGTAAATTCTCCACCACCTGAGTGGTTGCCATGCAACGTTGTACCCTATCAGGGCGTTGTTGTCAGGATCATTGAGTCCAAGATATAATGTATTGACAAAAGGCAGAGGGTTGAGCGATGCATAATTGAAAGGTAACGTACCTGTTTCGCTGTCGAAGATCTTCCACATTACTGCTTCAAAAAAGCCTATTTCTATGGATGGTATTGGCTTAAAGCTGATGTAATTCCAAGTAGAATACTTGCGTTGAAAAAGTGCTTCCGGAGTAGACCCTTGCGGCAATCTGTCAAGACTTTGCATCAGTCCAATATTCCAATCGTACTGTACCCTACCTTCCCAAAAACGAAACTGGCAACGCACAAAAGGGAAGTTGAAGGCATTGTCAGAAAGCAGCAACGATCTGTGGCCATGGCCCACAAACTGTTTGTAATGGCCTGCCTGCACCGATAGCCAATCGGTGGCATTGAATCCCAAGAAGCCGCTCGCCATATTATAGTCGTAGGCATCTTCACCAAAAGGCTTTACCCTCCCATTTCCGGGCACCACACCAAGCGAATCTACAAAGCGATCGAGATAGGAAGCAAACCGGCTCTGATTTTCGCGAAAGTCGGTAAAGAAATACACCGAGTTGCCTACTTTACCGGCAATGGCAAAGCCACGTGTGTTTTCAAAGGTATTGGATATTTCGCGTTCGGGATTGAGTTCATCTCTCCATTCATCCCCATACCCGAAGTTGAAAATAAAATTTGCCGCAAGCTGCAAGCCTGGCTTGTCTAATTGTATTAAATCTTCACTAAAAATCTTAGACGTGAATGAGTAATAATACTTTGTTGTGTCACGGGCAAAACCATCTACCTTGCTTAAATCAGTATGCAGCACAAAAACAGGCCTTGCCCCCATGTGCACTCCTGGCTGTAGCTGCACGCCGGAGCGCTCTATGCGCATTTGTGAAATTTCATTCATGGGCAGCACGAGATTTTGTGCCTGCAAAGAACTTGCGGCATTCAAAAGGCCATAGGCACAAAGCAGCAACACCGCGCGCCTGCTTAATGGCCTACTACAGTGATTCGCTGTGCTGACCGATGTACTGTTTGTACACTCCTTCGATGCCTTCACGCAGGTTTATATTATGTTTCCAGCCCAATGAATGTATTTTGCTTACATCCATTAACTTTCTTGGGGTTCCGTCGGGTTTAGAACGATCGAAGAATAACTTTCCGTTATAGCCAACTACTGATGCAACGAGCGATGCCAGATCGGCTACGGAGATTTCTTCACCTGAACCAACATTGACAAAACCGCGGTCATTGTAATTCTGCATCAAAAATACGCTTGCCCTTGCCAGGTCATCCACATGCAAGAACTCGCGCAGTGGTGTGCCGCTTCCCCAGATTTCAACCTGCTCCAACCCTTGCTCCTTAGCATTATGGCATTTGCGGATAAGGGCTGGCAGCACATGTGAGTTCTTCAGGTCGTAATTGTCGTTGGGTCCGTAAAGATTCGTTGGCATAGCCGAGATAAAATTGCAGCCATGCTGGTCTCTGTATGCTTCGCAAAGTTTTATGCCCGCTATTTTGGCAATGGCATAAGGTTCGTTTGTAGGTTCCAGGAGTCCGGTGAGCAATGCATCTTCGCTTATAGGCTGATGGGCCAGTTTTGGGTAAATGCATGATGACCCGAGAAAAAGCAATTTCTGAACACTATATTTCCAGGCGGCGTGAATTACATTGGCTTCTATGAGCAGGTTGTCATAAAGAAATTCGGCGCGATAGGTATTATTGGCCATGATTCCACCCACTTTTGCAGCAGCCAGAAATACATATTCAGGTTGCTCATTCGCGAAGAACAAATCAGTTTGCGACTGATTGCGAAGGTCTAAAACTTGCGAAGAGCGCAGCACCAGATTGTTGAATCCATTTAGCCAAAGCTCCCGCACTATGGCGCTACCCACCATACCCTGATGACCCGCTACGTATATTTTTACATTTTTATCCAATTGCTATTCGTTGTAATCCATCACCTTATGCCCGCCGTCCATAAGGTATTTGTCGCGGGTGAATAGTTCCAAATCTGCTTTCACCATTTCGGAAATAAGCGCGTCGAGGTCGTGGCTATGTTTCCAGCCCAGCTTATGTAATGCCTTGGATGGATCGCCGATAAGAAGATCCACTTCTGTAGGGCGGTAGTAACGTGGGTCAACTTCCACAAGGATCTTTCCGGTTTTGCTGTCGCGCCCTTTTTCATCGGCGGCTTCTCCGCTCCACTCGAGCACTATACCGACTTTGGCAAAAGCCTGTGTACAAAAGTGCCTTACGGAGTGTGATTTGCCAGTGGCAAGCACATAGTCATCGGCTTCGGGCTGCTGCAACATAAGCCACATACCTTCCACAAAGTCGCGCGCGTGGCCCCAATCGCGCTGCGCATCGAGGTTGCCCATAAAGAGTTTATCCTGCATGCCTAGTTTTATGCGGGCTGCGGCACGGGTTATTTTTCGGGTTACGAAAGTTTCGCCCCTCATTGGGCTTTCATGGTTGAATAGTATGCCATTGCAGGCGTAGAGTCCGTAAGCTTCGCGGTAGTTTTTGGTAATCCAGAAGGCGTACATTTTAGCAACACCGTATGGACTGCGCGGATAAAAAGGAGTGGTTTCACTTTGAGGTATTTCCTGCGCCTTGCCGTACAATTCGCTTGTTGATGCCTGGTAAATACGGGTTTTCTTCTCAAGCTTGAGTATACGTATGGCTTCCAATATTCGCAGGGTGCCAAGGGCATCTACATTGGCTGTGTACTCGGGAGTTTCAAAAGAAACCTGTACATGGCTCATCGCGGCCAGGTTGTATATTTCATCGGGTTGCACTTCTTGGATAATTCTTATCAGGTTGGTAGCATCCGTAAGGTCGCCGAAGTGCAGAAAAAAGTTCACTCCTTTCTCATGCTGATCGCGGTAAAGATGGTCAACCCTATCGGTATTGAAAAGCGAGCTGCGGCGCTTGATGCCATGCACAATGTAGCCCTTCTTGAGGAGCAATTCAGAGAGATAGGCTCCATCCTGCCCGGTAACTCCGGTAATAAGTGCTACTTTCTTTGACATAATCCAATTTTCGCAAAGGTAATCATAGGGGTTCAGAAGCAGCAATTAATAGCCACTTCCGCTTCCTTTGATAATTTCTATAGGGTGCCATGTAGTTTTAATCTCCTGAAGGTTCATGATATAATCTACAGGTTGCAGGCTCTTATTGCCACTTTCGTAAAAATAGGTGCGTTTTACATTATCGGCAGCCTTGCGGCAAATGGCAATCTCATCACCGATATTAACATCCCAAGCTATCAGCGCATTCACATCCATATGCGATGCAAAATGGCTTTGCAGCTCGGCTCTATTTCCCGTAAGGATGTTGACTACACCCCCCGGCAGATCAGATGTGGCGAGCACCTCAGCAAAGGTAACCGCACAGAGCGGGTACTTTTCGGATGCAAGCATCACAACAGTATTGCCCCCGCAAATGGCGGGAACACAAGCTTGAATAATACCGCGCAGAGCGGCATCCTGGGCGGCGATTGAAGCAACTACTCCTGTAGCCTCAGGTACTGAAAAATTGAAGTGCGAACTTGCCACGGGATTTACCGAGCTGTAAATCTGTATATACTTGTCGCACCAGCCAGCATAGTGAACAATCAGATCAACAGAAGCATCAAATTCACGCTTGGCTTTAGTGCGGGCATATCCCATAGTGAGCATTTCATCAATAAAAAGCGATTCTCTTTGCTGTAGCATCTCGGCCACGCGGTATACGGTCTGCGAACGGTTGTAGGCGCTTCGGTCCTGCCAGCCTTCTTGCGCAGCGCGCGCGGCTACTACTGCGTTACGAAAGTCTTTGCGTGACGAAAGACATACATTAGCTATAAACCCACCACGGGCATCGCGAACCTCTGTATATCGTCCACTTTCGGTGCGAGGGAAGGCTCCGCCAATGTAGATTTTGTACGTTTTATTTACCGCTAAGGGCAATGTTGTTTTCGATGTAGTTTTCTTACTTGCCATATTAAGTCAGGTTTACATAAGCCTGCAATCCGTGTACACCGCCTTCGCGGCCAAAGCCCGACTCCTTATATCCTCCGAAAGGCGACGTTGGATCGAACTTATTGTAAGTATTGGCCCATACCACTCCGGCTTTAAGCCTTGATGTAAGGTTAAATATTTTTGAACCTTTATCGGTCCATACACCGGCTGAGAGTCCAAATGGGGTATTATTTGCCTTGTCAATTACTTCATCTACCGTTCGGAAAGTTTGCACGGCCAGCACAGGTCCGAATATTTCTTCCTGCGCAATAATGCTGCTCTGCGCAACTCCGGTGAAGAGCGTTGGCCTGCACCAATATCCTTTTGCCGGCACTGGGCAGTTGGTTTGAAACATTTCCAAACCTTCCTTCTTTCCTATGTCGATGTACTTGCGAATGGTTTCAAGCTGGCCTTTGGAGTTGATGGCCCCTATGTCGGTATTTTTATCGAGCGGGTCGCCAAGCACAAGGCTCTCCATGCGGTGCTTAAGGCGGCGCTCCACTTCCACTGCTATACTTTCCTGCACGAAGAGCCGCGATCCCGCGCAGCATACATGGCCCTGATTGAAGTATATACCATTTACAATTCCTTCTACAGCCTGATCTATCGCTGCATCTTCAAAGATGATATTGGCAGCCTTGCCACCGAGTTCGAGCGTGAGCTTCTTTTGAGTACCGGCTATGCTGCGTTGTATCAACTTGCCTACGTCCGTGCTTCCGGTAAATGCTATTTTGTTCACATCCGGATGGGCTACGAGATACTTTCCGGTATCACCGGCACCGGTTATGATGTTTACCACACCGTCGGGTAAGCCCGCATCGCGCATAAGTTCCGCAAGTTTAAGGGCGGTAAGCGATGTAGTTTCTGCCGGTTTAAGCACTATGGTATTACCTGCGGCGAGGGCCGGAGCAATTTTCCATGCGGCCATAAGCAGCGGAAAGTTCCAGGGAATTATCTGCCCAACAACACCAAGAGGAGATGCTTTTTTTTGTGGAAATGCATAGGCAAGTTTATCGGCCCAACCTGCATGGTAAAAGAAGTGGGCTGCAGCCAAGGGCACATCAATATCCCTCGATTCACGGATCGACTTACCGCCATCCATGGTTTCAATTACTGCAAATTCGCGCGCTCTTTCCTGAAGGAGTCTAGCAATTCGATATATGTACCTAGCCCTTTCACTTGCCGGCATTTTGCTCCATACAGTGGTATAGGCCTTGCGAGCGGCCTTTACGGCTGCATCCACGTCGCGCTCACCTGCCAGGGCAATCTCACTCAATACCTGTTCAGTAGCCGGGTTTATGGTATTGAAGTATTTCTTGGTTAAAGGCTGTACAAATTCTCCTCCTATAAAAAGTCCATAGCGTTTATTGATTGTAATATGCTCGGTACTTTCAGGGGCCGGTGAGAGTTGCCAGGATATTTTATCGGGTTTCTTACTCATCTGTTAGTCTATTGCGAAGTAATTGCCTGATTGGTATACCCCAGTTTGTTGTTTTACGAGTTGCTTGAGCACATCATTTGCCAATGAGCTTGCGCCAAATCTGAACCAGGTATTGCTGAGCCAGGCCTCGCCCAGAGTTTCTTTTACCATAATGAGATAGTGCAGGGCCAGCTTTGAAGTTGAAATACCTCCTGCTGGCTTCATGCCTACCATTTTGCCGGTAGCGAAATAGTGGTCGCGTATCACTTCGAGCATCACCAAGGTAACGGGCATTGTGGCTGCCGGTTTTATCTTTCCTGTCGACGTTTTTATAAAGTCAGCTCCGGCAGCTATGGCAATCCTGCTCGCGCGGGCTACATCGTCGAGGGTACCCAATTCGCCGGTTTCGAGTATTACTTTTAAACGGGCATTGCCGCAAGCCTCCTTAATTGCTGCAATTTCATCATATACATATTGGTAATCTCCGCTGTGGTAGCGCCCCCTGGAAATTACCATATCAATTTCATCAGCTCCGGATTCCACTGCATAGCGGGTGTCGGCAATTTTTATCTCGTGGGTGCTTTGACCTGAAGGAAATGCTGTAGCAACACTTGCCACCTTTACAGCGCTTCCTTTGAGTGCTTCTTTTGCAATTGCGACCATCGAAGGGTACACACATACCGCAGCTACTGTGGGCAATCCCGGATAGGAATCGTGAAGGTGGATGGCCTTGTAGCACATCTGCTTTACCTTGCCGGGGGTATCTTTGCCTTCCAGGGTGGTAAGGTCAATCATGTTGAGGGCCATTTTTAGTCCTTCAATCTTTGTTTGGTTCTTGATGCTGCGCGTGGCAAAACGAGCGCACCGCTCTTCTACCCCGGTTTGGTCTATTGGTTTTGAATAATGGCTTGACAGCATTGATTATTTTAATTCGAAAGAGACCAAATATAGAAAAGATTCAAGGAGGGCAAGGGCATAAAAAAACCCACCTTCTCAACAAGGGCGGGTTTTTTTAAGTTCTTTTGGTGTAACGGCTTACTTCAGCGTAAAGCGTATAGGTAGGTTATATTGTACTTTCACCGATTTACCTCGTTGCTTACCTGCTTTCCAAGCCGGCATGCTTTGCACTACGCGTACTGCCTCCTCATCGCAACCGCCGCCGATTGAGCGGAGTACCCTCACATCCTTCACCTTTCCGTCGGTATCAACCACAAAGGTTACGAATACGGTACCTTGTATATTGGCATCTTTGGCAATAGCGGGGTACTTGGTATTAGATGAAAGGTATTTCATCAGTGCAGCTTCGCCACCCGGAAAAGATGGCATCTCTTCTACGATAGTGAAGATTTGCTCTTCTACAACTTCTTCCTTGGCAGTTTCTATAAACTCAATTTCTGTGCTTTCGTCCACATCCAGATTGTCTATTACGAGTTCATCTTCGATTTCCTCGTCATCTTCTACAATTTCGATAACCGTAGTAGGGGCAGGCGGTGGCGGTGGTGGTGGTGGTTGCTGAATAGAAGGTGGAATAATTTCCTCTTCAATCAATGAGAGGTCTATTTCACCGAGATTCTTCAACTCGTTTTCGAACGTTTTCCACTCAAACGCTACAAGTACGAGCGAGAGCGAAAACAACAGGCCAATGGCGATAAGCACTACGCGCTTTTTCTCGATGTTGGCTTCAGGACTTTTCTTTAATTCCATCAGTTTTGGTTTTTGTACCGACCGTGCGAAAGTATGAAACTTCTTCAATACGCGCGCAACCGGGAAGATTAGTCACTAAACTTTCCAATTTTTATGCCCTGAAATGTTAAAATGCTAATTTTTCAAAAAAATTCTTTCTACTTCTATCTTCTTATTTTCGAAACAGTTGCAAACCTTTTTTTCAGACTAAACACTCTCGGCTACTACTTCTTTCACCACAGGAAGCTCGGTAGTAAGCAGCGTTTCTATACCGCTCTTCAGCGTCATGGTGCTCGAAGGACAACCCGAGCATGAGCCGCGCAGCTGCACAGTAACCACCCCATCTTTAAACGAAACGAAGTCTATCGCTCCACCATCGCTTTCCACAGCGGGTTTTACATATTCATCGAGTAGGCGCACTATTGCTTCGTCGTACTCACTTGGCTCGGCCGGAATTATGGGTTTACGGTTTTCATTAGCAGCATGCTGATCTCCATATACTTTCACAGGAAGATTTTCAACAACAAACTCCTTGATAAGCAAAAACTCACGTATAAACTCCCTAAGCTCGAAGGTAATCATGTCCCAGCTCAGATCGCCTGTTTTGCCTATTGTTACAAAGCTGCGGGCTATAAATACCGATTTTACAAAAGGGAAATTGAAGAGTTGTGTTGCCAGCTCAGAAGAGCCTTTGGCATCAGCCCCGCTCAGATATTCCACCGCATCGTGGGCGTTGAATATAACCCTGTCGGCCACGAACTTCATGGTATTGGGATTTGGCGTAAGCTCTGCGTATACCGATGTAGGAAACATGATGTTAAGTTTTTTATCTTTGCAAAGGTAATACCCCAACGATCTATTTTGTTCAGCAACGCTAAAAATACTGCATCCATTCATCGTCTCATCCTGAGCGTAGTGCTTATGGGCGCCGTGCTGCTGCAAATGGGCACCGTATCGGCTACGCATATGCGGTGCAATACTACCGGAAAGCAAAAGGTTTATATCACTGAAGAGGTAGGTTGCTGTCCGGTATTTCAGCTTGAGCCAAATAGCTTTGACCTGCGTTGCTGCGACTACGAGCAATACTACACGGTATTTAATAATTTTAAGAACGAGCATAAATCTTTCATTTTTTCACAACAGCCGGTATTGTCCGGTGTAGCAGGTAGCCTGACGGCAAATACCTTAGTTTCTATTGAAAAAAAAATTCAATGGCAGCACCAAAAAGCCCCTCTCCCCCGCGGAAAAGGATACCTCCACCTCATCTGTAAGTACAATATTTGATAAAGTGTTTCACTAGGAAAATCTCTGAATGATTCATTTTTTATCAAAACGATATGTACATAAAACTTCTTTTAATCGTCTGCATAATGATGCCGGCTACCATCGCCGGGGCCCAAACCATAAATGGTAAGGTGAGCGATGAAAAAACCAATACCCCGCTGCCCGGTGCTAACGTATACTGGGCCGGCACCACTGCTGGTACCACAACCGATGCCAACGGGCGCTTCACCATAGCATTTCACGAAAGTATGCACCTCGTAGTGAGCATGGTGGGCTATACCACTGACACTACTCACGTGCATAGCGCCGATGCTTATATCGCGGTTGCTTTGAAACCATCAGTAGATATACACGCCGTAGAGATTTCAGAAACGCAGTCGGTATTCAGTATGTCAACTACCGGCATAATTAATACAGAAGCTATTAACCGCGGAGTGCTTCGCAAA
Organism: Flavobacteriales bacterium; assembly: GCA_038207425.1. GTDB lineage: Bacteria > Bacteroidota > Bacteroidia > Flavobacteriales_D > Cryomorphaceae > JBBQZU01. The sequence continues at coordinate 2,810 of JBBQZU010000029.1, read as the reverse complement.
GCTGCATGTTGCAATATTTCAGAAACCTTTGAAAGCACCACCACTGTTGATGTGGTAATGAACGATGCACTTACCGGAGCCCGCAAAATTCAGATGCTGGGACTGGAAGGGGTATACGTTCAGAATCTTTTTGAAGGTATTCCCTTTACCAGAGGGCTGGGCAATTTGCTTGGTTTTGATCAGATACCCGGCCCTTGGATCAATTCTATTCAGCTCAGCAAAGGAATAGGTTCGGTGATAAACGGATACGAGAGTATGACGGGGCAAATCAACCTAGAATTTATACAGCCGTGTGCCTTGGAGCAAGTGCGTTTCGATGTATTTGCCAGCAATCAGGGACGCTACGAGAGCAACCTGGTTTGGAACAGGCAAATAGGCGCTGCTTGGAGCACTGCGCTCTACGCAGGTGTGCATGCGCAGCGGATGCGCATTGATATGAACCAGGATGGTTTTCTTGATATGCCGCTGCGCGACGGGGCAAAAGTGATGAACCGCTGGAAGTACGAAGGCGATATTTTCCGCATGGAGCTCGTAGGCCGGTACACATTCGAAGACCGCACTTCAGGGCAAACCACATTTCGCTTTGGCGAAGACTTTGGCTCTACCAACAACTACGGCTTTGGTATGCGCTACGAGCAGGCGGAAGCTCTAGGTAAGTTTGGCTTTTTCTTCCCGGGCCGGGATGACCGCAGCATCGGGATTACCACCATCTATACCCACAACGATGCTGATGCATATTTTGGGCTAAAAGAGTACAACGGACTTGAAAATACCGCCCGTATAAACGCCATATACCAGAGCAAACTTGCCCCGGGCAGTGACCATAGCTACAAAGCGGGTATTCACTATCTGTATGATGCTTACCGAGAATCATTGAGCGATTCAGCCTTCAACCGCACCGAGCGGGTGCCAGGAATATTTGCAGAGTACACCTACGAGCGACCCCGTTTTATAGCAGTTATAGGCAGTAGGCTGGATATGCACAACCTTTTCGGAAACCAGTTTTCGCCAAGGGTGCACCTCAAGTACAATCTGCAGCAGTTAAGTGCAGTGCGTGCCACCATAGGCCGGGGTTTCAGAACACCAAATGTATATGCCGATCAACTGGGTTTCTTGGCAAGCTCGCGACAGGTTCAGGTACTCAATAGCCCTCAAGCCGAAGAAAGCTGGAATGCAGGCATATCCTATTTGTATAAATTCAAAATTTCTGGACGCGATGCGAGCTTCAATACCGACTATTTCTACACCTGGTTTCAAAACCAACTTGTTGTGGACCGTGAGACATCTCCCAAGCTATTACAATTCTATAATCTTCAAGGCGAAAGCTATGCACACAGCTTCCAAACCGACCTGCAATACAATCTGATAAAGGGTATGGACGTAAAACTCTCCTATAAGTACCAGAGTGTGAATACCGACTACTTGGTAGGACGTTTAGAAAAACCAATGATACCACGCCACCGCGCCCTTGCCAATATTGGCTACCAAACTAAAAATGAACGCTGGTATTTTGACCTTACGGGAAATTACTACGGTTCAGCCCGCTTGCCCGACACCCAACAGAACCCTGAACAATACAGGCTTGCTGAGCGCTCATCGCAGTTTTTTCTATTCAACACCCAAATAACCTGGGTATGGAAAGAGCTGGAGATGTATGCAGGCATGGAAAATATAGGCAACTATATACAAGGCAATGCCATTATTGACCCCGAAAATCCGTTTGGAACTAACTTTGACGCATCGATGATCTACGCACCACTGAACGGGCGCATGTATTATGCAGGTGCGAGAATGAACATAAACACAAGAAAAAAATGAAAACCATCCTCCTGAGCGTACTATTGCTCGCAACCCCATTTTTGGCGAAAGCCCAACCCGCAGAAACCGGCGACATCACCATAAAAAGCTCCATAGTATGCGATATGTGCAAAGATACTATTGAGAAAAGCCTGGCCTTTGCCCCCGGTGTGAAATCGGTGCGTGTAAACGTGGAAAAGAAGGAAGTGCACGTAAAGTACAATCCTAAGAAAACAACTGCCCACGACGTCAGGTTGGCAATTACAAAACTGGGCTACAGCGCGGATGATCTTATACCAACCCCCGAAGCGATAAACGGGCTGCATGAATGCTGTAAACCCGGTTCGCATTAAAATATGGCAATCATTGAAACGGTGAATGGCAAAACCCCCACAATGGGCAACGGCTGCTGGTTGGCGCCCGACGCGGTGGTTGTTGGCGAAGTAATCATGGGCAGCAATTGCAGCATATGGTACACAGCAGTACTCAGGGGCGACGTGGGCAGCATAACCCTGGGCGATGATGTGAATATACAGGACGGGGCAATTGTACACAGCACCATTGGCAAGAGCCGTGTAGTGATGGGCAACCGCGTATCAGTAGGTCACCGCGCTATAGTGCACGGCTGCACTGCCGAAGATGATGTGCTGATAGGCATGGGCGCCATTGTGATGGACAACACCCACCTGGAGCGGGGCAGCATGGTAGCTGCAGGTGCAGTAGTACTCGAAGGTTCGAGGGTGGAGGCCGGTACCATCTGGGCGGGAGTACCCGCCCGCGAAGTAAAGCGACGCGATGTGAATGAAGCCATTGCCCAGATTCGAAAAACTGCCGAAGGGTATGTGAAGTACAAGGGGTGGTATAGGGGGTGATTACCTCCCCACCACCAACTTCTCTGAACTCACCTGCTCCCCGCAGGTGGTTTTCACTACATACACTCCGTTGCTTAGGGAGCTCAGGTCCATCTGTACCTGCTTACTCTCGCTTTCGCCAAAGGAGCGGTGGTAGAGCCT
>JBBQZU010000028.1:0-39970 GCA_038207425.1 Flavobacteriales bacterium | reverse complement strand
TTATGTCCTTCAGCAAGAAAGGTGTATCGGCATGTGAACTCAAGAGACAGCTAAACCATAAGCGGTATGAAAGCATTTGGAGTATGATGCATCGCATACGCGATGCGATGGGCAAGCGAGACGATTTATACCAATTAAAAGCCATGATTGAATCGACGAAGGGCACTTTGAGAAGGCCACATCAAAACACACCAAACTTAAACGTGGTAAAGGAAGCCAGAAACAGATCAATGTTGCTGTGATGGCTGAATCAACTCCTTTAGAAGATCCAACGACAGGCCAAAAGAGTAAACATTTCAGGTATTTAAAAATGAAAGCCCTTCAAACTCAACGAGCGGAAAGCATCAGTGAGACCATTGAAAAGAATCTCGATGAGCTGAGCATCGTATTTTCAGACAAAAGCAAAAGCTTTGTGGATATTGCTGATTTTGTCGAGGCACATTATACCGTAGAGTCGGATAAGAAATCAGCGCGTACTACCCTTCAACGGGAGCATATCAATATGAGTAATGCAACGCGCAATTTCTTTGGTATCTATCACAAAATCAGCGGCAAGAACCTGCAGCACTATTTGAACGAATTCTGTTATAAAATCAATAGGAGATACTTCGGCAAGTACCTATTTTACAGAGTTTTAATGGCTTTGGGAACGCAATACTGGTACGTAAACGGATAATCATAAAATACAATATTTGCATTGACGATGACTGTCACTTTGCGAATCTATTGCGATTCTTTTCCCACCAAGAATTATTAACATCATCGGCAAGCCTGCCCGCATCCGATGGTTTTGCCTTACTTTTAGATGTAGCCTCCAAATATATGATGTAATCAATCAAACGCTGAAGTTTGAAACTATTAATATGAGAAGAAATGGTGATCATACTCTGATCGATCGTTGTTCGTTCAATCAGCAGATTGTACATGTTTACACCCGAAGGCAGGAAATTCTTTACGGCGTAGCATTAGTATCAAATAGATTCGAAATGCTGTACTGAATTGTGTTGTCGTAGGTTTATAAACCCTGCGAAGCAATGGGGTGCAGGCGAACTCGATGGTTTTGGCGGTAGAGCTGTTACAACGGTTAATCCTTGCTATTTTTCGATCGTTGCGACACGCTATACTCGAGATTACTTTTTGGTTGTCCTGTGTAAATTCACCACCACCGGAAATTATGGAATATGAAAATACTGCTGCGTTCATTTCACAACTTTACCATAGACATCATCTCACCCTAATTTTTTTTTAATCTCTGCGCCTTTTCTTCGAAATCCATTTGCTGGTAAACAGAAAGATAAAACCGAGCAATACTATCCCACCAATTAGTAAAATATATTTCGGGTCATCCCAAACATTTACTGATGGATCATTCGTGCCCTGGTCTATGTGGGTAGGCGATTGGGCCATGCTTACAAGGATGGGCAGTAAAAGTAGGCTTATCAAAATATGAATTCTGTATGTTCTCATGTTGTAGTTGTTATGTTGCAATGTAACCAAATCAAAATGAAAGCACTGGAGCAATTATTTTTACGCAGATCCCTTGATGCGTCTGGGGCCTTTAAAATCATACTTACGGCGAATGAATAGGGTGAAATCGCCTCTCTTCTTTTTGCGCCTGTATCCCATAAGGTGAAGTATCTCCAGGCTAAACCAGCGGGCTATTTCTCTATTCACGATTAGCATATGGTCACTTTTCATAAAAGGCCGCACACCTGGAAGCAATCTGAGAATTTTATACAGACGTAATCTTCTGAGTATATAGGATACAGTGAGCCAGAAGCGTGCAATACGGCGTATCAGAAAATAGGCATCTTCACCCTTGCTTTGGTAGAGCGGCATGAAAATAAATCCTTTTTCAACCGCGCTAAGAGTATGGCCGTTGAGCCGAGCCAATGTCTGACCCTTCCGCACAGGAGTAAAATTGTCGAAGCCGGGCATCATCTGAAATACATCACCTGGCTCAAGTGCCTGCCGCATCCGTACATCGTAAATATACTTGTTGGTACCTGAAGCATGCTTTAGCCTTTTCCGGCAGATTTTGAGTTCGGGTATTTCTACTTTTTTCAAAACGCCTGCTCGCTGCAGGCAGAGTAGTATAAACGCTTCGTGGTTCAGCACCGAGGCTATATCGCTGTGCTGACCTCCTTCGAAAGCTACTGATACGCAGCCCAGCTCATTGAGGTAGCTGAGCAATGGCTCGGTGAGGTACTCTTCAATACCTATCACCACGGGTACCGGAATATTCCTTATAAAGCGGCGATTCATAATGGTATCGCTCATGGCGATAAACGGTGCGCTGCGTGTAGAAGTAGTATGGAGGTCAACGAAGAAGAACTCTCCTTCATTTTCGCTCATCAACTGGTCAATCGCAGCCCAGAGTTCTATTTGTTCTTCAACTTCTGCTATCAGCTCATCGGGGTGAAAATCTCTTCGCTTGGCACGCTCTACTTGTTCTGCTTGCCATATGCGGTTCAGGTCTTTCTGGATATACCGCTCGCCCCGCTCGAGTGCTGACAAATTTCCCGCAAGGGCAAATATGTTTCCCTTGAGCAAAGGTTGAAGCCTCTGCACCTTTTGCATTACGTGGTTTAGGGCAAGTACGCCGGTAGGCTCGTTGCCGTGCATACCTCCAATAAATACAATGTTAGGGCCTGCATGCTTTGCCTTAATAGAAGCTATGGTGCGGCTTATTCTAACAGCCTGCCCTTCTACGAAATCATACAGTGTGATTGTTTTGGGCTTCATTGTGTTGCAATTCTTCGAAGAGATGCTCTGCCATACATACGAAATCGAACTCAGTAATAATGCCAATGAGTTTTTTCTGATTTACCACGGGCAAGCATCCTAAATTGTGCTTACGCATTAGTTTAAGTGCATCTACGGTTAGGGTATCGGCAGTTACAGTAAACGTATTGTGCAACATAATATCATTTACAGTAAATTCCAGATTGGCATCATCCACTCTTTTACTGTAATACTTTATAATATCGCCGGAGGAAATGATACCCACTACCTCACCGTGCTCATTTTCAACAGGCACATGATGAATTTTGCGCCAATCCATCAGGGTAGTTACAAGTTCTACAAGATCTTCTTCCTGCACGGTGTATAGTTCTTTGCTCATTATTTGGCGCACAAACCGGTATTTATTGGCCCATGAACCACCTTCGCTTATGTTTGGGTAGTCCCAGGTATGCACAGGCTGGCCCGATTGCTGCCGTTTCAGCATCCCTGCTGTCACGGCCACCACTGCTTCTTCGATTGAAGCATTTTTCTTGAGCGATGTAAATGAGTTATTGATCCAAACCGAACCGGTTTGTTGATTTTCGACACGAGCGATTATTACGCTCATGTAGCGTTCTATATCGGCTGAATTTATTCCTTGCTTTTCCAATCCCTTTTGGCACATCGGTATCAGTTCGTTGAGCAGCAAATTCTGGGCGGTATATGACTTGCCGTCCATCCATTTAAATTGGGCGCTCATTCCCACCTGAGCTGCTTTAAGAAAATTGAGTTTTGCATGGTCAAATTCATATTGTTCCACACGCTCAGCCACATCATCGGGCATTCCTGCCATAAGCCCGAGCCAGAAAGCGGTATTACTCATTTCATCAATTAGCGTTGGGCCTGAGGGTATATAGCGCCCTTCAATACGCAAGTGGGGCTTGCCATTGGTGATTCCATAACAAGGGCGGTTCCATTTGTAAATGGTGCCATTGTGAAGGCTCAGCGATCTGAGTTTTGGAATATTTCCTTTTTTGAGTTCTTCAAGTGCATCTTCGTCATTGTGTCCGGCCAAAAGGAGTTTATAATAGGCAATATCGTATTTAAATATTTCAGTTACGTTTTCCTTGAGCCAGCCTGTGCCAAAATCAACGCGGCTTCGCATTTCGCGTTCAGGGTTATTGATATTTTTCAGGTCAACGGTTTGTTCAAATACTGCAATCCGCGTTTCATCCCAAAGGCGCTTGCCAAAAAGTAATGGCGAATTGGTGCAGGCCGCGAGCACAGGGCCGGCAATGGCCTGCGCCCAGTTGTATTTGTCTACGAACTGCTTTGGTTCAATCTGAAGGTGTATCTGGAAACTTGTATTGCATGCTTCAAAAAGCATGGTATTGTGTTTTGCAATAAGCTCATCAGTGCCCTTAATGTTAAACTCAAAATCGCCGCCGCGCATTTTTACCATCGCGTCGTTGAGTGCCCTGTATCGGGGAAATGGGGTGATATTTTCAAATTCCAGATCGCTTTTGCGAATGGTGGGCAGAATACCTGTGAGGATTACCCGGGCGCCAAATTCTTTCGCTACATTGTCGGCGCGGGTAACAAGCTCTGTTAGTTGGGCTTCCATGCGGCTCAAACAATCGCCTTTAAACTCGAGCGGGTCGAGATTTGCTTCGAGATTAAACTTAGCCAGCTCAGTGGTGTACTGATTGTCATTAAGTTTTTCGAGTACTTCCATGCCTACCATTGCAGGCCTTAGAAACCGGTCTACAAAACAAAATTCCTGTTCTGCGCCAATTCTCGTTGTTTCGCAGTCGAAGAGATCGTGTTCCAGCATATACTCGAGGGCTTTCATGTCCTTGAGTATAGATATCACAAATTGCTTGCGCTGCTCTTTGTTTTCTACTACGAATACATCCATTGCTCCCATGTTGCTGTGCTGAGGTTTTTTAGTTTAATTATTTTTGTGGTACTCTTTGGCGCAGGGTTGAAGTTGCTAAACATTCCTGTATAAAGCAACAAGAGTAAATTATTTTATTACAAGGGTGAGCAATTTCTCTCCTTCTATGAATCCTTCGAGCCTATCGCCTTGTACCACAGGCCCAACTCCAGCGGGAGTTCCTGTGTAAATCAGATCGCCAATTTTAAGGGTGAAGTATTTGGATACATGCATAATAATCTGATCGAAATTGAAGAGCATATCGGCTGAGTGGCCTTGCTGAACGGTGGTTCCGTTTTTTTTCAGTTCGAATGAAATATTATTTGGGTCAGGCAATTTCGCGATATCCAGAAACTTTTTTCCGAGTGGAGCCGAGTGGTCAAATGCTTTGGCTTTCTCCCAGGGTAAGCCCTTATCCTTGCATTGCTGCTGAATATCTCTGGCGGTAAAATCTATTCCAAATCCCACCGCCGAGTAATATTTATTGGCAAATTTCGCGTCGATATGTTTACCCAGGCGGTCAATTCTCAACACCAGCTCCGCTTCATAGTGCAGGTCGCGGGTATGCTCAGGATACACAAAGGGGTGGCTTTTCGGTAAAAGTGCAGTTTCGGGCTTTAAAAAAATTACAGGCTCTGAAGGTATTTCACTCTTCATTTCCTTCGCGTGCTCGGCGTAGTTGCGTCCAATACAAATGATCTTCATCAGGCCTTGCTCAGTCGTTCTTTAATATCGCGAAGTACTTTTTTGGTGTAGAGCGGAAAGTCACCGCTTATCATCCAGCCGTAGTAGCCAGGCTCCATACGGAGCACTTCTTCCACAGTACGTCCTTTATGCTTGCCAAAGTTGAATATTTCTTCGTCATTTTCATTGAGCACTATACGGCCCATGAAGTCAACATTGCGGTGGCGTTGCGATACCTTATGCAATTGCTCCATATCGTTCACAATCGGTTTCACCTTTACACCTGCTTCTATCTCTATTTCGGCATCGCGGTATCGTTCAAGCTGGGCTAAAAATACAGCATAGGTGGCATCCACATCGGCCATGGCTTCGTGGGCGTTGATAAGTTCTTTGCCGCAGTAGAATTTATATCCTGCTTTCAGGGTGCGCTGTTCCATCAGGTGAAAGATGTTTTGCACATCTATCAGGTTTCGGTTCTCGATGCTGAATTCAATTTCACACCTGAGAAATTCTTCGGCGAGTATGGGGATATCGAATTTATTGGAGTTGAATCCGGCCAGGTCGCAGTCGTAAAGAAATTTGAACAGCTTTGGTGCTATTTCCCGAAAGGTGGGCGCATCCATCACATCCTTATCCCAAATGCCGTGCACCATGGATGATTCTGCAGGTATATGCATTTCAGGATTTATAAGCAATCTGGTAGGGCCGTTTGCTGAGTCGGGCCGGCGCTCTACGCGGCCATCCGGATGTACTTTGAGTATGGCAATCTCTACGATGCGGTCCGATGCCACATTTACTCCGGTCGTTTCAAGGTCGAAGAAAGCCAGTGGCTTCTTCAAGTTCAGTTGCATGCTATTGATTTAGGTTTATAATCTTTACACTCTGTTCGTAGCGTTTGTGAAAACGGGTTACTATGAACAGCTCGCTATGCGGTCTGTACCCGGGTATATCAAGTTCTAAAAAGTATTTGCCAGGATACAGGGCTATTACATACCTTCCGGTAATGGAGTTGGGGTAATACTCGCCGATGAGGTCATCAAATTCATTCTTAATTTTGATAGGTATTTTTGATGAAACTGTTGCTCCAGCAGTACCGATTGCGTTCACATGAAAAATGGCGGGCAGGCTGGCATTCATTTCTTTGAAACGAATTTCATAGATATCTAAATCGCCCTGCCCTTCATCTCTGAGCGCAGTGATATAAGCCTTTTCGCCCGAAGCTTTGAATGATATGCTTTTGTCATTCCCGGGGGTATTTATAGGGTACCCCAAATTTTGTGGACTCGACCATGCCTTGCCTTGTGCATCCCAATTGCTGAAGTACAGGTCAAAACCTCCTAATCCTGCGTGCCCTTGCGATGAGAAATACAAAGTCATTCCATCCGCAGAAAGGGTTGGGTATTGCTCGTCGAGTGAGGTATTTATCGCAGCGCCAAGATTTGATGGGGCACTCCAGCCATCTGAGGCATTTTTTTGCGACATCCACAGGTCAAATCCACCTGAACCACCCGTGATGTTGCTGCTGAAAACAATTGTTTGACCGTCTTTTGAAATTGCACAGGAAGACTCTACAAAAGGCGAATTGATAACTTTATCGAGGGGTTTTATTTCGGCAAAGCCTTTGGCTTTTTTTACCGTACTGTATATATCGCCTGATGTTTCCAGCTCATTGATGCTGATTAGCAGGGTATCGCCGCTGTGCGAAAGACCAATACCCTGCTCGTCGAGTCCATTGTTGATTCTATCAAGGATTGTTGCGCTCCATTTTCCGCTTGTCAGCGATGCGCTGAATATATTGGAAGGATAATAGCCCGCTACTTCGGGTTTCGACGCGGGGTTAATTTTCCTTCTCGAAGTGAATATCATCATATCGCCTTTGGCGCTTACGTATGGCAAGTAGTCAGGATTTGCCGAATTGATATCGGCACCTGCATTAAAAAAATCTACATCAACCGGAAACTTAAGCAAGTCAGGTGCTGCTTGGCAATGGGTTTTCATAATGTTAACAAGCGCTGCATTTTTCTTGCCGTTCTTGCCTTCCTTTTCATACTTGGCAAGGTATTCTGACGCTTGCTCGTATTCAAGATGGCGCATATAGGCTTCAGCAATATGCAATGGTAAATCATCACCGGGTTTTGCTGTTTTTTCGGCTGTAAGCAGGTAGTCGAGTGCTAGCAGTGGGTCGGTATTGGTGCGCAGGTAGCAAAAGCCCATTTTGCTGTTGTAGTCAAAGTTCTCCGGGTCCTTTTCAAGTAGCTTTTCATACTCTTCAATGGCTTCAAAATAACTTCCTGAATCAAAGGCAGCCTTGGCCGTTTTGGCATTTTGGGCGTAAGCCGTTGAAATAAGAGAATATGCCAGAAAAAGAAATATGGTTGACGAGGCGAAATGTTTCATCCTATTGGTCATGTTGGTTCAAGGGGGTTACCAAATGTATTCACCGCGGTGCTATCTACCAAATAAATGTGCTAACAATGCGCTTACAGGGTAAATATTTCGACGTACTGGAAGGGCTTGTAGGCAGCCTGGTTTTTGTAATCGCCTTTGTATTCCGGACCTTGTACTTTACCTACTACTTCAGCAAAAGTGATCTTTGATGTATCGACCCCGAGTTGCTTGGCGCGAATTAAAAATTGATTCTTAGCGTTTTCAGCGCGGGTATCAGCAAGATTCTGATTGGTTCTATAGGTACGTGTTGGCACTTTTGATGCACTGCCTACTATGCGCACTTCCACTGTGCCTTTTTCGGTTAATATTGATTTTAAACCGAGCATGAATTTGGTAAAAAGTTCTTCTTCCACTTCCTTGTTTTGGTTGTAGCCAAATAAGCGCTTGTATTGGGAAGGTGCAGTTGCAGAAATGGTACTGGTAGTGGTAAACAGCGGGTCGCTGCCAGCTCTGCTTACTCTGGCAGTGCCGTCGTTATATACGAAAACCGGGTTTAGCAACAGCTCTTTATAGATTTCCTGATAGGCCACATTGCAAGCGAGTGAAAAGGTGTCGACCGCCACTTCAATTCCGTCTATTTGGTAGCTTATATCGTAACGGTTGCACGGTGGCAATATGGCTACAAAGTTGCCATCGCGCTTTCGCGGAATGTAGGAGCCTGCTTCCTGGGTATCGCGGTTGATGATTGATACATTCAGATTATCCGGAAGTTTGCCTTCAGGACTAACAATGAGTCCCTTTAACACTGCAAGCCTCAGCTCACGTGACTGTGGTAAGTTTATCACATAAATGTCTTTCTGCCCGTATCCTGCTTCTTTAAATGATGAGTAATAAGCCCTTTTACCATCGGCGGTGATTACCATAAACACGTCGTCATCTACGGTGTTGACGGGGTATCCAAGATTTTGGGGTGGTGTCCAGTTTCCTTCTGCATCAAGGCTGCTTCTTAAAATATCAAAACCACCCATGCTGGAATGCCCCTCGGAGCTGAAATACAAGTTGGTACCATCGGCTGATATGAATACAGCATCTTCTTCAAAAGGTGTATTAATTCCGGGGCCGAGATTCTCCGCTTTTCCCCACTCACCGGTTGGGAGCATTCGGGTGCGGTATATATCTCTGCCACCTAAGCCGCCTAGACGGTTGCTTACAAAAAAGGCGAGTTGCCCGTCGGCTGAAACTGCTATGTGTGGCTCCCAAGAACTTGAATTTACAGCGCCCTTAATTAATTCGGGGTTGGTCCATGTTTCCCCCACCAATTTGGTTTCATAGAGGTTTCCTGCTCCTTTATCGTCTTTGTAGATATAGAGCACTTGTCCGTCAATCGAGACGTTCACTGTAGCAGAGTGATCGGGTGTGTTTATTTCGAGCAGTTCCGGGTCCTGCCATTCGCCTTTTCTGTCGCGGTAGCTTACATAAATGTCTTCAAAGTAATCGCCTGTATTTTTGTCTTTTACGCTAAAATTTGAGCTATCAGACCGAAGGCGGGTAGAAGTAAAAAAGATGGCGTTCTCATCTACTGAAATTACCGGACTGTATTCTGCATACTGTGTATTGATTACAGGGCCCATATTTTTTATTTCAAACTCCACAGGAACAGCCATTAATTTGCGTGCATTGTTTATCTGATTGATGCCAAGTTGAGCACGCGGGTAGAGGCGGTGTTTGGGTTCAGTTTCTTTTATGAAATTTCTGTATGCACTTTCTGCCATATCCAGATTTTCGGCAAGGTGGTAAGCTTGTGCCAAATAATACCACACCTCTACCGGCGATTGTTTTTCGAGCGGGCTGAAAGGGTCATATTTACTGTTCACCCCGATGTCGATGGCCTTTTGCAAATAGGGCAAAGCGGCTGTTCTTAATTTATAGTTGTTCAGATAAGCTTCTCCTGTGCGAAAATTCACATTGCCGTTGGTCGGATTTGTGGTGGCGAGCTCAAGCCAAATGTTGAGTGCTTGTTCAAATTCTTTCTCTTCAGTAAGCTTATTTGCTTCACTAAATTTTGCTGAAAAACTTCCGCCTTGCGCAAAGGCTTGATTGCCTGTGCCTGATAAAAAAAATACTGTAAAAAACAGGTAGCGAATATGCCTGGGGTTCATGCTTCTTTCTAAGATTGCGAACCAAAGCTATAATAAACCTTCGTACTGACCGAATCTGAAGGGTTTAAATTTCCCTTGTAGCATCAAATTGCTCCAAAAGATCGGCCACTCGGCGCACAAATCGTCCTCCCAAAGCACCGTCAATAATTCTGTGATCATAGCTATGCGAAAGAAACATCATATGCCTTATACCGATGAAATCGCCCTGTGGCGTTTCGATTACTGCAGGTTTTTTGCGAATAGCTCCTACGGCCATTATCGCAGCTTGTGGTTGGTTTATGATTGGCGTGCCCATTACATTTCCGAAGGTGCCTACATTGGTAAGGGTGTAGGTTCCACCCTGAATTTCATCAGGCTGTAATTTGTTAAGGCGCGCTCTCTTGGCAAGGTCATTTACCCTTTTGGTTACACCATAAAGATTTAGCTGATCGGCATCTTTAATTACGGGTACTATTAAGTTACCACTTGGCAAAGCCGCGGCCATCCCAATATTAATATGCTTTCGCTTGATGATATTGGTACCGTCGGTTGATACATTTACCATAGGCATCTCTTTAATTGCCTTGGCCAGCACTTCAATGAACACCGGTGTGAAGGTGAGTTTTTCGCCTTCTCGTGCTTCAAATTTGTCTTTCCACTTATTGCGCCACTCAACGATGTTGGTAACGTCGGCTTCCACGTATGAAGTAACGTGGGGCGATACATGTTTACTCATCACCATATGCTCAGCAATAATCTTGCGCATACGGTCCATCTCCATTATTTCATCGTCGGCACCTACAATTATTTGAGGGCCTTTCACCTGGTTTGATACTGACACAGCCGGCTGGGCCGCAGGTTTTGGCGCAGGCACAGCAGGTGCTTCATTTGCTGGCTGTGCCTGAATGGCCAAGGCGGCAGTTTTAGCAGCGCTTCTGCTTGGAATATAATTGAGTATGTCCTTTTTAGTAACCCTTCCTTCTGCGCCGCTACCCGGTATGGTTTCCAGTTCACTGATGCCTATTCCTTCGGCCTGGGCTATATTGCGCACAAGGGGTGAGTAGAATCTGCTTCCTTGTCCTGTATGAATAGGCGCTGCAGTTTGTGGTTCAGCAGCATGGTCTGAGGCGCCATTGGAAGCTGCTGCAGATACCGGTGCGGCAGCCGTCGTCACCGTGGGCACACTCGCAGGTGCTGCGGCAACTTTTTCTGAGCTTATTATGGCAATTGGTTGCCCTACAGCCACCACATCACCATCAGCGCATAGTTTTTTCGCCAAAATGCCAGCGTTGGGCGCAGGTACTTCACTATCAACCTTATCAGTTGCAATTTCTATGATTGGCTCATCTGCTTCAATGGCGTCGCCCTCGTTTTTAAGCCATTTTATAATGGTGGCTTCGGCTACGCTTTCGCCCATTTTTGGAAGCAGTACTTCTATTTGCGCCATGGTGTAATATTATGAGTTGGTGGTGGGCAAAATTAGCCTAAAAAACTTTATTCGCAATCGCCAATTACCGACGGCCTAAATTCCGAAATCCGGTGAGGCAGATGGCAAGATCGTTTCGCAAGCTGTATTCTCGGGCATACACAGCGTTTAGCTTGCGGGGAGTGTCTTCCCGTTCGCTCAAAATCTCGATCTTATCAAGTGGGTTCAGCACTCCTGGTTTTATTGCCGGCAACTTTCTGCGCTCATCCCGAACGGGTGCATATCCTACCCACGACTTTTTGCCTGCTAATACTGAGAAGATATTGGCAAAGTACCCGGCCTTATTTTTTACCACCCAAATGAGCAACGGAGAAGTAACTAGAAGTATCAGTGTCATTACTTTGTCAAACAGCCACTTGCGCCTTTTATTTATGGGCTTATTGATGGCATTGAGCTCCATGATAAATAATTCGCCTCCGCGATCTATGGAGTTGCTGCCGATAATGTAAAGGCTTTCTGGCGGGGCAATTTTAATATCCACATTGGTTTTCTCCACTTCGGCCATGCACGAAATTATTTGCTGCGATGATACGTCCTGCCCGCTAAAAATGATAAGATTGAGTTGGTACACTTCTATTAACTCCTGAAGCTGGTCGGCGTGAACGCCGTCATCGCTGGCATCTTTTTCAGGAAGGATCATTATAATACTGCCTGCAGCATTACCCGAGTCGCTGAGCAGTCGCGAAATGCGCTCAAACTCAGCTTTGCCTGATACAATACCTACCCTTTTGGGCTCCTGCCTGCCCATGCGGTAACCGCTTGCGCGGAATAGGTGGGCCAATAGCCGCAAGCTTGTAAATACCAAGGCCGCAACACCTGTACCCATCAATATGATGGCTCTGGAGAATCTCAATGTTTCCGGCAAAAGAGCATACAATGCAAGTATGGCTAAAGTACCATAGGCTATACCGCTATATATTTTGCTGAGTTTTATGGGCTTGTCATACCCTCCTGCGAATAATACCCCAAGCATCCAGATACCTGTATAGGCAGCGAGCGCAGCATTGATCCAGTATACAGTGTAGCTCAGACCTGCGTAGTCCTCGTACCAGTTTTTCAGAACGATCAGCAACAACATGACGAGCACCGTATCCAATACCGGTATCACCGCAGCTTTTACAAATCTATTTGCAAGAGCCACAAATGCCCTAAAGTATATTGCGGCATTTATGAGGTAGGAGAATGCTTTGGCATTGCGCTTGGTGAAGTGCTTTTCAGCAAAAATGACCATAGCGCGGTAGAATACAAACACATAATTGACGCTACTTTTCTTTGTACTTTCTCCTTTGTAGTGTATTATTCTCGTTTCCGGAAAATAGTAGTTCTTGAACCCTGCCTGCGTAATGCGGTAGGAGAGGTCTATATCTTCACCGTACATAAAGAACGCTTCGTCGAGCAGGCCCGTTTTGTCAAGCGCTGATTTGCGCATAAGCATAAACGCCCCCGAAAGCACATCTACCTCATGCACCTCATCGTTATCGAGATATCCCAAATGATACCGCCCGAAAATTTTGGATTTTGGAAAGAGCGCTGACAACCCGAATATTTTGTAGAAAGCCACTGCGGGCTTGGGCAACCCTCTTTTACTCTCAGGCAGAAAGCGGCCTTTGCCATCAATCATTTTCACACCAAGACCCCCTGCATCGGGATGGCTATCCATAAAAGCCACCACGCGGGCAAGGGTATCTTCTTCCACAAGCGTATCCGGATTTAGTAGCAGTACATAACGGCCTGTTGCCAGCTTGATGCCTTGATTATTGGCCCGGCTGAAGCCTGTATTCTCCTTATTGGAAATAAGCTGTACTTCAGGAAATTTTTCGCGCATCATAGCCACCGACCCATCAACCGAATTATTGTCGACCACGATAATCTGGCAACTCACTTCTTCGGCAGCGCGGCGCACGCTGTAAAGGCATTGCTCCAGAAAGTACTCCACATTGTAATTTACAATGATTACCGAGAGTGCTTCCATTAATGGGAGGCTTTATGGTAGGGTGTGCGGTGTAGAATTGATCTGCCCAAGGTTACTTCATCGGCATACTGTAGCTCGTCGCCTACGGCTACACCTCGCGACAGCGTAGTGATGGTGCATGAAGATTCAGTGGGCATTTTTCTGTAAATGTAAAATGCGGTTGTATCGCCTTCCATCGTTGGCGAAAGGGCAAGTATCAACTCTGAAATATTGCCTGCGGCGATACGCTCCACCAAGTGGGCAATTTTAAGGTCGCCCGGACCCACACCATCCATCGGCGATATTTTGCCACCCAATACATGGTACACTCCTTTGTATTGGTGCGTAGCCTCAATGGCCATTACATCGCGTATATCTTCCACCACGCATATAGTTGCCGCATCACGGTTATGGTTGCTGCATATTCCACATACTTCATGGTCTGAAATATTATTGCATACCCTGCATACTTTCAGGTGTTTGCGCATATTCAGAATGGCGTGTGCAAACCGCTCCACATCTTCTTCATTTCGCGAAAGCAAACTCAGCACGTAACGCAAGGCCGTTTTGCGACCTACACCCGGAAGTGAGGCTACTTCGTTTACAGCATCTTCAATATATTTTGAAGGAATCATGGGTGTAAAAATACCAAAAGGGAGGTGTGCGTCACTGTAATTTTTATGAGGTTATAAGCTTTTGCAATTTTAAGTCAACCCAAAATATATAAAGCCCAAGGACAAATTACTATTCCTATCGTTTCGCGTGTATACCTTCTCTGAGTTGAAAGTGCAACCGCAAAAATTGCGACAAAGCCTGAGGGTACCATCCATAATGAACTCAATGGGACTATTGAATTACCGATCTATGCCACCCAATCCCGAGATGTTAAAATCAGTAAATATTTCAACGTCGAGTAACAAACGGTATTGGCAAGTCGTCAGATTTTCGAACAAACAGCTAAATGATTTCCCGAAAGGGAGCATTAAACAAACTAAACCAGGCTTACCATGAGAACATTAAAAACAATCGCAGCGATCGCAACATTCGCTCTGATTACAGCAGGGCTGCAAGCCCAAAGTAACCCAACTAAATTTCCAACAGTATTGCAACAACCTGAATTCAGGTATGACGGCAACCCCTCAGGTGAGCCGATAAAAGGAGCAGTAAAAAAGCCTGCCGCAAATCAACGGAGGGCGAAGCCATCAAAGCCTTTCCACCAGGAGTTTAGCGCCCTTGAACCTTACGCTTTTCGTTCTGCTTACTAAAGCAAATTTCCGTTGCATTGCTAATTTTTCATAGGCTTTAGGATTGCAATGCACCTAAACCGCTGCACCCATCGGGGGGCAGCGGTTTTATTTTCCGAAAAAGTCACTGAGTGCGCCTGCATGCTCAGCGCGTATGCCCCGCTCAGTGCGCATAAGCGAGACAGCTTCAGTAGCGAAGTCGTGCTCAAAGAAGAGTATATTCCCTTCATTTGCCGAAAGCTCCAGCATCGTTTCTTTTTCCTTAAGGGTTTCCAGCGGACGCACATCATAACCCATCACGTAGGGCAAGGGCAGGTGGCTGCTGCTTGGCAGCAGGTCGGCGCAGTATACCACGGTTTTACCGCGGTATTGTATAAAAGGTATCATCTGGCTTTCGGTATGCCCGTCGGCAAAAAAAACTTTGAATCCCGGAAAGAGCGCTCCCTTGCTCCAAAGCCCTTCGCGCTCTACGAAGTGCAGCTGCCCTGACTCTTGTATTGGCATTATATTTTCCTGCAGGAATGATGCTTTTTCGCGTGGGTTTGGGTTTGTAGCCCATTGCCAGTGGCACTCGGTGCTCCAGTACCGCGCTTTGACGAAAGCCGGTTCAAAGCGCTCTTTAATTGGGTTGTAATTTATAGCTCCGCCGCAATGGTCAAAGTGCAGGTGTGTTAAAAATACATCGGTAATCTGATCCATTCCAAACCCCAGCTTTTCGATACTTTTTTGTAAGGTAGCATCACCGAACAGGTAGTAAAAACCAAAAAACTTTTCACTTTGCTTTGTGCCCATACCGGTGTCTATCAACACTAAACGGTCGCTGTATTCCACGAGCATACAGCGCATGGCCCACGAGCACATATTGTTGTCATCAGCAGGGTTGGTGCGCGACCAGAGCGATTTTGGCACCACGCCAAACATGGCCCCGCCATCGAGTTTAAAATTGCCTGTTTCTATCGGATATAAGCGCATATTATTATCATTAGGTTTGGTGGGCTAAGGTACTAAAGATGCAAGAGAGCCTTCGCACTGAAATAACATCCATTTGTGTAAAACACGCGCTTTAAATCCTGCGATGAACGCCTGCATGGGCTAAGTTTACACTATGAAAATTCACTTTATAGCAATTGGCGGCAGTGCCATGCACAACTTGGCTATCGCCCTTTCGAGAAAAGGTGTGGAAGTTACAGGTAGTGACGACGAAATTTTTGAACCATCGCGTTCAAGGTTGCTGAAACAAGGCATCCTCCCGAATGAAATAGGCTGGTTTCCGGAGAAAATTACTCCAGGGCTTGATGCTGTGGTATTGGGTATGCACGCCCGCGCCGACAATCTGGAGCTGTCCAGAACAAAGGAACTCGGGCTACCTATCTACTCATACCCTGAGTATGTATACCAACAAACGAGCGATAAGCGCCGCGTGGTGATTGGCGGAAGCCACGGCAAAACCACCATTACTTCCATGCTGCTGCACGTGCTCCATAAAGTACATATGGATTCAGACTACCTCGTAGGCGCGCAGCTCGAGGGGTATGATTGCATGGTGCGCCTTTCGGCAAATGCGCCCGTAGCTGTTATCGAAGGCGATGAGTACCTTTCGTCGCCCATTGACCGCCGCCCGAAATTTCATCTGTATAAACCGAATATCGCATTGCTATCTGGCGTAGCCTGGGATCATATCAATGTATTTCCAACTTTCGAAAATTACATTGAGCAATTTAAAATATTCACCGACCTTATAGAACCAAACGGTTCGCTAGTATACTACCGGGGCGATGGGCATCTCATAAAACTCGCAGCATCTCTGCGGCCCGATATCACAGCTATTCCATACGATACCTATCCTCATGCGGTGGTAAACGGGGTTACCATCCTTAAAACTCCCGAAGGCGATGTGCCCATAAAAGTATTTGGTGCGCACAACCTGCAAAATCTCAGCGGTGCTATGGAAGTAGCGAAGCTGTTGGGTATATCATCCGAGAGATTTTGCGCCGCCATTGCCGACTTTACCGGAGCGAGCCGCCGTTTAGAGCTGGTAGCCGAAACCCAGTCATGGTCATTCTACAAGGACTTTGCCCACGCGCCAAGTAAGCTCAAAGCCACCACATCAGCGCTTAAAAATCAGTGGCCCAACAGACCGCTCGTAGCGTGTATGGAGCTGCATACCTTCAGCAGTTTAAACAAAAACTTTCTGCCGCATTATAAGGATGCTATGACCGCTGCCGACAGAGCACTCGTATATTTTAATCCGCATGTTGTGGAGCATAAAAAGCTACCTGCTATTACCACACATGAAGTAGCCGCAGGTTTTGCTTCTGCAAATGTGGAAGTGTATACAAGTGCTGACGAAATATTGCGCGAACTGAGAGCTATCTCATGGCCGGGAAAAACCCTGCTGATGATGACTTCAGGAAACTTTGACGGAATAGATTTTGCCATGCTTGGCAATGAGCTCAAAACTACGCTGAGCCCGGCCTGACGCGCTTCAATGCTGAGAACAGCACTGAGTAGAATGCCGACATAATAATACACGACAGCAGCACCAACACTGTGAAGTTTCGCACAGAGAAAAACTCAGAAACCTTTACTATTAAGTCTGCACGTTCGAGCGAAGGGTCGGCGAGGAGCTCATTTTCAACAAACTGCTCATGCTTATTTGCAAAGTAGTTCACATCAACCCATGTGAAATAGCAAAATAAAAATACCGTAATCAGCAGTCCGTAAAGCAAGGTTATCTGAATGGATTTTTTTGCGTCTGCGGCAAAGCCTGTGGCAGCCTTCCGGGGCCATATTGCATACATTGACAAAGCTGGAAATGACGCAAGCAACACAAATAGAAATGCCGGATCCTGATAGGCGAATTCGCTGCCCGACCAAAAAAGGGCAAGTCGCAAGAGCATTACTGCCATTGCGACCTGCACAGGTATTTTAAAGTTGGGATGCACGGACGATGGTTATCCGTTCATTGACACCAGAAACTCTTCGTTGCTCATGGTGTTTTCCATGCGATCCTTAAGGAATTCCATAGCCTCAACGGGGTTCATATCATTGAGATGCTTTCGCAAAATCCAGATGCGCTGCAGCAACTCTTTTGAGAGCAGCAAATCTTCGCGGCGTGTACCCGATGAAACAATATCGATGGCCGGGAAAATGCGGCGATTCGAAATTTTTCTGTCGAGCTGAAGTTCCATATTACCGGTTCCTTTAAATTCTTCGAAGATTACTTCGTCCATTTTAGAACCGGTATCGGTAAGTGCAGTGGCAAGAATTGAGAGCGAGCCCCCGTTTTCAATATTGCGCGCAGCACCGAAGAAACGCTTAGGTTTTTGAAGGGCATTGGCATCCACACCACCCGACAGAACTTTTCCGGAAGCTGGAGATACCGTATTGTAGGCACGTGCAAGGCGGGTTATAGAGTCGAGCAGAATGCAGACATCATGTCCGCACTCCACCATGCGCTTGGCTTTTTCGAGTACGATGTTGGCTATTTTCACGTGTCGGTCGGCGGGTTCATCAAAAGTTGATGCCACCACTTCAGCTTTTACTGATCGCTTCATGTCCGTAACCTCTTCCGGGCGCTCATCAATGAGCAGAATGATCAGGTATGTTTCAGGGTGATTGGCAGCTATCGCGTTGGCTACATCCTTCAGCAGGGTTGTTTTACCCGTTTTAGGTTGCGAAACGATCAATCCGCGCTGACCTTTGCCAATAGGCGAGAAAAGGTCAATGATCCTTGTGCTCAGGTTTTTATTATTTCCTGCAAGGTTAAATTTCTCTGTTGGGAAGAGCGGAGTCAGGTATTTAAATGGCACCCTGTCGCGTACGAAATCAGGGTCGCGGCCATTGATTTCTTCTACCTTGATAAGGGGGAAATATTTTTCACCTTCTCTCGGCGGGCGCACATATCCTACGATGGTATCGCCGGTGATGAGCCCGAGGTTTTTAATTTGAGCCTGCGATACATACACGTCGTCAGGCGAGTTGAGATAATTGTAGTCTGACGAGCGCAGAAATCCATACCCATCGGGCATTATTTCGAGCACTCCTTCGGTTGAAACGAGTCCGTCAAAATTGTAAATATCTTCACGCTGCGTTTTGGGTTTATTTTCCTGGACGCGCGGTTCACGTTGCTCTCTTGGTTCACGTTGCTCGCGTGGTTCGCGAGGCTCGCGTGGCTCCTGATTTCGGTTTTCCTGGGGTTGTCTTGGTTCCCTTGGTTCTCTTGGTTCACGGGGTTCCTGATTTCTATTTTCGCGCGGTTCAAAATTGCGGCGTTCCGGGCGGCCTTCCTGATTTCGTTGATTTTGTCCTTCAGGCCTTGGCTTGGCTGTGCCTTCAGCTTGCGGCTTTTCGACTTCGGGTCTTGGTTCTCGCGGTTCGCGGGGTCCTTGCGGTGGCTGGTTGCGCTGAAATTGTCGTGGCTCTGGTTTGTGCTCACCGCTGAATTTGTTGTCGCGGCGGTTGTCGAACCGTGTATTCGATGCAGGCTTCGGCAGTGCTTCTTCGCCAGTAGTTTTATCTACACTTGCAGTTTCAGCCTGTGTAAACAGGTTGGTGGCTGCAGAGGGTGCTGCCGATGCTGCGCCTACCGCGGGTGGTGTGGTTTCCGTTGCGGTAATTCTTACAGGCCTTGGCTTTCTGCCACTTTGTTTTTGTTCTTCGACTTCCGGAGCCGGCTGAGCGCTTTGTGCCGCTTTGGCCGGTGGATTTATTGCTTGCTCATCGAGGATTTTGTAAACGAGTTCCTGCTTTTTGAGAAGGTCAGTTTTTTGGATGTTGAGCTCTTTGGCAATAGCGCGAAGGTCAGCAACCTTAAGGTTGTTTAGTTCGATTATATCGTACATTCTTTGTGAAACGGTTAAATGATATTATGTGATTTATTGGGATCGCTATTAGAGATGGGGTCATGAAAATGATCGAAACAACCCTGCGACGGTGCAATGATACGACAAATAGCATTACGCGGTATATCGCCCAAAGAAAAAAATAACGCCGTATGGTGAATATCTCTATCACTTTTGTGAAATGCTATCTTTGGCCCAATCAATATACCGATATGATTCAACGCGTACAATCCCTTTACCTTCTCCTTGCAAGCATCTGTGGGGTGCTTTCATTTGTGTTGCCTTTTGCAAAATACTTTGATGGCGATGCGGCTGTTGCCGAATACTCTATGTTTGGGGTGTTCAACCTTCAAAGTGATATTGTAGAAATGACAGGGCCGTTCTCTTTTCCGGCATGGGCTTTTGGTATGGCCTGCACGTTGGCACCTCTTTCAGCACTAGCGCTATACAAGAATAGATCAAAGCAGCACAAGGTAGCCCGACTGTCACTATTGCTCTTTATAGGATTCGTTGTTTACCTGCTTTTTGGTGTAGCCGATATTCGCGAGCGTTTATTTAGCGTAGAGATATCTATACTCCACCATGCGGCGTTTTACCTGCTGGTAGCTGGAACTGTGCTCTGTTTTCTCGCTATTCGCGGAATTAAAAAAGACGATGAGCTGGTAAAATCGCTCGATCGTATTCGCTAAACGCTGCGCACTCCAAGCTCAATCAATTCCAGATTTTGTGCAATGCCATTGGCAATGGTGAGTCTTATCATGGTGCGCATTTTATGAAAGCCATGTTTGCCGGCCGCACCCGGGTTGATATGAATAAAACCGGTAAGCGGATTTTTAAGCACGAGGCATATATGCGAGTGTCCGCATACCAGCATGCCTGCATTGGATTTTTGCACTTCATTTTTTACCCTTATGGGGTATTTGCCCGGCCTTCCGGCAATGTGAATGATGTATACCGTAAGTCCTTCCACCGTAAAGGTGAGCGTTTCAGGAAATTCCATGCGCACATCTCCTGCGTCAATATTGCCGTGCACCGCGCGCAGCACTGCCATTTGCCGCAAAGGCTCCACCACACTGATATCGCCTATATCGCCGGCATGCCATATTTCATCGCAGCCCTGAAGGTGATGTATGATGCGCTCATCAATATAACTGTGGGTATCTGATAGTATTCCTATGCGTTTCACGGTTTCGTGCTAATTTTGCCGAAAAGTAAAAAGAATTGATCCGATATTTTCTCCACCTTGCTTATGATGGCACCAATTACTGCGGCTGGCAAGTACAGCCCGGTTTGCCAACAGTGCAGGACACACTGGAAAAAGCGCTGAGAATTTTTGCACCCGGTCATGGCGGACTGGTAGGTTGCGGGCGCACCGATACTGGTGTTCACGCCCGCGATTACTACGCCCATTTTGATGTGGATGAACCCGTACGCGATGATCTTACTTTTAAAATCAACCAGGTTTTGCCCCGCGATATAGCCGTTTTTTCCTGTACCGAGGTACCTGAGTCGCTGCATGCGCGCTTTGGTGCCACCGAAAGAACCTATAAATACTACCTCCATTTTTCAAAAAATCCCTTCAGCAATCATTTCTCGGTGTACCAGGGCCGTATACCAGACTTATATGCTATGAACAAAGCTGCTGCCCTGCTCTTGGGCAGCAAGGATTTTTCATCCTTTAGCCGGAGCCAAACACAAGTGAAAACAAATGTTTGTAATGTAATGGAAGCTCTATGGGAACCAATTGACAACGGCGCTGTTTTCACCATCAAATCAAACAGGTTTCTGCGTAATATGGTCAGGGCCATTGTGGGTACCTTGATCCTTGTTGGCGAAGATAAGCTGAACCCCGAAGCGATAACCGGTATCATTAAAACACGAAACCGCAGCGAAGCTGGCAAATCGGCGCACGCACAAGGTCTTTTTTTACATCATATTTATTATCCAAAATTTCATGTCGCAAGTAACAGGTAAAGCTTTTGATTCTAAACTATTTGGCCGCGTAATTAGCTATGCCAAACCCTATATGCCGGTTTTTTGGCTGGCTTTCTTTCTCACCATATTTCTGGCTATTCTTGGGGTAATAAGACCTGTACTTATAGGCAAAGCCATTGATGTATACGTAGTGAACAGCGACCCGAAAGGCTTGTTGTACATCACGCTCGCAGTAGTCGGGCTGCTGCTTATAGAAGCGGCAGCACAATTTTACCAAACCTACTGGAGCAACTGGATGGGGCAGTCCATTACCATTGATCTTCGCTCAAAACTGTACAACCATATCATTGACTTCAAGCTAAAGTATTTTGACAAAACAGCGATAGGCACCCTCGTAACCCGCTGCATTAGCGATATAGAAACCATAGCTGAAATTTTTTCGCAAGGGCTGCTCAACATCCTCGGCGAATTGCTCAAACTGATTGTGGTGGTAATTGTAATGTTTTATATGAACTGGAAACTCACGCTATACAGCCTCGTACCCATGCCATTTCTGATTATTACCATGATAGTATTTAAGAATTCAATCAAGAAGTCATTTCAGTTGGTGCGCACGCAGGTGGCAAGACTCAATGCCTTCGTGCAAGAGCATATCGTGGGCATGAGCGTGGTGCAGATATTCAACCGCGAAGAAAGAGAAAAGGAGAAGTTTGTTGCAATAAACCGTGAGCACCGCAGGGCGCATATACGCAGCATCTGGGCTTACAGCATTTTCTTCCCGGTGGTAGAGATTCTCTCAGCCGTGTCGCTTGCATTTCTGGTGTGGTGGGGTGTAGGAGGGGTGCTCAAAGATGAAGTGTCACGGGGTGATCTCGTAGCGTTTATTCTTTTCATTTATATGCTTTATCGGCCTATACGGCAGCTTGCCGACAGGTTTAATATATTGCAAATGGGTATGGTAGGCTCTGAAAGGGTTTTTAAAGTGCTTGATACAGAAGAACAAATACCGAATGATGGAAACGTAAGGCAGGGTATTAAGGGTAATATTTCGTTTAGGAACGTTTGGTTCGGGTATAATCCTGAGGAGTGGGTGCTGCGCGATTTGACCTTCGATGTGAAGGAGGGCGAAACGGTAGCCTTCGTTGGCGCTTCGGGCGCTGGCAAGTCGAGCGTGGTAAATCTTATAAACCGGTTTTACGAATTTCAGAAGGGCGATATCATCATTGATGGTAAAAACATTAAGGAGTATGATTTGAACTATCTGCGAAGTCAGATTACAGTGGTACTTCAGGATGTTTTTCTTTTTAGCGACAGCATAGAGAATAATATTACGCTGACTGATCCACATATTTCGCATGAGCAGGTGGTAGAGGCAGCGGTGTCAGTAGGGGCTTCGGCATTTATTGAGCGCCTTCCCGGCAAATATGATTTTAATGTGAAGGAGCGCGGCGGAATGCTCAGCGTAGGGCAGAGGCAGCTCATCAGCTTTATTCGGGCTTATGTGTACAATCCCAAAATTCTGATACTTGACGAAGCCACTTCATCGGTTGATACCGAGTCGGAACTAATGATTCAGGATGCCATAGATAAACTTACCGAAAACCGCACGAGTATCGTAATTGCACACAGGCTGAGCACCGTTAAAAAAGCCGATAGAATTATAGTGCTCGACCATGGCAAAATCGTTGAACAGGGAAGCCATCAGGAATTGCTCGAATTTGATGGGGTATATAAGGGCTTATTCGATTTGCAGTTTAAAGAATAAGGTTTGGCTTTGAGCCGAGATGCTTGATGTATAATACCATTGGCCAATTTTTATTATGCTTGTGTAATGAATGTGTCACAATTGCTTACTTATCAGGCCAATGAGATCATTTTACGAATGGTGATCGAAAAGGCATTGAGCTATGCGCTGCTTTCATTTCCATACACTGTGAACAGAATGCAGATCAGCAACTTGTCGCAGCGTATCACCAATATTGCTAAGGGTAAAATTGCTGAAGGACTTTTACAGGCTTTCGCCGAAGAGCGCGGACTCAGTATGGATTTCTCATCGGGTGAAACACCATTTTATAAGCCCGACCATTTTGATTTTTCTTTCAAGGGACGGGCTTGGGATGTGAAGAATAATTTTATTTATCACCCGGGCGATGAGCTTGAGCCGGAGGCTTACCTAAAACTGCCCGCGTTGGTGCCAAATCGTTTTGATGGCGATCAATGGAGCAAACGCAATAACAGGACGCTGTCTAACGGCTCATCACCGCTCGAAAAGGCATTTCTCTTCACCTATTTGAAGCAAAGCGACGAGCGAAAATCACCGTCCTTTTTGCGCATACATTTTACGCAGAGAAGCATAAAAGCTTTGGAGAATGTAGGACAAGCAGTTGTGGATAAGCATCCCGAAACAGCGCCTTACACACCTAAACAATTTTTCGAAAAGCTGGCAAAAGTCGGCGGAATACCGGGCTATACCATTCTGAATATCCCACTCTTGATAGTGGCGGGAGCAGCTACCCAAAAAGAATGGAAATTATTCGCCGATACGGATGGAATTTCAGAGCATGCTTACCATCACTATACTGGCCGTTGGTACAATGTAAGCGGTGATGGCGGCCTAATATTTTGTGGTGGTTTATTGCATACCAAAATACGGAATGCCACTTGCCCTGTGGGATTTTTGCCGGCATTTTCTGAGTATCTGCTTTGACATTTTGGGATGGTGAATGGCTACGAATGTGCGAATGAGTTGTGGTGGCGGAGGGTGAAAAAAGGAGCTACGAATGTGCGAATGAATTCTGGCGGCTGGGGGTGTAAAAAAAAAGCCACGAATGCAAGAATGAGTTTTTGTGGCTATTTCGTGCTAAGCAACTTGAAAGTAAAATATACTTTTAGGTGTATTCTGAGAAGAATAATAGCTTGAGATTTATTAGTTATTCCAATGGAACATCTACCACAGTATTGTCCCAATTCATGCGCATACGCAATGGTTCTTCTTCGATGGTGATGGTAAATAGTTCGTACACGTTGCTGCTCACATTCGCTGGCACTACTGCTTGAAGTGCATCGAGTTGAGGGTCGCGGCTGGCTTTGCCTCCCCATGCCACACCCCAGCCATACTCGCCGGTATTGAAAATTACGGTCCACTGCCCGCGGTCAGGGATAGTCCAAATTGTATATTTGCCCGCTCCAAGAGGTTTACCCGCTACTGAAATATTGCGCTTGGTGGTAAAAGTAGTCGCCTCATTGGCTCCTGTTCGCCACACTTCGCCATAAGGCACAAGCTCACCAAATATTACCCTTTCCTTCTTCGAAGGTCGGTTATAGTATATTTCTATTTCATTGTTAGCATTGTTGTATTGCACCGTTTCTTCAGGACTGTATTGCTTGGTTTGACTTTTTATGACTTTAAACCCCAAAAATCCTATGATCAGCATTGCGCCAAAAAGTATAAGAAACCATTTTATAAATTTTCTCATCGGTTTGTGATTTGATTGCAGGCAAACATACTAAGAATGCGGGAGAAATTATTTTAATTGCCTTTTGCATAAAAATAGAAAAAGGGCAACTTCAAGAAATATTAGCCGGGTTTTAGGGTAATGGTGAATGTAGTTTCAACTCCCGGTTTGCTTTTCACGTCTATTTTTCCGCCATTTCTCAAAAGCTGGCTTTTTACGGTGTACAAACCCACACCGCTGCCTTCTGTCTCAGGATGAAAGCGCTTGTACAGACCAAATATTTCCTTGCTGTGTTTTTTCAAATCCAAACCTTTTCCGTTGTCTGTAAAGGTTATAACCACGGTGCCGTTTTTCGTGTGAGAAGCATTTATTTTCAATTCAGATTTTCTCGAAGTATCTCTAAATTTGATAGCATTGTTGAGCAGGTTGAGCATAATGTTTTCAATATGCGCTTTACAATATACTACTTCATCGGCATCCCATGTAGTTGATATTTTTATTTCGCTTTGATCTGCCTGAGTCTGCAGTAGTTTTCTCATTTCGGTGAAGCAATCTGAAAGCCGTAATTTTTCGAATCGCGCGGAAGGTTTTTCGTTGGCAAGCATCACCTTTTTCATACCGTCGAAGGTTCGCTTTATTCTGTACACACTTTCCTTCATATTTTCCAGAAAGGCGGCATGTTCATTCTGATTTTTGAGATTTGCATTTTCAATAAGTCCCATCATATTTGCGAGCGGCGACATAAAATTATGGGCCGACATATAGGCAAACTCTTCAAGTTCCTTGGTCCATAAAGTGTCGATTGCGTTCGCATTATTATTGAATGATGTGGCTAAAGCTGGATTCAACCCGTGTTGATGAAAGTTTTGTATGATTCCACTCAATACGTCAGCTACAATCTCGAGAAAGTCAGAATCATCTTTGCCGAAAAGTCTGTGTTTTTTCACTGCATCGCAACCAATGAAACCTATACATTCGCTATTGACGATGATTGGCTGAGTGATCAGTGATTTTATACCCTGGCTTTCCAAAGTGCGTCTGGTAAAGCTATTCGGATTTAGTGATTTCACATCGTTTATAACGAAGGGCTGTGCGGCCATATGTTTATTAATCCAATCAGGTAACATTGCCATGGGTAAGTCCTGCAAATTATCAATTTCAGCACTTATACCATCGGCGCACCACTCGTGCGAATTGCTGGCGCTGCCTACTTTTACGTTGTAGCTGAACAGATATACCCGGTCGAGTCCGAAAAAGGCACCAACCTTTTCGAGTGCTTTATTGATAAATGCATTGTATTCATTAAGATTGTACCCGCCAGTATTTTTGAAAAGGTCGAGCACCACACTTTTGTATAGTTTCCATTTTTCGGCTGCAAGGCTGTAGTTCTGTCTGTTGCCGAGGTCGCGCATTATAAGTGTAAATGCAAATGTGTTGCCTTCAGAGTCCAATACAGGACTTACAGAAGTCTCGAACTGGTGTACCACTTTGTTTTTTGTTTCCAGATCGAATACCATCATCTGTGGCTTTTTGCTCACCGCAGCCCTTCGGAGGGTATTGGTCCACAATTCGGCTTCGGCCCCAGCTATTCCAAGGCTTCGAAATGATTTGCTGAAGTAGTTTGTTCTGGGCCCTAAATATTCTTCGATACGGTAGTTGACATACGTTATGTTGACGTCGATGTCAATCTTCATTACAATATCTAAAACACCACCTAAGAGCCTATCCCAATAGTTTATTTTAGCATGGTCCGCGTAAGCAGGAGGACTTTTTTTCATTGAACTCATTTTCTATTTCACGATCGGCAATGATAGCACCTTCTCTCAAAAAGGCCGAAAACTGATTATAAACTATTTCATATTTGCAAAGAAAGCACTTTATAAAAGCACGAAATTCGAAACGAATATACACTTTTGAGCTAAGTTGAACAGATGTTTTTTTTTCACAATACTGATTTAAAACAATTTGTTTTGCGAATAGGATATTCTTGAGAATTGAACAGAACGAGATGATGAATTCCGGTAATCATATTCAATCAAGGCTTAGATAAAATTCTTAAAATACTGATTTGTATTTCGTTAAAAACTGTATTTAGAAGAATAAGTGTAGGCATGTACTACAACAATTGGGATGGCTACCTTATCAAAACCAAATGGCTGGTGCTTTCTATAATTTCCATGCTGTTGAATTGGGCTTTGTACAGCACTGCATACATCCCTGCCTGGCAATAGTAGCTGCTGTTCATCATGCTTCCGTTCCAGCCAATGTGAATTTCATCAGTAGAAAATACCAGTTCTCCGAATCGGCTGAAAATGCGCATTTCAAAACTTGTTACGTTTTGCGACGAAGCTCTGAAAAGGTCATTAAGGCCATCGCCATTAGGAGTAAAGGCATTCGGAATAAAAAGATCGTTGCTGCAGTCTTTGTCCATGATTTCAATCGATGAAGTTATCTCACCACAGCTATTTGAAAGCGTTACAGAATATATGCCGGGTTCAGAAATAGATATGAATGGATTTTCGCTTCCTGTATTCCAGAGTATACTGCCATGCACTGATGTTTCGGCCATAGCGGTAATGCTGCTCCCCAGGCATTTTATTGCAGTTTCTGGCAAGGTGATTCTGGGTAGCGGGGTGCGCTGAACAGTAAATGCAGCCTGGCCGGTGCATCCGGTTTGTGTATTTGTGCCCACTACCTGATACGTGCCACCTGCTGAAATACTGATAGTTTCGCTTGTAAGTCCGGCACTCCAGTTGTATGAAGTCGCACCTGATGCACTAAGTTGAACACTTTCGCCTTCGCAAAATTCACCAGGGCCATCTATACTTACTACCGGGTTAGGCTTGAATTCGACCAGCACGGTATCGGCATAGCTGCATCCATTCAAGTACGCTGTGGCCCAATATATCCCGGCTGACTGTACCTCAATAGTTGGAGCACTGATGCCATTATCCCAAAGTATTACAGCATTTCCTGCATTTGCCGAAAGGTTTATGATAACGCCATCGCAAGCGCTCTGGTTACCCCCCAAATTGAATGTGGGTAAAGGTGCAGTAATAATTTGTATGGAACCTTGTGCAGTGCAGTCGCCAAGTGCGGCAGTTGCAGTGTAAGTCCCGGCCTGATTGAAGGTGCGGGTGCCACCTGTTACACCATCATCCCACGTATAAGTAATGCCATTTGCCGGAAGGCTTACTGTATAACTTTCACCCTGACAAATACTGACCGCAAGCGGCAATTCCACCTCAGGTGCAGGACTAAAGTTCACATTGATCTCATCGGTGGCGCTGCAATTGGCTGCGGTAGCCGTTGCACTCACCATGCCCGAATTGCTCACTGAAAGCTGAGGCCCTGTGCTGCCGTTATTCCAAGTGATGCTTCCCGATACCGACTGGGGTATTACGGTTGCAGTTTGGCCCTCGCACGAAGCAATATCCGACCCCAAATCAATGGCAGGGGTATGCACAGTTACAGTGGTATTCTGGGTTTGAATGGTTTGGCAAAGGTCGGTGAAGGTTACAGTATATTCCGTGGTAACCTGTGGTGATGCTACCGGGTTGCTAATACCGGGGTCGGAGAGCCCTGCGGCGGGTGTCCAACTGTATGAGCCCATGGAAGTGCCGCTTGATTGCAATTGCACACTCGCCCCGGCGCACATTTCATAAGCAGATGGTACTCCGAGAATGTTCGGGTCTACGCAGATCTTTTGCAAATTGGTAGAGCCACCGGTAGCACCCGTAAAACCCCAAAATACCACAGGGTTTCCCTGAAATATATTTCCTACCAGATTCACAGTCGTGGCGATCCTCGGCACACAATCAAGCCATAATTCAACCAAATTGGTATTAGGAGTCCAGTATATATCGATAATATGGTCGAGGCCATCGCAAATATTCTGGCTTAAAGGCGATGCTTGTACTGGGCCACCAAGATTGTTTGCACTGGTATGATTTACACTGCCGTTGCTCAAAAAAGCCACATGGTCGAAGACAGGATCACCTTGATTGAGATTTTGATAGGTATCAAATTCTATCCCGAATGATGGAGCAAATCCCTGAAAACCCATGCCTTCACCCGGTTGTCCGAGCACACTGTTCGATACCTGCTGCATTACGAATACCATTCCGTCGGCACCATCAGGGTTGCTGCCAAAATTGGCAAGAAACTGAAGGTGAAAGGGCATTGTTAGGTTTATGGATTGATTGTACCATAAAGCACCGTTTTGAAATTCAAGCGCTGATGTAATCTGATAGCAGTTGTTGCCAAGCGCACTGCTGTTGCCCACGAAAGTATATTGCCCATGCACTGTTGCTATATTCAGCAATAGAGCGAAAATAAACGGAGCAACAAATTTCATTGTCTTATGATTACACTTAAGCAAAAGTATGGTATAGGGTGCCAATAATAAAATCCATATACAGGTATACCGTTAATAATGGCGCATTGATGTACTTTTGATGTACTTAAATGCCCATCTAATAAGCATGATGGGACACAAATTT
Organism: Flavobacteriales bacterium; assembly: GCA_038207425.1. Classification (GTDB taxonomy): domain Bacteria; phylum Bacteroidota; class Bacteroidia; order Flavobacteriales_D; family Cryomorphaceae; genus JBBQZU01. Next base: position 10,683 of record JBBQZU010000028.1, on the reverse strand, counting down.
TATTGGTAAGTGAGCATACAATTTACTACCGCTATGGAAAAGTTTGATTCTGACCTATGGGGCCACCATATGATTGTACCCAATGATGTGGCCCATCAATTTGTGCAAAGTACCGGGCGCAGGGTGGTTTGCACCCTCAATGATTTGGTAACCTACCACTGCGCCCTTATGCAGCTCTCAGGTGGCCGGTACTTTATAAATATCAACAAGGTGAACCGCGATAAACTAGGCCTGATGGTGGGGCAGGAGGTAAGTGCTGTGCTCGCACCCGACGAGAGTCCTTACGGCTTGCCAATGTCCGAAGAGTTTGAGGAGGTACTAAGGCAGGATGAGGAAGGAAGTACCAAATTTCACGCTCTTACCCCAGGCTTGCAGCGCAGCTTGATTTACTTCTGTGATAATGTAAAAAGCAGCAATATAAAAGTGCGCAGAGCATCGGTGGTGATACATCACCTGCATCTGCATAACGGAAAAATTGATTTTAAGGCATTGAACGAAGAGGTAAAGGCGGCCAACCGTGCTGAGAAAAGGCTGTAATTTGTTTTTTGAAGTAATTACCTGCGCGATTTTGCCTCCAATTCCAACAACTTAGGCACGAGCACTCCATCTTCTATCATTGCGTGCAGTTTCATATCTGCGTTGAGGGCTCGCAACTGTTGGAGCATCACGCCAAAGGCAAAATTACCCGAAAGGGTGCCGCCAAGTCTGCTCAGATAATTTATTACTTTACTGAGCTCCAATTCACCATGGGGATGTTCAGCAGAAAATTCAGCAGCGCTGTATTGAATGTCCGCACTTTTCCGCACAAGGGCTGCCCGTTCAAGTGCGAGAGCGTAAGGAAACAGGTGTGTTTCTTCATAGATGAAATGCACTTCACTTTCGTGAACAAATTTTTCGAACAGCGCCATTCCGTAGCGACATATAGGGTGGTCATCGGGTGCATTGCCTATCACAGCACTGAGGGTTAGGCCTATTTCGGGAAGGGCTTTGCTTGAGTAATACCTGTGGGTGCGAATAAGATAATCTACCAGCATACCCGCAGGATATGGCGCGAATACCGATGCAGTGGCGCGGTCAATATCGTTCAGACTAAAGGTTAGGTCTTCGATAAGGTACATTCGCGCCATTTGGCAAGCGCCGGTATTTGCAGCAGCCAAAGCATGAATGGAATTGTATCTCGATATGATTTTCGATGATTCTGGAAGGCTATAAAAGAGTTCGTTGTGCATTTCGTGGATGTATTACGGTGGTGAAAGTAACAGATCGTTGGTTGGTTTTACAATAGCCTTTTTATGGTATTCTGCCTTAACGGCAAATGGGTTTGCGGTGTGCAAATCACTGTGTTGCCCGCAGGCTGCGCAATTGGTGATTTGGTGGGCAAAAAATCAAAATATCAACAGCAATTTGTGCAAATCTGTTTTCTTCTTTTGCGGTCATTGGCACAAATCTATTGGTATGCTCAATGGATTGCTCGTAATTCAATCATTTCCGAAAAACGAGACCATGTAGACGGTAGTTGGCTTTCATCCAAATACCGCTTGCGGCGGGAAAATTGGTTCAATCTGGTTTACTTTGCCCTGATACAAAACAATTATCATTGCCCGATGAATGTAAATGCAGCGCATACTTCAGCGAAACTTACCCTTTGGCAGGAATTAAAAGAAGCAGTTCGGGGCACTGAGGCCGATTACACGAAGGTAAGTCTGAAAAGGGCAATTTTTTTGTTGGCAGTGCCCATGATTTTGGAACTTGTAATGGAGTCTGCTTTTTCGGTTGTTGATATTTTCTTTGTTGGCAAGTTGGGTTCTTCGGCGGTGGCCACAGTGGGCCTTACCGAAACGTATCTTTTTCTGCTGTACGCTGTGGCTATGGGTTTGTCTATGGCTGTTACCGCCATCATCGCGCGCAGGGTAGGAGAGAAGAATTTTGATTCAGCCGGTATTTCAGCCGTTCAGGCTATTATTATCGGCCTAGCCGTTTCGGTACTTTTCGCGATAGCGGGTATATTTTATTCCAAAGAACTGCTGGTGCTTATGGGTGGCGATGAGTGGATTGTGAATGAAGGCTACAAGTATACCCAATGGATGCTAGGAGAAAATCTGGTAATCATGATGCTTTTGTAATTAATACCATATTTCGCGGTGCCGGCGATGCGGCAATTGCCATGCGGATTTTATGGATAGCCAATGGTATAAATATTGTGCTCGACCCGCTGCTTATTTTTGGATGGGGTCCAATTCCCGCTATGGGTATTGAAGGTGCTGCTGTGGCTACCAATATTGGCCGTGGCATTGGAGTTACCGCACAGTTTTGGCTCTTATTCAAAGGTGGAAAGCACATCGTAGTAAAAATTGCTCAACTACGCTTGGATGTAGCAATAATGGCCAATATGCTGAAAACTTCTTTTGGAGGTATTGCCCAAATGCTGGTGTCCATGACCTCATGGATTTTTCTGATGCGGATACTCGCTGATATAGGCAGCGAAGCTGTAGCAGGTGCTACCATCAGCATAAGAAATATGATGTTTACCATGATGCCTGCCTGGGGCTTTTCCAATGCTGCCGCTACATTGGTAGGCCAAAATCTCGGTGCCGGAAGCCCTGAACGGGCCGAAGCAACAGTTTGGAAAATTGGCATGTACAATATGGTATTTCTGGTAGGCGTATCAACTATATTCTTCTTTTTCAATGAGCAATTGGTTGCAATATTTAATGAAGATATTAAAGTGATAGAAATCGGCGCTGGCTGGCTGAAAATTCTCTCATACTCATTCTTTGTGTATGGCTGGTGGATGGTTTCAGTGCAAGCCTTCAATGGCGCCGGCGACACCAAAACCCCAACCTATATCAATCTGGTTTTCTTCTGGCTGATACAAATCCCGCTTGCCTGTTTGCTGGCAATTTACCTTGAGTGGGAGCACTCAGGTGTGTTCTGGGCGGTGTTCATTTCTGAAACATCGGATTATTTACCCTCTGGCTTTTCAAAAAGGGAAAATGGAAAAATTATAGTGTTTAGGAAAAGAAAAACAATCCTGATTCACCTGTGCGCTATTCAGGAAGGACAAGCCACAAAAGGCTTTTATCAAGCGCATCCGAAGCATGCGTATTTGCTTCAGTACAAGTGAGAAACTGGCCAGGCTCTAAATAACCTTCCCCTATTTTGACAATTGCCGGATATGCTCCGGCTTTGCAATAGGCCAAATAATCTGCGGTTGTAATTTCGAATACTACAAAACCGTGCATTTGATACACAGGTTTTTCCCATGCATTGAATGGGGCTAAGCTTTCGGCAAATGAACGTTCCACTGCAATAAGGTACAGCGCCTGAGCACCGGTAACTGCAAATCTATGCACCATTGGATCATTAAATTCATAATGGTTGCTGCCTACCCAATATTCAGGAAGGGTTGCTGTGCGGGGCGCAATGCCCGCTTCATCAAGCCAAACTTCGGCGTGGTATAGGTTTAAGTATAATATAGACAATCGGTGATTGTGCATCGCAGTGGTATCGCCGGGAGCCGCTTCTACCCGAAGGTACCTGAAGCTACCATATTCGTATATCTGCTTATGGTGAGCTTCTTCATGCACATCAGGTACCTGAGCAAAAAGCCCGTTCAGTGAAAGCATACCGGCGACTGCAATAATATTTCGCTTCATTTTTCAAATATACAGAACCCTGTTAATCTTTCCCATTTATAAGCCCCATCTAAAAATTGATTAAAATATTATTACTTTTGAAGTCTAACAAAAAACCTTAAAACAATGAAAAAATTATTTGCAATTATCGCCCTTTTTGCCGCCACTTTTGGATATGTTGGTGCACAGGATGCCAAATCAACTACCCAAACACCCGAGCAAGAAGCCCAAAGCCTTACGGATAGAATGGTGAAGCAACTTACACTTACCGAAGAGCAAACTACCCTGGTATACCGTCAGAATTTCGAGAAAGCCAACCAAGTGGCCAAACTTCGTCAGATGGAAGGAACGGATGAGACAAAAAATAAACTCATCAATGACTACTACGCAGTATATGAGACTAACTTAAAAGGAGTTCTTACTGCTGACCAGTTTAAGAAATTCCTTACACAAAAGGAAACCAACAAGAAAGAAGCTGTTAAAACCATGAAGAACTAATTCTTCTCAATGATTTTGAAGCCGCTCCAATATTGGAGCGGCTTTTTTTATACTTTTATTTTCTATGAAAACCATACACTTGCTTACCATATGGCTCGCCTTACTGGCCGCGTCAACTTCATGCAAAACTTCAAAGAATATCAACATTGATCCTTCAGTGCTCACGTCGGGTAAATGGCAGCTCGACTATGTATCAGGCGTTAAAGCCGATGCCGCGAGCTACGTGAAAGGTTTGCCCTTAATGAATTTCACCACTGAAGGAAAACTTTGGGGAACAACGGGTTGCAATTCTTTTAACGGTGATTATACCCTTTCTGAAAGTAAAATAAGTCTGAATCCCGGTGCCATGTCAAAAATGATGTGCCCCGGAAGCAGTGAGAGAGACTTTATAACCGGAATGAAGAACGCAGCTTCTGCAAAAATTAATGACAATGTGCTTACCATCTCTGACAGCGCCGGCGAGGAGATATTCAAGTTTATTAAGGTTCAGGTTGAAAAGTAATCTCATCAGCATCTGTATTTTTTTGTTGTTTTTTGCGACAGCATGCAGCAACGAAACCCCTGTAAAACAGGCCAATGAAGGGCTGCATGAAGCACCCCCGGGCATGGTGTGGATTGAAGGTGGTGCCTATACCCGCGGAGCCACACAGCAGGGCGAATATCCCCGCGAGTACCCTCCACATCGCGTGGAGGTTAGCGGTTTTTTTATGGATACCACCGAAGTAACCAATGCACAGTATTCTGAATTTGTGGCAGCTACCGGCTACATTACCATTGCCGAAAGGCCTGTAGACTGGGATGAGATGGTCAAGGAAGTTCCACCCGGTACCACAAAACCTGCCGACAGCCTGCTGGCTCCGGGCTCATTAATATTCAGTCCGCCTGCCGAGATAGTAAGTCTTGACAACCATTTTCAATGGTGGAGCTGGAAAAATGGTGTGAACTGGAAGCACCCCGAAGGTTCTGATAGCGACATTTCTCAAAGGATGAATCATTCTGTTGTGCATATGGCCTATGCAGATGCTAAAGCCTATTGCGCTTGGAAAGGTGGCCGCCTGCCCACTGAAGCGGAGTGGGAATATGCTGCCCGTGGCGGCCTTGAAGGCAAACGCTTTAGCTGGGGCGATGAGGATCCGCTGGTAAACCCCCTTCTCGCAAATATCTATCAGGGAGTGTTCCCTACTGAGAATACGGCAGAAGATGGTTTCCCGGGAACATCACCTGTGGGTTCGTTCCCTCCCAATAATTACGGTTTATATGATATGGCAGGCAATGTTTGGGAGTGGTGCAGTGACCTTTTTAACCAGAATTACTACTATACCATTGATGCCACCAAACTGTGTCGCAACCCCGCCGGGCCAGGCACCAGTTATGACTCGCGCGACCCATATGCTCAAAAACGCACTATTAAGGGCGGATCCTATTTATGCCATGTATCGTATTGCGAAAATTACCGTCCCAGCGCACGCGAATCCAGTTCAGAAGATACAGGCTTGCCACATCTTGGGTTCAGGTGCGTTGTAATGAAGTGATGAATTCCGTAAGAAGAAGGAATGCCTCGCCTTTATGGAAAAAACGCCGAGTCGATGGCCTACATTCCCAATTTCTTCAAAAAAGGCGATTTTGATTCAGCCATTTTGAATTTATAACCTACCGCAATCCGGCTGAAGGTATAACCCTGCGAGAATGGGTTTACATCACTGAAGTTGCTGGTTATTTTGTCTGTACTGTGTTTCTGCCTGAAGTAGCACTTCCAACCCATCGCTTAGCGACAAAGTGGTGTTTTGATGGGTTTCTATCAGTGACTGCCAGCAGCGACTCATTCCTGCAAGGCGCAAGGATTCCATTTGATCTGTTACTTTCATGTGATTTGGGTTTGGGTTTGTAATTGGGTTTGATAATATTTTGAACCTCTAAGATTTTCATACGGGGGTGTAATAACCTGCGGTGAGTCTTCCGATTGGTGAACCATCCCGCTCTGGATAATGCGGGTGATGAAGCCATTATTACAGACTCCTATGTCTAATGCCTGCTTGCAGGCCAGAGAGAGTGTAATTTTACCATGACAACGCTCCAGACTTCGCAGGCCTTCACAGCTCTTGTATGCCTGCTCAGGATGTTTCTTGCTACTTAATATCATCTTTACAGCTTCCTGCACTGGGGTCGAGATTTTGGAAGCCCACTGCTGGTAATAGTCTGGACTCCGGTCCAGATATTGGCGATGATGCGATGGCATGTGTTCCTTTACCGAAGTGTATCCGTGTGGCTTGGTATCTCGGGGATGCATAGCAACCAGATCAGACTTGACGTATATACTTACTGCACTGCTGGTGTAAATCAGCTTGGCCTTTTGGCCGGTATATTGGTACGGTACGCTGTAGTAATGCTTGTCTTCACCCGATAGGATATGAGCATTCTTTTGGATAGTAACTTCACGGTGTTTTTTGATTTCATAAGCGTATTGTGGCAGTGATTTTAGAAGTGGCTTTTCGTGTAGTTGAAAGCGATCCAGCCTGCTGTCACTATGGCCCTGGAATGGTTTTCTATTAAACTCATCCTGCTTTTTTCTCATGGCCAGATTCAGCTCAGCGAGGCTATAAAACTTCTCATTGCGAAGGGGAGCATATATATGGCTGTATGCATTTTTTACCAGGTTTTCTACCAATGATTTATCTTGCGGTTTGGCACTTCGCGCAGGGAGTATATCGGTGTTGTAATGGTTGGCTACATCATCCAGCAGCCGGTTTAATTCTGGTTCGTACCGATCGGTTTTTATTACTGCTGCTTTAAGATTATCGGGCACAATGGCCGCCGGTACCGCACCTAAAAAGTGAAGGCATCTTATTAATGTCATGATAAAATCTCCTACTTTTTGGCTCGGTACAGCTTCCACATAGCTGTATTTGCTATACCCAAGACAGGCCATAAAGACTTCCACTTTATGCACTTCGCCAGTATTTCGATCGATCCACTCGAGCTTTTTTCCTGCATAATCAATGAACAGTTTGTCACCCGGTTCATGCTGTTGGATCATCTATAGTTTACGCCTTTTGTCTATTGACTGCAAATAGAAGCAGAACTGAGAGTAGCTATAACCAGTTGGGGTATTGTGACGGTACACGCTCCAAAGAAGCCATTTATTCACCCCTGGACGCTTTGATTCACGCTCAAAATACGCCGCCTGATCATCCAGGTGATCCAATTGATTTACTGAATCCTGAGCGGGCAATTTCATACTGCTGAGTTGGTGATCAAGTACCGGTTCCGGAATGTCCAAAATCGCTTCAACGCTCAGTGGCTGAGCCGATAATAAGGACAGGTACTTTCGTACGGTATTCTTGGAAATTCTACAAAGGCGTGCTCTTCCTTTTATGGAGTTGCCTTTGTGGTGAAGTCTGAAAATCTCTTTAATTTGACTCATAGGTTTTGTTTTGGCTGCCATCATTGATCATTTAGTGTGCGGTGCACTAAGATGATCAAACCAAAACCTAAACGTTCATAAATATCCTCAAAAGGGGGGTCAGTATGCCGGAATGGCAGTTATTGATCCCGGGGTCACTTTCGCCGGATTGGGGGGTCATTTTGATCCGGAACAGGGGGTCAGAATGTACCGAAATGTCTATAAACGCTGTAATGATATTGAATTTGGACAGCGCAAACCGCTATACTCCTCCTTAAGGTGCTTCAGAAGAGGCAAAGCATCCTTGGCATCTCTCCAACTTGGTCGCTTCTGTTCGACTTAACCTATTTGTAAAAATAAATCTCCAAGTATGGCTCGACAAACCCTTTTTAGACCCCGATGAGATGAAAAATCTTTCAATTCAAACTACCCTTTTTTGAAGAGAAGGGGTTTGTTTTAGAAAAGTCTGTATTTTGGAGCGGAAATCCTCGTCAAACGGGAAGGTCTTTTCTATATTTTAAACGTTTTGGACAGGTGTGTAACGAAATATCAGTATTATGAATCAGCAAAATGTAGCAAATCCAAACAATCCTTACGATAGAGTAGGTGAAGTTCATGACCACTGTCTTCACAATTTAGTGAATGTCAATAATCCATCAGAATAAAAGTTGATTGATTTAGGCATAGATGAATTGAACAAAGTAGAAACTGCATCATCGAAAGAGAAAGAATTTATTGATAGGTTAATCACAGACTTACCTAATGTTTATCAAAATAGTCAGCGCCCTTTGAGTGAGATTCTACAACCACTTATTAGTACTAATGCTGGCTGGCAAAAAATTTCAGAACTTGATGGAATACTATATTGATCAGGTGCTACTGTACAAACCTACATTTCAGAGGTCAAACAATTCGAAGACGGAATAGTAAATGACAATGATTTAACTTCTAAGGAGAAAGTTGCAATGTTAACAGCGACGAGTGTTGCAAGGTACAGTGCTTACATTTGGTCTGAGTATCTCTCGATCGCTGGAATTTCTGATCATGCCAATACTGACATTGGGGCAGCAGGAGGGGTTTCACTTGCAGCCGCTGGTATTTCTTTCTTCTTTGGGCCAGTTGTTCCCACAGCATATTTACTTGGTGTGGGTATTAGTGCTGGTGTTGCCCAGGGACTTAGTTGGCTAAAGAATTAAGTGGTATGAAGAGGTATAGGTTGTTAATTATGTTTATAATATGTACTGGCGCTTTTTTTCTAGTCAGTATTATATCCAATTCTGATGCGTTTAGCCTTACGAATATTCTTACCAATTTATTATTGGGCTTAATACTCACCGTAATTTTCCACTTTTTCTACGTCAGAAAGAATTAGAAAAAAATCATCGATTGATATACGATGCCATCTCCGTTTACACAGAGACGGTTTCTTTTTGTTCGGATTATCTGGCTCCCCAAAAGTTGACACGAAGTTTTTGGGCCACAGCAAAGAAGCATAGAAAAAGAAGTTTTCTAATCTTTGGTTTGCGCCCACAGAGCCTTTGCTTTTTGCGGCTACTCATTTAATCAGGCAGTTAGCCCATAGCAAAGGCGAGTTTCAAAAGTGACCTGCCAAGCTACCCAAACCACAAATATGCCATACACAGAATTTTGGCATCCGTTTTTTTCATTTTTTCTTTAACCCAACATCATTGTCGCACGCCGCACATTACGCCCCGGTAGTTCGGCCGCAGCGAATCAGTGCAAAGTCCGCGCAAAAGCTCTGCCCAAGTCGTCTCGGCGTAAATCAGAAGTCCGCCGTAGATCTTGTGCTCACTTTCATTTGTCCCCTGGCGCGCGCTACCCCGAGACGGCTGCAAACCGCTTACAAAGTTATTTTAAAACACCATGGGAATCGACGCTGAGAAAGCCTTCCTAACCCGAAAGCGTTCCCCCGAAGGCTGTTTGCGCTACCACGCCCCTTTATGGATGCCAACGATTGGCGGTATGTAAAGTTGCCGATTGCGGGCGATTCCCTGTCAAGTTACATAAAAGTGGAAGCGGGCTACAACCCTTGAATAACCTACTTTCCTGGCAATTTTTTATACCGCGTGTTGGCAACCGTAGTTTATTTATCCATTTATTTTAATCCAATATGAACCACCATGTTTTTCGACATTCTTAAGATTATCGTGATTCCAAATCGGTGAAATTAAGTTCGATAATTCCTTGTCTTCGTAGATAAAATAATTTGGTAAAATCGTTTCGTATTTATCAGGGTTCGCTAATAAATACATTGCTAAACCATATTGCTCTGAATAGAATCTGTCGCACATAAATTGTGGGTAATCATAAGGCAAATATATATCATGAATGTGAACTATTACACCCTTTTTCAATCTTGGCAATATCTCTAAATAGAAAACCATTGAATCAGAGTTTGGCAGAATTCTGTGTGAATTATCAACAAACAAAATATCATTTTCATTTAATTCGTCCAAAATATTGAAATCAATATTCTCAAATGGCTCTCGAATAACTTTATCCGCCAAATTGTCAATCTCTGCACGAGGCATTGGGTCAATCGAAATAATTTCCGTATTTAAATTTTGCTCAGTCTTTGCCTTATATGCAACTTTTGTCGAGTTGCCACAGCCTATCTCGATGTATTTCTTAGGTTTAAACTCTGAAATCATAGTGTAAATTCCAATAATGTCAAGTCCTGGTAAAAATCCGTTGTTCCATGAAGGTTTGGTTGAATCAGTCTCCTTGCTTGAATCCTGAATTGTCCAAATTTTATCTTTATAAGACAATGTCTTACTAATCAAATCTTTGTATTTATCACGGTTTGCATCAATAATTTTGTATAAATCCTGATGTGCGGGTTTTCCATGTCCATATCGTGGTTTGAAATCCACTTTATACTCAAGAAATAAATTTTGAAATTTTGGGTTTAGAAATCTATAAATCTGCTTAATCATATTTTTAGTTTAATTTTTTGAAGTGTCGCTCTTACTATTGTTGCCAATCGGATCAGGCCGGGGAATTTCACCCCTACCTTCCCACAGAACCGTACGTGATAGTCTCCCATCATACGGCTCTTCATGTTTGTAAATCGCTGCTAAATATAGCTAAGGTTGTACCAATATCCAATGGGCAAATAAACCGGGGTTC
>JBBQZU010000027.1:0-40273 GCA_038207425.1 Flavobacteriales bacterium | reverse complement strand
ACAAGCTCTACCTCTGCAAACCCGAGAATGGACGCGAGTTGCACCAAGCCTGTGCCGAATTTATTGGGTATTACAATCACCGAAGAGACCATTCTTCCATCGGTGATCAACCACCAGTGAAAGCGTATCTAAATGAATACCGGATAGCTGCATAGGTTATGAACAAAATAAAAAGTCATGAGTCTCCCCAAACCCATCTTTACAAACACTAAAACAACTATGTTTGAATAGAAATATGTCCAGTAAAACTAGACCACATCGAACGCCTAACTTATTACTTTGCTTATTGCTCACATTTTACCAAACTGCGGATTACCGCATAGATTTGGGTAAGCATTACGATAGTCAAAAACAGGAAAAGGCACAGGGTTATTTAGAAACCTTTACAATAAAAGATGAAGTAGGCAATCAGCAGTGTATCATCAGCATTACCAAAGTAGCGATGCCAAATGTATAGAGTGTACCCAATGTTTACGGAGCAGAATATAAAAAAGCAATACTATCCAAGTGTGGCTGTACTATATCAAGCACAGCAGTAAAGCAGTTCAAGCATTTTAAGGCACAAGAATTTAAGATGTTCCGCAATGGCAAAGGAGCTTGTATTTACAGCGCTGCCAAAGGAAAGAATTTATACAGTATTACATGCAGTGCCATCGGCAACCGAAACACAGAGGAAAAGTACCCCGACTTTGAAAAAATGATAAATACATTGGAGTTTTTATAGAAACAGAAGCCTTGCAGAAATAATGTAAGGCTTTTTTATTTTGCATCTTTTAGAACACCGCTCAAAGCATCCTTTACTTTACGCTTACCAATAAAGGCATCAAGCATTACGTAAATGGTATGTTTTTCTTCATCGTTCAGCGTTTCCATTAACGCCACTTTTTCCATTGTAGATTTATCGTAGGAGTTTATCTCTTTAAGTTCTTCAGTAATAGCGAATAAATCTGACAGGGAAACTCCCATGGCTTTTGAAATGCGTTCTAATGTAGTTAGAGATGGGTCAGTTTTGCCGTTCTCAATACGGCTGTATTGAGCCGTATCCAGTTTAGCATTTACCGTTACTTCTCTTTACGAAAATGAGCCCAGTCAAATACTTTCAGGCATAGGTCTATAACTGTTGAGTCAAGCAGATATATCTTACGCTTTGTGAAAACTTTACGCATATGCTTCATTCCAGGAGACAACTGATCATAGGGCAGAAAGTACACACCGCGAAATAGTTCCCACGAGCGGTGCTCATTATTGTATGCAAGGCTTGATTTGTTCACCGCTTTGGTCAATCCCAAATGGTTCAAATCGCCAGTAGCACTTCGCATCCCATTACAAATTTCATTGAGGCTGTTTGACTTAGAAAACCGGCAAAATATCATCGTTACATGATGAAGCCAGGCATCATTGCCTTTACAATGTTTATTGGATTGATGCTTTTATACAAGCTTATCGAAAGATTTCTTGTTAATCTTTTGGAATATCTGCGCAAATAGTGTGATCTCCATGCCGGAGTTGGTTTGTTTATGGATCGCACTTTAAACAAACCGGATTTTTCCGGGCCAACTCCAATTTTTTTTATATCAAATTAGAAACGTTTTGGACAGATGTGATCTGTTATATACTTTCTATTTTGTAGGGCACCGGATGGTAAAATTCTGGTAAATTTATTTTTTCAATCAAAACAGCTTATGGAATACTACACAACCCAGTGGTATTGAAAGAATAATTTATTTGATATTGTCAATAGACTGAAAACCAAATCTGACCTTAATCTACAAAAGTGTAGGCTTTTCCAGCTTTTCCGGCTCTACCGGTGCGGCCTATGCGATGCACGTAACTGTCATAAGTACGTGGCACCTGATAGTTTATTACATGGGTTACGTCGCTTACATCAATTCCGCGGGCAGCTACATCGGTTGCTACAAGCACCTGAATTTTGCCCGACTTGAATTTTTCCAAGGCGTTCTGCCGTGAGTTTTGAGATTTGTCGCCATGTATCTGTTCAACCTGAACACCAGCTTTTTTGAGCATTACTGTGAGGCGGCTCACACCGCGTTTGGTTTCTGCAAAGAGCAATACCTTGTCGAAATCAGGCCGTGAAAGCATATCCACAAGCACCTTGAATTTGTTTTGGTCAGCGCCGATGCGCACCGATTGTTGCTCAATATGGTCGCCGGTAGCTTCGCCTGTGCTCACTTTCACTTCCACCGGATTGTGGAGCAAACCATCAATGAGCTTCTTCTGTGTTTTGTCTACAGTAGCTGAAAAGAGCAATGTCTGTTTTCTACCCGTCATCATTTTGGTGATGCGGTTCACATCTGGGGCGAAACCCATATCGAGCATACGGTCAAACTCATCGAGGATGAGCACGTTGAAACTTCCCAGTTTAAGCGCTCCGCGGTTGGCTAGGTCGAGCAATCTGCCCGGTGTGCCTACAATTAGATTCATGGGGCGGCGCAATGTACCCAGGTCGCGCTCCAGATTGGTGCCTCCTATAAAACAGGCCGCATCGAAGCGCATTCCTTCCGTAAGACTTCTGAATTCTTCGTGTACCTGCAGTGCCAGTTCGCGTGTGGGGACAAGAACAAGGGTTTTAAGACTTTGGCCTGCTGTCATTCGCTCAATAAGTGGTAGCAAGAAGGCAGCAGTTTTACCTGTACCGGTTTGTGCAATACCCATAATGTCGCGGCCTTCAAGCAGGGGCTTTATGGTTTCTACCTGAATAGGCGTTGGGTGGGTATAGCCTTTTTTACGAAGCAGGTCCTGCAGCCGGGCCGAGAGCGGCAATTCTGAAAATGGGACATCCGACTTGGTTTGCTTATTCTCAAGTGGCAGCGCCTCTTTGGTAAGCAACGCCACATCCATTGTTTTCACCACTTTGGCTTTACCTGTGGAAGCATTTGGCTTGGACCCCTGTCTGTGGTTAGTATTGCCGGTATTTTGGTTTTTTGGTTGCCCTACTCTTGCCGGTCGGGCATTTCTATTATTTCTCAATTATTGATAAAGGTTGGTTTCGTCGATCGAACCGCTATTGTAGCCGGTTGCGAAGGGGTTACATCATTCATGGTGCCGAGTGCTTTGAGCATTTTACCGTGGTTCCAGATGGCAGAAAAGAAGCTTTTCTCCATATTGTACCTAATGCCGTATTCGTCGGCTGTAGCCGCCACAATGGCGCTAAGCTTGCGGTAATGCACATGACTGATGTTCTGGAATAGGTGGTGCTCCACCTGAAAGTTCAATCCGCCTACGAGCCATGAAAACCATTTGCTGGTAGGCGAAAAATTTGATGTGGTAAGCAGTTGATGTACTGCCCAGTTATTCTCCATTGCACCTTCATCATCGGGCAGCGGATATTCGCAGGTTTCAAGTATATGAGCACATTGAAATACTACAGACATTATGAAGCCTGTAACAAGATGCATCAATACAAAACCTGTAATGGTAAGCCATATCGGAACAGGAAGCAAGGCAAGCGGTAATACTAAGAAAACCGATAAGTAAATCACTTTCCACGCTATGAGATCAATCAATAGCTTATTGAACTCCTGCTTTGTTTTAATTACGCCCATGCTTCTGAACTGCCAGAGATTGGTAAAATCGGTAAGGAAGGTCCTGAACAAAGTCATAAGAGAATAAAGCGGCCATGCGTAGATATGTTGGTACTTATGTACTTTTCTTTTTTTCTGATGGGGTGAAAAGCGCAAAAGTGGCGGCCCGTCAATATCAAGGTCAGCCCCGTCGATATTGGTATAAGCATGGTGCAGCACATTGTGCTGGAGATGCCATGAAGGGGCATGGCCGCCAATTATATTCATACAAAGGCCCATGATTTTGTTGGCGCGGTCGCTGGCAAATGTCGCACCATGCATTGCGTCGTGCATGATGTTGGCGCCAATGCCGGCTGCGCCGAGACCCGTAAATCCCCAAAGTAATATTTGCACCCAGTATCCGGCGCTGCTAAGCAGGAAAAGTCCCGCAAATGGCAGCAGATAAAGTGAATACATTACCACCGTTTTGGCAAATATCTTGGAGTTGGCATTTTTGGAGATGTTGTGCTCATTGAAGTAATCATTCACCCTGCGGCGCAGAGTTGAGATGAAATCTTTGTCTTTCTTGGTTGGAAATCGAAATTTTGTGAGTTCGCTCATAATGAGTTTTAAGGGGAAAATGGTTTTTCACTTCTTACAATATGCTGCAAAAGGAATTAACCTGTATGCTTGAATTAAGTTTAAAAATTAAAAAATTTGGGTTGGTGTTTTATTGCCGGAAATCAGCTCGGGGATAGGCAAGTAATAATACGTGTAAGCAATCATTCTTAAGCAAATAAAACTACTCCGGGCCATTCAAAAAGCAACAAAAAAACTACAAAACCCAAATAAGCGATGCAAAGGTAAGCTAATAAACGGGGTGGCGGGCATATCTACTTAAATCAATCCATGAACAGAATTATCAACACGCGTAATCCGCAGGCAGAATCTACATTGAAAAGCACCTGTAGAGCCATCTTTAGGAAAGCGCATTCGAAAAGGAATATTGATTGCCTGCCCCCTTCAAAACAGTATCTTCGCCCGCATGAAAATCCTGATGGTTTGTTTGGGAAATATTTGCCGGAGCCCTATGGCCGAAGGTATTCTCAGGCATAAAGCTGCCATTTCGGGAGTTGACATTGAGACCGATTCAGCCGGCACCAGCGACTTTCATATTGGCGAAAGCCCTGACGACAGGGCGATAAAAAATATGCTTCGCAATGGCATCAACATCAGCGACCTTCGCGCCCGACAGCTCAAAAAATCTGACTTTGATCGGTTCGATCTGATTTATGTAATGGACGGCATGAACTATGAGAATACCATCGCACAAGCAGGCACGGCTGCGCAAAAAGATAAAGTGAAACTGATTCTTGAAGAGAGCCATCCTGGCACTCAACGCGTGGTGCCTGATCCCTATTTCGGCGGTGATGAAGGTTTTCAGCGCGTGTATGAAATGCTCGATGAAGCCTGTGAACGAATTATAAAACGAATAAATGGCTAAGGGCACCTTATATCTTATACCAACTACTTTGGGCGAATGCTCCGCAACAGACGTAATTCCCGAAGGGGTGCTTAATATTTCGCGAAAGCTGATGCACTATATCGCAGAAAGCGACCGCACCGCTCGTCGTTATCTTAAATTGATAGGTACAGAAACACCCTTGAACGACCTTGTATTCAGCATACTCGATAAGCATACCCCGCCCGCAGCGCTTGACGCCATGCTAAAGCCATTGCTGAGCGGCTCCGATACGGGTCTGATATCAGAAGCAGGGCTACCCGCACTTGCTGACCCCGGAGCGGCCATAGTAGCGCGTTGCCACAGAGCTGGTATTGTGGTGAAACCACTTACAGGGCCATCGAGCATTACGCTGGCTCTGATAGCATCAGGTTTCAACGGACAGGCATTCACGTTTCACGGTTACCTGCCGGTAGATCAGGGTGAGCGCACGCGCCGCATCAAAGCACTGGAGCGAGATGTGCAGCAAACTGGCTATACGCAAATATTCATTGAAACCCCTTTTAGAAATCAGAAAATGCTTGAATCCATCCTGGCAGCCTGCCGTGATGAAACTTTGCTGAGCATAGCTCGTGATATCACAGTGCAGGCTGAGTTTATAGCCACCCGCAGCACAGGCCAGTGGAAAAAGCAAATGCCAAACCTGAACAAGCAGCCTGCGGTGTTTTTGCTAGGGCAGTGGCAGTAGACCCCACACTACTAATGCCAAACCGACTAAAAAGGAAATATACATTTTCGCTTTGTCTGTTCACACCAATTGCTTTGCGCTGCGGCCCCGCTCCTTCATCTTTTGCTACTTTCGCAGGCTAATACAAGTACATGTCATACCCCATCCTAAAACTTAAACCGGGAAAGAACGAAAGCACCGGGCGCCGCCACCCCTGGATTTTTTCAGGCGCTTTGCAGCATATATCTGACATACCGAGCGAGGGCGACAAAGTATATGTAGCCGATTCAAAAGGTCAGATTATCGCCACGGGGCATTATGGTACCGGCAGTATAGCAATTCGGGTGCTGGCTTTCGCCAAATCAACGATCGATGATAAATTCTATGAAGAGCGCCTGCGAAATGCTTTGCATTTAAGAGCAGCACTTGGTTTGTACAAATCATCGCATACCGATGCATTCAGATTGGTGCATGGTGAGGGCGATGGGCTGCCCGGATTGGTGATTGACATTTACCGAAAGGTAGCCGTTGTGCAAACCCACAGTGCCGGAATGCAACGCGATTTCCAAAACATAGAGCAGGCGTTGACGGCGTGCTTTGGCGGCGGTATTGAGTTCGTTATTGCCAAATCGGCAGAAGCCAAAGGTAGCATGCCACTCAGCGAAGGCCAACCTAAAGAAACCGAAATACTCGAAAATGGGCATAAGTTTAAAGCCAACTGGGCCACCGGACAGAAAACCGGATTTTTTCTGGATCAGCGTGACAACCGCTCACTCATAAGCCATTTTGCCGAAGGGCGTACCATTCTGAATGCCTTTTGCTACAGCGGCGGGTTTTCAATTTATGCGCTGAAAGCTGCTGCGAAAAAAGTGCACTCGCTCGATAGCAGCGAGAAAGCGCTTGATCTGCTGGAAGAACATCTGGAAATGAACGATCTGAAAGAAGCGCCCCATACCAGCATTAAAGCCGATGCACTCACCTACCTTGCATCGGCAGAAGCCTGTGCTGCGAAGTACGATCTTATAGTGCTCGATCCGCCTGCCTTTGCGAAGCACCGCTCAGCGCGCCACGCCGCAGTGCAGGCCTACAAGCGCACCAATGCCAGAGCAATGGATATTTTAGCGCCGGGAGGGATACTGTTTACTTTCAGTTGCTCGCAGGTGGTTACCCCCGATTTGTTTAACCATACCATTGCCGCTGCTGCCATTGAGAGCGGAAGAAATGTGCGCATATTGCATCATTTGCATCAACCTGCTGACCACCCTGTAAGTATTTATCATCCCGAAGGGGAATATCTGAAGGGACTGGTTCTGTCGATCGATTAATTATATTTCTTTTTGATTTTCAAAAACTGATAAGGCCCTACCTTTACGAATAAACCCCAGCACCAATGCGAATCATATATATGGGTACCCCCCACTTTGCAGTGCCATCGCTCAAAGCAATAGCAGCCATGCACGACGTTATGGCTGTAGTAACTGCAACCGACAAGCCGGCTGGCCGCGGACAAATGCTGTGGCAATCGCCCGTGAAAGAAGCAGCCATGAAACTTGGCATACCTGTATTGCAGCCTGAAAAACTACGCGATGATGCATTTCTTGATGCACTTAGCGGCCTTGACGCCGATTTATTTGTAGTGGTGGCTTTCCGCATGTTGCCGGAACAGGTATGGGCAATGCCCCCGCTGGGCACGATTAATTTACATGCATCGCTCCTGCCCCAATACCGCGGAGCTGCGCCTATAAACCACGCCATCATTAACGGAGAAACCCGAACAGGGCTTACCACTTTTTTTATCGAAAAAGAAATAGATACCGGCCTGGTAATAGCCCGTACCGAAGTATCTATAGGTAAGGATGAAAATGCAGGCGAACTTCACGACCGTATGATGGCAGCCGGTGCGGACTTATTATTAGATACCTTAAGCAAAATAAAAGCGGGTAGCATCGCGCCAGTTGATCAAGCCCAGCTCATGGCAAATGAATCGCTGTACCCTGCACCAAAAATTTTCAAAGAACATTGCCGTATTCAATGGAAGCGGACTGCAGAGGAAGTGCACAACCTTATACGCGGGTTGAGCCCGTTTCCGGGGGCATATACAGAATCGAAAGCTGATGGCACCGTAGTTACATATAAGATAACAGGATCAAAGCTTACAGACATAAAATCAGAAGGTGCTGCAGGCCTGATAAAGGTTCAAGGGGGTATGCTCCTGTGTGCTGCTGCCGATGATTGGCTCGAGATTACCGACATACAGGCCCCCGGCAAGCGCAATATGAAGGCAGCAGCGTTTCTGAATGGTTGGCGTATGCCGGAAGGATTTGCATTTGAACCATGAAGCCGGCATGGAGGATTCTGAGTTCCGAATTTGACGGAAGCGAGAGTATGTTGCTGCCATAAACCACCTGGAATGCCCGCAAACAGGGAGTTTCAGAGCCATACTTTTCAACAATAGCCCTATTTTATTAACAAACAGGCATTTCCGAGATCCAAAACCTTGACAGGCGTTGGTATTCGTGTAAATTTGCCCTTATCACATAAACGTTTTTTTAACCTTAACTCTTTAAATCAAATGAACAAAGCAGAATTGATTGAAGCTATGGCAACCAAAGCTGGCCTTTCTAAAGCTGATGCCAAAAAAGCACTTGACGCATTCGTAGTTACCACCACTGGCGCTCTTAAGAAAGGCGACCGTGTAGGGCTTGTAGGATTCGGTTCTTTCTCAGTAAGCGCGAGAGCTGCCCGCAAAGGCCGTAACCCACAAACCGGTAAGGAAATCAACATCAAAGCCAAAAAAGTTGTGAAATTTAAGGCTGGAGCTGAACTTTCTGGAAAAATTAAGTAATTAAAATACTTCAATTTGTAAAGTCTCTTCCGAAAGGAAGGGACTTTTTTTGTTCACCCAATGCAGACATCGCTACTGGACTTTCTGATGCAATATGTGAGCGTGAATAAGCTGAGGCTTATTGATGAACTCATACCTATGCGCACCCGCTATGTAACTGTGGTGCTCGAAGACATACACCAACCCCGCAATGCCAGCGCCATATTGCGCTCATGTGAGTGTTTCGGTGTGCAGGATATTCATATTATTGAGAATAAATACCACTGGAATCACATCCCTGATGTGGAACGGGGCAGCTCCAAATGGATTAATATACACAGGCACCTCGACAATCATAGCAATACCCGTGATTGCCTTGCGAAACTTAAAAATGATGGATTTCAGATAGTTGCTACAACACCACACGCTACCATGAGCATTGATGAGCTGCCACTGAGCAAGCCGGTAGCATTGGTTTTTGGCACTGAAAGACTGGGAGTATCGGGCGATGTGATAAATATGAGCGATGCCGAAGTAAAAATACCCATGTACGGTTTTACAGGCAGCTTTAATGTATCGGTGGCGGCAGCCATATGTTTGCATACCATGCGCCGCAGACTTACCGATAGCGATATACATTGGCAATTAAGCCCTGCCGATGCCGAAGAAATTATGCTCACCTGGTGCAAACGCTCACTGAAGCATCATGAAAGGTACCTGCGCGAATATGAGAAATTACAAGGCGATAGCGCTCAAATATAGCAGCATTCAGAGCATCCTTATTACATTTCGGTGGCCACCTGATTCTATATTTCGATAGGTAAGAATCAATTCGTTTAATGATTTTATTTCATGCACATTACCATACCCCACATCACGAAGAAGTTCAAGTGAAGCGCGTTCTACGCGAACATTTTTATGGGCATTATCGCGCACGAATTGCACAAATTTTTGTACCATAAATGCATTGAACCAGCGGTAGAATCTCTTCTCAAAAGAGTTGAAGTTCGAGCTGTTATTTCTTATTTCTTCGATGCGCTCATCGAAAAAGTATGAATGAAGGAAGTCGATCATAATATAGGGCAATACACCACCCAACGTAACGAGCTTTGCCCCTGCCAGATAGAACTCTGGTATATTCTTAAAGAAAATACGCAGGTACCTGAATGACTGTAGATTGTAAGTATAAAAACCGCGCTCACTGCTTTTCACATAGTCGCTCACCGCACGGCCTGAACCATAGGGTATCCGATGCGAAGTACGCGGTGAAGGGTACACTTTCGTGGAATGGAGTTCGCTGTAATTGCCAATGGCAATGATTTTCTGGATAAAATGAAAATCATCATCGAAAGCCCTTCGGTTCATCCCTCCTTCTCTTTGATACACCTTGCTTCGCACGGCCATTGCGGTACCAAGCGTATGGTGTGCATGTGGGAAGCCCGCGCACTTCAAAGCCAGATTATAATAGCGCAAGTTTAGTTCATAGTAACTAATTGCCAAATAGTTGAGTGGTTCATATTCCGTACCGAAGGTGGGATACTCAAAGTGGATAGAGCATCCCGGTGTGCGGCTGTTTTCATGGAAATGCCTGTAGAGCTCAATAAGATAATTGGGGTCGCAGGTAGTGTCAGCATCCAAGCAGGCTATTATTCCCTGATCATCATTTCCCGACAGGTAAATTCTCCGCACCGCCTCATCCATACCGATCTTTCGCGCAAGCCCAACCCCCGCATGCCTTGCTGGAAGGTGGTTTTCAAAAATTATGTGGAAGGAAAGCCCTGTTTCGTTGCTTTGCTCCTTCCATTGGCACACCTGCTTGTAAGCCAATCTGTTGATTATGTGTATTTGCAGATCTGCGTCTTCTGATGCATTGATTACTATAAGCACTTCAACCGGGCAAGGAGGCCTGTGGCAATTATAGATTGCCGAAAGGGTGTGCAGGATATCGGTTTCGCCGCAAGCCGGAACTACCACGACAATACCAAGGCCCTGCTCAGGTTGGCTATCAACTGAAGCTTCGATGTATCCATATTTGCGCAGATACGAATTCACAGGCTCAGGGTGAAAGACGGACTATTTTCCAATTGCCTTCAAAGTTGCGCTCATACCACAATCGGTCGTGAAGCCGGCTTTCTCTGCCCTGCCAAAATTCAAAGCTTACAGGTATCACCATGTACCCGCCCCAGTGCGGTGGGCGCGGCACATCCTTACCTTCATATTCAGCGGTAAGTTCTTTCACGCGGTCGTCGAGTATCTTGCGGTTCGCAATCACACTGCTTTGATTACTCGCCCAAGCCCCTATCCTGCTTTCTCTTGGGCGGGAGTTGAAGTAGTCATCACTTTCCGATGACGAGAGTTTCTCAATGCGGCCATTTATACGTACCTGCCTATTGAGCTGCGACCAGAAGAATACGCAAGCAGCACGGGGATTTTCACTGAGTTCACGCCCCTTCTCGCTGTTGTAGTTGGTAAAGAAAGTGAGCCCCCTTTCTGTAAGGTCGCGCATGTACAGCACCCTGCCTGCCGGCGTGCCATCCATACCTGCTGTGGCAAGCACAAATGCGTAGGGATCAGGTAGTTTCAAATCTATAACATCTTGAAACCAAGCACCAAATTGATTCACGGGGCTGTGGTCGGTGATGTGACTCTCGAGCGGATCGCTTTTGAAGTCGCGCCGGTCTGATTGAATAAATTTTCTAAGGTCTTCGTTCATCCTATAATGATTTAAACGTAGTACAAAGGTAGCATACCACTTGTACGTCGTTGGAAAAATGGAGCGGTTGAGAGGAACTATTTTTATTAAATTCGCCCATGAAGTTTGAGTCAATAATAGATATATCTATATGTTGAATTCAAACCATACCCAGTCTTGGAAAACTTTAATATCAGACCGTTCAATATTCTCGAACCTGCTAAGGGAAGGCTTCTCATTGCTGATCCGTTTATGGATGATCCTTATTTCCGTCGCACTGTAGTGCTCATTTGCGAGCATAATGAAGACGGTTCATTTGGATTTGTACTCAACAAGTATATTGATGTGAAACTCGAAGACCTTGTAGACGACCTGCCAAGCATCGAAGGCCGGGTGAGTCTAGGAGGCCCGGTTCAGAATTCAAATCTCTTTTTTATTCATAAACTCGGCAATGCTATCGATGAGAGCCTGGAGCTGAGTCCAGGATTGTATATGGGTGGCGATTTTGACCAGCTCAAAGAGCGAATTTCGCTGGGTATGGTGCAGGGTGATACGATAAGGTTTTTTGTAGGCTACAGCGGTTGGGGTGAGCATCAGCTCGATGGTGAGATATTGGAAGAATCTTGGTATGTAAGCATTCCCGGTGATTTGAATTTTATGGCTACCGAATCGGATGAGTTATGGGAGTCGGCCTTAAGAAATATGGGTACTGATTTCGCCCGGTTGGCTCATTTCCCTGCCGATCCTTCTTTAAATTGAATCCACCGGATTTGATTTTTCCGCAAGGTATTGTTCTGCAACTTCATCAATAGCCCTTACAAGCAAGTCGCTTACTTTATGGTAATAGCGTTTTTCGCGAAAGCTGCGAACCCATGATATACCCTTGATTGAATTGGTGAAAAAAATCTCATCGGCATTGAGCAATTCAGCGATACCAAGTTGCGACTCATAGCAGGCAATACCCAATTCCAGAGCCTTGTTCAGCACATTCATGCGCATTACACCACCAAGGCATCCGTCGCTAAGCGGAGGGGTATGCAAGGCTCCATTCTTTACTATAAACAGGTTACTGGCTGTACCTTCGATGATATTGCCTTCAGCATTGGTAATGAGCGCATCGTTCAGCAAATGGCGTTTTGCCCATATCGCGGCTTGTATATACACATGATTTCCAAGCAGCTTAAATGCAGATAGCCCGTCTCGGTGCTTTCGCAAAATGGTGAATACATCTACGGTAGCACCTTCAGCCTTCGAAATAAAATGGTTTTCATACAAGGGCGTGGCTTCCAGCACAAAGCAGAGCCTGTTCGAATCAGGCCTGTAGGTGCCCTCACCTTCACGGAAAAAAGTAAATCGGATGCGGGCGCTTTCCAACAATCCGGTGGAAAGGCAAAGCTCGCTGATACACCTTTCAAAAAATGCAGAGGTAAAATGCGGCGGAATATCAAATTGCAAATTCCTTGCGCAAAGCAGTACACGGCTGTAATGCGCTTCCCAAAACAGTGCGTGCCCGCCTTTGGTGCGCACTGTTTCGAAGAATCCATCACCCAAACGCATGGCCCTGTTCCACGCCCACACCTCGTCGGGTGAGAGCATTACGCCATTTTCAATAATAAAAGATTTATGCCGGGCCATTGAATGTTTAACAAAGGCGCAAAGGTAAATGAAATGGCTTTAGCAGCAGATGGAATTTTGATGCGCTTTAAGTTGGATTTATCAGTTGATATTCATTGAAAAACTCCATAATCGCTACATTTTAACATATACCCAAGCTATCAAAGCAGGCCAAGAAAGTTTCCAACCCTAATTACAAAATATTTTGCGAAAGCAGGTTGTAGAATGATGAGTAGCACGAGACCGTATATGGCGCCCCAGAAATGTGCATCATGCGCTATGCCGGTTCGTCCGCGCTTGCTCATAAAATACTCGTAAGCCAGGTATGCTGCACCGAGGATAAAAGCGGGTATATTGATAGGAATAAAGATAATGCGTAAATTCATGGTGGGCATGAGAAATATGAGCGCCATAACAACAGCGGAAACGGCACCCGAAGCACCCAATGAATTGTAGGATGGGTTGTCGGCGTGCTTCATAAGAGCGGGAAGTGATGCGGCCAGTATGCCACCAAAATAAAGCAATATGAAATATAGGTATCCCCTGGATACACCCCAAAACTCCAGATCAGGAAAAAGCATTGAGAAATATTCGGGTATGGTAAACACCTGTTCTATAAGGCCACCGAAACTGTAAAGCACATACATATTGAAGAACAAGTGTAAGTAATCGCCGTGTATAAATGCATGGGTTATAACCCTGTACCACTCATTGCGGCGCACTATCTGATAGGGATTTAGCATGAGCCGGCTCATCCGTGAAGGATCATTAAAGGCAAGTAAAGAAAGAATTACATTGGCCGCGACCAAAACGATGGTAAAATTTATTTCCATCAGCTTGTATGATCAGAAATTATTCTCCAACCATCAGTTGTTTTGGCAAAAAGCAGGGTGAAGTAGCCTCCGGGCTGATCGCTTTCGCGTATCAACGTCCATTTACCAATCACGTAGGCATGATCTTTCCCGACAGGGAGAATTTCCAGCGTTTCGAACACCAGTTTACCCATACTTTCCTGATCAGGGTATGAGTTCTTATAACGGTCTTTTAGGTTTTGATAGCCCAGCATAAGTCCCTGCGACGAGATGAACCGCATGGTTTCGGCATGGTCGTAATATTGCATAAAGCTGTCCACATCACCATGATTCCAGGCATCCTGTTGTTTTTCCAGTATTGCTGACAATTCTGATTCCAGGTATTCATTAGGAACTTCTTCACTACAACTCATCAGCAAAAGCGCAGCGACACATATTAAGGTAAGTGGTGACAGAGTATTAATCTTCATGGCAGAGGTCTTTTTTGAGTATTTCGGGATCATATTCCATTCGGCTTATGATCCAGCGAGCAGTAGCACTGCAAGGTGCTTTATGGATCAATTTAAGGTAGTATTCAGGATTGATATCTTTCAGACTGACCGTAGAGCCGAAGCCAACATAAACACCATTTATTATCAGAGCAAAAGCGTACTTGCCGTCAGTAATTGGTTCTGCAAGAATATAACTTGCTTCGCACGCTGATTTAGCTTCGCGCAAAAGTGCTTCAAATTTAAGGTGCAGTTCTTTTGCTGGCAAGGAATCGTCAGTACGCAAGTGCAACATACCCGGCTTGAGTTGCGAAAGTCCGTGAGAATCAAGTCGCTCCTGAATCCATGAACGTGCTGTATGGTACGATGCAAACTTCGCAATGGCACCTGCCTGGGCACCTGCTGGCACTACTGCCAGTAAATTGCGGTTTAGTCTGTCGGTGTAGGCCACCACTGCATACCTGCCGGTGGGGGTTTTCTGCGCGCGGTTGAGCGGCGGGTAGTGTGCTTTAATTTCAGCATCTTCAAGAAGCAGCGCCATGTATTCGCTCGACGTGCGGGTGTAGCTTACACTGTACACCAACCTTTGAAACAATTGCCGGTTGCTTGCAGTGCCACTTGCCGTAAAATGCGAGAGCACCCTTGATTTTATATTGAGGGCTTTGCCTATGTAGAGCACCTTTCCATCCTGTCGCTTAAAATAGTATACGCCGGGTGATTCGGGCAACTCTTCGATCTGCTTTTCTGAGATATTGGCAGGAAGGATAGATGCCCGTGAGCGTTGCCTGATGGCATTCTCAGTATGCTGTTCAGTATCCATTGTTTTCAATGCCAGAAGCAAGTGTCCTGTAGCAAGGGCATCAGAGCCTGCGCGGTGCAGGGCATGGGTGTCAATATTCAAATGGTTGCAGATGCTACCGAGTTTATAAGAGTGCAACCCGGGCAATACTTTTCGCGCCAGGCGCAGCGTGCAAAGCCTTCTCTGAGAAAATGCAATACCCGAAGCTTCAAACGCAGCCTTCACAAACTGGTAGTCGAAATTAACATGATGCCCTACAAAGATGCGCCCCTGCAAAGCTGACTGCAACGGCTCAAGAATATCGGCAATTTGTGGAGCATTTGCCAGGAGGCTGTCGCTGATGCCGGTAAGCTGTGATACCCCCACAGGCACACGTCGACCGGGGTTCACTAAGCTGTGAAAAACCTCATGTACTTTGCTGCCATCCACATGCACCACCGATATTTCGGTAATTGCATGGTCCTGGTGCCAAAGCCCAGTGGTTTCTATATCGACTACCGCAAACATCGCTGGTGAATTCAGGCTATGAAGTTAAAGCAATTTAGCACGAAGGGCTTGGCTATTGTAGATATTTAACGCTGAGCAAAGTATTGAAAAGAAAATAAGCACCCGACATGGGTGCTTATTTTTCTTGGTAGCGAGACCGAGGATCGAACTCGGGACCTCATGAGTATGAATCATGCGCTCTAACCATCTGAGCTATCTCGCCTCATTTCGGGGCGGCAAAGATAATAATATTCTCAAGTTGGATGTATTCAAAATTAAAACATGTGTGAAGATGAGATGTTTTGGGTGTTTAGTCAGGCGGGGCCGCAACCTGTGGTATTATGTAATGTCATTGGGGCATGGCTTGCGCATCTGTAACTTCAATTAACTGATATAAGCGCAGATTCAAAACGTGGTTAGAACACCTGCTGAGCCATTAATGCTCTGTGAAAAGAATAAATTTATAACTTGCAGCGCAAACATACCTTTTTGAATTTCCCCAATCATGGCTTCTAAGAAGAAAATAGAAATTGAATTTATTCTAAACGCCACTCCGAAAATGCTGTATGGCATGCTTACCACGCCGAGCGGGCTCTCTGAATGGTTTGCCGACGATGTGAATGTGAAGGATGATCTCTTCACATTTATGTGGGATGGCGGTGATGAATCGGCAATATTGCTAAACAAGCATAAGGACCAATCGGTTCGATTTCAATGGGAAGATGATGAAGGTGAAGACTATTACTTCGAATTTTTACTGAAACTTGATCCGCTCACGCAGGAATTGGCTTTAATAATCACCGATTTTGCCGAAAAAGGCGAAGAAGCAAGTACCAAAAACCTTTGGGAAACCCAGGTGGATAAACTTCGCAGGGTAATAGGCGGCTAAGTGTTTTAACTTTGCCGCGCTGCGGGCATCATATTTGCACGGTCCGCGCATCAAAAGTCTGCATCGATTGAAGAAACTTCATATACTGCTCATCAAGTCGTACATAGGGCCATTTGTGCTCACCTTCTTCATTGTGCTTTTTATTTTCCTCATGCAGTTTTTGTGGAAGTATATTGACGATTTTGTGGGCAAAGGACTTGATCTCACTATTATTGCAGAATTGATGTTTTACGCATCGGCCAATTTAGTGCCCATGTCGCTTCCCCTTGCCATATTGCTCAGCAGCATTATGACCCTCGGTACGCTTGCGGAGCAATATGAACTCGTTGCGATGAAATCCAGCGGTTTATCACTTTTTAAGATTTTGCGGCCACTTACCCTTTTTATTCTTCTGGTTGCAGTTGGGGCATTCTACTTCAATAATAATATCTCGCCGATTGCAAGCCTTAAATTCAAATCGCTCCTTTGGGATGTAACCCAGAAAAAACCAAGTCTTGAGCTAAAGGAAGGCGTATTTTACAACGGCATTGAGGGCTACAGCATCCGCATTGCACGAAAGGATGAAGAAACGAATAAGCTCTACGATATGCTCATATACCAGTATGACAATGAGCTGCCTGGCAACCGGCGCGTAATTCGCGCTAAAGAAGGGCGCATGGTGAAAACTTCTAAGAGCAACAGCCTTACCCTGCATTTGAAAAACGGTGTAAGCTACGACGAAGTGCTCTCAAAGGATAAAAATGAATTCCCCCATATCAAGAATGAATTTGAAGAAGATTTTATCCTGCTCGATCTTTCGGGCTTTGACCTGCAACGCACTGACGAAGACCTTTGGAAAAGCCATATGAAGATGCTCTCTATGGACCAATTGAGCGTCGCAATTGACTCGCTGAACATACAAAGGGAAAAGCGCAAGGAAGACTTCATGAATTATATGGACAGGTCTTTTTCATTGAATGATTCTGTGCATACAGCAATACTGAGCAATGATACACTGCCCCTGCTTGCTTTTGATGACCTGTCGCTAATGGAGAAAAGGCAGGCACTGAATGTGGCCATGAACCTTACGAGAAATGCTAAAAATTATATGCTTCGCACCATGGAAGAAGTTGGTGGCCGCGACGAATATATCAACAAACACAAAATAGAATGGCACCGAAAACTGGTACTTTCATTTGCCTGCGTGGTGCTTTTCTTCATTGGCGCGCCTCTTGGGGCAATTATAAAAAAAGGCGGTTTGGGCCTTCCCGTTATTTTCTCTGTATTTTTCTTTCTGGTATTTCACATTACATCCATCAGTGGTGAGAAAATGGTAAGCACGGGCACCTTGTCGCCATTTACAGGAATGTGGCTCAGCACGATGGTACTGCTGCCAATCGCTCTGTACCTCACCTACCAGGCAGCCAAGGATGCAGCGCTTTTTGACGCTGATGTGTATACCCGATTTATTGAGAGAATCGGCAAACTATTTTCGA
The DNA here is from genome assembly GCA_038207425.1 of Flavobacteriales bacterium. Lineage (GTDB taxonomy): Bacteria > Bacteroidota > Bacteroidia > Flavobacteriales_D > Cryomorphaceae > JBBQZU01. Next base: position 22,484 of record JBBQZU010000027.1, on the reverse strand, counting down.
GAGTGAATTGAATGTACATCTCCCATAAGCCATATCATCCATGCTCGGGGTTTAAAGACCACGCGCGGTTATGAAGATTTTTGTTATTCTGAGCAGGGTACCCTACCCACTTGAAAAAGGCGATAAGCTCAGGGCTTATCATCAATTGCGCGAGCTTAGCAGCAGGCATGAAATAGTGTTGTGCTGCCTTAGTGACAGCCCTGTGCATCCCGATGCCCGCCAAAAACTGGGTGAATTATGCAGTGAGATTCACATTCTCCCTTTGCAGAAATGGCGTATCTGCCTCAATCTATTGTTGTGCATTTTTTCGCGAAAGCCCTTCCAGGTAATGTACTTCTATCAGCGCAAAGTACACCGCGCCATTACGGCCCTTATTGCTGCATCAAAACCCGACCATATTTACTGCCAGCTTATACGCACTGCCGAGTACGCGAAAGACGAGCATGGCTACCCCAAAACGCTCGACTATCAGGATGCCTTTTCAAAAGGGATGGAAAGACGCGAGGAAAAAGCACGATGGCCGCTGAAATCAATATTTGCTGCTGAGCGCAAAAGGCTTATCGCGTATGAGAATATCATATTTGAGTATTTTGAGTACAAAACCATCATTTCCGACGAAGACCGCAGGCATATATACCATCCCGAAAGAAAAGATATTGCGATAATAACCAACGGCATTGACACGGTGTATTTCACCCCTCAGGCACATGTAGCAAAGCGCTGCGATGTGCTCTTCACCGGCAATATGAGCTATCCGCCAAATATTGAAACCGCCGAATACATCATACTAGAAGTGCTTCCATTGCTGAAAAAATCAAAACCCGGTATCACCATTACCCTGGCAGGTTCTGCCCCGCACCGCCGGGTGAAACAGCTTGAAAATATAAACGGGGTCACAGTAACCGGATGGGTTGATGATATACGCGAAGTGTACGCTTCTGCAAAATGCTTTTTCGCACCGATGCAATCGGGAACCGGGCTGCAAAACAAATTGCTCGAAGCCATGTCGATGAAACTGCCATGTGTTGCTTCATCGCTTGCCAACCGTCCTTTGAAGGCAGTGGATTCTGAATCGATCATAATAGCCGATACCCCTGAAGGTTATGCAGCGGCTATTCTCTCTGTGCTCAACGATGAAAAGCTGGCCGGAGAGATAGGCCGAAGCGGGCGCACTTTTGTGAAAATGAATTTTTCGTGGGCTGAATCGGTGGCGCAGCTTTCGTTGCTTATGCAGAGGGGTTAAAGGTTGATGAGGAGAGATATAAATCGAATTCGAAATCTTCCGCACTGTGAATATTCTGCAGATATACAAATGCAGTGATATAGACCTCGAATAAATATCCTGTGGAAAGGCTAAATTTGCACTTCCAATTAACGATACATGTCAAACTCCAATATAAAACTCGATACGATTGAAGAAGCCATTGCTGAGATAAAAAACGGCAAAGTGATTATCGTTGTCGACGATGAAGACCGAGAGAATGAGGGCGATTTTCTCGCTGCTGCCCGCTCGGTAACGCCCGAAATTGTAAACTTTATGGCTACCCACGGGCGGGGGCTTATATGCGCTCCGCTCATTGAAAGTCGCTGCGAAGAGCTGGGTCTCGAATTGATGGTACAGAGCAATTCAGCCCTGCACGAAACACCCTTCACCGTTTCGGTAGATTTGCTCGGCCACGGCTGCACCACAGGCATATCGGCCAGCGACAGGGCTAAGACCATTCTTGCACTGATTGATCCAGCTACCAAACCATCAGAGCTTGGCAAGCCGGGCCATATTTTTCCGCTTAAGGCGCGGGCTGGCGGGGTATTGCGCCGGTCGGGACATACGGAAGCTGCCATCGATTTTGCCCGACTCGCTGGGTTCGAACCAGCCGGTGTGATTGTGGAAATAATGAACGAAGATGGCACTATGGCGCGCCTCCCCGAGCTGCGCAAAATAGCCGACAAATTCGGATTAAAACTGGTATCGATCAAAGACTTGATTAGCTACCGCCTGCGGAAAGAATCGCTTATTGAAAAAGATATCGCTGTGGAATTGCCTACAGAGTGGGGTGATTTCGACCTGCATCTGTACCATCAGATTACGAACAACACCAAACACCTTGCCTTGGTAAAAGGCACTTGGAAAGCCGATGAACCGGTGCTGGTGCGCGTGCACAGCAGTTGTGTAACCGGCGATATATTCGGATCATGCCGCTGCGATTGCGGGCCACAGTTGCACCGGGCTATGGAAATGATTGAAAAAGAAGGCCGAGGTATTATAGTGTATATGAATCAGGAAGGGAGAGGTATAGGCTTACTGAATAAACTTAAGGCCTACAAACTTCAGGAGCAGGGTTTGGATACAGTGGAAGCCAACCTGCAACTTGGATTTGGCATGGACGACCGCGACTATGGCGTAGGTGCACAAATACTTCGCGACCTGGGAGTAACCAAAATGCGGCTTATGACCAACAATCCCAAGAAGCGCGCAGGCCTGATAGGTTACGGTCTTGAAATTACCGAAGTGGTGCCTATTGAAATTGCTTCAAATGAACACAATCACCACTACCTCGAAACAAAACGAGATAAGATGGGACATACCATCAAGGTAGAAAGTAGGAGGAAAGGTTAATCCGATTTCTTCTTTTTTTCGCTTTTTAATGGCAAGGCTCCCTTGTTTATCATCTCTTCAATGGTATTGAAATATTTCTGGTATACAAGCCAGACAGCCTGCCTGTAAAAGGAACCATCATTTGAAAACGCGTTGTATTGGTTGATTTCATAATATACCTTGACATACTCCTTAGTCGGAACCTGCAAGCTCCACAATGTTGATTCTATTTTTTAATTCACCAAAATCTACAATGAGAAAATCGACTCAAATAAATCCGACTTATGTCACCTTATTCCAGGTAAGTCGGAATTTAAATACAACGCGCAATTCCGGGGATATGCACAGTTTTCGTTCATCCATTTCTTGCTTAAAAAAGGATTAAGCGAAGCACCCACACCCTGGATGTACAGTAGATAAAGAGATGAAGAAAGTAGCTAACTATCTATCGGCAATTCACCATGTTAAAAAAACCGGCAACCAAGGCAAAGCAGAGATGTATTTGCTGATACATGAAATTTATAATTTGATTACAATTTTGTGTAAAAATCATCTAAAACCACTAAACGAATTTTTGCGTGATTTGATTGGAACCGTCTAAGCAAATAGGTTGGCAGCGTAGAGTTGAATTTTCTATTTTCTTACATATTTGAAGCAACTCGAAGCTTGTTTTCATCCCATTCAGCCAAATGTATTTCTATGTCTGCATATTATATTCAGTCATAATTGCCAAAAAAGTATTATTTGGTTTAAGAAGCATTAGATCGAGCCATATGTTAACAATGAAATTTCAAACCCAAGACTAATCCAAAATGATTTCCTTGAATAAAAACATCTGTTTAATAGCATTGCTGGGGATCGGCTTCTCTTATCAGTTCTATTCTCAGGTAGATAGTGCTCAGGCAGTTCCCAACTAAAATAAAAACCTGTGAGATGATCTCTATTTCGTGCAAAAGGATACCATACCACTATTACCTGACAGAATACTTTTCACCCAAAAATTTATTTGGGGTGAAAAAGGACTCACGAGAAATTTTGACCGTTTAGAATTAACACCTGAAAAAAGGCAACAAGAATTAAAATTACGCAGAGGGATGCTTGTGGCGCATCAGGTGATGGGCTTTGTAACTTTGGGTACCATGATTGCAAAAGGCATTGCAGGCTCCCGACTTTATAATGGAAGCGACAACCTGAAAGACACCCATGAAACGTTGGCTGCAGGGGTAAATGCCACTTATTTTACTACCTTAAGTCTCTCACTTTTTGCTCCGCCCAAAATGGTGAACGAGAGAAAAGGATGCAGCAGTATCAAACTCCATAAAATACTAGCCATTACGCACCAGTCAGGTATGATTGCGACCAATATACTGGCCGGAAAGTTGGAATCAAATCCCGGATTAAGATCCCATCACCGCGCCGCAGCTTTCACCACATTCGGTGCGTTTGCGGCTGCCATAATGGTCATCAAATTTTAGTGCTTCTTATCATGAAAAAAATTGCGACGGTTATAGTATTGCTCACTCTCTGCATGGGCATGCAAACCCCAAACGAGCAGCAGATTAAAGTATACAATAACAAAGAAAGATCCTTAATTACCCATGCGATGAGTCATTTTCTGCACTTCTGCACAGCAGAGAATAAGAATATAACATCGGTAATTTTGTGTGAAGAACAAAAACAAAACATCTCACAGGTTGCAGGATCTGCCAAGATAGCTTCATTTGATAGTCAGAACGCTAATCGTGACTCTCATACCATCGAAGTTACGGAAGGGCTTAAGTATCCCAATATTACTTTTCAAAGCAGTTCGATTGAACAAAAGGGTCAAAAACTTTTGGTTGCAGGAACGCTCAATTTTCATGAATTTGGCATGCAAATAACATTTACAGCATTGCGCAAGCAGATTAAAGATAAGATTAAAATGATAGGAAGTTTTACCATAACCATGACTGAATTCAATATTGAGCATCCTTCGCTTATGGGCATTGCTACAGAAGACCATATCGCTATTGCTTTTGATATTTTTTACAAACTGCGCACATCATACGCGTTCTCTTTTTTGGGATAAATAATGTGGCAGCGGTTCATTTGGAAAGCTGCTCCCTTCAACCAGAAAATTGATAACCCGGCTGGGGCAGCACTCATACGATTATAGGCATAAAAGGGTATGCGCTATTGGTCGCCCCAAAATTCGTTGACCACGCCCCTACCGCAAATTGGCGCATACCAAGCGATGCACCCAACCTTCGACCGACCACAAGAGCATCAGCGATACGCCCCTCCGCTCCTACTTGTTTTCTACGCCTTCAGCGCAACTTCCAAACCACATAAAGCAGCCCATCACCTACCGGAATGTGATCAGGTGAACCATACCTTATGACTGTGAAAGTGACACTTTCGCCGGTATAGGGTGTAAGCTTGTTTCGCAATACAGAGATAAGAATTTACCGGAATGTCTACAAAGTTTCTATTGCCCGAATGCGTGAAAGATGTAACTCGCTATCTTGAGAATGTAATGATCATTCTGTATAATGATTGCACCTTTGCCTTGCTGCTTCATTTCAGCAAAATTAGAGGACATAAGCATGAATTCGAACCACTTAACATTCTGCAACACCAGCATCGTTTTACTTGTAATCTCATGTTTTATTTCAGTCGCCGGCTTTTCTCCAAAGGGCACCGGCGAAGTAAAGGGAGTATGCCATCAGCAACTGAATCCTGAACTTGTAAAAATGGAGAACACAACAGAGAAAATTGACCTTTGGCCATACAAGCATACCATGAGAAAATCAGTATCTGGCACACATTTCATGGTCAGAACCAACGAAGAATTGATCAACGTCCATTTGGCCCCCACTGCAGAATTGTCCAAATTAATTTCAGCTAAGGAAAACGACTTGATAACATTATCCCTTTTTCAAACCGACAAACTCACTAGAAGTGAATACATCGCCAAAGAGGTCGTTGCAAACGGTAAAAGTGCCAAGTTGATGAATGACAACCTAAGGCCTGCGTGGGCTCACAGGTATCCTGCAGAAAAGTGGAGATGCGAAAATATTGGAACCTGGAGTTTCAAAATGCTCAAAGAAACAATCAGGAGCGAAGTTCTTCTTAAATTAATTTCAGACAGCGCATGACAAAAAATAGACGCGACTTGCCAAAAAATCTCAGCGTAGCGGACTTTAGATGCGGGTTGCGGAGCGTAGATGCGAATTGAAGAATAGAGAGATAAATTTTAATCAACAAAAACAAACGTGAATATTTTACCCATGAAAAAGAATTTTTCCTTGCACCTATATGGTGCAATTATAATCTTTGCAGGTGTGTTTCTTTTCTTTTCGCAGCAAGTCGCCTTCAACGTGCTAAAAATCACATTGGGCAGCACATTGCTAATTGGAGGTCTACTTTCATTTTTAACTGCCCTATCACGCCAAAGGTGGCAAGTTCAGTTGGCTTATCACGAAATGCATGCTATGACAATGCTGATTTATGGAGTAGTTGTCATAGTATTTGGCGCCACATTGGAAACCCTTTTGTACATAACTTCTTTTTTGTTCTTTTTTTATGCATTCTCGGAAATCACCTTTTGTATCTGGCTTTTTAATTTACACAGAAAGGTTTCCTATAAAATCGTATTTGTGCGCATGCTTTTAGCGCTAGCAGTAGGTTTTGGCGTTGTTGTAATTATGTTCTATCCTGATCTGAACAAAGAGATCGATATGGAAGGCTTTGGACCACTCTTCATCATCATTGGTATAAACGTCCTGCTTTATGTTCCGATTTTGAAAGCAAATGAATTGAAAGAAACGTACGCATAGCTATGGGATTCTCCATATTCAAATTTTCGCAAAGAGAAATAAAACGACCGTGAAAGCAGGATATAGAAAGCAGGATATAGATGATGCTAAATAATATTTTCAGAAAAAATAAAGAAATGAAAACCAAAGCAGAATTACATCGCGATATCGCACATGTCACCAACAGAATTTACGAGAAATTTCCTGAGCTTTCCAAGTACATCAAGGAAATGCCGGAGAGTAATTTAGAGCCAGATCAGATAGATATAACAAATCTTGAAGAATACTACAACTCATTAGATATTCTTGTAAAGAATTATGCCAAAACACACAAAGAGTTTGCAGCAACGAATATCGATGAAACATCTTTATATCCCGGGTATCCGAAGTACCAGCCTTCAGACGACATTTACAATCAGGGGAAGGAAGAAAGAGATATAAACCCTGAGGACATTACGAAACAGAAAGCCCCCAATGAAAGCACGGGCGCGCTGAACGAGAAGCCCTTCAGGGACGATATGTCTGGCGGAGATCTGGATGTTCCGGGATCAGAGTTGGATGATCAACAAGAAAGTGTAGGTAGTGAGGATGAGGAGAATAATTATTACAGTTTGGGTGGTGACAATCACAACGATTTGGAGGAAGATAAAGCTTAAACGAACATAAAATAAACCGAAATGAAAATTCAATTCAACACCGACAAAACTATTGATGGAGACGAAAAGCATCAGCAGCATTTTACTTCTCTGATATCAGAAACACTTGAAAGATATCAATCTCATATTACAAGAATTGAAGTGCATCTTTCTGATGAAAACGGAAAAAAGGAAGGATTGGATGATGTAAAGTGTCTTTTAGAAGCCAGATTGGAAGGCAGGCAACCGATGGCAGTTTCAGCGAAGGCCGATACTGTTGAACTGGCCTTATCAGGCGCTTTAGACAAACTAGTAGCTTCCCTTCAAACAATTCTAGGGCGCATTCACAGGCATTAAAAATCTCTCTGTTAAAAAGAAACATATCAGCACTGTCGGGTACCATTTGGCCAAGTTCATACAGGCAACTTTATACATTCGGTGATCAAAGAAAAATCAAATAAAAAGTTGTTAGATGCCATATCCGGTATAGTCGATCAGTAAGAAACCAAATTCTAAAGGAGATTATGTTTAATGTAACAAAAGAGGGAATCATCCTTGATATTACAGATATAGAATTTGAAAACGAAGGCGTTCTCAACCCTGCTATCATGCAGGAAGGCAATACTGTTCACGTTTTCTATAGGGCCGTACGAAAAGGCAATCATTCCACCATTGGCTATGCCAAACTAGAAGGGCCGCTCACTTTGAATTACCGGAACGATAAACCTTTTCTCATCCCTGAATTTGAATATGAATGTCAAGGAGTAGAAGACGCCCGCATTGTAAAAATTGATGGCATTTACTACCTCACCTTTACTGCTTATGACGGAATAAACGCAATGGGTGCTCTAGCTACGTCTACTGACTTAGTGCATTTTGAGCGGCATGGAATCATCGTGCCTCAAATTACATATCATGATTTTCATCGGATGGCAGAACGCAATGAGCAGTTAAATGAAAAATATAAGCGACTTCATCTCCAAACCAATTTGGATGAGAGATTGAAAAAGAAAATCTTACTATGGGATAAGAACCTAATGTTCTTTCCAAGAAAGATAAACCATAAATTCTATTTTCTGCACCGCATCAGACCTGATATTCAAATTGCTTGCGTTCACGATATCAAGGAGTTAACCGCAGTATTTTGGCGAGATTATCTGATGCATTTTAACAAATCCATCCTGATGGCTCCCAAGTACGATCATGAAATCAGTTATATCGGCGGGGGTTGCCCGCCTATTGAAACAGAACATGGTTGGCTCTTGATCTATCATGGTGTACATGATACCGTTGCAGGCTATGTATATTCCGCTTGCGCCGCTCTGCTTGACTTGAATGATCCGACCAAAGAACTTGCCCGACTCCCCTACGCTTTGTTTCAACCAGAGTATAAATGGGAATTAAAAGGAGAGGTGAACAACGTAGTTTTCCCTACGGGAACTGCACTTTTTGGAGAAACTCTCTACATCTATTATGGTGCTGCAGATACCCGAATAGCGGCCGCATCAGTAAATATAAAAGAACTGGTTATCGAACTTCTCAATCATGCCATATGAGCGAGAAGGAAATACTGGTCGTCACATCCTTTCCACCCCGTAAATGTGGAATAGCAACGTATAGTCAGGATTTAATTCGCGCAATGAAGACAAATACAAAGACGGCTTTAGCATAAAGGTTTGCGCCTTACAAAAATGGGATGTAGCACCAGACTAGCCTGATCAGGTAAAATACATTCTAAAAACGCGTATTAGAGAAGACTACAAGATACTAGCCGAGCGAGTCAATCAGGATAAGGACATAGGAATTATTTATTTGCAGCATGAATTTGGCCTATTCGATGGTGAATTGGGATCCTACCTGATTGATTTCTTAAAAAATGTAGAAGCGCCTGTTGTTACTACATTTCATACCATTATACCAAAACCTTCCGAAGAAAGAAAAAGCATTGTCCGACAGATCGCAGAATTTTCTTCAACATTAATAGTGATGACCCATCTCTCTCGTGAGATACTCCGTGTAGATTATGTAAATATCATCGGATAAAATAAAAGTTATTCCGCATGGCACGCATTTGATTCGACCGCAAAAGCATGTGAAAAAACAAGATATACCTTTTCCTAATCGCATTGTCTTTTCAACTTTCGGGCTTATAAGTGAAGGGAAGAGTGTAGAAACAGCACTTGATGCTTTACCGCGTATTGTTGCTCAATTTCCAAGTGTGCTTTACCTAATCATCGGAAAAACGCACCCCGAAGTATTGCAAACCGAAGGTGAAAAGTACCGTGATTTTTTACTTGAAAAAGTTGAAGCGCTTAAATTAGAAGACCATGTTTTATTTGTAAATAAATACCTTTCTCTTCAAATATTGCTGGAGTATTTACAACGTACAGATATTTATCTATTTACATCCAAAGATCCACAACAGGCCGTGAGTGGCACATTGGCCTATGCGATGTCGGCCGGTTGCCCTATTATTTCTACGCCAATTCCGCATTCAATAGAGATGCTGGACGGAGCAGGCATCAATTTTGATTTTCAGAATTCAGATCAGCTTGCTGATGCAGCATTATTGATGCTTTCCACTCCAAATATGATGGACGAAATGCATATGAATGCACTACACAAAATTTCTCCTACAATATGGCAAAACTCCGCTTTAGCACATATGGAAATAGCCGTTTCGCTTTTGAGCGAACAGCAATTCTCTCCCAAGTACCTGTATCCTCCTATCAATTTGCAACATATCAAAAGACTCTCCACAGATTTTGGCATTATTCAATTTGCGAATATCGATTTACCGGACAGGGCATCGGCCTACACGATTGATGACAATGCCAGAGCACTTATTGCGCTTACAAGAAATTTTCAACTTACAGGCGATCTTGAAGACCTTCACTTAATTAACACTTATTTAAAATTCATTCTTTTCTGCCAGCAAGCCGACGGTTCTTTTTTAAATTATGTTGCCATTAATAAAGAATTTTTTGAGAAGAATAAGGATGAAAACCTGGAAGATGCCAACGGGAGAGCTATTTGGGCTTTAGGCGAATTTCTATCTCTACCGCGTTTGATCAATTCTCACTCACTGGCACAGGTTGAAGTGGTATTCCGAAAGGCTATTCCTATAATTAGCCAACTGCAGTCACCCCGGGCGATCGCTTTCTGCATCAAAGGATTGTACTTTTATTATCAATTCAGGAAGGATCCGGAAATACTAAAAATAATCACCAGACTGGCAGATAATCTCATATCGAAGTACAGAGGAGTTTCCAATGAAAATTGGCAATGGTATGAGCCTTACCTAACCTACGGCAATGCCGTTTTGCCCGAGGCGATGCTATTGGCAGGCAAGTGCACCAAAAGCGACCTTTATAAAGAAACCGCAAAGAAAACCTTTGATTTTCTCTTGTCAATTACCCATGACAATGAAAACATTTCGGCCATTTCAAATATTGGCAGGCACTATGAAGGTCAGGAGAAAAAGCCTTTTGGCGAGCAACCCATAGAGTTTGCTTACACAATATTGGCGCTCGAATGGTTCTACAAGGAGTTTAAAGATCCGAATTATGTTAATCTTATGCGCTCTACTTTTAGCTGGTATCTGGGTAAAAACCATTTGCATCACATAATATATAATCCATGCACAGGCGGTTGTTATGATGGACTTGAAGAGCATCATGTCAATTTAAATCAGGGGGCAGAATCTACGATTAGCTACCTTCTGGCAAGGCTCACCGTGGAGAATTATAGGGAAGAGCTAACTGTAGAGTGGGTTCCACAGAAGATTGGAGTGAGTATGGCGACGTAATCATTACAGCGTCTGTTTATATTCCCACAATGCACATAAATTGCTCTAAAAATTACGAGATATGGCAATGTCGGCTTCCTATAAAATAGAAAGACTGAAAATAAAATATGCATTGACATCGGGTATGTCAAAGTTAAAGCGGAAATGAGCTCTGCGCGAACATCTCTGTTCTTTTAATTTAATATGAAACGTCCTGGATGCATATGGTTCTTTATATAACATTATCTAAAATTTATATAAGAGCTTTCGCTCTCATTCAGTGTTACTTTGCATTGATAAAAATCAACACATTTCTAACAATTAAACGAAAAAAATGAGCTCAGGTAAAGTTTTATTAGGTGTTCTTGCAGGCGTTGCCACAGGTGCGCTAATCGGGATCTTATTTGCTCCAGACAAAGGAACAAACACACGTAAAAAAATCACCAAAAAAGCAGATGATTACGGGGATGAATTAAAATCAAAATTTGATGAATTACTCAACGGCATCATCGAAAAATACGAATCTACAAAAGAAGATGTCAACGACTTAGTTCAAGCCGGAAAAGTAAAAGCGCAGGAAGTAAAAAACGATGTTAAGAATGCGGTGAACGAGAAATTTTAATCTCAGTCCTAATTATTAAGTTACATGGAAGAAAAAGCAACGTTGATAGAATCGTTGTTTGAAAAAGCTGAAGAATATTTAAAAACAAATATCAACTTATTCAAACTCAAAGCTATTGGCAAAACAGCGGATGTAGTTTCATCAATTGGGGCAACACTTGCCATCTATGCCGCTATTATGTTAATACTGCTTTTGTCGAACATCGCTTTGTCCCTATGGATAGGCGAACTGGTCGGTAAGTCTTACTACGGATTCTTCATCGTTGCTGGCTTCTATGTTTTGGTAGCATTGATTTTATATTTAAATCGAAACACCATTCTAAAGGCACCCATCAACGATTCTATTATTTTTCAAATGACAAAAGATAAAGAGCGATGAAGAAATTGCCTTCAAATGACTCGCTAAATGAAGCAATTGCCTTGTTAGAAATGAAGCGTGACAAAGAATTAATGGAACTCAAGCAACAGCTTGAGAAAGTAGGTGAAAGCTTAAAGCCTATTAACATCATCAAGGATACTCTCAAAGAAATAAAGTCTTCACCCGATATAAAAGACGGGATTGGCAAAACAGTAGTTGGAGTTGCTTCGGGATTCTTGGTAAAGAATATTTTGTTTGGCAATACTTATAATCCAATGAAGATTATTGCAGGTTTGGCAATACAGACAGCAGCGTCAAATTTCGGATCAAATCATTACAATAATATCAGGTCTGTAGGTCACACACTTTTGTATTCCTTGGCGTCAAAGCTCAAGAATAGGACAAAAAAAATATCTGTGCATTCTGAATTGCAAGAATAACGTAAATGGCATCAAGGGAAACTTTAGGGAAGAGACGAAAAAAAAAATGGATAATCTTCATTTCAATTATTTCAATTTTATTCGTTGTGCGCTTCATACTGCCATATGTCCTGCTCCACTATGCCAATAAAACGCTTGCTAACATGGACGGATATTATGGACATGTTACTGATCTTGATTTGTCGCTTTTCAGAGGTGCATACATGCTAGAAGATTTCTATATAGACAAAGTAGATTCTACTTCGCAAGAACACACCCCCTTTATTTCGTCACAAGTAATAGACCTTTCTGTAGAGTGGAAATCACTATTTAATCAACGAATTGTAGGAGAAATTGAATGTGTAAATCCAGTATTGCGTTTTACAAAAGACAAAGCTGAAGCTGCAGATATTCAAAAAGATACGACAGATTTTCGTAAAGTTCTCAAAACATTTATGCCGCTAAAGATTAATCGTCTTGAAATTTTCAACGGCAAAGTACAATACATTGACTCAACCTCAACACCTATTGTAAACATAGCATTGACGAACGCAAATATTCTAGCACAAAATCTTTCCAGTGTTTCAGATACAGCAACTTTACCATCCACTGTTGTCGCTACTGCTAATGTTTACGATGGAACTTTTAATTTGCGCATGAGATTGAATGCACTTGCTACCGAACCCACATACGATTTGAATGCTGAATTAAAAAATACGAACCTTCCCGAGCTCAATAGTTTTTTCAAAGCTTACGGAAATTTCGATGTAAGCGAAGGCACATTTGGAATGTACACAGAGCTAGCATCAAAAAATGGAAAATTCATTGGCTATGTAAAACCAATAATCACAAATCTTAAAGTTATTGGTCCTGAAGACCGCAATGACACCTTCATAAGTAAATTATATGAAGCTGTGATTGGCACAGCCGGTGTGATTCTTAAAAATCCCAAAGAAAAGCAGGTGGCAACAAAAATTCCTATAGAAGGTGAGTATGAAAAAACTACAATAAGGACTTGGTATGCTATCGTACATGTATTGCAAAATGCATTTGTACAGGCAATTTACCCATCCATTGACGATGAAATATCTATACTTTCAGTTAGCAGAGTGAAAACCAAAGAAAATGAAACGATTATTCAAAAGATTTTTTCAAACTCAGATAAAAAAGATAAGAAAAATAAAAAACGAAATGAGTGAATCAGTAGTATCCAATGAAAAAAATCGGTTTGGCCAAAATATTCAAACTACTTAAAATTACCTCTAAAAAATGGTGGAACCGAGACCCTTTTAATAAGAGTGCCATCATTGCTTACAACGCCATATTTTCTTTGCCCGGGTTATTAGTCGTAGTTGTAGCAATTGCAGGCTATTTTTTTGGTAACGATGCTGTTAGCGGGAAATTACATCGTGAGATCGAACAAGCTATGGGAACCGATACTGCCGATCAGATTCAGAATATAGTTATGATCGCAAACAAAAGCAAAGATTCAGTTTGGGCGAGTATTTTGGGTATTACAGTAATTTTAATTGGAGCAACACGGGTATTTGTCGAATTACAAAAAATAATGAATGCGATTTGGGAAGTTAAAGTATCACTAACCAAATCAGGAATTTGGTCATTTCTAAAATCAAGAATTTTTTCCTTTGGCTTAATCATCTCCATTGCTTTCTTACTGCTTATGTCACTTGTAATTTCGTCAATGTTATCAGCCTTAGGATCATGGGTAATGAATCATTGGTCAGAATCTTTATTGGTTATTTTTCAAATACTGAATGGCATTTTTTCTGTTGTTATCATTACCATCTTATTTGCTCTCATGTTTAAATTTTTACCAGATGCCAAAATCAAATGGCGTACAGTTTGGATTGGCGCATTTGTTACATCATTGTTGTTTTTTCTTGGCAAATCAGCATTAGGATTGTACTTCGGAAAAGCCGATCCGGCTTCTGGATATGGAGCGGCCGGCTCTATTGTACTTATTTTACTATGGACTTCTTATTCATCCATGATTGTTTTCTACGGAGCAGAGTTCACAAAAGTCTACGCCGATTATAAGTATGGAACCACTGCCCTTTCGGAGAATTCAATCAGCCTGGTAAGTGGTGAAAAGAATGTATAATATCATATCTGTTCAAGAAGTTTTTAAGCTGAGATACAAAAAATAGAGTTGGGTAGGGAAAAATCCGGTGTATTTAAAATGCAAATAAAGACAAACCAACTCCGGCATGAAGATTACAGAAGTATCGAATCCTTTTTCAAGGATATCAAATCAAACCTGAAAGTCAAGCCTTTCATCGGAACCAGCATGTAGTATTTGGCTCGGCGAGCGCTTCGAAGTGAAGCAAACTACTGCTTGGCTCTTTAGGCGCAAGGCACAAACAGCGATGCAAGGCAGTGGTCAAAACCCTTTGGATGGAGATGTACACGTTGATGAATTTGAAATTGGTACCCCACAGAAAGGCGAACAAGGAAGAATTAAAATCTGAAAAGAAAATACGCCTTGTAATCGCATTTGAGTACCGAAATGGTGATTGCGGAAGGGGCTACGCCAAGGTCATTGAAAACTATAGTGCCAAATCGCTTCGCCCCATCTTTGACCAGCACATCAGCACACAAGCTCACATATTGGCTCATGGATGGGCAGGTTATAACCCACTTGTGCAAGACTATCCTAATTTGAAGCAAATCCTATCTAAAAAGGGAAGAAACTTGCCTATGCTGCACAACCAAATCAGGAACTTTAAAAACTGGCTGCGCGGCGTACACTCATACTGCGATGCAGAGAATATGGCAAACTACATCAACGAATATTTTTTTCGCTTTAATCGGCGGAACCACCGAAAATCCATACTTTACAGACCTTATTGAAAGAATGTGTGAGCATAAACCAATGACTTTCGGTCAATTAAAAATAGCCGCGATCTAAATGGGTAACCCTATCAAACTATAATATAAATGAATCATGCTCCTGCCCATCAAATCATAGCTGATATGAGAGCTTTTTTTCAATCAAAAAGCTCCAATCAAAATTTCCGGAAGGAGGAACTGCTTAGTGCGGAGCTTTATAGCTCTGAACAGATGGAGCGGTTTGGGAAAGTCTTGGCAAAAACGCATAAGCTTAGTGCCAAATCAGCACAGGATCATTTGCTCAAGCGGCTTGCAGATAATGAAACGGTGTTGCATGAAGTCCGCAAGCTGATCACCGACTCTATCAAAAATAAGTATCAAATATCCCCGGCAGGAGAATGGTTGCTTGACAATTTCTACTTGATAGAAGAAAATATCCGCAGTGCCAAATTCAATTTCCCTAAAGGTTATAGTGAAGATTTACCTCAGCTATCAGGTGTTTCCTCAGAAGAAGTGACGCGCATCTACGATATAATTCGTCAAGTGATAGCCCACAGTGATGGAAGAATAGATGTAGAAAATCTGAGCAGTTTTATAAATGCTTACCAGACGGTAACCAATTTAAAATTAGGGGAATTATGGGCGATACCCATCATGCTGCGGCTTGCTTTAATCGAAAACCTTAGGCGTCTTGCGTCCCACGTCGCTATTGATAGGATAGATAGCAACCTTGCGAATTATTGGGCCGAACAAATGCTTGAAAAATCGGAGAAAGACCCTAAAAATCTGATAATGATTATCGCTGACATGGCGCGGTCGAATCCTCCGATGGTAGATGCATTTGTGGCTGAAATGGACCGACAACTTCGGGGCAAAGGCGATAACCTGGCATTGGCGCTCAACTGGATAGAGCATCAATTATCTGAAAGCGGATTGTCTTGCGAGGAATTGGTGAATTCAGAAGTTCAAAAGCAGGCGGTCCATCAGGTATCCATGAGTAATAGTATTGGTAGCCTTCGCTTGCTTGACGAATTGAATTGGCGGAATTTTGTGGAAGAACACAGTATCGTTGAACAAACGCTTCACGAAGACACCAACGGAATATACGGCTCAATGGATTTCTCTGCACGAGACCGGTACAGACACGTAGTAGAGGATATCGCAAAAAAGAGCAAGATTACCGAACAGGAAGTTGCCCGAATAGCCATCCAGCTTGCGCACGAAAGTGTACCCGGCAAGGATGAGGATCACCGCACTGCCCACGTTGGATATTATCTTATAGGCTTAGGAGTAAGTCAAACAAAAAGAGTTGCAAAAACGCCGGTCTCACTTTTCCAAAGGTTAAGGCACTTCTTTCGAAAACGAAGTTTTCCGATATACCTATTGCTTATAATGATCATCACATTTGCCATAGGTGCGGGTTTTTTAAAGCTGATGCATGAAGATTTAAAAAACATCTGGCTTCTGGCAACGATTGCTTTTCTCTCGTTGCTCTCCGCCAGTCAGCTTGCCATATCGATCGTTAACTTTTTCTCCACTTTATTGGTGGCGCCGAATTTGCTGCCCCGCATGGATTTCTCTAAAAAAATCCCATCAGAATCCAGCACCTTGGTTATAGTCCCCTCCCTGCTCTCGGGCCCCGAGGAAATAGAGCGTTTAGCCGAGTCGTTGGAAATTTGTTTCCTCGCCAATAGAAATGAAAATTTACATTTTGGCCTGTTGACTGATTTTACCGATGCAGATCAGGAAACGCTTCCTCAAGACCAGATCCTCATTGAATCAGCGCAACGAAAGATTGAACAACTAAATCTAAAATACAAGAGAAAAACAAATGACCTATTCTTTCTTTTTCATCGTCCGAGACGCTGGAATGAGCGAGAAAATAAGTGGATGGGTTATGAGAGGAAACGCGGAAAAATCAACGAGTTGAACGCGCTGTTGCGCGGAAGTTCAAAAGAAAGTTTCTCAGTAATCTTAGCTGACCAAACTATTTTACCACGTATAAAATATGTGATTACCCTGGATGCTGATACGCAATTGGCGATGGGTACTGCTTGGAAATTAATCGGCACCATCGCGCATCCATTGAATCAAGCATTTTACGACGAGCAAAAAGGACGGATCACCAAAGGACATGGGATTTTACAACCACGAGTTGCGACCAGCCTGCCAGAAATCACCAGTTCCTTATATGCCCGCATGCACGGAAATGAGCCTGGTATCGACCCATACACCCGCGCGTCATCCGATGTTTATCAGGATTTGTTTGGTGAGGGTTCTTTTATTGGCAAAGGAATTTATGATGTGGATGTTTTTAGGAAAGTGCTGGAGGGAAAGTTTGCTGAAAACAGCATCCTGAGTCATGACCTTTTGGAAGGCTGTTATTTGCGTTCAGGATTGGTGAGTGATGTACAACTCTTCGAAAAATATCCGACAAGCTACCAAGCAGACATGAAGAGACGCTCGCGCTGGATTCGAGGTGACTGGCAGATATTCTCTTGGTTTTTACCCTTTGTTCCCAGCGCTCATGGCAAGTGGGAAAAAAACCCTGTCTCAGCATTATCGCGCTGGAAAATATTTGATAATATCAGGCGAAGCCTTATCGCGTTGGCGCTTACAGCGCTGCTCTTATTGGGATGGTTGGTTTTGCCATCACCTCTATTATGGACTTTTGTAGTTGCCGGGTTTATCGTGGTTCCGATTATTTTTTCATCCGTATGGGACCTTATCCGCAAACCCAAAGATGTTATCGTAACACAACATATAAGAAACTCCCTTCGCAGTATTTCCGACATTATTATCAATACGCTGTTTGAGCTAATTTGCCTGCCGTATGAAGCCTATGTCAATTTTAAGGCGATTAGCCGCACTTTAGGAAGGAAGCTTTTCACCCGCAAACACCTGCTCGAATGGAATC
Source organism: Flavobacteriales bacterium (assembly GCA_038207425.1). Lineage (GTDB taxonomy): Bacteria > Bacteroidota > Bacteroidia > Flavobacteriales_D > Cryomorphaceae > JBBQZU01. The sequence goes on along the minus strand of JBBQZU010000027.1, from coordinate 4,504 downwards.
CTTCGGCAAACGATTGGAGGAGTAATTCGACAGGTCTTCTAGCTTCGTATGCCGTCATGTGGATTGAAGTTTTTTTACCCTTGATTGTATGTGTTTATTTGGCGATCAACGCCCCCGTTAAGCTAGCCACGGCAGGTCCTATCGCTATACTCTGGCTCCTTGCTCCGTTCATTACCTGGAGGGTAAGCCAACCATTGGCCAAACAGGTCTCTACACTTTCGCGCGAACAAACGATATTTCTAAGAAAAGTAGCCAGAAAAACATGGGGTTTCTTCGAACGCTTTGCCGGACAAACCGACAACTGGTTGCCGCCTGACAATTTTCAGGAGCAACCGATTGCAGAAATAGCGCATCGCACTTCTCCCACCAATATCGGGTTATCACTACTCGCTAATCTTACGGCTCGCGAATTTGGTTATATCACGAACGGTCAGTTTATTGAACGAACCGCAAATGCCATTGGTACGCTTACCAAAATGGAACGATACAGTGGTCATTTTTACAATTGGTATGACACCATATCGTTGAATCCATTGCAGCCAAAATATATTTCAACGGTGGATAGTGGCAATCTGGTAGGGCACTTGCTAGTGCTTCGACAAGGTTTGTTGGCCATCCCTCGTCAAAAAATAATTCATTCCAAATTATTTCAAGGGCTTTGGGATACACTCCATGTGCTCACTGATACACTGGAAGAAAGTGAAGCCGAGATATTGCAATCGTTTGAAGGGGAATTAAGAACTGCCGCTAAGCAGGATTTTAATACACCCCTGGAAGTAAAAAGAAGCATAGAGCAGTTGACGATTGCGTTTAACGCAGTTTACGACAATCTTAATAGTGACTCCGAGAGTGAAACGTATTGGTGGAAACAAAAATTAAAAATACAATTGGAGCAGTTGGGGCAGGCCCTGCAAATTTTCGCTCCTTGGGAATTATTAATCACTGCTCCATCTCCGTTCAAGGACCTGGCTACCTCGAGTCAATATTCAACGCTGAGCGAATTATTGAAGACAGCTCGGAAATTGCATAAGGAAGTAAATCAGCAGCAAGCTCAGGTTTACACAAATATTGAAACCGAATGGCTTGAACCATTTCAAATTGCATTAAACCAATCTATCCGTCAGGCGGAAGAACAAATTGCATCGTCCAATGCACTCGCTCAGCAGTGCAATGGCTTGGCGGATATCACTTGGGATTTTTTATACGACAAAACCAGTCATCTGCTCTCCATTGGCTACAATGTGGAAGAGCGTAAAGTGGATGTGAGTTATTATGATCTACTGGCATCAGAAGCCAGGTTAGGCGTCTTTGTCGGCATTGCCCAGGGAAACCTGCCTGAAGAGAGCTGGTTTGCTTTAGGTCGCTTGCTGACCAATGTAAATGGTCACCCTATTCTGCTTTCATGGAGTGGTTCCATGTTTGAATACCTAATGCCACTTTTAGTGATGCCTGATTATGAAAACACATTGCTTGACCAAACGTCTAAAGCATCTGTAGCTTGTCAGATTCAATACGGGAAACAGACCGGTGAGCCCTGGGGAGTTTCTGAGTCGGGATACAACATGATTAGCGCTGAATCTCATTACCAATACCGAGCGTTTGGCGTTCCCGGTTTGGGCTTGAAACGAGGTTTGGAGGAAGAACTCGTTGTCGCTCCATATGCATCGGCACTTGCGCTGATGGTAGCACCCGAAAAAGCTTGCAGTAATCTGGAGCTGCTTTACGAAAAAGGATTTGAGGGACGTTATGGATTTTATGAAGCCATAGATTATACCCCATCTCGTTTGCCTCGCGGACAAAACCATGCCATTGTTTATTCATTTATGGCGCATCATCAGGGAATGAGTTTGCTCTCCCTTGCTTACCTGTTGCTTGATAAACCGATGCAAAAATTATTTGAGGCGGAACCACAGTTTAAGGCAGCGCTATTGTTACTGCAGGAACGCATACCAAAAGCAACCACCTACTTTGCCCATACTACCGATATATTTGAAATTAGTTTTACACCCACTGCAGTAGAGACAAGAATACTACGTGATCCCAATACGCCCGCTCCTGAGGTGCAATTGCTCTCCAATGGCAAATACCATGTGATGGTAACCAATTCAGGTGGTGGATATAGCCGCTGGAGAGATTTGGCTGTTACCCGCTGGCGTGAAGACCACACCTGTAATAATTGGGGCACCTTTTGTTATTTTCGCGATTTGGACAGCGATGCTTTCTGGTCTAATACCTATCAACCGACCCTTCAAAAGGCAGACAAATACGAAGCAACCTATTCGCATGGCCACGTAGACTTCCGCACTGCCAATAACGAAATAGAAACGCATACTGAAATTGTCGTTTCTCCTGAGGACGACATAGAAATGCGAAGGTTACGCATATCAAACTCTTCCTCAGCGCGAAGAACCATTGAGCTTACCAGCTATGCAGAGGTGGTTCTCGCAGCGCCAGCATCAGATTTGATGCAACCCGTATTCAACAATCTTTTTGTGCAAACTGAGATTATCCCCGATCAGCATGCCATTATTTGCACGCGTAGGCCTCGGTCTGCTGATGAGCATCCGCCTTGGATGTGCCATTTGATGACTATGCATGGAAAGGATGCCGATGAAATATCCTACGAAACGGACCGATTGGAATTTATAGGTCGTGGAAATTCAATCGCGCATCCGCAGGCAATGAACAATCCGGGCCCGCTATCAGGAAAACAAGGTGCCGTATTAGACCCCATTGTGGCTATCCGATACAAAATAACGCTTGACCCGGATGAAGCAATTACGATTGACCTGATTACCGGCGTGGCTGAAACGAAGCAAGTTTGCCTGGGCTTGATCAATAAATACCAGGATAAAAGTCATAAAGACCGTGTATTTGAGTTAGCCTGGACGCACAGTCAGGTAGTGCTCCGTCAAATCAATGCTTCGGATGGTGACGCTCAATTGTACGCGCGCCTTGCCAGCCCTATACTGTTTAACAACCCTGTGTTTCGCGCTGACCCAGCAATTCTCATTCGCAACCAACGGCAACAGTCAGGCTTATGGGGATATTCTATTTCAGGAGACCTGCCAATAGTTCTATTGAAAATTGAAAAGCAGGCCAATATGCAATTGGTGAAGCAATTGGTACAAGCTCATGCCTACTGGCGCTTAAAGGGTCTCTATGTTGATCTGTTAATATGGAATGAAGGCCATGGCGGATACCGTCAGATTTTTCAAAATGAAATTGAGGCGATGGTTCCGGTAGAATTAAGAGACCGTCCGGGAGGTGTTTTTGTAAGAGCGGTTGAGCAGATATCCGATGAGGACCGCATATTATTTCAAACCGTGGCACGTGCAATTATTTCCGATAATGGAGGGTCACTAGCTGACCATATTAAGCGTAAAGCGCCACCTAAGTTGAAAATTCCTTACATGGTTCCGGCACAAAAGTATCTTCCGGCATTTGAAGCCATTCCAATACCCAGAGACCTTTTGTTTTTTAATGGTTTGGGAGGATTTTCTATTGATGGAAGTGAATATGTGATTGCTATGGATCACAAAAATAAAACCCCGGCTCCCTGGGTGAATGTCATTGCCAATCCCGGCTTTGGAACAGTGGTTTCTGAAAGTGGAGGCGCCTATACATGGATAGAAAACGCGCATGAATTAAGATTGACTCCCTGGAATAATGACCCCGTAACTGGTGCTTCTGGTGAAGCATTTTATCTGCGCGATGAAAAAAGCGGGCACTTCTGGTCAACGACGCTTCTACCGGCAGGTGGCACATCGCGATACATAACGCGACATGGCTTTGGTTATAGTGCATTTGAACACAATGAAGATGGTATATATTCTGAAATGCTGGTTTATGTGGACATTGATGCAGCTGTCAAATTCATTGTAATTAAAATTCGCAATGAATCCGGCAGACCCCGCGAACTCTCCGCTACCGGATATATCGAATGGGTACTTGGCGATAACAGAGCAAAAACAGCCATGCAGATTCGCACTGAAGCTGAGGTAAATAGTGGGACAATATTTGCACGAAACCCTTACAGCACAGAGTTTTCAAACCGGGCTGCATTTTTCGATACAGATGCAAAGGATAAAACCTATACGACAGACCGAACGGAATTTATTGGGCGCAATGGAACCTTGCAAAACCCTGATGCAATGCTGCGGCAAAGACTTTCAGGCAAGACCGGTCTCGCTTTAGACCCCTGTGCTGCCATCCAGGTACCATTCAATTTGGCGATTGACGAAGAACGTGAAATAATATTTAGACTTGGTGCAGGACAGGATTTGAATCAGGCCGAAGAACTTGCCCGACAATTTCGCGGAAATGTGATTGCACATGAATCATTTGAAAAAGTAAAAAACTATTGGAAAGAGACGCTTGGCGCTTTGCAAGTTGAAACTCCAGATGCTGCCATCAATGTCATCGCGAACGGTTGGTTGACTTACCAAACGCTTTCATCTCGGCTTTGGGGTCGCAGTGGATTTTATCAATCAGGTGGCGCTTT
>JBBQZU010000026.1:0-40583 GCA_038207425.1 Flavobacteriales bacterium | reverse complement strand
AAAGCCAATTTTGAACACATTCTTAACTTCTTTAATAACAGAAGTACCAATGCAAGTGCCGAATCTTTTAATGCCAAAATAAAACTCTTCAGAGCGAACCTAAGAGGGGTTACCGATACAGCTTTTTTCTTGTTCAGATTAAATAAACTCTTCGCGTAGTCCCCGTAAATTAAACGTGTCCCCAATTTTGGAGGCGATGTGCAGGTAGAATTGCTCGAGAAGTTTGCACTCTCATGGACCAACCTGGCCATATTTCAAGGCCATGGAAGAAGCATAGGCTTTAGAATGGTAAAGCGCTAACCCAGCTTTTTAATAATCTTTCGCGCTTCTTTATTGGGATTGAGAAAACCGGTATCGGGTTGTATTTCCCATTTCAAAGCTTTTCCTCCCACAGGGTGTGTTATCTCAATACATTGTGAAAGCAAACGTACCTTGAGATTCAGTGAATCGTCGGCACCGTATTTTCTGTCGCCTACTATATGGCAGCCAAGGTGCGCCAGATGTACCCGCACCTGATTTTTCTTACCTGTTTCGAGGGTTACTTCCAGTAGGTGGTACTTGCCTTCAGGCCGTATATAGCGGTAGTGGCTTACAGCGCGCACAGCACCGGGTACATCGGGTTTTACCACATGCATGGTTTGTTTAAATTCAGCCAGATACGTATCAATAGTTCCCTGCTCACGGGGTGGCTTGGCTTCGGTAATGGCAAGGTATTTCTTGGTGTAGTGCGACCAGTTGTCTTTGAGTTTTTCCTGCACGTTTTCTGACTTGGCAAAAATCATGAGCCCTGTAACTTCCTTGTCGAGCCGGTGCACCACGAAAGCGCCTTTTTTTCCGCGTGATTCTTCCTTCACATATTCCTGCACCATTTTGTGCATGGTAGCTGCCCTCGTAATTCCTTCGCCGGCCGAAAGCACCCCGGATGGTTTTATTACTACTATCAGGTCTTTGTCTTCCCATACAATCTGAAAATCGGCTTTGCGGCGGCGCTCCTTGGTGAGTTTAACTATTTCCACTTCAGCACCTTTGTCTATAGGCGTATCGCCCACTTTTACTACCACGCCATTCAGGCGCACCCGCCCAAACTTTAGGTATTGCTTGAGGGTGGTTTTATTTGCTCCTTCGAATATTTTGCCGAGAGCGTCAATTACGGTGGTAGGAGCAGATACAGTATGTTTCATTATTTGCGGCTAAAGCGTACAAAGGTACCCAGCGGAAGCTTATGCCCGACCGAAGCGGGTATTACAAATTCGCCATACTCCATATTTGTAGGATTAAAGTATGATGCGGCCAGGTTTGCACTCACCACCGATGAGAGACCCATGCTATACAGGTTGAGAATAAAAAATGATTGTTGTGGTGCGAGCAGCTTTGCGCAATGGCTGAGCAGTTCAGGCAGCCCTTCTTCGAGTACCCACTTCTCTCCTGCCGGGCCGCGACCATATGCAGGAGGGTCGAGTACAATGCCCCTGTATTGTTTTCCCCGTGCGGCTTCCCTTGCGGCAAATTTAAGTGCATCTTCCACCACCCAGCGTATGCCACTAAGGCCGCTGAGTTCTTGATTTTCTCCTGCCCAGGTTATCATATTGCGCACGGAGTCCACATGGGTTACGTCGCAGCCCGCAGCTTTTGCCGCAAGACTTGCCCCACCTGTATAAGCAAAGAGATTCAGCACATTTCCCGGGGTTTTCCATCCGGTTGCGGTATCGGCTATGAAATCCCAGTTGTCAGCCTGCTCCGGAAATACGCCCACATGGCCGAAGGTGGTAAAAGCCAGCTTGAATGCGATATTGATACTGCTATATCGGTAATTCAATTGCCAGTTGTTCTGCACCTTGCGAAAATATTTCCAGCCATCTTCGGGGCCTGTGCGCACACGCGATTTGGATGAGTCGCGCACGAAACGGGCATGGGCCTGCTTGCTCCACTCCTTCTCCGCAAGGGCCGGACTCCAGATGGCTTGAGGCTCCGGACGTATAAGGGTATATTCGCCAAAGCGCTCCAGCTTTTCAAAATTGCCGGAGTCAATGAGTTCGTAATCTATCCAATGGGTTGGGCTGCGCAAAATCATAATCTCTCGAATGCCTGAAGCACGGGGCCAATAATACTATTCTTTTGGGAGAGTTTGGGTGCATCTGATATAGGTATTATTCAGTTGCATGAGCATCGGCTATCCTTCAGTAGGCTCATGTACCCGCAGGTCTGCTTATTTGCTATTATATTGCGATTATTCGAATCATTCAAGCTGAACCTTCTACGAACTGTAAATTTCTAAATTTGCCCCCTTTTGCCGATAGGCCAAAGAAACAAACGATAATATACCGCAAGAGATGACCAAAGAAGAAGCCATAGGTAATTTTGACCCAAATGGTGTAGGTGCTGCCGGCAGCCTTTTCGGGCTTCCCTTTACATCTGAGAATGCCGAACTCGTATTGATTCCTGTGCCTTGGGAGGTTACCGTGTCATATACCGCAGGTTGTGCCAAAGGCCCTGAAGCCATTCTCAAGGCATCGGCTCAGGTGGACTTGTATCAAAAAGATATTCCAGATGCCTGGAAATACGGCATAGCCATACTGGAGCTGCCCCGCAGCATACGCACGCTGAGCGAAGCCCTTCGCGAAATAGCGGCGGCCTATATAGAACAACTAGGCGAAGGTGAAATAAGTGAAGAAAGTGAGGATGCCATCGCCATACTTGATGAAATAGACGAAGGCTGTGCTCAAATGGTGCATTGGGTTGAGGGTACTGCTGCCGCTTTGCGCGCTCAGGGCAAAAAGGTGGCGCTCGTAGGTGGCGATCACAGCACACCACTGGGCCTTATTCGCAACCTTGCTGCTACCGAAGGAGCATTCGGCATTTTGCAAATTGATGCACATGCCGACCTGCGTGTAGCCTTCGAAGGTTTTGAATACTCGCATGCCAGCATCATGTACAATGCCCTAAAACTGCCCCAGGTAAGCAAACTTGTGCAAGTGGGCATTCGCGATTTTTGCGAAAGTGAAGCCGAAATGATACGGGATTCTAATGGCCGTATTCAAACCTATTTTTATGCAGATATTGCCAGTAGGAGATTCAATGGCGAAACCTGGAATCAAACCTGTGCGGAAATCATAGCCACGCTTCCGCAAAAAGTTTACGTTTCCTTTGATATTGACGGCCTCGACCCAAAGTTGTGCCCCAATACAGGAACGCCGGTGCCGGGTGGTTTTGAATTTGAGGAGGTAAACCACTTGCTTACCATGCTGGCTGCATCGGGCAAGGAAATAATAGGTTTTGATTTGAACGAAGTAAGCCCGGGACCCGCACCTGATGCGCTGCATACCAACGATTGGGACGGCAATGTGGGTGCGCGCATGCTTTACCGCATGTGCAATCTGATGGGGGTGAGCGGCGGAAGGCTTAGGTTGAAATCAATATGAAGTACAATATTAAAATTTAGTCTTTTTCCAGCAGCCTTTTGGAAAAGAATGTGATGGGTGGTTTGTGGCTGGAAATTTTTGATTAGATTTTGGTTTGTTGGAATAGGATTATAACGGACTCACGTTACATGCAATTGTGACGCTCGTTGCAAAATACTTTTATAAACCAGCTAATTTCTACAAAACATACAGGCGATTATAGAAATCATTTTTTATTCTAGGGTGTATCTTTTTGGCTTCAACAAATTGTTTTTGTCAGAAAGAGAATTTTAAATGCCCCTGCTCAAAAATCGGGATTGATAGCATTTGGGCAGACAGCAATAAAATTTCCTGTTATTTAGTCCCTGTATTAAAAAAAAACGTCATATCCTTACCTTGGTAAGTTTAATTTGGCCGTTGTGTAAGCACCTTCATTAAATATTTCCAATGAAAAACCATTATTGTACTTACACGGAATACCCGGTATTGCAACATTGGAAAACGTTAAGCGCTATTTAGAATCGAAAACATGGAAATTATTAAGAGAAAATAGAGCTATTCTGTTTTTTGACTATCGCGGAACCGGGTTTTCAGAACCTACTCTTTGCCCGGAATTGAAAGATTCACTTTCCCAATTTTCAAAAATCAATTCTTCAGTTGAAGCCAGACAGTCCAAGAAAATTTCTTTATACAAAGAATGTCGCACACAACTTTTATCAAAGGGGATCGATATTTCTTCGTTTAATTCCATCCAATTTGCAGACGATGCTGAAGTGATTAGAAAGTCTTTACAAATTAAGAGCTGGAACGTGTATGGCGTTTCCTTTGGCACCACGGTTGCCTTGAATCTATTACGCAATCATGGTCATAGTATTGACAGTATGATTCTTGATTCCCCTTTTCCGCCAAATGCACCATGGCTTGACTTCGTTCGTCCATTTGATACCTGTTTTAAGGTGCTTGAAAAAAATATAGCAGCTAATCCTGCTGTGTTAGCTCATTTTCCTACTATCAGAACCGACTTTTCAAACGCAGTGAAACGATTGAATAAAACCCCTGCCAGAATAAAAGACAGTGATGGTTCAGATGATTATGACTATTACGGGGATGATTTTGCCTGGAGTATTTGGACAGCCATGTTAAATCCAAAATCTATTCCTTTTGTTCATTTGGCCATTCATGAAGTTGGGAACGGGAATGATTCTATACTTTCAAAATGGACTACCGCATTTAACGACCCAAATGCACTTGGCATGTTTTCGGAACCACAGAGTAATGCTGTCCTATGCTATGAGTCAAGACCTAAAACATCGAGCGGCACAAAGGAATTCTTACTTTTAGAGTATCCGGATTTTACTTCTTTTGCAATCGATTTTGAAGGAGCGCTTTGCGATGCATGGCAACCACAAAGTGCAAGTCCTGAAGCATTCAAACCTGTAAAAAGTAAAGTGCCCGTTTTAATTTTATCAGGCGAGCATGATCCTGTATGTCCACCTCTTTTTGGAAAACTGACATCGACAACATTATCTAACTCAACTTTCATTACAGTTTCAGCAGCATCTCATGCGGCAATACACGCAGATGATTGCCTCAGACAAATTGCAGATGGATTTTTAACAGATCCGAAACTAAAGCCAAAGACTTCGTGTGTGAGTAACCGTTCTCAAATTGATTTTATAACTTACAACTTAATTAAAGCATTATCCGAGTTTAAATATATGCGCGAATAGAGCTTCCGAATCACACCGTATTTGTAAATGTTGACAATTCGATGAATCATAAAAGATACAGAAGTACCCGAAATTGAACTGCTCATAATAGCAGTGGCTGTTGCACAACTTCCCCAAAATCCGATTTTTCGTCACTTTAAGCCCAACCCGCACCCAGTTTTCATCAATTTGCCTGCGCCAGATAAAATTCACGGTTCTGCCACCACAAATACCACAGTCCGTTTTATGACTTAAAAGTCCTTCAAAAGGCTGTTTTTGTTTTTTATCGAAGGTTTTGTAGTTGGCGTACTTTGGAGTACATCATAGAACCGTTTCAGAGAAATTGACTTAGGTTGTTTGTGGATAGAAATTTTCGATTGGTTTTGGGTGCGTTGGGGCGGTTTTAAGAAGGACTGACTTTAGCAGCAAATTTATAAAACAGCCAAGACAAAATTGATCATTTTGTGGATGCAATTGCAGTGAAGCCGGAAAAGAACTTTGAACAATGGGAATAGCCAACATCAACTGCGGCCTATTCTTCATAAAGCTTTGCGAAGGTTACCACACCTTCGATTAGATGTTCTATGTTTTTTCCTTTTTCAGTAATGGAGTATCCTACTCTTGGATGCACTTCTCCATAATTTGCTCTGCTTGCAAGTCCACTATCTATCAAAGTCTTTAGCTCCTGTATAAGCATCTTTTCACTTATATCCGGGATCAAGGCTTTTAATTCGCTTAGTCTAAGCTCATTGTTGTTATAAAGTCGATCAAGAATCAGAAGCTTCCACTTACCGCCTACCAACTCCAGGGTAGTGCGAATTGGACAACGTGCAGTGACGTAAATTTTCTCTTTTTCCATACACACAAAAAGGTTAGTACACACCTACTACACCTGTACAACAAGGATAGCTAACTTTGCGGAAGTAACCATAAAAAATATTTATTTCAATGAAAGCAATTGCACTATTGGAGCATCGGGACAAACAGGAATAGAATTTCTTAGGCTCGCTTTAGCAGACGGCCACCACGTAAGAGCATTACTAAGGACACCGGAAAAAATTGAATTAAAACATCCAAAATTGGAAATTTTAAAAGGTGATGTCCTAAAAATGCAAGACGTACAGCGCACCCTTGAAGGCTGTGAAATTGTAGTAAGTCTGTTTGGCCACGTAAAAAGACTCGCCTGAATGGCTGCAAACCAACGGAACAAAAAATTTAATTTCAGCAATGAAGCGGGCAAATGTGAATAGAATCATTTCATTATCGGGCGGGGGTCTTCCTTATCCGGAAAAGGATAAGCCGAAATTTGCCGACAAAATGATTCGCTCTATTATGAAAGTAGCCGTACCAAAAATATTAAACGATGCGATTGAGCACCATAAAATTCTTGCAGGCAGCAGTTTAAATTGGACCATCGTACGTGCACCGAGGCTTACCAATGGTGAAAAAAAGGGCACATACCGTGTTGGATGGGTAGGTGTAAATGCCGGCACCAAAATAGCCAGAGTCGACTTGGCTGATTTTATTCTCAAACAAGTTAAAGAAGAACAATTTCAACATCAGATGCCTTTTGTGAGCTATTGAATGGACGCCAAATTAGATTGGTTTGCTTTTGCGAATTCAGCAAAACTCCGGGGTTTTATTCCGGTAATTTTTTTCACCCAATCAGAGGTTGGAGGAATAGCTTTGAATCTAGGCAAAAAATGAAGCATTATCATAACCAGAATAAACATAGCAGGAATATTTTCCTTTCGCTTCTTGACATAAAACGAAACCAGGTTGGGACTTTTATAGTAAATCGTTCTACCCAACTCACGGCTCAAAATAGCTGCCATTTGTTTAAAATTAAGCTGTTCATTGTTGGTAAGATCGTAAGCCTTATTTATGTGTTTCGACGTATGGGCCAGTATTGATGCTGCTGCCTCGCCAACATCTTTTAGATCGACAAGGGTAAACTTTGCATTTCCCGCAGGCAGGAAAATAGTATTATTCTCCACTATGTCCTTTCTCAATGTTGTAGTGAAATTCTGCATAAAATATGCAGGTCTCAAAAAGGTATAATTGATTTGGCTTTCTATGATGAGCTTTTCAATTTTATGATGCGGTATCATCGAACTGGTCTCAGCGCCTTGCACTGAAAGGAATACGATATGTTGAATATTTTTAAGCTTCGCGATCCGGACAAGAGGTTCAAAATATTTTTTGATGTCGGCCAGTTGGGGCGGTCGCAACAAGAAAAGCACATCTGCTTTATCCAGAGAAAGTTCAATACTCGATTCATTTGCAAAATCAAATTGAAGGGTTTGTACTTTTTTTAATTTAAAAATACTGCTTTCAGCAGCAACATCCCTTACGCCTGCAAGCACGCGAAAATCTCCAGGTATTTCGGCCAATGAATTGATTATTTCACTGCCAACATTTCCCGTGGCGCCGGTAATAAGTAGGGTTGTCATTCTGATCTTGTTTTAAAACGTGTAGTACAATGTGAAATCCCTAAAAAACAGCGTAATATTTTCATAAAATACGTTGATAAACCCGGAATGAATGTGTTCAGCATAAAGAATACAAACGGAACAGGATATTACTTTTTCATCTTTTCTTCATTTCTGAAAAGCAGCCCCACCTTGTTGAGCAGCTCGTCTATGGAATCAAAATCTTCCTGGTATACTAAGCCCACCCCCTGTGTGTACATAGCGCCGGCATTTGAAAATACTTCGTATGGATTGGTTTCGTTGAATACCTTAAGCCTTAGCGCGCCATTTTCGGTAAGAGAGTACTCTAGGAGGAAGTCGCCCAGAATACCGCTTTGACCGCGGGTGTACTGTGTTTCGCTGGCGGAGGTAACCCCAAAATTACCGCGTACCGAAAGGCGCTCATTGAAGAGCTGCGTGCTGAGCGCCACCGCCACTTCCTGGTTGCTTATCTGGTCGCCGGGGCGGTAATTTACACCTATGTCAAAATCGCGGCTTATCTGGCTGAGCCAACTGCTTATCTGCGTGCTTACAAAATCGCTGGTGGTAGCTGCGCCAAGGCCGGAGAACCCACTGGTGGCATCTTGCTCAGAGTTTTGCGTTGAAGGCAGAAACCGGTTGAGAATAAGCAATGAAAACACCTGCTGATTGAGCTGCTGGGTGGTACTGACCACACCTGCGAGTTGGCTGCGTTCATTTTCGGTACTCTGCGGCAATTCAATTCCGAAATCGATGGTGGGATTCATCAATTTTTCCCTGAGGTTGAGCACTACGTTCACATCCTCACGCGCACGATACCGGTCTCGGTTTTCAACCATGATAGGATACAGCGGCGTGCGCAATGAATACACAGCTTCAATATCAATATCGGCATCGTAGGGATCGCCATACCAGCCTACGGTACCACCGGGTCGCACTACAAACTGTTTATTGAGCAGGTCGCGGAGTGTGAAGAGGTAATTGCCTTCGCTTATTTCATAGCGGCCGAACATTTTAAACTCACCGGTGGGATCTATTTCTAATGTGAGGTTACCCTCTCCTCTGCCCCGAATAATGTCGCCGGTTTGCTCATTGAAGATAAGCTGTACTTCCGCATCTTTGGTTACATCAAGATTCACCCTCATTTGTATCTGGTCAAAACTGGCTTCGCGCTCAGACTTTCCTTCTTCTTCCTTGTCTATAAAATAAACAAAGTTCTCAAGGGTCACTTCACCCGATTCGTCAAGCGGCAGTTTTATAGAAGTACCCTTTCCGGTGGTGGCTTCTATATTGACTTCAAGCAGTTCGCCAAACAAGCCGATCTGAAAACTTCCCGTAGCGCGGGCTGTGCCATAGAAAAGGTTGTTCATTTCGCGGGTGGTATTCATCACCAGAAAGTTGGTGACGTCAGCGCTTATATCGTAAGTGAAATTTGCGAAATCATCATGTACCGCCGATGCCACAATAAAACCCTTATTTCCTTCTTGGTCATAAAATGGCTTGTAGTCAATACCAAACCAGCCATCTTCAACACGCAGCCTGTCGGAAAAGCGGAAATAGGCATTGAGGTAATCAATACGCATCCTGGCATCTTCAAAATCGATAAAACCCTTGAGCACGGGCCGTTCCAGCGGGCCTTTTATGGATACGCGTCCGTGGGCCTCGCCAGAGAAGTCGGTGATATCGGTAAGTCCCAAAATATTGATCACTTCCATATTGAATTGATCGAATACAATCTCTCCATCGAGCGGGGCATCGCTGCCGAGGCTGTAGGTACCTTCAAAAAAGAGTATATCATATTCATTGCGGGTAAGACCGCCTTCAAGCATCAGCTTCTTGTCATCAGCATTGTACAGGCTGCTTGCTGAGATATGGCCAATCTCAAATTGATCGATCCAGAGGCCTGCAATATCGCCATTTGCCGTAAGGCGCGGCTCGCCATAGAGCTCGCTCAGGTAGGCATCGAGGTTTACGATACCCGTAATTTTCCGACCGGTTTCAATGCCCAGCGAGTCGAGGTCGGCAAGGTTAAAATCGGAGATTGACACGTGCAATTTATCATCGGGATTCTTGCTAATATTTCCTGCCAGGGCAATGTACCTTTGATCTTTTGCGAAAGCGAGGCTATCAATGTGTATATGGTCGCCTTTGATAGCAATGGCGGCAGTATCGGCCAATTGCCAGATAATATTTTTTGCGCCAAGCAAAGCCCTGTTAATGTCGATAAGGTACTCGCCCTTGTCCATGAAATTCACCACAAGGTCGAGATCCCCCTGCGATGCATTGTCCTTGTTGAGCCAACCGAGGCCGGCTTGTATGGTATTGTTCAATGCTTCGGCATCGGCATCAAAGTTTTCCATTTCGAATTTGCCCAGAGCCACGCTTGCGGCAAATATTCGGGCTTTTGATATTTCGCCAAGCTTGCCCGCTTCAATGGTGATATTTTTTAGATTATAATCTTCAAAGGCCAGTTGTTGCGATTTGAGCAGCAGAGAAATGCTTCGTGCAGCGCTGTTTACCGAGCCTGCGATGGTGGTTTGTTGTGCAATCTGCAAGGATGGTACAAACATGGACGAAATGCTATTGGGCGCTTTGTAGACGAGGGTGAAATCATAATTTTGCGGCGAAGAAGGGCGCTTGAAATCACCTTTGGCGAGCGATGGAATGGACTCTGTGAGTTGGAGAATCACACCCGCCAATAACTCTGAAGGCTTGTAATCTCCTGTGATGCTGAAATCCATCACATCGCTTACAAACGACACTTTTCGAAGTTCGCCGGCGGTGATGGCTGTAAGCCGCAATTCCTGCATGAAGAGTGCGGTATCGCCATAGCAAAGGTGGGTTTGAAGCGCTTCTGCCGAACCCGAAATTTCATCTATCTCCGATCCAGATCCTCTGATATTTAAGGACGTGCTGAAAGAAAAAGGCTTTGCGAATTCAACCAGTTTGAGCGCGGTAAGGTCAGCGTTGGCGATATCGGCTTTGAAGTCGAAGTTGGGCACTTTCGTGGAAAAATCTATCAAGCCATCGAAGCGCATATTCAGATTTGGGTCGAGAGAAGCGAGCTTGCCGCGAAACATCCTTGCGCTCACCTTTCCGTCGAGGTCTATATTGTGGTAGTCGTAGCCCTTGTAGCTGAGCTGTTGGAGCATGCCATCAATCTCAGCCCACTGAAACTCGCCGCTGTAGCGCGCCTTAATATCGGCCGCAGCCGAAACGGCACCCAGGCCCGGAGCGTCCAGTATACGACCAATGTCAAATCCTTTGGTTTTTACGCCCCCCTGATAGGTTACAGCGCCGCTTAGGGTATCGGTTTCCAGATTCATATCAATGCCTATGCTGCCTGCCTCGGTGAGCAAATTGCCATATGCCACAAAATCGCCGGTGAAGCCTGTAAACGACCCATCGAAAAATATGGAACCTGCCCGTTTTAATTCCATCGGCAGTGCGTTGGGTTTCATGCCCAGGCTTACGCCAATTGCAGCGAGGTCGGTATAGTCGCTCGAAAGCTGCTTAATGCGTAAATCTAAAAAAGTACTCTCAATATATGGCAGACCAATTGCGTCAAAATTTCCCCGGAATACCGATCGCTTTCCAGCAGTGATGTAAAGGTTTCGCCCTTTCAGGTTTTTGATGGTGCCGGTCATATTTCCATCCAGACCAAGCGGAAAATCAAGCTCCCACAGTTCAGGTGCGAAGTAGCCCACATCGGCAAAATTTACCGTAGTGGAATCGAAATCGGCTTTCCAGCGCACCTTAGAGTTAAACTCGCGGTAGTCGGCCCAGGTATCATGGAGCAGTTCCAGGTTTCCGTAAATGGAAGTTTGGCCGGAGATAAGTGCCAGATTCTGGAAGTGCACACCGGCAGGATCGATACGGGTATTTCCCGAAAGGTTGGTGAGCGCAAAACCCGAATGGTCCTTCATGGAAAATTGCCTGATGCCCGCAGTGATGGTGTCGCCATGTATAAGCAGGCTATCAATGCCTGCCTGAAGGCCCGAGATGCGGAGGCGGTCCACATCAATGCCAACGGGAACTACGGGCATAAAAGGATTAAAATAGCTGAAAGAAGCCTCATGCAAACTCAATTTTATGACCTGCACCAGCAGTGGCAGTGGCTCCGCAGTGCTGAGGGTGTCGGCGGGGCCATTGTCAGAGCCACCTGAGAAATAATCGGTTATAAAATCGATATTGAAAGTGCCGGCCGAGTCGAGCTGCACCAGCCGTATATCGGGGCGAAAGAGTGCAACCTCGTGAAATCTGAACCGGTTGCGCTTTATATTGAGCCGTTTTACCGACAAGGCTAGTGATGGTATTGAAATGGCGGTATCACCCTGCTGATCCATCACCAGCAAGCCTTTAAGATTTAGCTTATTGAAAAATTTGATTTCGAGCCTTTGCAGACGCACTTCCGTACCCAGATTTTCGCTGAGCGATGAGGCGGCCCACTGCGCCAGGCGCGTTTGCACCCAAGGCAATTGCACAGCCACGTACACCACAGCGGTTACTATGAGAAAGGCCAATAAGCCCCAAAGCGCGATTTTCCTTAGCCTGCGAATGGTGGAAATGGTATTTTTGCCGAAGGTAACACTTACTCTTGTCTAATTATTGTTGCTTTGAGCGAGCCCAAACAGATCACCATACTCGGTATAGAATCATCATGCGATGATACCTCAGCGGCGGTACTGCGAGGCTTCAAGATTCTTGCCAATATTACCGCCGGGCAAGATGTACACCGCGAATATGGAGGCGTGGTGCCCGAGATGGCATCGCGTGAGCATCAGAAACACATAGTGCCCGTAGTGCAAGCAGCACTACGCAAGGCAGGTGTGAGCGCTGCTGAGCTCAATGCCATAGCCTACACACAAGGGCCGGGTTTGCTCGGTTCGCTGCTTGTGGGCGCATCATTTGCCAAGAGCATGGCGATGGCGCTGGGCGTACCTGCCCTGCCGGTGCACCATATGAAAGCCCATGTGCTGGCCCATTTTATAGCGCAGGAAGGAATGAGCGCCCCGCCATTTCCATTTATTTGTCTTACAGTAAGTGGAGGCCATACCCAAATATTGAATGTGCACAGCACCAGTCATTTTGAGGTGCTTGGGCAAACCACCGACGATGCTGCAGGCGAAGCTTTTGACAAGGCGGCGCGGGTACTGGGCCTTCCCTACCCCGGTGGGCCCGAGATCGACAAGCTTTCGCGAGATGGCGACCCGCACAAATTTACATTCACCAAGCCAAAAGTTCCCGGGCTCGACTTTAGCTTTAGCGGACTCAAAACGGGATTTAAACTTCTTGTAGAAAAAGGGCAGAAAAATGATGCCACTTTCGTGGGAAATAATCTGAACGATCTCTGCGCAAGCATACAGCATACCATTGTAAGCCTGCTGCTGGCAAATCTCGAAAAGGCGCTGCTGCAAACGGGCATAAGCCACGTGGCGCTGGCGGGAGGCGTATCGGCCAATAGCTATTTACGTGCATCGCTGCAGAGCCTTGCGGCAAAGAAAGGCTGGACCACCTATACGACCCCTTTGGAATATTGCACCGACAATGGGGCCATGATTGCCATAGCGGGGCGCTTTGACCTTGATGCCAACCGCACAGGGCTGCTCGGCGACGCAGCGAAGGCGAGGATGGGGATGGAAGGGTGAGCGAATGGGGATATGAGGCATCTTTGAGACACCAGCTATGCAGTAAATATAAAAGACCATATTCCATCAAACACAGTGACTATAAATATTAGAAATTGACCAATGGACACTGAATTCAAAAAGCTTTTTGAACGTTACTCAACACAACAAAATATTCGTCAGCAGAGCGTAGTTGAAATTTGCAAATATCTTGCTGTTCTAAACTTTAGCAAAAAGCATATTCTTATCAAAGAGAACCAGCGACACGACTATGCCTATTTTGTAGTGAAAGGTGCTGTAAGAAGCTATTACATGAACGACGGTGTTGAAGTAAATACCTGGTTTGCTCTAGAAAATGAAATGGTCGGTTCTCTGTATAATTTTAAAGATAATCCATCAAGAGAAACCATTGAATTGGTAGAAAATGCCACGTTAATATCCATCAACTTTAAACAATTGAAACCCTTGATGCGGAACAATATAGAAATAGCAAATTTTATTAATGCCATTATAGAAGAATATGCTCTGTTCCTGGAAGACAGAATTCACTATTCCCAGATGAAAACATCTATGGACAGATACATAAGGCTTCTTGACCATGAACCACAAATATTCCAGCGCATTCCATTGACCTATATTGCTTCTTATCTCGGTATCACCCGTGAAACGCTGAGTCGTTTGAAGGCAAGGTGATTTTGTGACATATGTCAACTGAAGCCTTCTAAATGGTTTCAATCTTTGCAGAAAAAAAGATGCAAAGAAAAGACTTCATTAAAATCACGTCTTTAGGGCTAGTTTCCATTCCGTTCTATTCTTGGGGTAATAAACTTTCTTCGCACAACTCTAAAAAAGTAATTATAGTAGGAGCAGGAATTGCAGGTGCAGCAGCAGCTAAAAACTTAACTGATGCTGGATTTGAAGTAACCATACCTGATGCAAGAAATAGAACTGGCGGACGTATTCAAACCAACAATGATTGGGGGTATGCGATTGAATTGGGTGCTAACTGGATACATGGTAGAAATGATCCAGAAAATCTCTTATTGGAGTATGCCATCCGACTTAAGATATAAACGAAAAGAACAAATTTTTCAAATCTAAAAGTATATGATCGCAACGGCGCTAAAATTGGTAAACTTCGATTGGGTTTATTTTACAATCAATTTGAAAAAATGTTGAACAGAAATGCAAAAGTTCTAAATAATTCTAAAACAGACATCTCTATAAAACAGGCCATTGAATTGATAATATTTGAACAGCAACATACAGATAAAGAACATGACATTATTTCATTAATAAAAGAGAGTTACTCAAATAATCTAGCTGCCAATATTGATCATGCTTCGGCAAAGTATTATTTAAATAACTCCATTCGGAGCGAAGATAACGACTATTTGGTATTAAGCGGATATAGCCAAATTGTGAATAATTTGTTAAAAGGAGTGAATGTAAAATTAGATAGTAATGTTCGTGAGATTAGACATAACGCAAATACTGTTGAAGTAATAACCGATCAGGAAGTATTTATAGCTGACTATGTAATTGTAACAGTAACTATAAGTATTTTACAAAAACAAAAAATAAAGTTCTCGCCATCACTGCCAGAATGGAAAGTAAATTCATTCTCAAATATGCAAATGGGAATTTTTAATAAGGTCGTGGTGGAATTTAGTGAAAAGTTTTGGGATGGCGATTCTGATTTTCAGTGCTATAATTCGGAACAAGGAAATGCTTTCGGAATAGCCGTTAACTACCAGCATTACAAAGAAAAGCCTGTGCTTGTGGCCATGCCAGTTGCCGAAGCAGGAAAATGGGTGGAAGAAAATGACCTTGAAACCATTAAGAAATCTTACCAAAAGATTTTTCACAAGGCACATCCTGGAAAAGAAATTGAATTTAAAAACATCAGGAAAACTGCTTGCAATTCGGATGAGTTTTCTCAAGGTTCATATTCACATGTTCCAGTGGGAGCAAAAGAAGAAGATTTTGAAGACCTTCAAAAAGAAGTTGGAAGAATCCATTTTGCAGGAGAAGCCACAAATATTAAATACCATGCTACAGCTCATGGTGCTTACAATTCGGGGATGCGTGAAGCAATGAAAATAATAAATACTTAAAATGAAATCCTACATAGGTGCTTTGCTATTCACCCTATTCAGTTCGGCCCTATATGCCCAATCTGAAGACTCACCTCTCTTCTTATCCAAACTATACTTCCCTTTTGACTTTGGATATTGCATATCGTCGTAAAAAAATATTGAACCAGGAAGCCTGATTAAACCAGGATTAGAATAGAGAATAAATAAGGATAACAGTCTATTTGTGCGGTTTAATTTTGACAACCGAGCAAACAGGTTCAGCATAATGGAAAATCAAACAACCAATGTTGTAAATAGAAGGTTAAATTTTTACGATTAGGTGATTGGACTGGGATATAGAATAAGCAATGAAAGAGTTAAATTCATTTTCCTTTGGGAGGTCGGAAAAAGTCATTACACGTAACCTTAAATTCGCGGTTTGCAGAACAACTTTAAAGTAAGTGAAAAACAGGCATCAACGACGATCATTAAGCTAACTCCGGGATTTGAATATTACGTGGCACAAAACGCAGCTTTAACCTTCGAGACAGCCAATATTTTGAATCTTGCCAACTCTATATTTTGGACCAACCAAGCAGTATCCTTTTGTATATCAATTGGACTGATTACCACTTTGTTTTAAAACAGAAATAATTATCCAAAAAGAACTTCCTCTTCAAAATGAGCTTTCGCTCAGCGTGTATGCCAAAAACAAAAGCTCTTCCGGCCCAGTTCTACTCATCTCCGCTCGTTGATTTCTACCTGCAGACCTTAACCCACTGGCCGCATCTCTTTCACGCAGAACGGGGCTTGATCAGGATGAGACTTTCCAGCTAAAGTTATGGCTCTTGTGTGCTACGCCTTTTGCGTTTAAACTTGCAAATTCTCAAGAGCTGCCTGCCATCACGCTTCTGGCCTTAAATAACCATGATGCGGATTTTTTCATCTAATTTAGCACGACGCTAAAATCAATTCCCTTCAACACATCCGAATACATCGGCAAAATGAATAAGAAGGCAGAAATTTTTTCACAAGCTGACGGCAGTGTCAATGAAACAAGACGAATATGACAAATAAATGCTATCTCTTAATACTGGTAATGACATTTTTGACATCTTGCAGCTTTAATAAAATGTATCTGCAACCAACAAAAGTTCCGGCCCACGTTAGAAAATTAACGATGAATTCGGCAACGGATACAACATGGGTTACTTTTAGTGCAGACACTTATCAACCAACATTCTTAAAAAATGGAAAAGACACGATTGAATTTGACTTCACAATTGAAAGCGTTGTTTTTGAAAGTTCAAACGGCAATAAACTTAATGGGTGGGTTCTAAAACCCAAAAATAAAATACCGACAATTACATTACTGAATTTTCACGGTAACGCAGGTTTTTTAATGAGTGAATATCATGCAATGACACCCTTATTAAAATATGGCTTTCAGGTTTTCGTATTTGACTATAGCGGTTTTGGGTTTTCAGAAGGTAAAGCAACAAGAGAAAATGTATTGATTGACGCCTATTCTGCATTAAGCTTTGTAAAAAGCAGACCTGACATAAAAGATACCAAGCTGGTAATTTATGGACAATCATTAGGTGGTCACTTATCAGCAGTTGTTGCCGAAAAAAGACAAGCAGATATTGACGGACTTGTGATGGAAGGGGCTTTTTCTTCACATAAAGACATTGCAGCAAAAACGGCAGGCATTTTTGGACGAATATTAGTAAGTGAAAAGTACAGTGCTTTCAAATCAATAAGGACTTTTGAAAAACCTGTTTTAGTTATTCATAGCACCGAAGACAAAGTTATTCCTTTCAAAATGGGACAGAAAATATTTGATAATGCAAATGCACCAAAAGAATTTTATGAAATTAAAAAATGTCACATATGCGGTCCAGATTTTTATGCTGACAGCATTTCTGAAA
This sequence comes from Flavobacteriales bacterium, assembly GCA_038207425.1. Taxonomy (GTDB): domain Bacteria; phylum Bacteroidota; class Bacteroidia; order Flavobacteriales_D; family Cryomorphaceae; genus JBBQZU01. Next base: position 23,390 of record JBBQZU010000026.1, on the reverse strand, counting down.
AAATTATAGATATGGTTACTTTTAAATAAGACGTGTCATGCTTTGGCAATAAATACGTTAGCAATTACACAACTGGACTTGCAATGATTTTCTGGACAAAAAGTTAAGCGGCAGGTATGGTTTTATTGACAAGCCGGGAAAGAAATTTTGAAACCCATTTATGACAAAATCAGACATTTTGATTTAGTCTGTCAAGGATGAGCGCAAGTCAAAATCAAAAAGGAAATAAGCTTCATTGACAAGAATGACGTTGAGGTATTTGCAGCGTAATAAAGGCCCTTAGCCATAACAGCGGTAGCCTTTGAACAACCTTCAGTGAATCCCATTTTCTTCATTGGATAGCCTCATTCGCCCAATGCTTGTCCATTTGCTCGCAACATTCATATTAGCTGATTTCGCCCTACTTTCTTCCAGAGAAGGCCTGTATGGTACAAAAGTGACTTAAAAGCCTTTTTGAAGGCCTTTTGCAATCCGATTTGTGGAACTCGTATCTCAACACTGTGATAACAAAATTTCTGCTGGTCTGAAAAGCTATCTGAAGTACCATGGATATTGGACACCAGAACTTAATCGCGTCATTCACATAATAGAGATACGATTTCCAACTTGTTTATTTTTTCTTAATTTTAATTCCTGAAGCTTAAGTGATGATTTTTGCATTAGTTTCGGGTTTTTGTAGGAAAGTTTCAGAAAGTACTTGTGTGCGTGGTATACGCTTAAAAAGATTAAACTGGTAAACGCTGATTTGCCAAAGTTTGAAGAAACTGAATTAAAACCATAAACTTTCTTGTAAAACCCGAAAAGCCATATTACAACCTATCAATGGATGAATTCTAAAAATATGAAGACTACAGAAGATCCTTATCGTAAAATATCTGAAGACAGAATATTTCTTGTTGAATGCTATACAGAAATGCTGGCAGGCATTAACGAGCCGGAAGTGATCTCGCTTATAAACAACACCTCCCAGGAGCCAGAAGCAGAACAAGCCAATGTTTCCGTCGAAAAAACAATACAATCGCTGAGCATCTATTTCCAATTGATGACTTTGGTAGAGGAAAATGCGGCTACGCAATACCGGAGGAAAATGGAGGATCGGGAAGAAATAGCCTCAATTAGAGGTTCATGGGCAGAAGCATTTCAAATTTGGAAAGACGCATCGGTAAATGAAGACGAAATGCTCGCGGCTATTTCCAAAACTACAGTGATTGTTGTACTTACGGCTCATCCAACAGAGGCAAAAAGAATAACCGTCATTGAGATTCACCGAGAACTTTACTTACTTCTTGTACAAAGAGAAAATACTTCATTGAGCAAGCTGGAACTCGATGTAATCAAAGAAAAGATCATCAATTTATTGGAAAGATGGTGGAGAACCGGAGAAATTTATTTAGAAAAACCAGACATCAGAGATGAAAGAGCAAATGTTTTGCATTATTTAAGTAAAGTGTTTCCTCAGGTATTAGAGAAAAGCGATCAGCATTTAAAAAGTTCCTGGATGGCATTAGGTTTTAATGCCAACAAAATAAAAAATCCTGATGTCCTACCTAAAATTAATTTCGGAAGTTGGGTTGGTGGCGATAGGGACGGACACCCATTTGTAACTCCTTCAATTACTCAGGACACTTTATTGCTACATAGACAAGCAGCGCTGCTGCTTATTAAGGATACACTATTGAATTTGGTAAAAAAACTATCGGTATCGTCCATTACCAATTACGTTTTACCTTCGCTAACTCAGGCCATAGAAAATAAATCAAAAGCATTAGGAGAAATAGGCATCAGGGCAGTTCAAAGAAATCCATACGAACCCTGGCGACAATTTGCTCATCTGGTTTTGCTCCAAATTGAAAACACGCTATCTGAAAAATTTGCAGATTCCAACACCTTTTATAGATCGAGCAGAGAACTGGAAGCCGATTTAAAATTTTTGAGAGTTATCTTTATTGAAAACGGCTTCTACGGCCTTGCCGAAGATTTACTTTTTCCCTTAGAAAGACTTGTACAATGCTTTGGGTTTCATTTGGCAAAATTGGATATCAGACAAAACAGCGCATATCACAATAGCGCCATTTCTCAGATTTTGAAGTCCATTGGCGATAATGAATATGACTTTGAAAACTGGGAAGAAAGAAAGCGGGTTGACTTTTTGAATCATTTGCTTACTCGCAATACACCCATTACGGATGTCTCCGTATCTTATGGCGTTGAGGCCGACAATTTATTAGATTGTTACCGGGTTGTTCGTAAGCATATAAACCAATATGGTGCAGATGGAATAGGTTCATTTATAATTAGTATGACCGGTAATTTCAGCGATTTATTGGTGGTGTACCTGCTGATGAATGAAACCCAATTGCTTCATACCGGCATAAGCGTTGTGCCTTTATTTGAAACGATCTCAGACTTACAGCACGGTCCTGATATTTTAGAAAAATTTCTTCAACACCCAATTACAAAAGAAAGAGCGGAAAGATTAGCCCACAAACAAGAAGTGATGCTGGGTTACAGCGACAGTAATAAAGACGGAGGAACCATAGCCAGTAAATGGAATTTATACAAGGCCGAAAAATTGCTTACTGAAGTTGGCAGAAAAAACAATACTGAAGTTTATTTTTTTCACGGAACAGGAGGCACAATCAGCAGAGGCGGAAGTAAATACCACCGGTTTCTAGAAAGCATGCCTGAAAACACAGTTTGCGGAACCATTAAAATTACGGTTCAGGGCGAATCTGTAGCGCAACTTTTTGGAAATCCTGTGACTGCCAGCTACAACCTGAATGCGCTTTCTTCAGGGGTGGCCAGGCACATTATTAAAAACCATACAAAGACCGAAGCAGCGGCTTTTCCTCTGCAAATAATGGAAATTTTGGCCCAAAAATCTTTTGAACATTACAGGCAGCTTATTGAAATGCCCGGCTTTATTCATTTTTACAGTACCACAACTTGCATTGATGTTTTGGAAAGAAGTAAAATTGGCTCAAGACCGGCAAGAAGAACAGGCAACAGGTCGTTAAATGACTTGAGGGCTATACCTTGGGTGTTTAGCTGGAACCTCTCGAGAATTACCATGACTGGCTGGTATGGTCTTGGTGAAGCACTAAAGGAATTAAAATCAGAAATGCCCGAAGCATATTTACATTTAAAGCAATCTATTCATACATGGAGTTTCTTAAAGTTTTTAATGATACAAACAGAAACCAATCTCATTCTTTCTGATCTGAACATTATGAAGCAATACGCAGTATTGGATGATGAAGCAGATGAAAGAGAACTATTTATGAATAAAATTCTCACTGACCACCAACACAGTGTTCAAATGCTAGAAGATCTTTTTGAACAGCCTGCTTCGCATAGAAGAACCGGACAATATGATAACCTGAAATGGCGAAATGAAAAACTAGGAAAATTGCATTACTTACACATCAAATACTTGAGAGAATGGCGCAATATAAAAGAAGAAAACACAGTTGAAAAAGAGAAGATTTTAACCCAATTGCTTAGCCTTATAAATGCCCTGTCAAGCGGATTAAAAAACACAGGATAGGTTGCAGCCTATTCAGCTCAGAATATTAAATTATGAAGGAATCCTGAACAGTGAAAGCGCAAGTCGCAATAGAAGTTCTCTTTGTACGCCTTTCTACAAATGCGATCTATTGCCAATAAGGTTTCGTCATTGCATAATAAGTGTTCCACTTGGTATTGCGGAAAACGAATTTGTTAATGTCAATGGCTCTTGTTTCTTCACCAACAAAATCTAGGTCTCTCCTAACTGGTGCTTAAAGTATAAAGATCAAGCGCAATACATCAGAGTCATCTTTTAGAAATTGGCCATGCTGTGGCAGTTCAGAATGAGTAGTCACAGCAGAAATGGAAGCACTCTATGGTGGCCATAATGGCGCTCCATTCATAAAGTTCAACATTTGTTCTCCTAATAAACCTTTATTCTAAAAATCCGTCATATCGCCAAGCCGCACAACATTGTAGTAGCTATATTCGTACTTTATAAAGCACCAATGACACGCCATATTTTCACACTTACCGATGACAATTCCTTCATTACACTTGATAAACTTTTGAAGCTCATGAGAGTGGTCGGTTCTGGCGGGGAAGCCCACGCTGTGATTCAAGAAGGAATGGTAAAAGTAAATGGCGTTGTGGAATTGCAAAAACGCAAGAAAATGCGCGTGGGCGACACAACCGAATTTAATGGTCAACGCATAGAAATTGCGGAATGAACGGAACGGAAAGAATACCTGTTTCACTTGGCGCAGCAGTGGAGATTGTGCTTAAAAAAGATCAGAGAACTGGGGCCTTGACCAAAGGAATCGTGTTTGACATTTTTACAAAATCTTCAACGCACCCCCATGGCATCAAGGTGCGTTTGAAAGACGGGCAAGTGGGCAGGGTGAAAAAAGTGCTGTAAATAATATGCTTTGCAGGAATTGAAATACTTCGGCAAAAGGAATACTCCATTTGCGCTTGCGAAAACATGGAAATTCGCTGCGAATATCAAAACAGAGTGCTCAGATTGAACTGTAGCGCAAAGAACTCAGTCTGATATTATACAATGCTTTTGTAAATAAGATTTACTTGCGAACTGCGCCTAAAAAGCGCAGGCAGAAATTTTTGGTTCCATTCCGCCGGCAGTCTAGCCTTAAGTTTTGAAAGAGATGCACAGGAGTGTTTAAAGTCGTTTTTTTGGAAAACTTCACGTTTCTGGTTTTTAACATGATATATCGGGTAAATTTGGGGGTATGCACGGCATTATTATGGATGTAAACTGACCATGTAAAAGGCAAAAGAACTGTTGTAACATACCGATAAACTCAATAAAGAATACTATGAAAAAAAAGATGATCATACATTACAATAGACTACGGGAGCATTTATGGTTTAGACCTTCGGTGTTTTGCATAATTTCTGTTGGCGCCGCACTCGTAGCCCATCAAGCCGATGAGACTTGGCTCAATGACATTGTTCCGATTATAAAGTCAGAATCCATTGAAGGACTTTTGGACATCATATCCGCCAGCATGCTGGTGATATCGATATTTGCTGTTGCTTCAATGATTTCAGCTTTCTCCGCAGCGAGTAACACAGCGACGCCAAGGTCTTTTAAAATTGTAGTCACCGACGATGTGTCGCAATATGCGCTTTCAACGTTCATAGGAGCTTTTATATACAGTATCGTTGCCACCGTTGCTCTGGATATTGGGTATTTTGATAAAGCCGGTAAGTTTATTTTATTTCTCATCACCTTGATGTTTTTTGCGATAGTTATACTTTCCTTCTTAAGGTGGGTAGACAGAATTTCACGATTGGGCAGGTTGGAGCATACCATCATGCAGGTAGAGAAAGTTGCCAAGAAATCTCTAAGCAACTACATTAAAAATCCTTTTCTAAGTGCGCTTCCCATAACCGGTAATTTTCCTAATGGCAAGTCAGTGTTTGCAAATTCTGTTGGATATGTGCAACATATAAATATGGATGCTCTACAAGAATTGGCTGAAGAGATGGGACTAAAAATTCGACTTAATTGTCTTCCGGGTAAATCGATTCATGAAAATTTAGAGATTGCACTTATTCTTTCCAGCCAAGATTTCGATCTGAATAAAGTGACTGAAAAAGTCAATGATGCCATTCAAGTCGGACATACCAGATTGTTTGACGATGACCCTCGCTTTGGGTTTATTGCATTATCAGAAATAGCCAGTAGGGCATTATCCCCGGCAATTAATGATCCCGGAACGGCCATCCAAATTATTGGCAGCCAAGAAAGACTTCTTTTTTTATGGAATGGTGCATTGGAAAAAGAGAAAGAAAGTAAGGTACAATATGATTCTATAGAAGTCCCAACAATCTCGATGGATGAATTTTTTGATGATGCATTCAGGCCTATTTCAAGAGATGGCGCTTCAAACATAGAAGTAATGTTGCGATTGCAAAAAGCATTTAATTCGTTAGAAACAATACAGCATGCTGAAATAAAAGCACAGGCAATTCAATATTCAAAGTATGCCTTCACCAGCGCCGAATTGGGAATAAAATTGAAATATGACCTCGATACTTTGAAAAAGCACTGCATATTTAAAAATAAATAAAAAGCAGATACACAAGACAGGGTACAGCGCATGGATATTCTACGGGTTTCTGATCCATTGTTTCACCCGAAAAATGTCATAACAAACTGATCGAGAACATGAATAATTGCCTGCACGCCAGCATACCAGCCGGCTGTATCGACAAGGGTGCAGAACGAGCATGTCAAATTTAACTACAGTATAAACCAATTAAAGTCCGTACATTCGTGATTACACATAATGACAATAAGAATTTCAATACTGCTCATATGTATCTTCGGTTTCGCCTTGGCACCTACCGTAATTTTTTCGTGTAGCTCAAAGGGAGATAATTCATGTTGTAAAAAGGAGACTTCCGGGTGGCATTCCGCTGAAAAGATGGAATCCAGAGCCTGTTGTAAAAAGGGGAAACAACATTCAAACGACCAAGATGGGTGCGGTGGAAAACGTGGCGACAAATCCTGCCAGTGCCCTTCATTTCACGTTAGTTTGATACCTTCCTTTTTTCAAGAAAACACAAACCAAAGCTTTGACTTTTCAGATGCAGAGCAAAAATTCTCTGACGTAGAAACCTGCCTTTCTTCAGGTTTTTATTCCATTTGGACTCCGCCTAACATAGGCTGATCTTACCCATGGCAGCCGCAGGTCTGTCTAAATGACAGCAATTTCCTTGCTTTTTTATCTTATTTTACAATTTAAAAATCTTTAATTATGAAATCAATCTCAAAAATATTGATGGCACTTCCTATGTTGCTATCATTCACATCGTGCAATGCACAAATCAAAAACGCAACAACGGAGAGCGTAAAAATTTACGGAAACTGCGAAATGTGCGAAAGCACTATCGAAAAAGCGGGGAATGTAAAAAAGGTAGCGAAGGTAGACTGGAATAAAGACTCCAAAATGGCCACGCTCACCTATGATGCGAACATAACGAGCAAAGATGAAATTCTGAAACGCATTGCATTGGCAGGCTACGACAGTGACAACTTTTTAGTGCCCGATAATGCATACGCACAACTGCCGGCTTGTTGCCAATATCAGAGAGTGAAAAAAACGGTAGCACATACGGAAGAACCAAAAATGACAATAGGAAGTACAGACCAACCCATCCGCACAATGACAATGGAAACGCAAGAAGCCAATCAGTTGACTGCCGTTTTTGACAATTATTTCGCGGTAAAAGATGCATTGGTAGAGACCAATGGAGCAAATGCTTCAGAAAAATCCAAAGCGCTTTTGACAACAATTAATACGGTAGAGATGGATAAACTCACCATGGATGTTCATATTGTTTGGATGAAAATTTTAAACGATTTGAAAGAAGATTCTGAACATATTGCAAACACAAAAGATGCCGCTCTCCAAAGAACCCATTTTATGACTTTATCGAAGAATATGTATACGCTGATGACGGTTTCAAAGGTTGAACAACCCGTATACTATCAATTCTGCCCGATGGCAAATGACGGCAAAGGGGCAAATTGGTTGAGCAAAGAAAGCACGATCAAAAACCCTTACTACGGTACGCAAATGCTGACTTGTGGCAAAACCGTTGAAACCATTCAAGAGTAGGTAAAATGAAACACACTTATCACATAATCGGAATGACGTGCAACGGATGTCGCAACCACGTTGAAGAAACACTTTCAAGAGTAAAAGGCGTTTCAAAAGTGTCCGTCGATTTGGCGAAAGCAGAATCAATCATTGAAATGGAATCGCACATTCCGTTTGAAACATTTCAAGAAGCTTTAAAAAACGATGGAGGTGGATACAGCATTCACCAATCAGCGGAACAGCACCCTGCCAAAGAAGCAAAAGCAGCACAGCCAAAAGGTAAAGGCTCTGGTACATTTTATTGTCCGATGCACTGCGAGGGCGATAAAACCTATGAAAAACCTGGCGATTGTCCTGTCTGCGGGATGGATTTGGTTGAAGAACAAAATCTATCTGTTGCCATATCCGAGCAATGGACGTGTCCAATGCACCCGGAAATAATCAGGGATGAAGCGGGCGCTTGCCCAATCTGTGGAATGGATTTAGTACCCATGCAACCCGACATTTCAGCGGAAGAGAAAACCTATAAAAAACTGTTGAAGAAATTTTGGATTGCAGCAGCGTTCACTTTGCCGATTTTCCTAATGGCAATGAGTGAAATGCTTCCTAACAATCCATTGTATGATCTGATGGCGCAAAAATATTGGAATTGGGTGCAATTTGGATTGTCTATCCCTGTCGTCTTTTTTGCCACCTGGATGTTTTTTGAACGCGCTTATAGAAGTGTAAGGACATGGAATCTCAACATGTTCACCCTCATTGGTATTGGTTCAGGTGTGGCTTGGCTATTCAGTGTGTTTGGAATGTTCTTTCCAGCTATTTTTCCAAACCAATTCAAAACAGAATCTGGTGCGGTACACGTGTATTTTGAAGCAGCAACCGTAATTCTCACGCTTGTGCTTTTAGGGCAACTTTTAGAAGCGCGAGCACACAGCAAGACCAATTCAGCAGTTAAAGAATTGTTGAAGTTGGCACCCAACAAAGCAATAAAAATAGTGGATGGTGAAGAAGTTGGAGTAGCCATCGACAAAATCGCGTTAAACGATATTCTAAAAGTAAAACCGGGTGAAAAAATTCCTGTGGATGGCTCGATAACCGAAGGAGAAACAACGATTGACGAATCAATGATTACAGGAGAACCCATTCCTGTAGACAAATCAAAAGGCGACAAAGTAAGCAGCGGAACCATCAACGGGAATCAATCCTTTTTGATGAAAGCTGAAAAGATAGGCAGTGACACCTTACTTTCGCAAATCATTCATATGGTGAACGATGCGAGCAGAAGTCGCGCGCCCATTCAAAATTTAGCGGATAAGGTATCGGGTTACTTCGTGCCTGTTGTGGTCATCATTTCCATACTCACCTTTGCAGTCTGGGTTATCTGGGGGCCTGAACCCGTATATGTTTACGCGTTCGTAAACGCGATTGCAGTGCTCATCATTGCGTGTCCGTGTGCCTTAGGATTGGCCACACCTATGTCTGTAATGGTTGGTGTAGGCAAAGGCGCCCAAAACGGCGTGCTGATAAAAAATGCGGAAGCTCTGGAAAAATTGAACAAGGTTGACACCCTGATCATTGATAAAACGGGAACGATTACCGAAGGAAAGCCAACGGTAGAAAAGGTGGGTGCATTTAACAATGATTTTAGCGATACCGAAGTGCTTCAATACATAATCTCACTCAACAGCAACAGTGAACATCCATTGGCAGAAGCAACCGTGAAATATGGCAAAGAACAAAGTTCTCAAATCTTAAATTCCGATGGATTCGAAGCCGTAACTGGCAAAGGAGTACTAGCGACCATCAACGGTAAAAAAGCAGCATTGGGCAATCCTGAAATGATGTCATATACCAATGCTGAAATGACCGCGCAAATGCAGGATGAAGCGAGAACTTATCAAAAACAAGGCAAAACAGTATCGTTTTTAGCAGTAGATAAAACAGTTGTTGGTTATGTAGTTATCGGCGATAAAATAAAGGGAACAAGTGCGAAAGCCATTAAAGAACTTCAAGAAAAAGGTATCGCTGTCATCATGCTTACAGGCGATAACCACGATACGGCACAAGCGGTAGCTTCAGAACTCAAACTTGCAGATTTCAAAGCAAGTATGCTTCCCGGAGATAAACTCAAAGAAGTGGAGAAACTGCAGAAAGAAGGCAAGGTAGTAGCCATGGCAGGAGATGGCATCAATGATGCGCCGGCATTGGCTAAAAGTGATGTAGGCATCGCAATGGGCACTGGAACAGATGTGGCCATAGAAAGTGCCATGATCACTTTGGTAAAAGGCGATTTACACGGAATCGTGAAAGCAAGAAATTTAAGTCATGCTGTGATGAAAAATATAAAGCAAAATCTATTTTTCGCACTTATCTACAACACACTGGGCATACCTCTCGCAGCCGGCGTATTGTTCCCCTTTTTTGGAATACTACTATCGCCGATGATTGCAGCATTGGCAATGAGTTTCAGTTCGGTTTCTGTCATTGCCAATGCATTAAGATTAAGAACAATCAAGGTATAACTTAAACCCAAACTACCATGGAAAACAAAGAACATCAGTCAGGTAACGAGAATTACAAAACTTTCTTTTGGATGTTAGGCTGCTCGTTTGTAGCCATGTACATCACCATGTATTTAAACACATACACTTTAGACCATGTGTATTTTAGCCTTACAAGATTTTATATGAGCTGTTTGGGGATTTCGGCAATGGCTGTCATCATGTGGGTTTTTATGCGCAAGATGTATAAAGACAAGAAGAAGAAGAACACCGCTATTCTCATGGGGAGCTTTGTGTTATTTGTTGGTGCATTAGGATTGGTCAGAGCACAAAGCCCCATCGTGGGCGATCTCCTTTGGATGAAAGCCATGATACCCCACCATTCCATTGCCATTTTGACAAGTGAAAGGGCAGATATCAAAGACCCGGAAGTAAAAAAACTGGCAGAAGATATCATCGAAGCACAGAAAAAAGAAATAGAACAAATGAAAGCAATGATAAAAAGATTGGGCGATGAAGAATAAAATACTATTTGCTTTTTTTCTGTTTTTCGCAACAATTCAAATCTATGCCCAAAAAACTGTGCGGTATGACCTTTACGTCAAAGACAGCATCGTAAATTTTACAGGCAAGGAAAAACGTGCGATTGCCGTCAATGGACAAATTCCAATGCCTACGCTGACTTTTACGGAAGGTGATACAGCAGAGATCCACGTCCATAATCAGCTCAAAGAATCAACTTCACTGCACTGGCATGGTGTATATCTTCCCAATAAAGAAGATGGCGTTCCACTTTTGACACAAATGCCGATTGAACCCAATACAACGCATATTTACCGCTTCACGGTTATTCAAAACGGGACGCATTGGTACCACAGTCACAGCGGTTTGCAAGAGCAGATAGGTATGTATGGAAATCTTGTGCTGCTCAAAAAAGAAAGTGACCCCACATTCAGAAAAGGCATTGATGATTTGCCAACCGTTCCCATCATATTAAGCGAATGGACAGACTATATGCCCCATAACGTACACCGCATGTTGGCCACCGCTTCAGATTGGTTTGCCATCAAAAAAGGGACCACCCAAAGTTATGCAGAAGCCATCAAAGAAGGTCATTTCAAAACAAAACTGAGCAATGAATGGAAACGAATGTTGGCAATGGATGTAAGCGATATTTATTACGATAAATTTCTGATAAATGGACAGGATGAAAGCCAGCTTTCTCAATTTAAGGCTGGTGAAAAGGTCAGGTTGCGTGTTTCTAACGGTGGTGCATCGTCATACTTTTGGCTCACTTATGCGGGTGGCAAAATAACGGTGGTTGCCAATGATGGCAACGACGTTGAGCCTGTGGAAGTGGATCGTTTGATTATTGGTGTTTCAGAAACTTATGATGTGATCATAACCATTCCGGCTGAAAACACTTCGTATGAATTTCTCGCCACCCCCGAAGACCGCACCAAATCAGCATCCATCTATATCGGTTCAGGCATAAAGCAATTGGCTAGCCCTTTACCGAAACTGAAATATTTCGAAGGGATGAAAATGATGAATGATATGATGAAAATGAATGGCGATATGAAGGATATGGGGATGAATATGAGCCTGCAACAAATGGATATGAACACGGTAATGTACCCCGAAATTACAAGTGAAAAGATGGGAAAGAAAATGCCCGAAATGAAGATGGAATCCAACGAACTTTCAAATCACGGTAGCCACGACATGGGTACTTCGGATATTAGAACCCTTAATTATGCCATACTAAAATCACCCACGAAAACCACCCTGTCCGAAAATGCACCGCTAAAGGAATTGCGTTTTGAACTAACAGGCAATATGAGCCGGTATGTGTGGAGCATGGACAACAGGGTGCTATCAGAAACGGATAAAATCTTAATAAAGGAGGGGGAAATTGTAAGAATTACAATGTATAACAATTCGATGATGCGACACCCCATGCACTTGCACGGATACGATTTTAGGGTTATAAATGGACAAGGCGAATATGCGCCACTCAAAAATGTATTGGACATTATGCCAATGGAAACCAATACAATTGAGTTTGAAGCGAATTCCGAAGGCGATTGGTTTTTCCATTGCCACATCCTTTATCATATGATGGCCGGTATGAACAGGGTTTTTGCCGTTGGAGATTATGATAACCCATTAATTTTAAATAAAGAAAAAACCTACAAAGAATTCCAAAGAGAAAGCAATCGATTGCATTTCATGGCTCAAAATGACTTTGCCACCAATGGAAATGACGGCATGGCCATGCTGCAAAATACACGCTGGAGTTTCGGTACAGAATGGCGTTTGGGTTACAACGATAAAAACGGTTACGAAAGTGAAATACACATCGGGCGTTACATCGGAAAAATGCAATGGCTCATGCCCTTTGTTGGTTTTGACTGGCGTTACCGAAAATTGGGGCGCAATGAAGTTGAACAAAATCTATTCGGACAGAAAAGCACCAAAGACAACCGTACCCAATTTAGTGCAGGTGCTGCTTACACCTTGCCAATGCTCGTCATTCTACAAACCGAAGTGTATCACGATGGGAATGTGCGAATACAAATAAGAAGAGAAGATATTCCTATTTCGAAACGACTCAGAGCTGCATTTATGGTGAATACAGATGAAGAATACATGGTTGGGTTAAATTACATCGCAGGCAAAAATGTAGGTTTTCGCACACATTATGACAGCGATATGGGATTTGGGGTTGGATTGGTTTTGAATTATTAAAGCCAATACAAGGATGCGTGTCTTGTCAAGTCGAATGGTGCGCTTGGAAATATCAAGGGCCTAACAGAAGGCGATGTTGCCGCTGGTCTCAAAGAAGCGCTGGCAAAAGGGACTGACTTTGCACTTTCAAATTCCGGAAAGGAAAATGATTCCTTCAAAAATCCAAGTCTCTTTATCGCCTTCCCTCCGGAGGCTCAGAAGGTAAAATATACCGCGCTAAAGCGCGGACTGACTAACCAAGACTACCAGTTTGAAGAAACGCTGAACCGAGAGGCGGAGAAGGCAGTGGCTGAGGCAAAACCAATCTTTGTGAAGGCCATAACCTCCATCACGATAAAAGACGCCTTCACCCTACTTCGCGGTGAAGAAAATGCGGCAACAGAATATCTGCGCCATACTACTGGAGCCTCACTTGCCGCCAGTTTCGACCAGGAAGTTACGAAGGCGGTTGAAGCTGTGAATCTCACTAAATTTTACAACCCGCTTGCAGATGCTTATAACACATCCACTCCACTCACTGGCGGATAGGCAGTGAATCCTGACCTGACAAACTACGTCACATCAAAAGCCGTTGATGGATTATTTCTCCAGATTGCAAAAGAAGAAAAGTTGATCAGAGAAGACCCCACAGCCAGAGTAACTGACCTCTTGAAAACGGTATTTGGTGCTCAGTAGGTCAATTCATGGTGAGAAGAATTGAAGGGCAAATTGATAAGCAATTCATCGATGGAAAGTGCGAGAAGATTCATCGTGCATGGGAGCGAGAATATGAGCTCATGGTCAAACTTTCAGCAATCCCCTGAAGCCCGCGCCGCGTAGTATGATTGAGCCCCGTTGTGGTACCAAAACACCTTACAACATTGGATTATCGAGTGTAGTTCGATTTTCTTCAGGCTTACCCATCTCAGAACAGTGAAAGTACAAAAGCCCAGCAAAACACGGAGCTCCTGTCACCACATCGCTCGGTTGTACACATGCATTGTGGGTTGCTTCCCTGCATATCTCACTTCCGTTTCGGTTCAACACTATAAACTTCAAAACCAAAAACTACATTTAAAAAATGTTGAAAGTAGTGGCCACCTTAATAAAGTCAGATGTATATATTTGATTTCCTTTACTTTGGTCATGCCATTTGATCGGGGTGTGATGCACTTTTTTTTTACCAAACCCAACCCGCTATGAATCTTCTACCCTACCCAAAACCTTCTAAATCCGCTGCCTTTACTTGCACAGTTCTAGCATTCTCGCTATGCTTTCCCACAGGTGCATACGCGTAAAACGACTGTAAGAGAGATTCGCCATTGACAGTCTGGAACGATGAAACCCAAGCGGACACCGCACGTCTCTACGCTGTCTATAAAATAGTAAGTAATTGCTACATCTTTAGTCAGCCTGATTCTGCCCTATATTTTGCCGAACTCGAATATAGGTTTGCCGAGCCCAAAGGCATAGAGTTGGAGATGGCGTATGCTTTGAATCTTCAGGCCATTGCTTGCCAATTTACAGGTAATCATTTTAAAGCTTTGAGTTTGTTAGAAAAAAGCCTTGAAATCATGTAAAGAATTGAAAATCGACAAAGAATAGCCAAGGTTCTTGGTAATATTGGCTTGATAAATAGTAGTTTAGACGACTACCAAACCGCACTTCTAGATTATAAAAAAGGCTTGAAGATTAATCGAGAGATGGAAGATCAGTCTGGAATTGCTGCCAATTTGAATAATATTGCTAACATATATAGGCATCAAAATAATTATCAAAAAGCTCTGGAGTATTTTCAAATTTGTTTGGAAATGGCTCGCGATATAGACAATGAACAGAGAATTGCCAATGCATTGAACAATATGGGGGTATTTATCATGCCCAAGGCAAATATGTCCCGGCTTTAGAGAATTTTAAAAAATGCCTGGAAATTTATGATAAAGTAAACGATAAGCAGGGCACTGCATTGGTTTTGAACAATATTGGAATAGTCAAAAAAGATCAGGGAGATTTTTTAGAGGCTGAAGAATACTTTAGGCGCAGCTTTGAAGTATACCAGGAAATTGGAGATCAAAATGACATAGCGAAAGTGTTGGGAGATACTGGAATCCATTTTATAAAAAAAGGTACACCCGAAAAGGCTTTGAGTCTGTGCGAAAAAAACTTGGTCGTAGCTAAGGAGATTGGTTCTGTTGCTTTGCAGAAAACTGCATGCGAATGTCTTTATGGAGCATACAAAGATCTGGGCGAAGACAAAAAGGCTTTGATGTACTACGAACAGAAGTCAATTCTGGAAGACAGCCTACAAAGCGTAAACATCTCTGAAAAGCTTCAGCAGATGGAGTTTGAAAACCAGATGCTAAAAGACAGTATAGACATAGCCGATAAGGAGCGTTTGGTAGAAGAAGCCCATGGGGAAGAGATCCGAAGAGAAACCAAGACCCGCAATATTGCCTTTTTATCGGGCGGCGTATTTTTGGTTTTAGCTGCGGGTCTCTTTAGCCGGATCCGTTACGTTCGCATATCACGCGCTGCGCTCCAAGTAGAAAAAGACCGATCAGAAAACTTGCTGCTCAATATCCTTCCAGCGGAAATTCCTGAGGAGCTCAAGCAAAAAGGGCGAGCCGATGCGCGCGACTTTGAATTGGTCAGCATTCTCTTCACCGATTTTATAGGTTTCACCGAGCAAAGTGCCAGGCTCAGTGCCAATGATTTGGTGGAAGAAATAAATCATTGCTTCGAGACTTTTGATGGCATCATGGAGAAATATGGAATCGAGAAGATTAAGACCATCGGAGATTTTTACCTGGCCGCAGGTGGCTTACCGATACCAACTGACGGGTCGGGGAAGGACACAGTAATGGCTGCCCTTGACATGCAAGATTTTATTACAAATCGCAAAGCAGAAAACGATGCCCTCGATAAAATAGCTTTTGAAATGCGGGCGGGCATACACACTGCGCCAGTCGTGGCGGGAATAGTTGGCGTGAAAAAATTCCAGTATGACATTTGGGGCGATACAGTAAATACCGCCAGCCGCATGGAAAGCAATGGCGAAGCGGGGAAGGTAAATATCAGTGCAGCGACCTATGAATTGTTAAAAAATAATCCAAAGTTTTCTTTCAACAACCGTGGAAATATCTCTGTAAAGGGCAAAGGAGAAATGGAGATGTACTTTGTCGATTTGAAAACTGAAAAAGATCTTTCTCCCTAAACGCGAAGTAATTTACAAAAGATGTACAATGCTCAATTTGAAAAGGCTATATCCAGTTAGTAGTGGTCTTGAAGGAGAGTCGAGTTCATACGCAATACGCCAATGAATATCAGACCGTCAGTTTTAATTTGAATGAGGCTAACGTGTGCGTCGATTTGATTTCCAATTTTATACCACCACACGGAGGCAATCAAGGCAGGCGGGATCGATTTTTTTAAGCCGATCAAGTTTTGTGAGGTGTGTATCTTCGAAGTTTAATCCCCTTGATTTAGGGGTTTTGATGCGGTTTCGACTTGTCATAGTTTTTTATAAGAATCCAGCATTCTCTTGGTCAGATTCGGCTATGAAGCGCTTATGGCTATTTCCCCAACAAAGTACCAAGCCCATAGACAAAACCGACATAATTAACTGCTTGATGTAAAAGCGCGCCATCCTGGAAACGTCCTAAAAATCTGAAGTGGGTAAGCTGTCTAGTAGCGAACTCGTAAGGCGCGCAAGATGTCATAATAAGTGGTGAATCAATAAAAGCCAGCACGTCATTCTTTCAATCTATCACTTCGATAAAAATACCGCGTGCTGGAGAATATGGATTTAAAAGCTGGACCTGCTATTTACTTACAAGTGCTCCTACCCTACCACCTTTTTGGCTTCCATTTCGCTGGGTGCATCTTGGTGGGTGTGTGTAGCAAAAGCCGATTTAATCAGCGCCTTGCCAGCTTTGTGAGAACTACTTCGCGAAAATGGCCTTCGGCAGGCAATTCTGACCCTGGGTAGTGATCGCTATATTTATTGCACCAATAATTAAATTAAGGCAATTTGGTGTCCCGGTTAGCTAAAAAAGTTTTCTTTGTCAGGTCACTGGATTTCCACTCCGATACCTATGCGAACATTTCTTTCTGTAATTTCATCTACCTTTTTTGTAACGTTCCCGATAAGGCAGGAAAATTCAAGGTTGTAGTTGGTCGGGTAGATACCATTGCCTCGGCAGTACACGGGCGATAAAACGACTTGAATATACCCTCATACATAATTGCTGCAAATTATGCCGATAGTTAAAACCGTGCCTGGAAACCGATATTAAAAAAACTTCCCGAAAGAATATGGCTCTGACCGGGCATTCGGATGAAAGCATAGGGAATTCTGTTGGATGGGAGAAGCAAAGGAAATACAGATGTGGTAAGCCAGACATTGCGCGACAATTTGATGTGCAGACCTGCGGACAGGTTCAAAGCCAACCCAAACTGGTCACTCTCATCCCAAAAAGCGTGTATCAATCCCGCCCCGGCTCCAAAACGCCAATGAACTCCTTTGATAGGGGTGTTCACTTTTCGGTAAATATTTCCGCATATAATCGTGTGATTTAATTCAAGAGGCTGGGCATCCCGTGGCAGGCCTGACACACTGGTGGTGGCGTGGCGTGTGGTTTCATAACTTATACCCCACTGCCAGTACCTGGTTATATCCCGGCTGTAATCGAAATACAACCTTACCCCCAAAGAATAATAACTGCTCACATTCAAACCGATACTGGCCATCAGGAATTGTAATGTTGAGTCGGTTTGGGCATCAGCCTTATTTGGCTTGCCCACAAAACAAAGCACACAGCCTAACAGGACAATTAAATTCGTTCATACAATTGGGCAAATCGTTTGCCTGAAGATAGTTTTGAAAGGATTAAAACGTTCGGTGATGCAGTATTTTTTTTAAAGATCGCAAATATTATAGAATAGGAGAATAGCCATCCTTATAATTTCGATCATGTCAAATTTCAAAATCCAACCCGGTCAGATTTTACCTGAATCTACGGTATCATCAAGATTGGCTTCTCTGTGCATCCTGTAGAGGTGCTTTTGGTTTGTGCGAAGGTAAGTGAATCAGTTTTAGATTAAACTACTTAACCAAACTGATTTGCTTCACGCAGAAAGTGCAGGTTTGCCTGCTTCACAGGTTCTAACACTTCAAGGCCGTACGCGGTATGATAGCGGTGATTTAAAAGAAAATTAACCTGAATATCGAACCATAATTCGCGGTTGAATGAAGGTTTAACGTGGAGCCATTCAGTATAAAGTTTTTCGCTGGTTTCCAGGTATTTATCGGTACCCAAATAAAAGAGGTCAGCATCGGCCACAATGCGTTCTAAATTGGTATGCGGGGTTTGTGGAAGTCGGGTAGCCATGATCATTCCGCATATTAATTCAATTTCATCGTGGGTATAACCAAAGGCAAGCAATTCAGCGCGTGCCACATCACATCCGCTCTCTTCGTGTTTGTATTCACCCATCAGAAAACCTGAGTCATGATACAGGGCTGCGACGGCAACCAGAGTATGTTCAGATTCCGTAAGATTTTCTTCTTGCGCCAGAAAATTGGCGGTGCCAAGCACATATGCAGAGTGTGCAGCATTGTGGTAGGTCAGGTAGGACGGCAGTTCTGATTGCAGCCGGTCCAAAATATGTTGTACCAATGTGGGCGAAAGTTCTGTTATCAAAATATTCTATTGTCGTTTAATGATTCCCCCTTTTACTTCCTTAATGCTATTCACAAAAACAAAGGCCTTTGGATCGATCTGCACAATTGCTTCTTGAATACGGAATATTTCGAGTCGGGTGACGACGGTCATAATAATATCGCAATCGTTGCGTAACTCGAAGGAGCCCGGAAGATAGCCGCGCTGCCCTTTGTATACCGTTATTCCCTTTCCAAAATCGTTCACAATCAAATCTTTTATTTTCTCGTGTTCACCTGAAATAATATGCATTGAAGTAAATTCTTCAAAACCATCCACAACATAATCGGTGGTTTTCATGGCAGTGAAATATACCAAAATCGAGTACATTCCCGATTCGATTCCAAACTTAAGCGTCGCGCCAATGATAATAAGTGTGTTGAGCACAAGGATGATTTCACTGGAAGTAAAAGCTGATTTCTTTTCAGTGTACTGGGCAATTACTTCCAAACCATCAATCACCCCCCCGCCCCTGATTACGAAGCCTATGCCCAAACCTATGAAGAAACCGCCGAAGACTGCAATCAGAACCTTGTCGGTGGTGAATACGGGAATATGTAAAAAATACATCAGAGCCGAAAGCAGAATCATGGCTATAAATGCTTGCACGCCAAATGTGCGTCCTATTTTCCGAAAGCCGATGATAAGAAATGGAATGTTTAAAACGATGAGAAGAATACTGATGTGTATATTGGCAAAACCTTTAATAAGAATTGAAATTCCGGTTACCCCACCATCGAGAAAGTTATTGGGAACCAAAAAGCCCTGCAAACCCAGGACTGCAAGCAGAACGCCAATGACGGTGAAAGCAAGAGAGCGAAGTGAAAGGACTTTTTTCCATCGAATCGTTTTGTTTATCCTACTGTTCGCTTGGTTCATAAATTGAGCAAATGTTTCTGTTTTAAAATACTAACCTTTTACATCATATACCACAATCGGGGCGAGCTTATTCTTCATTTTAATCTCTCCTACCCTGCTGCAATCGAAAGAGTCTTTTACCCTTAGGTAATTCGCTTCACTAATCAGTATTTGGCATTTTTCGGCGGCCGATTGGAGTCTAGCCGCTACATTCACAGCATCGCCTATCACGGTATAATCAAGCCTTCGCAGAGTGGCTGAACCTATATTTCCCCAAACCATCTCGCCACTGTTTATGCCAATGGAAACCTGTGGTTGATAGGCTGATTTAATCATATCGGTTTGCACACGTTTCATGGCTTCACGTATTGCGATGGAGGTATCGATGGCCCTATCCAGGTGAAACTCACCTTTGAATGATGCCATTACCGCATCGCCAAGAAATTTGTCTACGGTGCCGCCTTCCTTGATAATTTCCTTTACAATTACGTCAAAAAGTGCGTTGAGCATTGCCACAACATTGTCGGCAGGCTCCGTTTCGCTGATGGCGGTAAATCCGCATATATCAATAAAGGCCACGGTTCCTTCAATGGTTTCGTTGTCGAACATGGACGACTCAGCTTCTTTACCGCCCATAAAGTTGAGTACCGTTTCGTCGACATACATGCGCAGAATATTATTTTCCTTTACCGCTTGCAAGGTTTTCTTAAGGGCGGCTACGTGCAAAATGGTTTTCTCGATGGTAATCTCCAAATCTTTGAAGTCGATGGGTTTGGTAATGAAATCAAAGGCGCCACGATTCATTGCGGTGCGGATGTTTTCCATATCACCGTATGCAGATACAATGACAGCTTTCAGCAAACTGTGTTTCTCGTTGAGTTTAGTGAGTAGCGTAAGCCCATCCATTTCAGGCATGTTGATATCGCTAAGCACGATGTCTATATCGGTGTGTTCGAGCAGTTGCTCTAAGGCGTGCCTGCCGTTTTCGGCGAAAATAAAATCGTATTCGTTCTGACGAATTTTTTGGCGGAAGCGCTGCTTGATGAGCACCTTCAAATCTTCTTCATCGTCTACAACAAGTATTTTGGTCATAATGAATGCAATTTAACTTTTAAATTCCAAAATTTCTTTCCTGAGGGAATCAAAATCGATTGGTTTGGTAAAAAATTCTTTGGCACCGGATTGAATGGCCTTGCTGTAGTTATCGCTGTCGCCGTAAGCTGAAATCATACTCACATAAATGCTGGGAAAGCGGGCTTTGACTTTATCAAGCAGCTCTAATCCGGTCATTCCGGGCATATTGATGTCAGAGAAAACGTACATCACTTCCGGCGGATCCGCTTCGTTAAGCAATTCAAGGGCCTCATCTCCCGAAAAGGCAAAAACCATTTCTATTTCTTTATTTTTGATCTCTTTTCGAAATTTTTGTCGGAAGAGCATTTCTACATCTCTTTCGTCGTCTACGATTAGTATTTTCATGTTTGCTTTATTTGTTTTATTGGAAGTGTGATGATAAACCCCGTGTACTGGCCGGCCTGAGATTCTATTTGAATCTTCCCCCCATGTGCTTTAATAATGTCCTGTGTGATGCTCAATCCGAGCCCAGTTCCTTCTGTGCCTTTTTTAGTGGTGAAGAAGGGATCGAAGAGTTTTTGACGGATGGAGTCAGGCACTCCGGGGCCGTTATCGGCGATCACGAGCTCCACCATTTCTCCTTTTTGCACGGTGGTTACTTTCAATTCCGGCAGATAATGCTCCATGCGCGGTTCAAGCGTCTTCTCGCGCATGGCGTCAAAAGCGTTCTTGCAAAGATTGAGCACCACCCGGCTGAAGTCTTCGACATTGAGCGCTACAGGTGGGAGTTGCGGATCCAGGTTGAGCACTATCTTGGAGTTGATGGCTGTTTTACCTGCCCGCATGCCATGAAAAGAGAGGTTCACGTATTCGCTGATCAATTCGTTCAAATTTGTGGGCTCCATGATACCCGTGCCCCCGCGGGAGTGCATGAGCATTGATTTCACAATATTGTCAGCCCGGGTGCCATGCTGGTGAATTTTTTTAAGGTTCGATTCCAATTCGTTCAGCAGTTCACCCATCTCGGCAGTGTGTTTTGATGCGGGTATACTTGCAAGCTCGGTGCGCAATTCATCGACGTATTCAATGCTCAGCTCAGCGAAGTTGTTGACGAAATTCATCGGATTCTTAATCTCATGGGCTATGCCGGCGGCGAGTTGTCCAAGACTGGCGAGTTTCTCCTGCACAATTAATTGATCTTGTGTGGCACGGAGTTTTTCAAGCGATGCTTGGAGCTCGGCGGTGCGTTCTTTTACCTGCTGCTCGAGTTTTTCTGTTTTGCCCCGGAGGTCTTTGATGTGGAATGTATCATTTTCGCTCATGATGGTCGCAGAACCGTGCCAATGCACCACCTTGCATGCTCCATTGATTAGGCTAACGCAAGTAGATATCCGAATAACATATTTGATGTGATAGTCGTCCGACTTAATATCCAGCAGCACTTCACAAACGAAAATTCCGGTATCCCCGTCATTCAATATCCGCTCGAATACGGGTTTATGCCCGAAGCTGATGGTTGATTTGGACATTTCTTCTATTTGTCGATCGAGCAATCCAAAAAACTCGGTTCTGTTCGTGATTTTCTCATCGATGGTGGTGCCATAGCCCATGATGTCGGTTGGGATGAGACCTTCGCCTTCCGAGCGATTGATTTGATTCGTGCAGAGCTTGACGAAGCGCAGGTCGGCATCACGGAGCAATCGGGTTTTTTCGGCAAAGGTGATTTCAGTCATACACGGTAAATTTAATCATTGGGGCAATATCTGCTCGAATATCCGAATAATCACGAGAACAGGAGTATGCGGAGTACATTTTCCTTTTCGGAAAATAGGTGGGATGCAATGGGATACATTTCTTTTTCTGGCGCTTTGTTGGGCTACGGTGGTATTGGGATGGAATAAGTGGCGTTTTGGGTTGCTTAGGAGCGGATGGTCAAATTTCCCCGATTATGTTTCATAAAATCATCGGTATTGCTCTGATTAAAAGATACCCGAACATCCGCGGAATAAAGTCTCCGAAGAATGGGTTTCGATTGTACCCATAAAATTTCAGACTTCATAGGGATTCAAGGTCTCTAAATCCTTGATGCCTTGAAAGTCAGAAATATTTCGTGTGGCGCCATTTTACAGCAGTAAAAAAAAAGGAAAATCTGGAGTCCAATTCCAGATTTGTAATTTTTTACAAATCTGGAATCGCTCAGTTTTGAAAATCAAACCGTGGGTATTTCAATAATAAATCCAATTCATTCACCCACCTCCGAGTTGAAAATTGAAGTCAGCAATCAAAATGGATGATTCTTATTCATAGCTTTGGAGGTACATTGTGAAGTCTGATGGTATATTCGCAATTGCATTTATCATGCGTGGCACCGCGCTTCGCTAAAACAAGGATTGAAGATGAAGAAACTATTGGTTTTTATCAATTTCACAGACGCTTCTCAGCGCGCGTTTGAACAAGCCATCTCTATTGGCAAGCATTGCGGCGCATCACTCACACTGAGTTATATTTCTGAAGGCCCTGCCGAAAAAGACCCCGAATGGATGGAGCGGTTGCTTCCCTTCAAGCAATTTTCGGATTCAAAGGGTGTTGCATCTGAAATTATCCTTGAACATGGGCCTTTGTATCAAACGGCTACAAAAATTGCAGACCGCATAAAACCAGATCTTGTTTTGGTCGGGACCCGCGGCAAAGACGGATTTGATATGAGTATTTTTGGTTCGGCCATTTATAAACTTGTGCGGGAAATACCCTTTGCATCCTTGGTTTTGCATGCCAATTCGCAAGTGGTAGAAGGGGGTTACAAAAAAGTGATGCTTCCGGTCGCACCGCATGCGGGCTTCCTGAAAAAAGTAAAGGAAACATGCAAG
>JBBQZU010000025.1:0-46092 GCA_038207425.1 Flavobacteriales bacterium | reverse complement strand
AATCTACAGCGGTTCGAATGTTGATGTTGAATTGGATATTCAGACAACTCCAGGTATTTATATTTTGCACATTACAACAGAAGAAGGAATCGTTAAGAAAAAACTCATGGTGGCAAACTAAAATACCATGAAAAAACTATTTATCGCAGTTACTTTGATAACTGCCCCATTTGCGGCTTCAGCGCAAGCCACGTTTGCGAACAATGCGCCTTCGGTGACAAATTACTTGGGCTTTGATCCCGCTATTTCCGTCATTGAACTCCCAATTGTCAATGGAAACGGAGCTATAGGTTTTTACACACAACCTACTGGTGTTTTAACTCCTCAAAGACGTCTATGGATTGGTATCAATGGAAGGCTTTGGCTGAACTTACCAATCGCCTTACCTGAAACAACTTTTGGAATTAGGCCCCGAAGCAGTATTGGATTAAATATCGTTGCCCCAGGAACGCTGGACAATCCTGCACCATCGGTAATATCTGCTCAATTTGCTCCTGACCTGGGTACTTTCACAAATATTGGTGCATTGGCCAATATAAATTCGGCATCTCCAAGCTTGGCCAATCAAGGATTTCGAGCTTTTGTGCGCGGTGCGACTAAATTCAATATTGCAGTGAGAGCCATTGCTCAAGATGCTTCTTCTGGCGATTTGGAATATGCCAACATCGGAGTGCTGGGCACGGCGCTCGAAACAGGTGTAGGTTCCAAAGCTGTGAACTACGGCGTTCGAGGAGAAGCTTGTGGCGGCGATATCAATATCGCTGTGTATGGCGCGAAAGTTCCCTTGGCTGATCCTGATGTAGTCTGTGGATCAGGAGTTCCATCTCAAAACTATGCCGGATATTTTGCCGGTCCTTTGATTTCGGGAACAGAAATAAACCCTTCCGACCAAAACCTTAAAACCAATATTGAGCCTATTGCGAATGCGACGGCACTTTTAAACCAGATCGTACCTAAAACTTACTATTTTAATATCGAAGAATTTGGATTTATGGGTCTACCAGAAAACAAGCAATACGGACTCATATCACAAGAGGTGGAGCAAGTATTGCCAGATGTTGTAATTGACTACGTGCACCCAGCTCAATTTGGTCTTGATGGAGAAACGGTAAGTCCGCAGGTTGAAGTGAAAGGTATGGCTTATAAGCAATTTATTCCCCTGCTTATCGCTGCATTCAATGAGCAAAGCACATTGTTAAATGCAAAAAGCGATCAGGTTACTGAACTTCAATCAGAAGTGGAAGACTTACAGTCACAACTCCAGCAAATGCAACAACAAATGGCATCTATGCTCACTGTAGTGCAGGCCATGCAAGCCAAAACAAACAATTGCTGCAATGACGGTAGTTCAGGATCACTTACCACACCCGCCGGCACAACCGAAGGAGTGAAGCTTTTACAAAACACACCCAACCCCTTCGATACCCATACCCGCGTAGACTTTACCCTGCCCACTGATGCTTATGTGGTACTTGAGCTAAGCGATGCACACGGACGACCGCTCCGTAGGCTTGTGGATGGGCAAATGAATGCAGGGCCGCAAAGCATCATGCTCGATGGAAGCTCCCTCGCACCGGGAATGTACTTCTATACCGTGTATGCCAATGGCGAATTTATCACCAAGAAGATGGTGAAGAGGTGATTGGTTCCAAGAACCACATTTCAACCAAAACAGAAACGCCCCGACTGAACCGGGGCGTTTCTTATTTAATTATTTAGCGTCTCATTATTTTCCCGGAGAAATGCTCGCTTTCAGATATTCCCTGTTCATACGAACGATATTCTCCAAAGAGATTCCTACGGGGCACTCTGCTTCACATGCACCAGTAACAGTGCAGTTGCCAAATCCTTCCTTGTCCATCTGCGCCACCATATTCTGCACGCGCTCTGCCGCTTCAACCTGTCCCTGCGGCAACAATGAAAGCTGTGATACCTTTGCCGATGTGAACAGCATAGCTGATGCATTTTTACAAGCCGCCACACACGCCCCGCAACCAATACAGGTAGCAGAGTCGAAAGCCATATCGGCATCCTTTTTGGGAATCGGAATGGCATTCGCGTCAAGTGTATTTCCGCTTGTATTTACAGAAATATAGCCCCCCGCCTGTATAATCCGGTCAAAGGCTGAACGGTCAACCATCAGGTCTTTCATGACAGGAAAAGCTTTTGCCCTCCAAGGCTCTATGTAGATTGTATCGCCATCATTGAATGAGCGCATATGCAGTTGGCAGGTAGTGGTGCGCTCCATAGGCCCGTGCGGCCTTCCATTGATATACATACTGCAAGATCCACAAATACCTTCACGGCAATCGTGGTCAAACGCCACAGGGTCATCACCTTTCTCAATCAGGGTGCCATTGAGTACATCTATCATTTCAAGAAACGACATGTCTTCACTGATATCGCTTACCTGATAGGATTGCAATTTCCCTGTGGCTTTTGGTGATGGCTGTCGCCAGATTTTTAATGTAAGTTTCATATTCGAAATCTGTTTTAAGCTGTTTGCTTATTTGTAACTTCTGGTTCGTACTTCAATCGCTTCGTATACCAGCGGTTCTTTGTGCAGAATGGCGTCTTTGGGCTCTCCTGCGAACTCATAGGCACTCACGTGGCGGTAGTTCTCATCATCTCGCAGCGCTTCTCCATCTTCGGTTTTGTACTCTTCTCTGAAATGGCCACCGCACGATTCGTTTCGGTCAAGGGCATCCTTGCACATCAGCTCGCCGAGCTCCAGAAAGTCGAGCACGCGGCCCGCCTTTTCAAGTTCGGGGTTTACTTCATTGATTGATCCGGGTACGCGAACATCTTTCCAAAACTGCTCTCGGAGTTTGCGAATTTCGTCGATAGCCCATTGCAACCCTTCGGCATTGCGGCTCATACCGCACTTGTCCCACATGATGCGGCCCAGTTTTCTATGAAAATAATCCACTTGTTTAGTGCCTTTCACAGCGAGAATTCTTTCGAGGATTCCTGTAGCTTCTTTTTCAGCTTCAACAAACTCTGGCAAGTCTGTAGAAATCTTGCCGGTGCGTATATCTTTTGAAAGGTAATCGCCAATGGTATAAGGAAGCACGAAGTATCCATCTGCCAGACCCTGCATCAGTGCCGATGCTCCGAGTCTGTTTGCGCCGTGGTCGCTAAAGTTTGCTTCACCGCAGGAGTAGCATCCTTCTACCGTGGTCATCAGGTTGTAATCTACCCAAAGCCCACCCATTGTGTAGTGTACCGCCGGATATATCATCATCGGGGTTGCGTACGGATTCTGGTCAATAATCTTCTCGTACATGTCAAAAAGGTTTCCATATTTGGAAGCCACGATTTTTGTACCGAGTGCACGTATTTCTTCATCGCCAGGACCCTCAAGACCTTGCACATTCGCTTCAATACGGCCGTAGCGCATAATTGCATCTGCGAAGTCAAGGTACACAGCTTCACCTGTTTTGTTCACTCCAAAACCGCCATCGCAACGTTCTTTGGCAGCCCTCGATGCAACATCACGCGGCACCAGATTCCCAAAGGCCGGATATCTACGCTCCAGAAAATAATCGCGGTCTTCTTCTTTAAGGTCTGTGGGCTTCAGTTTGCCATCGCGAATGGCTTTGGCATCTTCAAGCTTGGCTGGGACCCAAATGCGTCCGTCGTTGCGAAGCGACTCTGACATTAGGGTGAGTTTTGACTGATACTCCCCTGATACCGGAATACAAGTTGGGTGAATTTGGGTGAAACATGGATTGGCCATAAATGCCCCTCTTCGGTGTGCTTTCCAAGCTGCCGTAACATTGGAGCCCATTGCATTGGTAGAGAGGTAAAATACATTGCCATAACCTCCTGTGCAAAGAACCACAGCGTGTGCGCCAAATCGCTCCACCCTTCCTGATACGAGGTTTCGGGCTATAATGCCGCGGGCTTTACCACCAACTTTTACAAGGTCAAGCATTTCATGGCGGTTATACATTTGCACTGTACCCTTGGCAATTTGCCTTGAAAGTGCTGAATAAGCTCCAAGAAGCAACTGCTGTCCGGTTTGGCCTTTAGCATAAAAAGTGCGCGAAACCTGCACTCCGCCAAACGAACGGTTGTCGAGAAGCCCGCCGTAATCTCTTGCAAATGGTACACCCTGTGCTACACACTGATCAATAATACTTACTGAGACTTCGGCCAAACGATGCACGTTGGCTTCTCTTGCGCGGTAATCACCCCCTTTTACAGTATCGTAAAAAAGGCGGTACACACTGTCGCCGTCATTTTGATAATTCTTTGCTGCGTTGATTCCTCCTTGTGCTGCAATGGAATGGGCCCTTCGTGGAGAATCCTGAAAACAGAAGGCTTTTACATTGTAGCCCATCTCGCCAAGCGACGCCGCAGCCGAAGCACCGGCAAGGCCGGTACCCACCACGATAATATCGATATTGCGTTTATTGGAAGGGTTTACCAGGTTTATATGATCTTTATGACTTGTCCACTTTTTATCGATGGGTCCGTCAGGAATATGTGCATTGAGCTTGGTCATGACGTCTTTGAATTATTTGGTTAAGAAAATATACACTGGAATAGTCGCGAATAGCAAAGGAATCAGAATTGCGAATCCATATCCAAGCGCCTTAATAGCTCCTTCAATCTTTTGTGTTTTCAGTCCAAGCGATTGAAAAGCGCTTTGGAAACCGTGAATAAGGTGAAATGAAACTGCAAGCATAGCGACCACATAGCCGAGCGTGTATACCAACCCGATAGAAGGGTCTCTGAATGCGGTCATTACCACAGTGTGCAAGTCACGATTACCTGCACTGTCGTTAGGAATATCTCCCCAGTGCATGGTGTACCAAAAATTGCTCATGTGCGCTACAATAAACACCAGAATCACCGTGCCCAGAATTCCCATATTTCGGGAAGTCCAAGGCGAGTTGGCAGAAGGTTTAGAGTATGCATAACTTACCGGCCTTGCCTTACGATTAGCGATTGTAAGCAAAAGACCATCAACAGCGTGAAAAAGAATACTGAAGTACGTGAGATAGCTCAGCAATTTCACCGCAGGGTTGCTGGTCATGAATTTGGCGTAAGCGTTGAATTGCAATTGGCCTTCTTCACCCGCCATGAACAATTGTAAATTTCCCACAAGGTGCCCCACAAGAAACAAACAGAGAAACAGGCCTGATGCGGCCATCCAATATTTTTTGGCCAGGCTTGACTGTAGAATTGCTGATTTACTCATTGTACCTTTATCTGCTTTGGTTTAAGATGCGCAAAGGTAGAATTTGATGCCTAAAAACGGAGAAAAGAGCATTATTTGGATTCATTCTTCACGATTCTTTCTACATTCAACTAAAAACAGAGGTTTCAGCAGAAAGTTTACTTTTGGCAATCAAGAACCCACAATCATGCGATATACTCCGCTCAGCGCTGAAACTTATAGAAATCATCGCATCCTGCTTACCAGAATGCTTCCGCCAAATGCCCTTTGTATATTTAATTCGAACGATATTATGCCCACCAATGCCGATGGAAGCATGGGTTTTCGCCAAAACAGCGACTTGCTGTATCTATCAGGCATAGACCAGGAAGAATCGGTTTTGGTATTATTTCCACATTGCACCAATGCTGCACATCGCGAAATACTCTTTCTCCGTGAAACCAATGATGAAATTGCCATTTGGGAAGGTGAAAAGCTGAGCAAGGAACGAGCTATCGCCCTTTCGGGAATAAAGACAGTATACTGGCTAAGCAACTACACTTCCATCATGAAATCACTTATGGCCGAGTGCAATGTGGTATTTCTGAATAGCAATGAGCACTTGCGCCAAAGCAACGAAGTAGAAACCCGCGATGTAAGACTTGGAAAGGTTCTAAGGGACCAATACCCACTGCATCGGTATGATCGCATCGCTCCAGCTATGCACAAGCTTAGGTCTATAAAAAGTCGCGAAGAAATTGATCAGATGCAAATCGCCTGCAATATCACTGAAGCAGGTCTCCGAAGGGTATTAAAATTTATAAAACCTGGTGTACTAGAGTACGAAATCGAAGCCGAGTTTCAGCATGAATTTGTGCGCAGAGGGTCTAAGGGATTTGCTTACGGCCCCATCGTGGCATCAGGTTTTAATGCCTGTGTGTTGCACTATGTTGAAAATAATAAGCCATGCAAGGATGGCGACCTGATTCTAATGGATGTGGGCGCCGAATATGGCAACTACGCCAGTGATATGACGCGCACGGTGCCGGTAAATGGCAAATTCACCGACAGACAAAAAGCTGTGTATAATGCTGTGCTCCAGGTAATGCGAAGTGCCATGAACCTTCTGAAGCCCGGGGTAGTACTTGCTGATTACCACAAAGAAGTTGGCAAGTTGATGGAGAAAGAATTAGTAGGTCTTGGTCTGATAACTGAATTAGAAATAGCCAATCAAAACTCAGCCATGCCAGCTTACAAAAAGTATTTTATGCATGGAACATCTCATTTTTTAGGATTGGATGTACACGATGTTGGGTTATGGTATGAACCCATCAGAGCTGGAATGGTCTTTACGGTTGAGCCCGGAATTTACATCCGCGAAGAAAACATGGGAATTAGAATTGAAAATGACATACTAATTACCGAGAATGGATATATAGATCTTATGAAGAATATCCCGATGGAAGTTGAAGAGATCGAGGCAGCGATGAAAACCTAGCTTTTGTTGGTGAAAAAACGGTTGGTGTAAACTTTACCGCCATTCTGAACGAGTACGATATAACAGTCTTTTTGGGCGTCGTTTAATTTTATTAACGTCGTTTGATCACTAAGGCTGCCCGTTTTGATCAAAATTCCATTTTCTTCACAAATGTCAAAGTCAGAATTGCCATGTGGATTTTCAAAGATTATGTGCAATTCTTGGGTTGTTGCGTTATAACTAAGTCCAATCTTATTTTCAAGCTGCATACAATCATGCTTTTAAGGGTTTGTGTGGCTTGTACGACAGTATGTTGAATGCGTTACAATTAAGAAATAGGTAAAAAATTCAAATCAAAATAAAAGGGGCTCAAGGCCCCTTTTCATTCTGAGTAAATCATATCAGCGATCGGCAAACAGCCATCGCGATTGTGAACCGGCGCTTTGGTTGGCATTCAATTGAGATGAAATGCTTTGGAGTACAATTGTGAACATAGGCTTAATTTTAAATTATCTTCATTTAAATTTACCGTTAAGGTTTGTTAGCTGATTCAGCTAATCAAGCAAAGGCGTATTCTAATTCAGCAACGGACATATTTTAATGAATACTAAAAGGATGTATGAACGAAAGGTCAGATAATCATGAAAAGATTAGAGCAATTATTGTGGATGACGAACTACCGGCTAGGGAGAATCTGCGATTCATGCTCGAAGATTACTGTCCGGCAGTAGAAGTTTGCGGCACTGCAGATGGAGTAAAAACAGCCCTTGAGCTTTTCCGGAAGGTAAAACCCGAATTGATTTTTCTGGATATCAGAATGCCATCAGGAGCGGAAGGATTCGATTTGCTCGAACAGTTAGATGGAGAGTACTTTTATGTTGTATTTGTTACTGCTTTCAAAGACTACGCAATCAGGGCATTCGAAAGTAGAGCCTTGCACTACATTCTGAAACCCATAGACGACCAGGATCTTACCGAAACAGTACAGCGCATTATGGAGCGGCGGAATAATGACAAGGATGATGTTGCAGAAATGGCCGAATACCGAGAAAATATTCGCAAACTGGAAGAAGAAATAACGAGACAAACCAGGCCCAAACGTATCACAATACACCACAGCAAAGGAATAAAGTTGTTGGACCCCGATGACATAACCCATGTGGAAGGGAGCGGCAATTGCTCTCTGCTGCATTTTCGGGATAGAACTTCATACCTCGACACTCGAACATTAAAGGTTTATGAAGTCCTACTGCCAAATTACTTCTTCAGGATACACAAGTCATATATTGTAAACATGAGGGAAGTTTCAGAAATCCTTCATGGTGACGAGCAGTCGGTAGTGCTTAAGAATGGTGTGGAACTTCCTGTAGCGCGTGAACGCAAAAAGGACCTCATCACAAGTTTGCAAAATTTTATTTGAGAGCCTCGCTAGGAGCCTCTGCTCAGTCAACGAAAAGCCCCGTTCGATAAATGGGTTCCTGTCAAGATTTAATTAATGGCGAACTTCCTGTAAAGTTTTACTGCCTATGAAAGCCTTGATAGTAGATGACGAGCAATTTTGCCGCGATAATCTCAAATTCATGATCGATGAATACTGCCATGAAATTATTGATATTGAAATGGCCTCCGATGCTGATGAAGCTCGAAGGTTAATTGCCAATAGTAAGCCGGATGTAATGTTTCTCGATATCAAAATGCCCCGCGAAACGGGCTTTGAGTTGCTAAATAGCCTCGGCACTACCCAATTATCAGTGATATTTACAACGGCACATAACGAATATGCGCTACAAGCTCTGAAGGCAAGGGCCATAGACTATCTTGAAAAGCCCATTAATATTGATGAACTGCAAGCGGCTGTGAAAAAGCTTAAAGCGCAACAGCCTGAAGGAGCAGATTCTCTGAGCATAATAAAGGATGCTGTAAGGCAAGCTTACAATCAGCATGAGGGCGATCGGATTGCAATACCTATGCGTGACGGTTTTGAAATATTGCCTTGTAAGGAAATTGTACACCTTGAGGCATCAGAAAGCTATACCACTATTTACCTTGCTGATGGCAAAAAACTCCTGAGCAGTAAAAACATTAAGGTGTACGAAGACAAGCTCAATCCTGATTTATTTTTCAGAGTTCATAAATCTCACATCATCAATATGCGCTACCATTTGAAAGGATTCAATAGAATGGACGGCAATTCGGCCGTGATGAGCAACGGTAAGCATATACCCATTGCTCGGCGCAAAGTGCAGCCTTTTCTTGACCGTATAGCGGGCATCTGATTTATGCGGATTACTGCTATTGCGATGTTTGTGCTTATAGCTGGCCAAGCTACTTTCGGGCAGAGAGCGCACTATATCACTTATGGCACGTCTGATGGTTTGGTTCAATCGCAAATCAGGGCTATAGCAAATGACAACAGAGGATACCTGTGGATAGGCACTCTCGGCGGCTTAAGCCGGTACGACGGAGTGGAATTCAAGAACTATTCCAAGGCCGACGGACTTCCTGATAATCAGATAAATTGCCTACTACAAGGCCAAAGCCGTTTCTGGATAGGAAGCACAGGTATGCTGTGCTACGCTGATGGTACTGGTTTCCACACTATAGCACTACCCCAGGGCTATCAAAATAGCAAAATATTTACACTTGCTGAAAACGATTCCGGCCACCTTTGGATTGGCACAGCAGGAGAAGGGGTATTGTACTACGACGGCAGGTTATTTCAAAGCTTTAAAACCAATGATGGCCTGCCTGATGAATACATTAGAAAAATTACCATAAACACCGATGGTACTGTTTGGATTGGAACGAGATCGGGGCTGGTCCTGTGTGACGGGGGCAAATTAAGGCAAACGCCGTTTCAAGAGCTGAATGATGTAAGCGTTAGTGATATAACATTTACCCGTAAGGGAAGAATCATAGTAGGTACATTTGAAGAAGGCATATATATAGTTCAAGATGGTATCATACGCCAAGTTACAGAATCGCACGGCCTTATAAGCAACAATATTCGGAGCATTGCACAAGTAAAAAACGACGAAGTTTGGCTCGGATCAATCGCCGGCGCTAGCATCCTTTCTGGTTCAGACCTCACTATCATTTCAAATTCGGATGCTTTGCCCTACAGCAATATAAAATGTTTCGGAATAGACCGTGAAAACATTCTTTGGTTTGGAACCGATGGTCAGGGGCTTTTTAGAAGGGCAGGCGATTCGTTTACTACATTTTCAGCTTCAGATGGACTTTGCTCAGATGTAGTAATGCAAGTAGCAAAAGACCCTTCGGGAAAATTGTTTTTTGGCACATATGACCAAGGCATCTGCACCTATGATGGTGCAGTATTTTCTCCATATCAATACCAAGAACTATTACCGAGTAAAACAATTTGGCAACTGCTTTTTGACCAGAAGGGGGTACTTTGGTCAGGTACATCAATGGGCCTTTACCGTGAGGAGTCAGGTGTATCAACAGTATACACTTCGAGCGAAGGACTTCCGGGCAACAGGATTACTGCACTCAAATCGCTTGGAGATTCTTTGCTAGTAGGAGCCGAAAGAGGGTTCGCTATTGTATCAGGTAAGGGAAGAGTCCTTAGCACCTTTGATCAAAACAATGGATTTGAAGGAAAAAGAATAAGGAGCTTTAAAGTAGATGGCGATTCGATTTGGGTTGGCGCCGAGGGCAAAGTATTTCTCTTCTATAATCAATCATTTAAACAATTCAATATTCCAGATGATGCTCCGGTTTATAGTCTCGAAACTGATTTACATAGCAACTTATGGATCGGTACTTCAGCAGGATTATATTGTTTAAAACAAGGAATATCTACTCCTGAAATGATTGGCATAAGCCAGAATTTCAGTTCGCGCCACACCAATTTTCTATTTGTCTTGAATAACAATAGTCTGCTTGCCGGAACCAATAATGGATTATACAGAATCAATCTTTCAAAATATGAACTCGAAAACAAAATTATCGCGAAGCACTATAGCGGCTATGAAGGCTTAAGAAGTAAAGAAACCAATCAAAATTCAGTATATGATGATGGACGCTCAATTTGGTTTGGAACCACTATGGGCGCGGTAAAATTTGACCCAAATGCCGACAATTTTTCTAAGGAAAAAGCACCAGAAATAAATATTATTGGACTTGAACTATTTCTTCAACCTACCGACTGGTCAAATTATTCAGACTCAATAATAGTATCGAGCGGCTTGCCTTATAACCCAGTTTTAAAATACAACGAGAACTATATTACGTTCAACTATTCGGGAATATACCTAAAAAATCCCGATAAGGTAAAATACCTATACAAACTTGATGGAGCTGACCAGGAATGGCTAGGCCCCACACGCAGCCGGTCAGCCACATATGCATATCTACCGCATGGTATGTATACATTTAGAATAAAAGCTTTTTCAGAAAATGACCCTGATCTAATGCGCGAAACTGAATTTAATTTTGAAATTACCCCTCCCTACTATTTGACTTGGTGGTTTTTCTGCATGATGTCACTGCTGCTGATTCTCCTGCTTTGGGCGATATATCAAAACAGCCTGCGTAGACAAAATGCCAAGCAGGAAAGTATACGGCTGAAGTATCAGTCACGAATGCTTGAACTTGAATCGCAATCGCTGAATTCTAGTATGAACAGGCACTTCATCTTTAATGCACTAAACAGTATTCAGTACTACATCAATATGCAAGACCGAAAGTCCGCAAATAAATATCTCACCAGTTTTGCCCGGTTAATTAGAAAAAACCTTGACAGCAGTCAGCAAAACCAAACAATGCTCAGCGAGGAACTTGAGCGCCTTGAACTCTATTTGTCACTTGAACAAATGCGTTTTCAAGGAAGGTTTACATACAATATCAAGATTGAGAAAGGTATCAAAACAGATGAAATTGAAATTCCTGCAATGATGCTTCAGCCATTTTTAGAAAATAGTATTTGGCATGGTATTCTACCCGACGAGCGCCACGGAGAAATTGAACTTTCCATCAGTGAAAAGGAAGACTATTTCGCCTTGCAAATTGATGACAATGGGATAGGAATTGATGAAAGTTTGGGTAGAAAAACACGCGAAACTGAGAGTCACGACTCCAAAGGCATGCAAATAACCCAAAGCAGAGTGGCACTTTATAGGCGTATGACGGGGTTAAATTATGAAGTGGTAGGCCCAATACAAGTATTTGATAGCGTAGGTTTTGTGGTCGGAACTAGGGTAATAGTTAAACTGCCTAAGTCAATGAAAATCCGGCAGGACAAAATAATTTTACCCGAAAATGTGGAAATTTAAAAAACTGTTCGTAATTTGGTCAGTCCATAGTAGAATGAAAAAGCTTTTACACATATCTGTAATTTTGATGCTCACAGTATCACTCTATTCTTGTGAAAAGGATGAGTTGGAAGGCTGCGACGCGACTACACCTGAAATGAAGGCACTTGAATTATTAGATGATAATAAGCAAACTCCTTCTGTAAACAAATTTAAAAGAAGTAAGACAAGTCCGAATCCCAGAGAAAATGGAGATGCGGGAGTGAATGATGATGGTGATGATGAAAGTGGTAACCCACCTCCTGTAAAAGCAAAATAGTTTTCAATTTTTAACAGTTCTCCCCGACCCGCTACCGAGCGGGTTTTTTTGTTTTTGGTACATGACTGACCTGCGAATTTGCTATCTTGATCACACATTTGTAAACCGCTTCTTACACCCTAATACTGAACCGGCATTTTATTGCTTCAGTTACGTTTGTGAATTGCTCCGTTGAAATTTGAAATTTAATCCCCTGATAAATAAATCCTACTCAAAAATTAACATGTCTAATAAAGCTTCAAATCAACTACATGAATTAATTAAATCACTTACAAGTGCCGAGAAGCGCTATTTCAAACTATTTTCTGAAAGGCATCCAACCAAAGAGAAAAAGTCATACATCAAATTATTCGCCGAAGTTGATAAGCAAAGCGAGTACAATGAAGCAGTGCTTTTAGAGAAATTTCCGGATTCAGCCTTCACGCGTCATTTTTCAATAGCAAAAAACAGACTTTACCATCAGCTATTGCGCAGCCTGGATTCATTTCACGCCAGTAATTCTATAGAGCCTGAGTTGTACCAATACCTTCACTATTCAAACATTCTTTTCGATAAAACACTATACGGACAGTGTGAACGCATACTCAATACAGCACTTAAGATTGCTCAAAAACATGAGTACTGGGCCATTGTATTGCAAATAGCGAAACGAAAAAAACGCCTCGCAGAAACAGATAATTATCAAACGGATCCGGAAAACAGCATAGCCGATATTCATGCATTGGAACAGCAAGCCCTGACCAAACTGGCTCTCGAAAGCCAATTATGGCTTTCCAAAAGCGTAATTTTTGAGAATCTTTTTCGCAAAGGTCAGGCACGTCAACCCGAGCACCTTATCACCATGCAGAGAGAAATTGACAAGGCAAAAGCATTGCTTAATAATGACAATAAATCTCTTGAAGCATTGTATCTACTCGGACAGGCTGAAAGCGCATTTAGTTTTGCTTCAGGCAACTATAATGCTACTGCCAAAATCCTAATAGAATTGCTAGAATTGCTTGAGGCACAAATGGATCTCGTAAAACACGAGCCGGGCATGTACATTTCTGTTCTTACCAACCTGGTGTATGTAAGTGCTAAACTCAACCGATTTGATGAAGCCAACACCTATCTCACAAAAGCACACAAACTACCGGAGGCAATGATCTCAAGAATGAACGACGATCTTGAACTCCGGATTTTTAATAGCACATACAGCATTGAATTAGCAATCTGCAACCTTACCGGTAATATTCAGAGGGGTATGAAACTGCTTGATGAGCTCGGGCCGAAACTAAAACGCTGGGAGCTCATGCTCAGCGTGGTTAGAAGAGCGGGATTCTACCATTCAATGTGCACGCTTTATTTTATTGCCGGCGATACTAAAAAGGCACTCTATTGGAATAATGAATTGCTTAATTCTATTAGCATTGAGAAAAGCGAAGACTTGTATTGTTTTGCTGAGATGCTACACCTGATCATACATTTTGAGTTGGGCAATCACGAGGTTATTCCCTACGGACTCAAAAGCCTGAAGCGTTATCTAGAAACCCGGGAAAGGAGATACAAATTTGAAGAGCTTTTTACCGATTTGTTCCGAAAACTTTCAAAGATTCAGCATCAGTCTGCTATCAGGGAACTAATGACCGATTTTTCTGAAAAGGTAATGATTCTTGAAAAAGACCCTTATGAAAAACACGTTTTGGAATATTTCGATTTTCAGGCATGGGCTGAAAGCAAAGCTACAGGTGAAGAGATTTATAAAATCCTGCTGCGAAAAGCTCCCGGCAAAGAATTATTTTAATTGTTCTTCTTCGAAAATGCATCCCAGCCCTGGGCTTTTACATCGTGTATCGAGCCATCTCTTGCAACCATACGCGCACCCTTCTCTTCTGTGATATGCCCGATAACCGTAAAATTTGGGTTGCCCTTCAATTGATCAAAATTTGCAAGTGGGACTGTAAATAACAACTCATAATCTTCTCCTCCACTTAGTGCACAGATCGTAGAATCTAAATGAAATTCTTCTGCTGCATTTACTACTGTTGGATCCACAGGTATTTTCTCTTCATATATCTGGCACCCGACATTGCTCTGACTGCAAATGTGAAGCAGCTCAGATGCCAATCCATCTGAAATATCAATCATACTTGTAGGTAATACGCCAAGTTGAGAAAGCATTTGAACCACATCATATCGAGGTTCAGGCTTTAATTGGCGCTCGAGAATATAATCGTGACCTTCGAGGTCAGGCTGCACTCCCGGGGTGGATTCAAATACACTCTTCTCACGCTCCAGAACTTGCAGACCCATATAAGCAGCACCGAGATCGCCTGAAACTACAATAAGATCATTGGGCCTTGCTCCGCTTCGGTATACCACTTTCTCCTTTTCTACTTCGCCGGTGGCGGTAATGCTGATTATAAGTCCGCTACGCGTGCTTACAGTGTCGCCCCCTACTACATCGATACCAAACTTATTTGCACAAGCAAGAATGCCAGCATAAAGCTCTTCAACAGCTTCAAGCGAAAATCTATTGCTCAATCCAAGAGCTACTGTAATATGAGTTGCCTTGCCATTCATTGCATAAATATCTGACAAATTCACAGCTACCGCTTTGTATCCCAAATGTTTCAAAGGCACATAGCTCAGGTCGAAGTGTATGCCTTCTACAAGCATATCAGTTGATATGAGCAAGTATTTATTACCTGTATCAATCACAGCAGCATCATCACCCGAACCTTTAACCGTGCCGGCCTGGTGTAGTTCAATATGTTTGGTAAGATGGTCAATCAATCCAAACTCACCCAAAGTGCTTAACTCTGTACGTTCCAAAATACGATAGTTTTCGACAAATATACGCTCATTCGCAGAGGTCATCACTACCGCTTATCTCTGCATTGGTATTATCCATTGCTCGGTGTTGTAGTAATTGATTATGTTAGGTATCTTTGCAGTTATTAAAGCCCTATTTAAAATTAATCTAAATAAAGGCCGAAATTAAAAAACCTTCATCCCTGTTTATTGTTTTAATCCAAACCGAAGCAATGATAAAAGTAAAAGATACTGCCCGAAACGAAGTGCTCAGGCTCATCTCAGACCGAAGCATAGAGAACGATGTTTTCATCCGCGTTGGTGTAAAAGGTGGGGGTTGTAGTGGCCTGATGTACGAACTTGATTTTGATAAAAACATGCGCGATGAAGACCGGTTGTTTGAAGACAACGGCGTAAAAATCGTAGTTGACCGCAAGAGTTATCTCTACCTTGTTGGTACAGAGCTCGATTATTCCGGAGGCCTTAACGGCAAAGGATTTGTTTTTGTAAACCCCAATGCAAACCGCACCTGCGGTTGTGGGGAGAGTTTTTCAATCTAAATCGCTCCAATGGCTGCCGAAGAACAAGAAATACTTAGAGAAGTAACCAATTCAGAATACAAGTACGGCTTTATTACCAATATTGAGTCGGATAAAGCTCCGAAGGGCTTGAATGAAGATATAATAAGACTCATTTCCCATAAAAAAAATGAGCCCGATTGGATGCTTGAGTTTCGACTCGATGCCTTTCGCAAATGGCTCACAATGACGGAGCCTGAGTGGGCGCATGTTCAATATCAAAAACCCAATTTTCAGGATATTCATTACTACTCCGCCCCTAAACCGAAGAAGAACCTAAACAATCTGGACGAAGTTGATCCTGAATTGCTTGATACCTTTAAAAAGCTTGGTATATCAATCGAAGAGCAGAAACGACTTACGGGTGTTGCAATAGATGTGGTAATGGACAGCGTTTCGGTAGCTACCACATTCAAAGAAAAATTGGGCGAATTGGGTATTATTTTCTGCTCATTTAGTGAAGCAGTGCAAAAACATCCCGATTTGGTGAAGAAGTACATGGGTACTGTGGTGCCTAAAAACGATAATTTTTATGCTGCACTTAACAGCGCAGTTTTTACTGACGGCTCATTTGCCTATATACCCAAAGGCGTGCGATGTCCGATGGAACTTTCCACTTATTTCAGGATAAATGAAGCCCAAACCGGACAGTTTGAACGCACTCTGGTAGTGGCTGATGAGGGCAGTTTTGTGAGTTATCTCGAAGGTTGCACAGCCCCAATGCGCGACGAAAATCAATTACATGCCGCAGTGGTGGAGCTTATTGCACTTGATGGAGCCGAAATAAAATACGCTACTGTACAGAATTGGTATCCCGGCGATGTCAATGGCAAAGGAGGTATATTTAATTTTGTTACCAAGAGAGGACTTTGCGAAAAGGATTCGAAAATATCGTGGACACAAGTAGAAACCGGAAGCGCTGTGACCTGGAAATATCCCAGTTGCGTCCTCCGCGGAGATAATTCTGTAGGTGAATTTTATTCGGTAGCTGTAACCAACAACCACCAGCAAGCCGATACCGGAACCAAAATGATCCATATTGGCAAAAACACCAAAAGTACAATCATCTCAAAAGGCATATCAGCCGGTGTGAGCAATAACTCATACCGTGGACTTGTGAAAATCAATAAAAGCGCTACCGGTGCCCGCAACTTTTCACAATGCGACTCATTGCTCATGGGCGATCGATGCGGGGCCCATACATTTCCTTACATCGAAGTGGGTAATAGCTCAGCCAAAGTTGAGCATGAAGCTACAACGAGCAAAATTGGTGAAGACCAGATATTCTATTGTCTACAACGTGGCATAGGCGAAGAAAAGGCCATAAGCCTTATTGTAAACGGATACTGTAAGGATGTATTGAACAAACTCCCCATGGAATTTGCTGTTGAGGCACGTAAGCTACTTGCAATCTCACTTGAAGGAAGTGTTGGCTAAAAAATTGAACACAATTACAACAAAGAAGCAAACATGCTGAATATAAATAATCTACACGCAGAAATAGACGGTAAAAAAATCCTGAATGGGCTTTCATTGAATATAAAACCGGGCGAAGTTCATGCTATCATGGGTCCCAACGGATCAGGTAAGAGCACACTTGCTTCAGTACTTGCCGGTAACGAAGCATTTAATGTAACTGAAGGTGAAGTGACCTTTCTAGGTGAAAACCTACTGGAAATGGCTCCTGACAAAAGATCGCATCTCGGCGTGTTTCTGGCCTTTCAATATCCGGTTGAAATTCCCGGAGTCAGCAATATAAACTTTCTGAAGGCTGCGATCAATGAGCACAGGGAATCGCTGGGCCTGGAACCAATGTCGGCAAAGGAATTTCTTGCAAGGGTTAAAGAAAAATCAAAACTTGTAGAGCTGGATAATAAGCTGACAAATCGTTCAGTAAACGAAGGCTTCTCAGGTGGAGAAAAAAAACGCAATGAAATATTTCAAATGGCCATGCTGGAGCCTAAGCTCTGCATACTCGATGAAACGGACAGCGGTCTGGATATAGATGCTCTGCGAATAGTAGCAAACGGCGTAAATCAGCTACGCAACAGTGAAAGGTCATTTTTAGTAGTAACACATTACCAAAGGCTTCTTGACTATATAGTGCCAGATTATGTGCATGTGCTGTACAACGGCCAAATAGTGAAAACAGGCGGCAAGGACCTGGCGTTTGAACTTGAAAGCAAAGGCTACGACTGGATTAAAAAAGAACATAACGAAGTATCTGCTTAGCCATGGAAACCGCTGTGAAAACATCAAAGCTCGCATCCCTCGCCAAGCACCTCTTAGGCAGCTATGACGGCGATCAAGGCAAGAATAGTTATGTATCAGACATCGACTTTCCCTCTACACGGGAAGAAAACTGGAAGTACACCCGCACTGCGCACATATCAGGCAAAGATTGGCAGTTTTCTAAAGTCAGGAGCATCCCTGAAATACCATTAGAACTCAGCGAATTTGAAAACAGAATTGTTTTCGTCAATGGCAATTACTTGAAGGACCAATCGTCGCTAACTGCGCTTAAAAACATTGATATACAAACCGGTATACTAAATTCCGGTACTTTTAGCTCACATCCTTCTCATGCCTTCGAAGCACTTTCAAATTCGTTTCCCCAAGAAGGAATTCATGTTAAGGTAAAGCCTGAATCAACAGAAACTGTAGAATTATATGTGTTTCATATATTCACTGGTGATGGGGTAATTTCTCAACCTGTGAATACCATCTTTGCCGGAAGGGGAACAAAGCTTCACATCACTGAATTCTACATTCACTCTACGGGTAGCACTACTTTTGCCAATGTAAGTTGCAAGATAGAGCTGGAGAAAGGAGCGCATGTGCATACAGATGTGGTGCAAATAGGCAGTGAAAATAGCGCCCATTTTCAGCAAACCGATGCCACTCTCCACAGCGATTCGGTTTATACCCACAACCTCATTACCCTTTCGGGAAAATGGACCCGAAACAATACCAACGCCCGCATAGCCGGTAAAGGAGTTGAATGCAATTTTAACGGTATTTACATTCCTTCGGGAAATGAGTTTGTAGATAACCACACAGTCATTGACCATGAAAATCCACACAGCCAGAGCAATGAATTGTATCGTGGAGTCTTACTTGATCAATCAATAGGCGTTTTTAATGGGAAGGTTTTCGTTCGGCAGGACGCTCAAAAAACCAATGCTTTTCAAAGCAATGGCAATGTTTTACTCAGTGATACTGCTACCATGAACAGTAAACCAGAGCTGGAAATATATGCTGACGATGTAAAGTGCAGCCACGGGAGCACCACAGGACAGCTTGATGAAGATGCAATTTTCTATCTGCAGGCACGCGGAATATCTGCTAAAAGTGCGCGTAAAATGCTGGTAGGTGCTTTTATCGAAAGCGTGATCGAAAAAATAAAAAATCGTAGCGTAATGGAATTGATCCAGCACACCGTAGAGCAAAAACTGAGAAGATGAATGATGCTGAATTGAAAAGTACTTTGACCATTAACAATACGGCCATACGCGCTGAGTTTCCAATACTTTCTCGAAAAGTAAATGGCCGGAATCTGGTATATCTCGACAATGCCGCATCATCACAAAAACCAAAAGCCGTAATCGATACCATAGTAAA
Source organism: Flavobacteriales bacterium (assembly GCA_038207425.1). Lineage (GTDB taxonomy): Bacteria > Bacteroidota > Bacteroidia > Flavobacteriales_D > Cryomorphaceae > JBBQZU01. The sequence continues at coordinate 26,861 of JBBQZU010000025.1, read as the reverse complement.
CTACTATACCAATGAGCACAGCAATGTACATCGTGGGGTGCACTTTCTGAGCCAACTGGCCACCGACAAATTTGAAGAAGCTCGCAAAAAACTGGCTCATTTCTTAAACGCAGCCGAAACCCGTGAAGTAATTTTTACCAAGGGTACTACTGACAGTATCAATCTTATAGCAAACAGCATAGGGAAGACTCTGAAAAAAGGTGATGAAGTGCTGATTACCGAAATGGAGCACCATTCCAACATTGTACCCTGGCAAATGGCTGCTAATGAGCGTGGCGCAAAACTTATTGTTGCTAAGGTAAACGACGATGGCAGCTTAAACCTTGATGATTTTTACAATAAACTTAGTTCTAAAACCCGCATAGCCAGTGTGGTGCACATATCAAATGCCTTAGGCACTGTGAATCCAGTAAGGGAACTTGCCAAAGCAGCGCACGAAAAAGGAGCGCTTTTGCTGGTAGATGGCGCTCAGAGTGCTCACCATATGAAAATTGATGTTCGCGATTTAGATTGCGACTTTTATGCAGGCAGCGGACATAAAATGTACGGCCCCACTGGTATTGGATTTCTTTATGGGAAAGCTTCGCTACTCGAAAAACTAGAGCCCTATCAGGGAGGCGGTGAAATGATCGCACAGGTTACTTTCGAGAAAACCACCTACAATGAATTGCCATTCAAATTTGAAGCAGGCACGCCCAATATTGAGGGTGCTATTGGTCTCGCGGCGGCCATTGACTTTATAAACACCATCGGGATGGACAGAATTTCTACCATTGAAAAACAGCTCCTAAAGTATGCGCATAACAGGCTTGGCGAAATAGAAGGGATACGTTTCATAGGAACAGCGAAAGAAAAAGCGGGTGTCGTTTCATTTCTGGTAGATGATATACACCCTTATGACATTGGTGCCATAATAGATAAGCTTGGAGTGGCAGTGCGCACAGGCCACCATTGCACGCAGCCACTTATGGATAAATTTGGAATACCCGGCACAGTGCGCGCTTCATTCGCAGTATACAATACTTTCGAAGATATTGATATACTGGTAGAAAGTGTAAAACGCGCAGTAAATATGCTTAGAAAATGACCCGATCCATTGCAGAAATACAAGATGAGGTTGTTGAAGAGTTTGCCATGCTCACAGACTGGGTTGACAAATACGAGCATCTCATAGATTTGGGCAATAGTTTGACAGTAATAGGCAATATCCATAGAACTGATGAAAACCTCATCAAAGGCTGCCAATCTCGGGTATGGCTGTATGCCGAACTTCAGGATGGTAAAGTACGCTACGCCGCCGACAGTGATGCACTTATTACCAAAGGAATTGTAGCACTTATGCTGCGGATATTCAATGACCACAAAGCAGAAGAAATAACAAAAGCCAGCCTCGGTTTTGTTGACAGAATTGGACTCAAAGAGCACCTCTCGCCAACCCGATCAAATGGATTGGTGTCAATGCTGAAGCAAATAAAGTTTTACGCGATTGCCCTACAGGCAAAAACCGCATAACATGAATAAGAAAGAACTCGAAGATCTAATTATCACTGCACTCAAGTCAGTATACGACCCCGAAATACCGGTTGATATTTACGAATTGGGTCTGGTATACAATATTGAAATATCAGAGGATGCAGAGGTAAAAGTAACGATGACTCTTACTTCACCATCGTGCCCTGTAGCCGAATCACTACCTGTGGAAGTAGAGCAAAAAGTAGCAGGGCTAGATGATGTGAAATCTGCAAAAGTGGAAATAACCTTTGACCCACCATGGGACAAAAACATGATGAGCGAAGAAGCACAATTGGAGTTAGGATTTCTATGATATGAGCTCGGAACAGTCTATAGAAAACAAAGTTGCTGCCAGCGGCCTCGTGGTGCTGGAGATGGATAGTTTTCTTCCCATAGAAGAAATAATTTCTTTAGATATCTCCCAACAACTTTGGGAAGGTATCGCTCTGAAGGAAAAAGATTTCCGCTCTTTCGTAGAAAGTACCAATTGGGAAAATTATACCGGCAAAATTGTGGCAGTATTTTGCAGCGCTGATGCAATCATCCCTCATTGGGCATATATGCTGGTCGCAGCGTGCCTGGCACCAATTGTTAAGACGCTGCATTTCGGCAACCCCGACTCCTTTACGGCTGTTACTGTTGCTAAAAAAATAGAAGGCCTAGATACCGAAACCTACCGCAATGCACGTGTCATCATAAAAGGCTGTGGTAAGGGAAATCTGGCTTTTTCGGCTTATGGACAAATTACAGCCAAACTCATGCCCGTGGTTAAAAGCTTAATGTTTGGCGAACCGTGCAGCACCGTACCGGTTTACAAAAAGAAATGATACTTGACCCAGTAGAGTTTCAATAGGCCCTTACATTCCTGCCTTCATAGTAATTGATAAAAGCCCTGTTCACTACACGATTACCTCCCGGAGTAGGATAATTGCCGCTGAAGTACCAATCGCCGAGATGGTTCGGGCATGATGCGTGCAATCCTTCAATAGTCTGATATATAATTTCTACAGGGCAGCCTGCGTCATCAGGAGTCAACAACACCGAAATTTCCGCAGAAATTTCATCATATGTAAAAGGGTCATACATCTCCTTGACGTAGTTCTTAATCTCTCCTTTCGGCAAATTACTTTGGTTCTTACATTTTTGATAAACCTTGTCTATCAGCATCGCCCTTCCCGACTTTCGCAGTAGCGAAATTGCGGCCTGAAAGGCAATGAAATCGCCAAGTTTGGCCATATCGATACCATAGCAATCGGGATAGCGGATTTGTGGAGCGCTTGAGACGATAACTATTTTCTTAGGCTTTAATCTACCTAATATTCTGATGATGCTTTGCTTAAGAGTGGTGCCGCGTACTATGCTGTCATCAATCACTACAAGGTTATCAACTCCCGGATTCACAGCGCCGTAGGTAACGTCATACACATGCGCCACCATATCATCACGAGACTCATCTTGTGTGATAAATGTGCGAAGTTTGGCATCTTTCACCGCAATCTTTTCCATACGCGGTCTGCGTCCGAGTATACTCTCCAACATATCGGGATCCATGTTATTGCCAAGCTTCAGAATTTGTTCCTTTTTCCAGGCGTTGAGTTTGTCTTCCAGACCCTTCATAAGTCCAAAGAAAGCCACCTCAGCAGTGTTCGGAATAAAACTAAAAACAGTATGCTCCAAATCCCTATTCACCATCTTCATCACGGCAGGCACAATAGCCTTTCCAAGCGCCAGCCGCTCCTTGTAGATGTCTGTATCGCTTCCGCGGGAAAAATAAATTCGTTCAAATGAACATGCTTTTCTCTCACCGGGCTCTCTGATCATTTCTACAGAAACGGCGCCTGAATATCTTATCAGCAAAGCATGTCCCGGTGGCAGTTCGTGCACATCTGATGATTGTAAGTTAAAAGCCGTTTGTATAACCGGACGCTCCGATGCTACCACAGTTACCTCTTCATCATCGTAATAAAATGCAGGTCTTATTCCATTGGGGTCTCGCAGCACAAAAGCATCGCCATGGCCAAAAAGTCCAGCCATGGCATAACCTCCATCCCAGTCTTCGGCTGATCGGCGGAGTATTGTGGCAATATCAATATGCTCTACAATTTTGGAAGTAATTTGCTGCTTCGAAAAGCCCAGCGATTTATAATAGGCGACGAGACGGTCATTCTCCTCATCCAAAAAATGGCCAATTTTCTCCATAACCGTCACCGTGTCCGACATCTCTTTAGGATGCTGACCGATACTCACCATGAATTGGAAAAGCTCATCAACGTTGGTGAGATTAAAGTTGCCTGCCACAACAAGATTGCGGGTTTTCCAATTATTCTGCCGAAGAAAAGGATGGCAATTTTCAATACTGTTTTTACCGAAAGTACCGTAGCGCACATGGCCCAAAAATACTTCGCCTGTAAAAGCTTCATTCTGCTTGAGCCACTCCACATCTTTAAGACGCTCGGGCGCAGTTTGCTCTAACGCTCTGAATCTGTTATTTATATAATCAAATACGTCGAGAATTGGTCTTGAGCTGTTGCTGCGGTGGCGACTTATATAGCGTTGCCCCGGCTCCATATCGAATTTTATGCAGGCCACACCTGCGCCATCCTGCCCTCGGTTGTGTTGTTTCTCCATAAGGAGATACATTTTGTTCAGCGCATAAAACGAAGTGCCGTATTTTTCGCGGTAGTAGTTTAGAGGCTTTTTAAGCCTGAGCATGGCAATACCACACTCATGCTTGATGGAATCGCTCATTGGTGCTTCCTAAGCGTTTTAGTAAGAAGGTTCAAAGGTAACGCTTTAATAGGAATTCTTAATGAATGCGCATTTGAATGTACTGAATACAATACTTTAAGCCACCCAACTTTTAATACGCACTTACGTCATAAATATGTAATTTAGTGAGCAATGCGCGGGTGCTGCAAATATGCTTTGATCATTAGCTTGATTTGTTTAGGCAATTGCTTTCAGGCAATGGCCCAGGGCAGCTTTGTGCGCAATGAAGGTCAGTGGAACAGCGCTGTGCAATACCGGGCTGAAATTCAAGGGGGCTATGTTTACATTGATCAAGATGGCCTTACCATCCAACTTCTCGAAAACAACTTCTACCAAAAATTGCATGATTGGGTGCAAGGTGCAGAAGAAAACACAGGTAATATTCATGCGCTAAAATGCCGGCTTGCCGGCGCAGATCTTTCACGTGTCAGAGATGAGGCGAAACCACAAGCCTATTACAACAATTACTTCGTCGGCAATAACCCATCGCAATGGGCAAGTAATGTAAAATCGTATGGACAAATCAGGTTTGAAGAAATATATCAAGGCATTGACCTGAGGTTTGATGCCATAAATGGCAATGTGAAATATGAATACATTGTGGCTGCCGGTTCAACACCCGAGCCTATTTTAGTAGAAATTGAAGGAGCTCAGAAGGTACTTATAGACGAAGAAGGAGCATTGCTTATGCAAACTTCGGTAGGAGAATACCGCGAGCTACGACCATTTGCCTATCAGCTTAGCGATGCAGGTTCAATAATACCGGTAGCTTGTGAGTATAAACTTTCGAAAAACAGGGTGAAATATCATTTCCCAGAAGGGTATGATATGGCCAAAGAGCTGATCATTGATCCTGAACTTGACTTTTCAACTTACGTAGGAAGCGTAAGTAATAGCTTCGGTTTTACAGCAAGTTATGATAGTGAAGGCCATCTCTATGCAGGATCGATCTTATTCGGAGCTGACTTTCCGATAACTTCCGGAGCATACCAAGTTAACTTTGCAGGTGGTACAATAGATGTTGGTATTTCTAAATTTACCCTTGACGGTACACAGCTTCTATACAATTCCTTTCTTGGTGGTAGCGGCAATGAAGCACCGCATTCAATAGTCACTGACAGTGCGGGTAATCTTTTTGTGATGGGTTCTACCTCATCATTTAATTGGCCTCTAAGCACAGGGGCATATCAAACTACGTTTGCAGGTGGGTTTAATACTTCAGGTGCAGGCTATATATATGCCAATGGCTCTGACATTTTTGTATCTAAATTAAATAGCAACGGCAATCAGCTTCTGGCAAGTACCTTGCTAGGGGGTAACGGCAACGATGGAGTGAGTACCGGCACATTACTTGATTTCAATTACGGCGACAGATTCAGAGGCGAAATAGTCGTTGACGCAGCAGGCAATCCTTACATAGCATCTGTAACCAATTCAGCCAACTTTCCCATTGTAAATGGTTATTCGGGTGTAGGAACGCTTGTACTGAGCGGAGTAATTGTAAAAATGAATGCTTCATTGACCAACATCGTATGGAGTACATTCATCGGGGGCAGCTCCCCTGAAAGTGCAATAAGTTTGCAGCTCGCACCAGACAATAGCGTATACGTAACAGGAGGGACAACAAGTGCAAATCTTCCGGTAACTGCCGCTGCTTATCAAAGCAATTATTCAGGGGGTGTGGATGGGTATGTCGCCCATATTTCTGCTGATGGAAGCACATTGTTGCATTGCACTTACAATGGAACATCTGCCTTTGACCTCAATTACTTCGTGCAGATAGATCTGGCAGGTTTTGTATATGTGGTTGGCCAAAGCCTAGGCAGTTATCCAGTAAGCCCGGGTGTATACAGCAATTCAAACGGGCGTTTGTTTGTTCAAAAGTTCTCAGCAGATCTGACTACCTCATTATGGAGCACAACCATCGGCTCCGGATCGAGCTCTGTGGATATTACTCCATCAGCTTTCTTAGTAAGTGACTGCGGTCAGATTTATGTTTCAGGCTGGGGCGGATCAGTAAATACTGCGGGTGGCAATACCTTTGGATTGCCTGTAACCAGTGATGCTTTTCAGAGCGATACCGATGGCAGTGACTTTTACATTATGGTACTTGGGATAAATGCAGCCGATTTGGCTTATGCTACCTATTTTGGCGGCAGCCAAAGCAGCGAACACGTAGATGGTGGCACCAGCCGTTTTGACAAAAACGGAACCGTTTACCAAGCAGTTTGTGCGGGCTGTTGGGCCAATAGTGACTTCCCTACCCAACAAGGAGTTTGGTCTCAGATAAACCCATCGTCTGGCTGCAATCTTGCAGTATTCAAGTTTAGTCTTGGTTCTGTGAGTGCTCAGGCAGAAGTAGATGCACCCGATGTGGTATGCCCTGGCGTAAATATAAATTTGCTGAATTTGAGCGTTGATGCAGATTTGTTTTTATGGGATTTTGGCGATGGAACAACCAGCACACTTATAAATCCCGTCCATTCCTTTAATGCGCCCGGTCTATATACCATCACTCTTTACGCATCGAGCAGCGATGGATGTCTGAACCCCGATTCAACTTTAGTTGAAATTATGGTAGGCGAAACTCCAACCCTCAACGTTGATGTACCTGAAGACATATGTGCCGGAGCGGCTGCACAACTTTTAGCATCAGGTGCTGATAGCTGGCAATGGGTTCCTTCAACAGGATTGAGCAGTACTACCATTGCCAATCCCATTTTCAGTGGAACCGAAACAACAACCTATACAGTAACTGGATCGACGAGTTGCGGTATTGCAATAATCAACGTGAATGTGCCAGTGGTAGGCGAAGGTGTAACCATAAGCAATGCAGCAGAAATTTGTCCTGGATTGTCAACCCAATTGAGTGCAAGTGGCGGTGCAAGTTATGTTTGGAGTCCTGCAACAGGATTAAACAACACCAATATTTCAAATCCTATCGCTACACCTTTATCTACCACTGCCTATGCAGTAACCGTAACTACTGCTGAGGGTTGCACCATTGTGCGCACCGTAATAATAGCATTGCTGCCCGCCGCGCCTGATATAGCAGGCACCACATCATATACTTCTTGTAATGGCGATGCTGTGCAACTTACCGCAACGGGTGCCGACACATACAACTGGACTCCTGCAACGGGTTTAAGCAGCACCACCATAAACAATCCCTTTGCATATCCCACAGTCACTACAGAATACACTGTTACTTCCTTAAATCAATGCGGAAGCGATAGCCTGAAAGTTACCGTCTTTGTAAACGAAATCGCTGTGACCGTTTTGGTTGACGATGTGGTATGCTTCGATGCGCCATTTTTTATGGAAGGGTTTGGAGCAGTTAGCTATAGCTGGGAACCACGGAATCTTGTCGCCAGTCCTGATGAATCCGTCACTGCAGCAATAATATCTGAGAATACCTATTTTACACTTTATGGATATGATGAGTCAGGATGTTCTGCAAAGCAGAGATTCCTTGTAAACACTTATCCACAGGTAATTTTCCGGGCAGGTAATGACCGCGTGATATATCTGGGCGATGAAGTGATGATTGAGTCTTTTAGTCTGTATCCAATTACCTGGGAGCCTAGCCCATATTTGAGTTGTTTAGACTGCCCGCACCCGTATACAAATCCACCAGAAACCACAACTTTTTATGCTTTTGTAATAACGCCAGATGGATGTCTTCAAACGGATTCTGTAAGTATATTCGTCAGGGGTGATGTATATGTACCAAATGCATTTTCTCCGAACGGGGATGGTATAAATGATATTTTCCGTGCACAAGGAATTGATATCACAGAATTCAAAATGGAAATTTTCAATAGGTGGGGAGAAATTGTTTTTTCATGTGAAAATATCGAGCAAGGCTGGAATGGCGGAAAGATGGGTTCAGAATATTTTGTTCCTACCGATGTATACCCGTATCGTATTGTAGCCCGCGAACGCTATGGCGATGTGTTCGAATTACAAGGCCATGTTACTTTAATTCGATAATGGGTCATCTCCAACTGGCATTATTTCAAGTTCAGTAATCATAGTCCGTTCAATAAATTTTAGCTCTGTTCGACGGTTTAATGAATGTTCGTCTTCACTGCACAAAATACCATCTGCGCAATCATTCATAATTCTTGATTCGCCGACTGCCCTGCTGACAATACGGGCTGCCTGAATTCCTTTAGCGATAAGGTGGTTTTTAACGACTTCTACCCTTTTCTTAGATAATTTCATATTATAATCCGACGACCCTCTGGAATCAGTATGTCCTGAAAGCTCAATAATCAATTCGCTATTCTCGAGCAATATTTTCACTGCATCATTAATTGAAGCTATGCCTTGTTCTGCAACGCTGGCTTTGTTAAAGTCATAATATACTGGACGTATAAAGTACTTTTCCCAATTGGTAATTTCATAAGGATATTGCAAATTGCTGAAAGATATCTCCCGCTCATCGCTTTCCAAAACCAGCGAAATATTCTCGCTCAAATCATCGGGCTTCAGTGATTTAATGAAATTGCCCTTGCTGCCGTATATATTGATTATATCATTTGTGTTGGATACATCACAATTCACTTTTACCTGGCTAAGTCCTGACATCGACTCAAAGATTAATGCACCTTCCGCAGTAGTTCGTATATTTCCAATAGGATTACCACTACTATCGGCAAGGACGATATGAACCTTTCTAAAGGTCATTTCCCCTGATTTCATAAGTCTGTAAATCGCGTCTCTGCTCATTGATATGAGATTATCATTGACAATTTTCTCGAGGTAATAATCTTCAGGGGTAAGCAGCTCAAAAATAAATCTGCCTCTGCCGTCAGAAACTACTTCTTTAATGAAGCTGCCATCGCCTCCGGAAATGGTCAACTTGGCTCCATCTGGCATTTCGATATCGGGAAATTGCAAATCAAATTCTGATTGTCCTTTAATATTGAAAAAACGAACTTTCCCTTTTGCATCGACAATAGCTGTATGTTTTGCAAGAGTTACCTTGTCTACAAGTACTACTTGTTTACCAACAGCACTTGTTAACCATTCACCTTCAAGGTGCAGTTCATCAAAGAAAAGCTCTTTCCGCGACCATTTAATTTTGAAAATATTATCGCCAAGCATAGCCGCTGGCCGGTTCGAAACAATAAAGGCCTCATTGACTGATGCAAAAGCAATTCGAAAGTCGTGGTGTTCCGTGTTTAAAGGACTTCCTAAATTCCAAACCTTCTGCTTTGTAAGATCAAAACCATAAATATCCATCCCGCCAAAACCTAAATCGGGTCGGTCTGAAGAGTAGAACAGCGTATCGCGCAATATTTCAGGAAACATCTCATTTGCTGAAGTATTTACAATTTCTGGCATTGACTTAGGTTCTGACCATTTATTCAGCTCCAAAACGGAATACCAAATATCCATTCCACCGCATCCTCCAGGCCTGTCGCTGGAGAAATAAAGGGTATTGGTTTCACTATCGAATACAGGATACGCATCATTATACCCATCAGCACAAACTGAAAGCAAAACAGGCTTGCTTCTAGGTCTCTGCAGGTCAAACTGAAATAATTGAAGTTTGCCAGATGATTCGCCCAATTTATATGGACTTCCATCCACGGCGGTATAGATAATAATTGAGTCCATGAGGGTCTGCCCCGGCCCTAAGTGGCGGTATGTTTCAGCATCAAACCTATTCATTATTACCTGGTGCTGTTTGCTATATCCGTCACCCTTCAGATCAAGAAAATTATAACCCCCATTAGACGCTCTCCTATTTGGGAAATGATTCACATATCCACCTTTATCGCTTAGAGAAACGGGCGCACCTGAGTCTAGCCAGCCTATCATTTCATTCTCATCAGAATTTTGATTTGAGAGAAATATTACTTCAAGTGGCAATGGGTTCTGATGGCGCTCTCTTAACTCGGCCAGCCTTTCAAGTTCAAATTCATGTCGCGGATCTTCAGGGAAATCATTGATGATGTCTTTCAAAATAAATTCAGCTTCTTCAAAACGCTTATTAGAAATGAGAACCCTTACTTTTCGGATTTGCAAATCTGCTCCATTGCAAATATCTGTTTTGTTCTGCACCATCATACCAAATGCTTCCTGGTGAAGTCCGTTGTCCGCTAAACAAGAAAAAACCTTACATGGGTCTTGCTTCTTCAAATCTGTTCCACACGGGGCACCTTTATCTGCCTTTTGGGCTTGTGAAGTGAAGGAAAATATCACCAGGAGCAATATGGAATAAAAAACCCTCAAAAGTACTTGGGAGATATTGACTTGAGTCTGTAGACATTGAAATCATATCCTAAAAAAATCTCATGGGTACCGCTCTGTTTAGCAAGCAATCCATTCAATGCCAGATCATAGGCGTAGCCTATATTTAGGCGATTCAAAACTGTACAATGAGCAGAATAAACCATTCCAAACTTATATCTATACGTCGCCGTGACCCAAAGTGTATTATTAATCAATGCACCCATATTGGCATCAAACTGCATGGGCCCTTCCATTGCCGATCTGATGAGCAAACTCGGCTTTAGACTTATTTCCTTATTGATGTCATACACCTTGCCAGCCATAAAATTCAAATGCATATCCAATCTGGCATCGCTGGCCGCATTTGAATTAATCTTAGCTCCGTTTAAACTTGTAGCACTAAATCCTATGTATGATCTGGGACTTAGGTACATAATACCAAAATCAAAATTGGGAAGCCATGTGCTTCCGTTGTCAAAATATGCTGCCGGATCATTGGGTCTTTCATAATCGAGCTTACTCCAATTGTAGTAGTAATTCATTATACCGCCTTGCAAACCAAAAGAAATGTACTCGCGGCGTTTTATTTTAAGCTTGTATGCGTAGGTCACTGCTGCATAAGTATTTTGACGCGCCCCTATTATATCATTCTGAATGAGCATGCCCAAAGAAGTGTTCTGCTTCTTTACAGGGCTATGGATCGAGAAAGTTTGGGTAGTTGGTGCACCTTCAAAACCTACCCATTGGGTGCGATAGCTCAGGTTTGTGGAAAGTGCATCACGGGCTCCTGCATAGGCAGGATTTATCATGAAAAGATTGAAGATATACTGACTGTGCAATGCGTATTGTTGTGCAGCACAACCTGTAGAGAAAGCCAGAAAGAATATTATTTGGATTAAGCGCATCAGGGGGTAAGCTCAATAAATCCTTTATGAATTACTCCGCTGAAATCTGCTACAAAAAAATACGTCCCGGCAGGCAGTGATTTCCCGCTTGAAGTTCTGCCATCCCATAAAACACTCGTGTTGTTGTAATTGCGGCCCTTCCAAATCGACTGGCCCCAACGGTTGAATATTTCTATCGTATTATTTACGAATTCGTCTAGGTCAATATTCTCGATGATCCATGTATCATTATACCGGTCACCATTTGGTGAAAAAGCATTAAAGAATCGTATTCTGCAATCCTCGGCTGGTCCGGTGCCGATAACAAAACTTTGCTGGCCTTGGCAATTTGCAGAAGTGATTGTTACCGAATAGCTTCCCGGAGAAAATCTATCCACTACTTCGCCTGTGCTGCCATTGCTCCAGGTAATGATGTATGGAGGCTCGCATCCTATTATGCTTACCACCTGTGCCATGCCATCTGTGGAAGTGGGACAGGATGCGTTTTCAGTCTCAACGGTTAAAATTATTACTCCTATTGTCTTTCCTTGTTGGAAACCCTGGGTGATTTTACCTCCACCATTCTGGCTGGAGCCAATTACGCTTTCGCCTGTGGTATTTGAAAGCACAACATTTCCCGAAAGGTTTTGTGACCCACAACTACTAATAACCTGCCTTCCGGATACTGCCTGAGCAAAGCCGCACTGAGCCATTGCCATATAAATTGTCGCTAAAACAAAAATCAATCTTCCCATCCGTCCATAGTTATCCAGCCGTCAGCACCGATACTTAAAAAAGTAATTGAAGAGACGTCATTAGCTGTCATCGTCAACGGACCAAAACCAAAATTTATTTGGGAAAAGCTTGAAATCGATATTTGGCTATTCGCACCAGTAACAGCTTTTACTACTTTTATCACCCTACCCGGAAAATCTGTTGCCAGTGGTAGAAATATGCTTCTTGGGCCAGAATAATTAACTTTCCAGACTAAGATATGGTCAGTTGGCTCAACAGTATAGTTTCCAGAACCACTTAAAATCTTTGGTGCATATCTCACCTGTCCTTGAATACTGATACTGGACGACAGCGGAATACGAACTCCATCTGAATTAATACCAAAAATTGTAGTAGCATCAGTCCTGGTGGCTAAGAATACTGCTTCCCCTAACGCACCTGTACCTCTTACTTCAAGTTGGCCGCTAGGTGCAGTGTGCCCAATACCTACTCTGGCAGTGTTATTAAAAACTCGGTTTGGAGCGGTAGTCACATCCCAACCCGTCGTGGTCTGGTTGGGAAGAATTATTGCAGAAATTATAGGCTGCAAATCTACCTGATGGGTTACAGCACCTTCAACTATCTGCAACATGGTTCCAGAAAGTGACAACCCACCAATAGGTATAAGCTCGTTGGTTGGATCGGCATCGGCGTCGGGTGTGTTTGCCAAAGCACTTAGGTCTACGTCGAAGTTCACTCCAGCCTCTTCAATTGTAAGGGTAGATGTGCCTGTATTGAAGTTTACTGTATTGATAAGCTCGTTGGTTGGATCGGCATCGGCGTCGGGTGTGTTTGCCAAAGCACTTAGGTCTACGTCGAAGTTCACTCCAGCCTCTTCGATTGTAAGGGTAGATGCTTCATTATTGAAAACCACATTACTGATTAATTCGTTGGATGGGTCAGCATCGGCATCGTCTACGTTGGCGACTGTTCCGGCATGCAAAGCATACGGCACTGATACGAATTGCATTGCCCCAAATGGCAGCAGTCCTGCTCCGATATCCATTGATATGTCAAGCCAGTGAGAATTATAGCCCCAACTGATCTGGCTAAAGTTTCCAGCGAGCATATTTCCGCCACCAATATGGATCGAAAATAAACCGAACGCATCAGTAATTATATTTTCATGGGATTCTTGGTACACAATATTCCCGGAAGGACCTCCTGCTCTGACTTGGACCTGAAGGTAAACCTCGCGGTTGGCCAATTCAGCTCCAGTATTGGCGTGTCTGGCTACAGCCTGATAATTAATTAACTGTGGTGCCTGAGCTTGTGATACAAAACCGACTAGCAATGGGAGCAACAAACTCGCAATTCTTGTAATAGGGGTTTTCACGTTGCTTGTCAAGATATAATAACATGTTTCACACTTTCCTAGTGAGATCGATGAAATGACATTTAGTGTGACGATCATCCACGACGAGTGCAATACTTATACAAGATTATGGCTATTTGGTTACAGCTAAGGATTATATGCACAGCCATCGAATTCAGATGAGGCCGAAGCGGGAGAATTGAGAAGTGGCAAGACTTAAAAACGAGCCTGAATCGATCAGAAAAAGCAAGGCTAATTGCCTGTTTAAGAATGATATCTATATAAACCGCGGATCAGTTGGCATAATGGTACCACATTTTTTACAAGTCCGCAGTTCTACATTTCCATAAAATTCTTTGAAATTGGGCTGGAAATCCTTTTCAATATTCTTAAGCGGGAAGTAAACTTCGTGAAGTTTGTTATTGCATTTGTCACAAAACCATAAGAGACCATCCTTATAATCAGTTCCTTCGCGCTTACGCTCAATAACCAAACCAATAGAGCCTTCGCTTCTCATTGGTGAATGTGGGGTTTTGGCAGGAAGTAGAAACATATCTCCTTGGTGTATTGGTATATCAACTGCCTTACCATCTTCTTGTATGCGGACATTAATATCACCTTCAAGCTGATAGAACAGTTCTTCGGTTTCGTTGTAGTGATAATCCTTACGAGCATTAGGGCCTGCTACGATCATTACAATATAGTCTGATCCTTCAGGATAGAGATTCCTATTAGCAACAGGCGGTTTTAGCAAATGTCTGTTTTTGCTTATCCAATCAGCTAGATTAAATGGTCTGGAAGTGCTCATGGCGAAGTTTTTCGAAATGTAAGCAATTCCTTACTAAATGATCACAACACAGTGAATGTGGTGCGTCTGTTTAGTGTATGACCTGATTCAGCACATTGCACGTCATTTGAGCAAGTATTCACAAGCTCAGACTCACCATAGCCTTGAGCTTCAAGTCGTTCCTTAGATATGCCTTTATTCACAAGAAATTTCAGCACAGTGTCTGCTCTTCGTTGTGAAAGTTGCAGGTTATGTGAATCAGTACCTCTTGAATCAGTGTGGGCCCCAATTTTAATATTCAGATCCGGGTGCTCGTTCATAAGTATAACCAATTCACTAAGTATAGCCGAGCTTGACTGCTTAAGCTTATCACTGTTCAGATCGAAATAAATTTGCGGCAAACTTAAATCACTTCCACTCTTTGGTAGTGCATTTGTTTTAGTTTCGGTATTAGCTTCAGGAGTTACCTTAGGATTGTAATCCGATGATGAAATCCCAACTTTTCCATCAGTTATAACGATTGAAGTTCTTCGATTTAAGGCATGTTCGGCTACTGAACAGGATACACCGTCCGCGCAATTATTAATGAGTTGTGCCTCACCAAATCCTTTGGCTTGCAACCTATAATGCGCTATACCATTCTCAATCAAATATTTAACCACAGACTTTGCGCGTTGCTCTGAAAGCCGCATATTATAGGCTTCGGGCCCAAAAGCGTCTGTATGCGCACCTACTCGTATACTTACACCTGGATTATCTTTTAGCATCGCTACTAGACCATCCAACTTTTCCTTACTTGCGGAGCTGAGCTTATCACTATTAAAATCAAAATAAACATCTTTCAAATCAAAGGAATTAACCATTGCCACAGATGGCGGTGATCCGGCTCTGTCTTCTTTAACTGCCAGTGCCTTGCTCGGGTTAAATTTGAACTCTATGCCATTAGCAGTAACTGCTTCTGCTACAGCAATATTCTCTTCATTATATACCTTTATTACCGTGCCAATATCTACCATTTTTTGCCCAAAAGAAAGTGTAAAAGGCTCATCATCTATCCCTTTTATCATTGTAAACAATCCGCCGCCGGTATACTTCAAAGTATCTACAACAATTCCTTTGGCATCAATATGCACCATTGATGCGTTCGCTGGAATTTCAAAATCTACAATACGGGCTTTAAATGAGCTTTCAGCAAATAGTTCTTTTATCCCTTCAGGTTTTAACGGCTCAGGCGCAACCCGAATTTTTGTAGTTGTCAACTCTTCGGGCAGAGCATATTCAAACTGGAATGTTTTTGAATTTTCAGGACGAACAGTTTGTGAAATATTCTTTGATCCCGATAGTATTTGGAGCCTGTCAGTTTCCACAATCTTACCATCAGGCAGTGTGAGATTGTATGATCTGCCCGCCATCAAAGAGCCAAGCACAATGTTACCATCAGTATCTAGCTCACATGTTTTCAGTTGTTTGTCTTCATTATCTGTAAGAATAAATTTGTCGCCAGTCTTGAAATCCTTACCTTCCAGATGTGCAACTATACTGTGTACCGGCACTTCAGCATCAATCATCCAACTAGCGCTTGGCAATGGCTTGATATAACTGAAAATATCAGGATAGGACCGATCAATTGACTGCAATCTATAGCTAGACTTTCCAAAAATATCAATTGTATGTGAGCCTCTTAAGCCGCGGATTTCAATCTTGTATTCATCACCTACTTCCAAACCATCAAAATCGAACCGGCCACTCAAGACGGGTTCAATTACTGCCTGTACCACACCGAGATCATCTTTTAATATTACCTGTACTGCACTAAAATCTGTATCGTCAGGCGCTATTATCCTTCCATCCATATTGAATTTACTCGTGGCAGGATTTGAGAAATCCTGCTTACCAAGGAAGAACTCATCATAGCCCATCATTTCAAACCTGAATTTCCCGTGTCCTTCTTGGGCAATAGTATGCTTGATCGTACTATTCTTGGTGCCTATTGACAACAAAGCTTCAGCAGCAACTCCTTCATGCAATACATGCAGGGTATAGAACTGATCAGGTTTCACATCTCCTAGAGTAATCGATGCGTCTTTTGCCACCAGACCATCGTGTATCACTTCTCCATTTTCATTCATCACTGTATACTCAGTTCCTTCGGGAATTACGTCTCTGATAATCCGGGCAATTAAGTCCTTTTGGAATATTTGTTCAGGCTTAAAAACAAATTCGAAAATGTCATTTCCACCGGCTCCTCCTAAGCGGTTTGAAGACATATATCCGGATTCGTTATCCACAAAAGTGGCTGAAAAATCATCGTATGCAGAATTGATTGGTGCGCGCATATTTATAGAGCCCTTAAATCCGAGAAGCTCGCTTGAATAGTACATATCAAGCCCCCCATAGCCCACGTCCTTCCTGTCTGATGCATAGTAAATTCTATGCCCTTGATATCTGGGGTAAACTTCACTACTTGGAGTATTTACACCGGGACCAAGATTTATAGGCTCTGACCATTTGTTATCCTTCCAGTCACAATACCACAAGTCAGTGTTTCCAAATCCCCCAGGCCTGTCAGATGCAAAATACATTCTGCTTCCATCTTCGTTAAATGTGGGGTGCATCGCATTACAATCTTTATTGTAGTCAAAAGGCAGCATTTCATACTTATTTCCCGAAAGATTACTAAAGTAAATTCCACTTTTCGCATTTATCAGACTTACTCCTAATTTTTTTATTGTTAGGGCATACTTGTCCTTGCCCGGCCAAGCTTGAAGCTGGCCATCGTGGTCAAAATGGTTTCGGTTCTTCTGCAGAATTGAGGGCATTTCCACCTGATTCGAAACACCCTGTCTGCGGGTAGTTTTATGCAAAAGGTGAATATTCTGATCGCTAAATGTAGCCGGAAAAATTGACTGCACACTATTTAAATCACTTACAAACCAAAGCTGGCCTGAAGATGTAAAATACGGAGAGTGCTCATTATAAGGCGTATTGAGCCCTGAAAGAAAAAATGATCTCGAACCAGAATCTACGGTATCCCACCTTAGTAGATCGCCGGTTTTTGCAAGCCAGAGAAAGGTCTTTGCATCGGTTTGATCATTGGCAAACAGCCTGATTAGCATCAAATAAGCCTCCGAAAAGTCATCGGAAGCAATAAGCGCGTCAGAGTAGAACCGAATATCATCGGGAGCTTCTATTCTGCTCACGTCCGCTTGAATTAGCGCGTCAAGAGCTTCAGGATAATCCTGAAGCTTATAATAACATTTGGAGAGAAGAATACCTGCTTCTATATTTCCTTCAGCATTAAAATCCTTTTTCAAGTACTTTATCGCTTCACCGAAACGCTCTTCATCCATGAGCTTCTCAGCTTTCTTTGCTTGTGCCAAAACCTGGTATGGAATGGCCGCTAAAACGGCTATTACCAGAGCTAAATATGACCACCGAATAGATTTTAAAAAGGGGAGTTGCATATTTTAGGGGGTTGCTAGCGCTCAGGGTAAAATATTCTGAGCTCTGTTCTGCGATTTACCGCGTGTTCATTATCTAAGCAGTCGTCATCATCTTTACAATGGTTCAGCAACCGCGATTCGCCATAAGCCTTTCCACTTATTCGACTCCTTTCCACACCCATGGAAAGCAGATATTCAATGGCACTGACTATGCGTCGTTCAGAAAGATTCTGATTGTATTCAAGTGAGCCCTTTGCATCCGTGTGGCCTGACAATTCTACTGATACATCGAGATTTATAAGCAAAATCTCGACAATTTTTTCCAAAATGCCTATACCTGCCGAGCTCAGCATCGCACGATTGTATTCATATTGAATAGATCCAAGATTGAATAGTTCGCTATCGGATATTTTGACAACCTGTTGAATTTCATTCGTAATTGTAACTACCTGATCGTTTTCGCTCAAGCGTACAAATACGAAATCACCATCGGCACCTGGTTCAATAGTTTGTAAAATGTTTCCTTGACCATCAAGGATATAGATTGAACTCAAAGCGTTTTTCACTTCGCTTCTTATTCGATACTCTGTATCGGGCCGTACATGTTCAAATAAGAATTCTCCACCTGCGGTTGCCTGTGAATTTGCTAAAACATCTCCGTCGCTGTCTGTAAGGATTATTTTAAATCCTTTGGGCGTAGAAATGTTATTCATAAATAATTTACCAATTACGTCAACAGCGAGTATACTCTCGTCAACAAGGTTAAGGGGTTCCATATAATAGTCTTTCGGGGTAAGCAGCTCAAAGAAGAATCCCTTCTCTCCAGCTGATTTGACATGTTTTATAAGGTTCTCTTCAGAATCATATAGTTTTAACTCGGCTTCTTTGTTGAACTTAGAGCTACTAAGATCTATTCTGTATGTTTCGATGCCTTTAACATGTTTCAGAATAAACTTGCCTTTCTTGTCAACTACACTCCTTTGAATGATAGAACCTTCGCTGTTCAGAAGTACGACTTCTTCGCCCGTAAGGTTGCGACTATTTACAATTTCGCCTTCTATGTAATTGAAATACTGTTCCTTTGGGCTCCATTTCACTTTGTAAATGTCGCTAAGCCCTTTACCCGCAGGCCTGCTGGAAACCATATATGCTTCGCCAGGAGCTACTTGCAGTAGGCTGTGGTCATCATAGGAACTGTTTATCGGTAAGCCGAGATTCCAAATCGAGTCTCCGGAAAAACTATAGACGTACAAGTCATACCCGCCAAATCCGATATCATTTCTATTCGAAGCGAAAATCAAACTGTCGCCAAAAAATGTACAAAATACTTCATTCCTGATGCTATTAACTTTAGGGCCGGCATTCACAGGTTCATTCCATTTCTTGCCATTTTTCTGTGAAAACCACAGGTCCATTTCACCTGAACCATCAACGCGATTGCTTGAAAATACCAATATTGAATCGGTTGACCTGTAAGCGGGAAACGCATCACTGGCGCCATTCTCTTGGTGAAACAATGAAGTGATTCTCTCAGGTTCTAACTCAAAACTTAAAAGTTCATAGCTTCCCCAATCGCCTGGCTTTGAGTACGGAATGCGCTTTTTTACTGTAATTATTAGGGTAGAATCAGGCAGGAAACAAGCTGGGCCTGGTTCATCAACCCCGATCTTGAATAACTTTCGTGAAACAGTTTTTAAGATTTTAGCCTGGGAACCGTTCTGGTTAGGCGCAAATCGCATTTGTTCGCGAACTTTTGATTTTATTGGGAGGTATTGAATTTGCGCAACCGTGTCGGTTAGTACCACAACATCCTGGTTGGATGCCCATGCAATAATTTCATGGCTCTGTGTATTCAATTTCCGGCATGGAATAATGCTTACCGGCTTGTAGCTTCGGCTAAGCGGAAGCATTCTATAACACTTCTGAAGCAGTCTTTGAGATTCAACATCATCTGGGTGGATAGCCAATAGCCCTTGAAGTACTTCTATAGCTTCACTAAAATTAAGTTCTGCACTCAGAAGCATTGCCATTGCCCGCTTGTATTCAGAATTATCGCAAATCGCTGAGTCATTCTTAAACAACAAAGATCTTGCATCATTGTATCTTTCGGAATAGACAAGGTCTATAAACTTCGAGCAATATTCATCAGCTACCTGCGCTGCTACTAATTGAGGGCTTGCGATTAGTGTAATTACAAAGACCAGAATGACGTATCTTAAATTCATCAATAATAGATGGATGGATTTGCCGGCGATTTGTAAATATTGAAATCGAAACCTATAAATATTTCGTGGGTTCCATTTTGATAATCAGCGAGATTATTCATGGCCCAATCATACGAATAGCCTAGGTGAAATCTTTCTGTAACAAAGCAGTGTGCTGAGGTAATTACTCCAAATCCCTTGCGATAAGTACCTGTAATCCACACCCTATTTGCCATAAGAAGACTCAAATTCATATCGAATTGTACAGGTGTTTGCGGCGTATACCTGATTAGGAAACCCGGTTTCACAGAGAGAAATTCTGATAAAGCAAATATTTTTCCAGCTACAGCATTATAAGTGGTGCTTAGACGCGCATCGCTATTCTGAGTGAAGTTTACAGGCGACTTGTTCAGTCCGAGTATACTAAGTCCGATGTATGACCTTGGTGCGGTGTACATCACACCAAAATCAAAGGTTGCTATCCATTTGTTACCATCTATTGAAAGTGAAACAGGATCATTGCTTTCGTTATAATCCAGTTGAGTCCAGTTTATCTGATAATTCATAACTCCACCCTGAATTCCGAATCTGATATTCGCTTCGGCTGCCAATTTAATTGCATATACATATGCTACTGAAGCCGATGGCGCTCTTCGAGCACCTATTTCGTCATTTTGTATCATCAGTCCCAATGCCATATTTGGAGCTTTAAGGGGGCTTGTCAAGGTGAAATGTTGCGTTTTAGGTGCTCCTTCAATTCCGACCCATTGTGAACGATAACCTACATTTGCGGACAGTGCATCACGAAAGCCCGCATATGCAGGGTTTATTACATATAAATTGAAGATGTACTGACTATACAGGGGTGACTGCTGAGCTCTTGCATTACACGACAATAAGATCAGAATCAATATGGCATATTGCTTTAAGTACGTCATCTACTTGGTGAGATCTATAAAGCCTTTAAATACTGTACCACTCACATTCACAAGATAAAAATATGTCCCGTCGGGCAGCGCATTTTCTGATGAAGACTTTCCGTTCCAAACCACATCACCATTGTTGTATCCTGATCCAGTCCACACCTTTTGCCCCCATCGGTTGAAAATCTCAACTGAATTATCCGAAAATTCAGGTCGAACTATATTCTCTATTTCCCAGGTATCATTCTTTCCGTCGCCGTTGGGCGAGAATGCATTGAAAAATCGCAATACACAGAATTCTTCAGAACCCGACCCTACTTCAAATTCTAATTGCTGAGAGCACTGTGATGACTGCACCAATACTGTGTAAGAACCCGGTAAAAGCCTGTGTACAGATACTCCTTGATCACCTGTACTCCAGAAAATAAAATACGGAGGGGTGCATCCATTAATATTGACTAAGGATGCAGAGCCATCACTGGCAGTGGAGCATGAAGCATCGTTGATCATTAATTCAAATGAAAGCAATGCTGTTGTGTTTGGTTGATGCAGCCCTTGGGTTGAAATATACATTGATGATGAAACGGTATTAATAACTGCCTCCCCTACTGTGAGAGAGATGTCATAAACTCCTGTGTATTGATAGTACATTCCGGCAGAGCCAATTACCTGCTGTGATAAATCAATCTGTGCCATTATGTCATTTGACATAAAAGCAGATAGAAATGCCGAAACGTAATATATCTGTCTTATTATCATAGCTTTATCCAACCATCTGCACCAATACTTACAAGAGTAATAGACCCGTTAAAAGCGGCGCTAAGTGATATCGACGGATCAACAAAGTCAATAAAGTTTCCCTGACCCGATACTGTTACTGATTGAAATGTAGTAGCCGGCCCAACAGATTTTATCATTAGAATTCGGCCTATATTCGTTTCAGCGTCAGGTAAATTTATAGAAATGGAGCTTGCTCCAGAGGCTAGCCTTTTTACAACAATGACTACGTCTTCGGGCAATACGTTGTAAAACCCTGTAGCGCTGGTAAGAATTTTTGTTCCAAGAATAAGCTTTCCATTGATATGCATAGCAGATGAAGGGCTGGTTGAAACCACGTTGTTATTGACTTCAAGTGCAGGGGCTCCTGCGGATGTATATACGCGCAGAGCTGGTTCAGAAGGAGTTATGGGGGCCCGTACTTCAAGGCGTGCTGAGGGATTGGTTGCTCCAATTCCAATACGTTCGGTTATATTGAAAACTGCTCCAGTAACGATGCTCTTGTTCCAATAGGTTATGTTAAGCGGTGAGAGATCGACCTCATGAAGGACTCCGGCTTCTTCAATCGTGAGAATTCCTTCTTCCGAAAGACTCAGTCCGTTTAGGTCTATAAGCTCATTGGTGGGATCAGTATCGTTATCAAATGGGCCAAGTCCGGTAGAGTAATTTTCCCCACCTTCAGTGATTGTAATGCTGTTACTGGCTGAATTATAAAATATCCCTGAAATCTTTTCATTTGTAGAATCGGCATCCGCGTCATTTATTAGGGCGCTTAAATTCACCCCCAGATCTCCGTCTGCCTGAGAAAGTGTGAGTTGTGAATTGCTCTCATTAAAAACAAAATCAGTAACCAATTCATTGGTTGGAATAGTATCAGAGTAGTTTGCTATACCGGCCAGCGAAACACTTTTTGTACCTCCTGGGTCGGTTATGGATAAAATTTGACTGTCATCAGTAAAAGTAAATTCCTCAATGAGCTCATTTGTCGGATCAGCATCCGCGTCATCAGCGTTAGTTACGGTATTTGCATGCAACGCATATGGCACACTTATCAATCGCATAGCTCCTATTGTTTCAAGCCCGCTACCGGCATCAATATCTATTTCAAGCCAATAATTACCTGTAGACCAATTAATTGCAGTCATGCTTCCAAATACCGGTGAGCCGGCTCCTATCTGCAAATTAAAAAGGCCGAATTCATTTGTTTGTGTGCTGGAATGCGTTTCCTGGAAAACAATATTTCCGGAAGAACCACCTCCCCGAATTTTAAAAGCTACAAAAACTGTCTGGTTTCCAAGCACCTGGCCGGTACCCGAGCTTCTGGCTATAGCCTGATAATTTATTGTTTGTGGAGCCTGGGCGCTAGCACAAAATGAAAGTGTGCTTAGTAATAGGGCAAAACATAATCTTACTGTTACTTTCAATGATTTTGAGCGTTAAAGTCAGTTAATAAAGTTAGGTATAACGCTCACCGAAGCGCTGCACCAATACAAGAAATGCTAACAAGACAACGTGAGTTGCGCTCTGAATGCGAAAATTTCCGGATTAAGAATGTGGAAAGTTAATTAAAGGGTTTTTTTGCCTGATAAGATGAGCAAATCTGTCGATGTTAATTTCCGGCAGTAATTCATTCCCATAAAGCAGATGATCGCAAAAATGATTCGATAACCATGGGGCAAGCATAACTCCCTTTGTTCCCAACCCGTTGAATATATACATGTTAGGAATTTCAGGGTGTTTTCCAATTAAAGGACGTCTATCTTGGACAGTTGGTCTAATTCCCGCCTTGTGATTTACAACTTCGAAATCCACTTTGATCCATTTATTTAGCTTTTGGATAAGTTCAGAACGGCCTGCATCGGTGGGTAAATCATCTTTATCACTCCAATTGAAGGTAGCGCCAAGTCTGAATAAATCATCTCCAAGAGGGCACAGAAAAAATCCCGCATTAAAAATTTCATCAAGCGGCAAATTATTGCATCGAATAGTCAATAATTCACCTTTGGTAAGGCCAAACGGAAGCCATGAAAAAACTGAATCATCGGCTGATTTAGCGCCTCTACAATCTATAATTCGAGTTGGTTTGATCCCTTTAAATTCAAATTCATTAAATACTCCCACTATTTTCTGAAGGTGAATTGCGGTGTTGTAATAAATTGCCTTGCGCACAAAAAATCGCCTTGCAGCAGATAAAAACTCTGGCAAGTCAACATGACCTGCGTGCTTGACCAACCCGCTGCCAAAAGGAGTGTTGTTAACGAGCGGAAAATCCCGATTATATTCCCGTTTGTCATGAAGATAGGCAGAGTATTCTTGATCTGACATTTTCTCTTTCCATATATCAGCTTCAAGCGCACTCGAATGCATTCGCCAGACGGAATTTGTATGATAAAATTTTGCATTCAACAAACCCTCAACTTCGGGATAGAATTTTTCCAATTCATGACAAAAACGGTCAGCCATCCAACTTTTATTGATTCGTCTGAACACAATAGGATTCCACAATCCGGCTGCTACCATAGAACTGGAAGTAGCATGTCCGTCATCGACGATAAGTACCTGCTCACCTCGCTGTATCAATCTAATAGCCAGAATACTACCAGCTATACCTTGTCCAAGAATTAAATTCACGAATGTAAAGATAGGTTGCCTAAGCCATAAAGGCAGCGACAATATGAGCCAAATACAGTACTATAGAGATTAGCACGGGCTAAATGGCTATTTCGGCCCGACCGTGCCAGCGATTTCGGAGTAACAGTGTCACTTTAAAAGACCTGTCAATAGTACTATTTTTTTCTGTTATTCATCCTTGAGTATTCCTTTTCGCAGTGACTCTCCTTTGAGGTCAATTCTGTGCGATGAGTTTACCAGTCTGTCTAAAATAGCATCTGCTATGGTGCTTTCTCCTATAATCTCGTACCAGTTGGACACTGGGAGTTGCGATGATATAATGGTAGATGACTTACCAAAGCGCTCGTCTATGATATCCATTAGCGTTTCCCGGGCAAAATTATCGAAGGCCTGCAGACCAAAATCGTCCAGAATGAGCAGGTTTGCTTTATTTAGTTTTTGGATTTCCTTTATGTAGGTGCCGTCTACTTTCGAGAGTTTCAGGCGGTTAAATAAACGGGCTGTGGTACTGTATTGTACCTTCATTTCATGGAAGCAGGCCTGGTAACCAAGGGCTTGTCCAAGGTAGCTTTTTCCCACCCCTGATGGTCCTGTGATAATGATGTTTTCATTTTTGGCGATAAAGCCGAGTGTAGCAAGTCTTTGAAACATGTTTTTGTCCAGGTTTCGGGATGGTGCATAGCTTATTTCCTCTATGGAGGCCTTCTGACGGAAGTCAGCCTGATGAATGAGTCGATAGATTTTCCGGTTGTTTCTATACTCCCATTCGTGATCGGTAAGCAAGGCCAAATATTCATCGGGTGTGCATTCTGTAAATGTGTTGCCGGCCATGTGCTGGCTGTGTAGTTGAGCCATGGCTCCTAAGCGCATTTGCTTTAATTTTTCAAGGGTTTCATTGTTGTTCATGATGTCGATTTTTGATGATTTATTTATAGTTAGATGGGTCGTGTGTGTTGTCATGGGAGGGTATATGTGATTGGGTGCTGTGGAGCTCAGGGTCGGGTTCGATAAGGTCAATACCATTTTTAAGGATGTTTTTCAGGCGTTGGTAGCTGAAGATGTTTGCATCCACTGCCCGCTTACATGCTCTATCGAGTCGTTGGGAGCCGTAGGATTTTTGGAGCTGGATCACGCCCATGGCGCGCTTATAATTGATCTCCGGGTAGTCGCCATTGGTGAAGATTCCCTTCACCAGCGCTTCTACGTTTTTACCTTGTTTCGAGGCTAATGAGGTAAATTATTCCGGGCTCCAACCGTTATAAGCCTGGTGGGTACTACTGAGGTGGTCCTTATTGGTGATATAATTGCCCCGGGCAGAACTGCGCGGGTGTATGGCAATGCGCTCGTTATTGTAGTACACTTCCACAATGCTCCGGGTGTAATGTATCTGGGTGGATTTGCCGATGTGCCGGTACGGTACACTGTAATAATTTTTGTCGGGCGAGAAGTAGACGTAGCCCATCTTCTGCACCTTTGCCCGTCGGTAGTCTTTCAACTCATAGGGGGTAGATGGTAAGGGTTTGAGATAGGTGCGTTCTATTGATTGGAACAATTCTTTGCGACTGGCATCTTTTCGTTTAAAGAGTAGGCTATTGTATCGTTCCAGAAGTTTGCGGATCTCATGATTTAATTCCGCTAAGGAGAAGAATGTCATCTCCCGCACAGGGTAATAGATGCGCTGGTAGGCCAGGTGTATGGCATTTTCCACCAATGCTTTGTCTTGTGGCGCATAGCTGCGGGTGGGGTTTATTACACAGTTGTAGTGCCGGGCGAAGTCCTTAAACGAGCGGTTGATATCCGGTTCGTATTTGCTGGCTCTGGTTACAGCACTTTTGAGATTGTCGGACACGATGGCTTTGGGCACACCACCAAAAAATTGAAGGCTGTGACCCATACACAGGATCAGATCTTCACGCTTTTGGCTGGAGCAGGCTTCTACATAAGTATATTGACTACAAGGTAATAAAGCGATAAAAACTTCTACAGGTATCTGCTCCCCGGTTTCTTTGTCAGTTATGAAGAGTTTTTTGCCAGTATAGTCAATAAAGACTTCTTTTCCTGCTTCATGTTCAAGCTTTACAGAGCCTTTTATCTCACCGTATTTGCGGTGATAATGTTCCATAAACTGGGTATAGCTGTACGCATTTGGCTCTTGATGCTGATACTGCTGAAAATGGAATAAGAAGGTAAATCCTGGATAATCTCTGGCCTGATTTACTTTTTCAAAGTACTGCATGAGACCATCAAAACGCTTGTTGTCAATTGTGGAGTGACTGGGAAAAAAATCTCGTAATTGATGGTCGTCTAAGTTCTTTTAGTTCACCCAGAGAGCGGTCGCAGGCTTCAAATAGCTGCATATATGCATTTACTGTATTGCGAACAATACCAAGCAGTTTGGCGATCTTTCGATTACTCAGTCCGTCATGATGCAGACCAATGATTTGTTTTAAATCCATTGGATCAAGTTTATTTGCCATATCACAGTTTTGAACCTGCGATATAGGGGTTAAATACTTGATCTTTTAAAGTGGCACTGTTTGAACCGAAATAGGTGGCACCAATAGAACCGAAATTACTGGCACTGTTTGAACCGAAA
>JBBQZU010000024.1:0-50081 GCA_038207425.1 Flavobacteriales bacterium | reverse complement strand
GGGCTTTCATTTTTAAATACCTGAAATGTTTACTCTTATGGCCTGTCGTTGGATCTTCTAAAGGAGTTGATTCAGCCATCACAGCAACATTGATCTGTTTCTGGCTTCCTTTACCACGTTTAAGTTTGGTGTGTTTTGATGTGGCCTTCTCAAAGTGCCCTTCGTCGAATTCAATCATGCCTTTTAATTGGTATAAATCGTCTCGCTTGCCCATCGCATCGCGTATGCGATGCATCATACTCCAAATGCTTTCATACCGCTTATGGTTTAGCTGTCTCTTGAGTTCACTTGCCGATACACCTTTCTTGCTGAAGGACATAAAGGCCATCGCTAAATACCATTTCCGCACTGGTAGCTTCGCACTTTCCATCATGGTTCCACTTCGCAACCCAGTCCTGAAGCCACAAGCGGCACATTACCATTGCCATTTCGCCTTGAGCCAATAATGCTTTTTGCCTTGACACTTTTTGCAAATTACACCTTGTTTTTCGCGCATTAAACGGAAATTTTCTCTGCAAGAAAATTCATTAGGAAACTGCTCTGCAAATTCTAATGTGTTCAAAAACATTGTTTTGAACCAAAAGTAGAATGCCCGAACATAACCTATTTACGTTGTGGTAACTTTGCGGAGAATCATAATAATTTTAATGGCAACGGGTACAAGCTCATTGAAATGTCAGTTTAGTTGTGGCACCCCTGAAATGGATTCTTTGGTTTTCCTATCAAAACCATGGATTGGTAACAATCAGTTTCTTCTAGATATTGCAGACAGCGTCGGTTATGGACAATCCGCTGTTCCTAAATCAGCATCTGGTGGTTTCGATCCGCAAGGAGCATATTGGATTCCTGTAAAGGCTTGGGTATACAACGACAATAATGGAAACGGAGGAATTGTAGAAGCAGAAGTGGAAGAATCGATAAGGTCTTTGAACGAATACTTCGCAGGAGAAGTGAATAATAATGGGAATGCCCACGCCCATATGATGATTCAATTTTACCTGCGGTGCAGTATAGAGTATGTGAACAATTCGAACTATTCATCTAGTCCTTCAGACAGTGAAATAGATGCAATGTGGAATAGTAACCATGAAACTGCAGCTATGAATATTCATTTCATTCAATCCCACAATAGTCTCGCTGGAAAAGGAAGATTCCCTGGCTCAAACAAGTCTTCTACCTGTCTTGTGATAACAGATAATAACCATCATCTCGATGGTGTTTTACATCATGAAGGAGGCCATGCGTTGGATGTTTTACATACCCATCAGGGGAGATGTTCTGGAAACAACTCTTCGTGCTGAAATTGCCGTCAGGAGGCAGTTTCTCGCGCTAGGATTCAACCTGTTGGTTGCCTAAATTTTTCGGGAGACTTAAAATGTGAACGAAATGGAGATGGTCTATGCGACACAGAAGCTGATCCGAATATAAACTTTCAAATAGCACAGCAAGGAGGGCAACTTATGTACAATGGCGGTGGATTCGATAATTGGGATGACCCATGGAATCCAGATGTTTTTAATATTACGAGCTATTCTCTGCCCAATATTACCGAACGCTTTTCAACTAGCCAAATCGCTATTGTGTATTACTGGGTGCTAGGTCTCGTGCCTGATATTATATTTCCAAGCCAGTTTGATCTCCATATAGAAAATGAATTTGTGGACATTTATGAACCCGATAACCAGAGACACAATGATCACGAGCATAGTATAAATTTTGGCGAAAGCCAACACCGCGGACTGCATGCAGAACGCTTTGGTTTTAAATCAAATCCATCCTTTGGCTATTGCGATGAGGATTGGGTAAGACTGGTAGTAGCTGCCAACTCAACTTACAAAATAGACATTTCTACCAATCCAGTTCCCGGCCGGCCTCAAGTGGATACTGAATTGTTTCTTTATGACGCCGCTGGATCTTCAATCTTTGCCAACAATGATGATAAAGTTACTGGTGATATTTACTCAGAAATTTCAGGCTATGAAGCTGCGCCAGGTACCTATTGGATAAAAGTAGTAAGCAAAGGAAACTCTTCGGGTGAATAGCTTCTATCAACAAATCAGTGCGATGAAACATGTTGTTTTCAGCCATTAATTGGAACCACTACTTCCATTAATTCTTCAACAGGACCTTTTAATCTCGGTGCGCGTTTTGCCGGGTGGATCGAATATTTAGGCAATTCGCTGACTGTAATAGACAACCTTCAATTTAATGGCAATGAACAACTGGGCTTTGGCGGGCTGGGTTTTCCTTTGCCTGCATCTGAGCTCGAGGCAGCCATCTGTAACAACTCTCAAATTGTAATTGGCAATTTTGGTCATATGGATATTGGCAACAGCACATCAAACAGAACCGCAAATGTTAGTTTCGAAAACGGAACAAAATTGATTCTAAATGATTTTGGGCTTACTACCATTCAATCAGGCTCGAAACTCATTGTCGAAGATGGAGCTGAATTAATCTTAAATGGGGGAATGATTCAGGTATTTGACGGTGGGGAGATTGTCATCAAACCCGGCGGTTTGCTCCGCTACGAAGACGGCGTAACCATAGAACTCAATGGCAACGATGCCCAACTCGCTTCCGGCGGGCTCATACACGTGGGCAATGATGCCACCTTTGGTTTCACCTGGCAGGGTGCCGAGAGCGGCTATTTGCGCCTGCTGAAATCTCCGCAGTGCTGCGAGCGCTTCTCAGCAGGTACCAATGCCATGATAAAGCTGGAAGGCAAAGGGCAAGAAGACCTGATTCTTTAGATGTAGGAAGGTGCCGAAATATGGGAATACAGTGGCAATGTACCGGGTACAGCTATTGTGTCAAATAATTTTCAACGGATTGATTTCAAGAATGGGAGAATACAATTAGAAGATTTTGCCCGAATTGTATTGAAAAGAAATTCATTGTTCTTCAACGTGCACCTGCGCACAGAGTTTGGCCACACGTCGCGTGGAGTTGTAGCATTTCACCTTACAGAAGGGAAAAATAGCAAGGTATTCCGCACTAAAATAGATGCGCAGCTTCACTACTTAGGTACCGGTAAATTGGCCCTTACCAATTCAGAATTTCTCTATACCGGTGTGAATGTACAAGGGAAGAGCTACCGCGTATACGGCTGCGATTTTCAATACTCGGGCATCAGCAGTCTCGAAACTACTGTGATCAACTCTGTGGTAGTATCATCATTCAGCAATTGTGCATCGGCCATTGACGGTGAGTCACTTTCAGAGCTATATGTGTACCAAACGCTTTTCACAAACAACTCCTACGGGATATCAAAATCGCTGGACCGCACCACCGTTAAATGCTCCGAATTTCGTAGCAATGGAAAACCACTCAACGGCTACTTAGGCAATGAAATAAATATCTCGACCATTCACAGCGGTGGGTATAACCTCTTTGACGACAATGACTACAACATTTATGTTTGGGCTGCGGCTGGTATCATTATGCAGGACGGATACAACCGCTTTTATGATGGCAATATCATGAACATAGCAGGCACACTCAACTTGCCCTGGCAGCCCAATTGTCCGCCCAATATTAATGCCAATAACAATATCTGGACACCGCTCTCAGGTGGCGGCCCGTTTGCCGACCCTAACCATCCCGATGAAAATGAATTTAATGTGACCATACAGTCAGGCAGCGGCACTCCAGTTCCTGTAATCCATTGCTATGTAGGCTTCAACTTTGGCAATCTACCACCAATACCTACCTGTGCACAATACGATCGCCCTGACAGAGATCCGCTGCAAGGCCCAAAATCCAACACTCCGGATGTGGCTCTGCTGCCACTTATCTCAACACCTCTGTACTTCACAGATGTGCCCTTGGATATTGCCCTTCGCGAAGCAGCAGGTGCTACTACGGTAAACGACAGCTTAGCCATGGATGATCTGCTGGCTGCGAATATGTATTACGAAATATTGATGGCTGATGTTGATTCGGTCGCTAATGACTCGTTGCAATCGGTGGTGAGCGAACTGCTTTGGAGCGGCTTGTACAATTACAAAGCGTCGATAGAACGTTTGCTCGTTGACAGCACCATCATCGCTTCACAAAATACACAGAGTTTTACAACGCCCATGCAACAATATGTGGATGTGCTGATGCACTTTACCGATAGCACAAAAACCACCGAAAATTACCATAGACAATTCAGGCTCGAGCTGGCTAAAGCATCACTCTTGGGAAGTCTGGGCAGTGAGTCAAAAGCGCTTCAGATCGTTGCCAATATTGATCTTTGCGAGCATGATTCACTCCAGAAAATTATTCTCACTTCGCAGATCGAAAACTACACCTGCCACCTGCAAGCCATCAACGATGGATACAATAGCTACCTGTACAATGGCAATGAATTTGTCATGGATTCATCACTCTTTGCCGCAGCGATAAACCAGGTCATCGATTCTTCGGGATTTGCAAGCTATATCCATTCACCATCAAGCATACTTTTTGGTATCTGCATGCCTGCTCCGAATAAAGCGCTTAAGCCCACGAAACAATGAGGCGATTTGGTGCAGGTATTCCCGAACCCTGCAAGTTACGAACTTAGCCTACTTATACCTGCCGGAGAGCCTGCCGAAGAACCTGCAGCATACTATTTCGAGCTACACGACCTCTCAGGCAGGGCAGTGTTTCGTCAATCTGTAAAGAGCGGCATCACCACGCTTTCATTACCAAAACTTGGCAGTGCGCTCTACGTGTACAGAATTACGCAAAATCAGATTCCCGTTCACCACGGCAGGCTGAGTATTTTGCAATAAGCGCTTATAAAATTGCCATATTAAATAGCCGCCCTTACAAAAAGGGGTGGCTATTTTTCTTTAAAACACATCTGCAAAGAAATCGGCTCAACGCTGCGCTGCATTTGTACCTTTGAAGCTGATTTAGCAACCCTGCTTTGAGAAAGTACTTTATACCGCTTCTGCTTTTCATCGCTGCTGCTGCAGCTCTCTTTTGGTTATACCGCAGCTTGGAGCCCAACGCTTTGCCTGATGCGCAGCCGCTGGAAGCCGTACCTACCAATGCCGCTTTGATATTCGAAACAGTGGATGCCGGCAATGTATGGCGCGACCTTTCGCAGCAAAACACCATTTGGAAAGACCTTCTTGCCAACGATTACTACTTCCGCCTTGATGCTGCAGGGCACCTGATTGACACCGCCCTGACCAAATCACCACAACTGGCCGCTGCACTCGCCGGAAGGCCGGTGGTGGTAACTGCGCACCCTTCTCCGGACGGACATTCCTACTTGGCTATTTTTGAAACCGATCCTGCTGCCACTCCCGCTGAGCTTGGCGATTGGCTCAAAACTTTTCTGAATTCCACCGCAGTACCACCGCAGAAATCTGTGCGAAGCATCGAACTGTTCACCCTGCAATCGAAGTATGCCGATGGGCCGCTGCACTTTTACATTGCTAAAGGGCTGTTGGTGCTGAGTTTTTCTCCTACCTTGATCGAAGCCTCGGCCCTCGCCCTGGCTGAAGGCAGTTCGGTATACCACAATCAGGCATTTACCGAAGTGCGCGAAACACGAGGCCGCGATGCCCGAGCGCAACTTTATGTGCAGTACCGCGAGTTTACCGATATTCTCAAAGCCTACGCCGGTAAGGATGCGTTGAAGCACCCATTCTTTACCCAACCTTGGGCACAGTGGAGCGCCTTCGATGCCGATATGCAGAGTGATGCCATTACCTTGCGCGGATTTGCCCTGGGTGATCAACTTTCCGCAACAGGAATCAATGCCTTTGCAAAATACAAAGCCGCCCCCCTGAAACTCCCTGCCTATATGCCTGCTCGTACCGCATGGTTCGCATGGTATGGTTTTACAGCGTATTCATCCTTTCGGGAAATAATGAAAGTGCCTGCCAATGATACCTTGATAACATTTGCAAAAAAACAATGCAAGTGCCCGGCCGACTCGCTCGCACTTTCGTGGGTTGGCAATGAAGCCGCTGCCTTTATTGTGCCCTCATCGGGAAGGGAATACAGCGAAGGGCAATATATGGCATTGCGTACATCAAGTCCGGATGCGGCCTGGAGCAAAATCACAGAATTGGCGGAGCGCCTGGCCGCTGAAACCGGAGTACCCGCGCAAAAGGAAAGAAGCGATGAAACGGAGATGATTCAAATGCCCGTGGGTAAACTCTACAGCTCTCTGATCGGCGCAGCTTTCGATGGCATCAGTGATCCGTGGGCAACAATATATCAGGACGTGGTGCTGATGGCGGCTTCGCCCCGCGCGCTGAGGGTACTTCTACAAGACCTTCAGGCCGGAAAAACCCTTGCCAGCAATGATACTTTCACCGGCATCAGTCAGAACGTATCAGGCAGCGGGCATTTTCTGCTGTACAGTTCGCCGGCAAAGTCGGGCGCCATATACCGGCAGTTGCTCGATTCATCATTTGCCGAAGCTGTAAAAGCCAATGAGCCTCTGCTCCGCAACTTAAAATCATTCATTTACGAAGTAAGCCACTTTAAGGGCAACCTGTACTTCAACAACCTGCACCTCGGCCATAACCCCGCTGCCCTGCTTGAGAGCAATACACTCTGGGAGGCCGAGCTTTCGGCAAATATCATTATGCCTCCGGTATTGCTGCAAAACCATTACACCGGCATGCTCGAAACCATTGTACAGGACGATAGCTACCGCGTGGCGCTCTTTTCAGAAAGCGGAGAGCAATTGTGGAGTATGGTAGCCGATGGTCCGGTAAGCAGCAAAGTACAGCAGGTGGACATTTACAAAAACGGAAAATTGCAGATTCTATTCAGCACCGAGCGGTCCATCTACCTGCTCGACCGAAATGGAAGCAATGTAGAGTCATTTCCCGTAAGGCTGCCCGTACGGGCCACTTGCGGTGTGAATGCCCTAGACTATGACCGCAACCGCGATTACCGCTTTTTTATAGGAGTAAACGGGGGGTACATCCTTGCTTTCGACACCAAAGGAAAAGAAGTAAGGGGTTGGGAATTTCGCGACAGCGAAGCCGACATTGCGCATGAAATAAGGCATCTCAAGGTGAAGTCCAAAGACTATATCATGGCAATAAATGCTGCCGGCAAGGTGCATTTGCTCGACAGGCAAGGCAAGGCAAGGCACAAAATCAGCACCGAAACCGAAGGAATGGCTCACGGCCTGTGGTATCTTGAACCTTCCCAGTCGCATATTGCGGCATCGGCGCTGTACTATGTCGATACCCTTGGCGCTTCGCACCGCTTCCGCTTCGACGGCAGGTTCGACCGCTTTGATTTGGGCAAAGGTAGGCCGGTAGATTATCTCTTTACCGACCTTTCGGGAAATGGTGTGCCTGACTGTGTGGCCCTGTGGGCCGATGTGGTTACTGCCAGCGATATAAATGGTGTCCTGCTTTGGAGCTACCAAATCAGCGATGGCAGTGGCAGGTCGCTCAGCGAAATTACGCTACCCGAGAAAGGCAAGGGTATAGCAGTGGCAAGCTCTGAACCGCCCAAAATAGTGGTGCTTCAAGCCGGCGGCGCAGCACTGGAAAGCAGCCCGTTTTACGGAAGCGCAAGCCCCGCTGCGGGCGATATTGCCAAAAATGGAAGGGTAAGGTTGGTCACTGCTCAGGGAAGGCAACTTTTCTGCTACCCCCTTGACTAAGCTTTTACGCGTTCGCTGTACATACCCGTGCGGGTATCTATTTTTACCCTGTCGCCGGTATCGATAAAGAGTGGCACACGCACTTCAGCGCCTGTATCGATGATAGCCGGTTTGTAGGTGTTGGTGGCCGTATCGCCCCTTAAGCCCGGCTCGGTATAGGTAATTTCAGCTTCTATGAATGGAGGCAGTTCCACGGTGAGAGCGGCTTCTTCATCGGCGTGAAATATGATGGTAACAAGCATTCCTTCACGAAGAAATTCTGGTTTCTCAACCAGGTTTTTCTCAATAAGTACCTGCTCGAAAGTATCGGTATGCATAAAGTAGTACCCGTTTGATTCGGGATAGAGGTACTGATGCGGGCGGTATTCAATACGTTGTATGTCGATGGTATGACCGGCCGAGAAGGTATGGTCTATCACTTTCTGATTTTCAAGGTTGCGCATTTTGGTGCGAACAAAGGCCGGGCCTTTGCCGGGCTTCACGTGTTGAAATTCAACGATGCTGAATAGTTTTCCGTTGTGCTTGATGCAAATTCCGTTTTTTATTTCTGCAGTTGTTGCCATGATCTATATTTTGGCTAAAAGTAATTGAATCTGCCTAAAATCCTCAACCCATAAGCAAGGCTTTATGATGGTTTGAAATCTTCTATATGAATTTGAGTACCGCAAAAGGCGTATTCATCGGTTTGGTTGTTTGATGCCACCACGATGAGTCTCTCGCCCCGGTAAGTGCTTACAAGGTCGCTATACCAAGCTATGCTTCGCTTGTCGAGGTTCGATACAGGCTCATCGAGCAACACCACCGGCGTATTGCTCAGCAGCGCAAGGCCCAGGCGCAGCCTTTGCTTCATACCCGAGGAGAAGTGTTTCACTTGTTTCGTTCGCGCGCTGTCAAGTTGTACATGCGCAGCGAAATCATTCTGATCGATCTCGGGCAGCATAGGCTTCAGCGAAAAGTGAAACCGCACCAATTCGTCGAGGGTGAGCTCTTCATAGAGTTCCAGGTATGGAGCGCAAATACTAAAGTTTCTGTAGGCAGCTTCTTGATTCATGGCTACTCCGCCCTTCCGGTAAATCAAAGAGCCTTCTGAAAGGGGGCTGTAGCCGAGTAGCGTGCGCAGGGCGGTGCTCTTGCCCGAGCCGTTGCTTCCGGTAATCACATACGCGTTTGGAGCTTTAAAGAGGGCCGTCCACCGGCGAAAAATCCAGTCGCGGTTGTATCGTTTTCCGGCGTTGGTGAGCTCAATTTCCATCATGGCTCAACCCCTCATTATTCCTTTATCCGATGCTTTTATAAAATCGATTATTTGCTGGCGATGGGGCGTATCGGGTGTGGTGCCCTCCACAATTTCGAGTGCTTTTGAGGTATTGGTATTGTGCACGTAGATAATGCGGTAAATATCTTCAATCTGCTGCACCACCTCATCGCTAAAACCGCGACGGCGCAGGCCCACGCTATTGATGCCGATATAAGTAAGGGGTTCGCGGGCAGCCTTTACATAGGGCGGTACATTTTTGCGCACCAGCGAGCCGCCGGCGATAAATGCGTGTGCCCCTACGGTAATAAATTGCTGTATGGCTACTACTCCTTCGAGTATGGCGTAATCTTGTATGGTTACGTGGCCTGCTATACTTGCGGCATTTGCGAGTATGCAGTTATTGCCCACCATCACATCGTGGCCCAGGTGCACATAGGCCATGATAAGGCAGTTGTTGCCTACGCTGGTTTTGTGTCGGTCCACCGTTCCCCTGTTTATAGTTACGCATTCGCGGATGGTGGTATTATCGCCTATTTCTGCGGTGGTTATCTCACCTTTAAACTTCAGGTCCTGAGGTATGGCAGAAATCACAGCCCCAGGAAAAATG
The DNA here is from genome assembly GCA_038207425.1 of Flavobacteriales bacterium. GTDB lineage: Bacteria > Bacteroidota > Bacteroidia > Flavobacteriales_D > Cryomorphaceae > JBBQZU01. Next base: position 40,595 of record JBBQZU010000024.1, on the reverse strand, counting down.
TGGCAGTTTTTTCCAATGCGGGCGCCATCCATGACCACCGCATTTGATTCAATGCGGGTGCCATCGCCTATTGCCACATCGGCATGAATGCAGGTAAAAGGGCCAATCTCTACATCGCGGCCTATGCGGGCATCGGGGTGTACGCTTGCGAGGGGGTGTATCATACGTTAAGCGCGGTCCTTGATAATTTGTGCCATCAGTTCACCTTCGGTTGCCAACTGGCCGTTTACATAAGCCGTAGCCCGCATCAGTATCATACCCCTTCGTATGGGCGACATCAGCGCCATTTTCATCACGAGGGTATCACCGGGAACTACTTTTCTTTTGAATTTCACATTGTCAATTTTCACAAAATAGGTGCTCCACTTTTCAGGTTCTTCCACATTGTGTAGGGCAAGTATGCCACCTGTTTGGGCAAGTGCTTCTACCTGCATCACTCCGGGAAATATTGAATTGCCGGGAAAATGGCCTTGAAAACAGGCTTCGGTATGGGTCACATTTTTCACGCCTACCACATAAGTTGGCGTTAGCTCTATGATTTTATCAACCAGCAGAAACGGGTGCCTGTGCGGCAAAATATTCTGAATCTGATTCACATCATACACAGGGGTTTTAGAAGGGTCATAAGCGGGTGCTTTATTCTCTTCGTCTTTGATGAGCTTCTTGATTATTTTGCCAAAAGCAACATTGCCGGCATGGCCCGGCCTGGCAGCGAGAATATGGCCTTGTATTGGCCGGCCTACAAGCGCAAGGTCGCCTACGATATCGAGCAGTTTATGGCGGGCTGGTTCATTCTCGTATTTGAGCTTGATGGTATTGAGCACGCCTATGCCTTGCACTTTAAATTCTACGTTCTCCTTGCCCAACAATTTGGCAATAGCCCTATATTCTTCCTGCGTGCGTTCGCGCTCCACAAGCACAATAGCGTTGTCGAGATCGCCGCCTTTGATCAGGCCATGTTTTGCAAGCTCTTCTAATTCTTTCAGGAAAACGAATGTGCGACATGGCGCGATTTCAGTTTTGAACTCGCCTATTTCGTACATCGAAGCATGCTGCGTGCCGAGTACTGGCGAGTTATAGTCAACCATAACGGTAACGCGAAACTCAGAGCCGGGAGTAGGCACGGCGAGCATCTCCACGTAGCCATTTTCATCTTCGTAGTAAAGGTTTTCCTTGAGGGTAAAATAGTTTCTTTCGGCATCCTGCTCTACGATACCGGCCTTCTCAATGCCCTCAACGAATAGCATTGCGCTGCCGTCCATGATGGGTACTTCGGGTCCGTTGAGTTCCAGCAGGGCATTGTCAACCTCGCTGCCGAAGAGCGATGCGAGCACGTGTTCCGTGGTATTTACCTGTGCTCCATTTTGCTGAAGGGTGGTGCCGCGGCGGGTGGTAATCACATTGTCCACATCGGCTTTGATGGTAGGCTGGCCTTCCATGTCGATGCGTTTGAATACATATCCGTGGCGAGCCGGAGCCGGATGGATGGTAAGGGTTACCTTCTCGCCGGTGTGAAGTCCTATGCCGTGAAAGGTAACGCTTGATGCAAGCGTGCGCTGCTTGGTACTCATATTTCTGTGCTTTTTTTAAGAGCGGCCAACTCCTTCTTCAACGCGTCAATCTCCTTCATGAGTTCCGGCAGCTTTCTGTATCCTATATATGATCTTTTGTAATCGCCTATGCTGAATGCCGGCGACCCTTGAACGATGGTATTCTCTTCGTTGATGCTGGCTCCTATACCCGATTGTGCAGCTATTTTGGTGCCATCGGCTATCTGAATATGGCCTATGATGCCTACCTGCCCACCTACCAGGCAGTTTTTACCGATTTTGGTAGAACCTGCTATGCCTGTTTGTGAAGCAATGACGGTATTTTCGCCAATTTCTACGTTGTGGGCTATCTGTATAAGGTTGTCGAGCTTTGCGCCTTTGCGAATGATGGTGCTGCCCAGAGTGGCCCTGTCGATGGTGGTGGCAGCGCCAATCTCTACAAAGTCTTCAACAACCACATTGCCGGTTTGTGCTACTTTTTTGTAATTGTTCTCGTTGTTTGGCGCAAAGCCAAAACCGTCGCCGCCAATCACCGCTGCAGAGTTGAGCACGCAGTGGGCACCTACCTTGCAGTTGGCCAGTACGCGCACTCCCGGGTGTATCAGTGTGCCTTCGCCTATGCTTACCCCTTCGCCAATAAAGCATTGGGGATATATGTTTACACCGTTGGCTATTGTTGCGCCTTTTTCTACCACTGTAAAAGCGCCCACATAGGCCCCTTTGGCCACGGTAGCTTCAGGGTGCACTGATGCCAGCGGATCTATTCCTTTGCGGCTATGCTTAATCTGATTGTATAGATCGAGCAATTTTGCAAAACTTTCATAGGGTTTTGGCACGCGCAATAAGGTGAGGCTTGCGGGCAAGGAGCGCTCAGGAATAAAATCCTTGCCGATGATTACCACACTGGCTGTGGTGGTGTAAACGTACTCTGTATAAGCCGGATTTGCGAGAAAAGAAAGGGTGCCTATGCCGCCTTCTTCAATCTTACTCAGGCCCGAAACTTCTGCCAACGGATTGCCTTCTACTTCACCTTCAAGGATTTGAGCGAGTTGGGCGGCTGAGATTTTCATTGTGCCAAATATAGAAAAATCCCGCACCCCAAAAATGATCTGTTCAGGTGGTGCCGGCGGCTACTTCCTTAGGCAGGTAGAGCACATACTTTTTCACCGCTTCAGTTTGCGATTGCAGCAGATGGTTGTCTGATGCTTCGGCTAGGTCAATAAGCTCACCTGATTTGGTGAGAATATTTATCCTGTCTGAACCCGGGTCGTAGGCGTGATTGGTTATTTCGTCTTCGCCAAAGTAATAGTCGAGCGCTTCGTCGGTAAGGTTCAGGGTTTGTTTTGTTTTGCTGCGGAGCCTTTCTACTTCCTTTCTGGAAAAAGGCACCCTGCTCACCAATATTGCCGGAAGGCGGCGGCCAGTGAGGCTGCGGCACATGTCGCTCAGAATGCTGTCGTCGTGGTTTTTCCATACTTTGATGGCGCCCATAATATCGAAATCATCGAGTTCTGAAAATTGCTCCAGCACTTCGGGATTTTCCATAAAAGCTTCGCGGCTGTAATCATTGTAAAGGAAATAAGCCAATGCAGGTGATGCGAATAGTTCTGCACCATTTCCCGCCAGGGCGCGCGCCCTTCTGAGTATATTGATCAATAGCTTCTCGGCAGCAACCACAGCCTTGTGCAGATACACCTGCCAATACATCAGGCGGCGGGCTACGATAAATTTCTCGATGGAATAAATTCCTTTTTCTTCTACTACAAGGTTGCCGTTGAATACCTGCAGCATTTTTATGATGCGCTGATTGCTCACCACGCCTTCTGACACTCCGGTGTAGAAGCTGTCGCGTGAGAGGTAGTCGAGTCGGTCCACATCGAGCTGACTGCTCACTAGCTGATGCAAGAAATGCTTGGGGTGTCGGTTGTAGAAAATATCAATACCGGCGGTCAGCGCCCCGTTAAATTGCTGGTTGAGCCGCTCCATAAAAATACCGGATATCACTTCGTGGTTTACATTCTTCACAAGTGAATACTCAAGGCTGTGCGAAAATGGCCCATGGCCAATATCGTGAAGCAATATGGCTACGAGCGCGCCCCGCTCCTCGTCATTGGTTATTTCAGTGCCCTTTTCGCGCAGCGATGCAATGGCAAGGCTCATAAGGTGCATGGCCCCGAGCGCATGGTGAAAGCGGGTATGCAAAGCCCCGGGATACACCAGATGACTCATGCCCGTTTGCTTGATTCGCCTGAGCCGCTGAAACCAAGGATGCTCAACAATCGCGAATACCACAGGGTCCTGTAGGGTAATGAATCCGTAAACAGGATCGTTGATAATTTTACGTTTGGCCGATTGATCTCGTGGGTCGCTCACTTCACACTTTTTGGTAAAGACACACTAAACCGGTGCGTTTTTTGTTTATACTCGTGCAAAAGTAACCGAATTTGGCAATGCCAACCTAACCCGCAACGAACCACTATGCCAACTAAAATACTCTGGGCCGACGACGAAATAGACCTTCTGAAACCACATATTCTCTTTCTTCGCGACAAGGGCTATGAAGTAACAACTGTAAACAATGGCAGCGACGCCGCCGACCTTGTAGACGATCAAAACTTTGACATTGTATTCCTTGACGAAAACATGCCAGGTCTTTCGGGGCTCGCAACGCTGAGCCGCATAAAAGCGAGCAAGCCGCTTATACCGGTAATCATGATTACCAAAAGCGAAGAAGAGAGCATCATGGAAGAAGCCATAGGCTCCAAAATATCAGACTACCTCATAAAGCCCGTAAACCCAAATCAGATTCTCCTTTCGGTAAAAAAGAACCTGGAAAACAAGAAACTGATCAGCGAAAAAACCACATCAAATTACCAGCAGGCATTCCGAAACATCGGCATGTCGCTCTCTGACAGGCTTGATATTGAGGAGTGGAAGGAAGTATTCAGAAAGCTTGTATACTGGGAGCTTGAGCTCGAAATCGGCAGCGAAGGCGTGATGGAAGAAGTGCTCGAAATGCAAAAAAATGAAGCAAACGCTTACTTCGCAAAATTTCTTTCGCAAAATTACCTTGAATGGCTCAATGGCACATCCGATGATATACCCCTGATGTCGCACAATTTGATAAAGCAAAAGGTGGTACCCCTCCTTGATGAGCGCCCGCTCTTTATGATTGTGATCGACAACCTGCGCTACGATCAGTGGAAAATGATAGAGCCAAGCTTACGCGAAAAATACACCGTGGATAGCGAAGATATATACTTTAGCATACTGCCCACCGCCACACAGTACGCCCGCAATGCGCTATTTGCAGGCCTTATGCCAAGCGAAATTCAGAAACTGCACCCATCTCTCTGGGTGGAAGATGATGAAGAAGGCGGTAAGAATATGCACGAAGAAGAACTACTCGGCTTCCAATTGAAGAGGCTGGGTAAAAACATAAAATTCAGCTACAACAAAATCACAAAGCTGGAAGCCGGACGCAAACTTGCAGACAATATTTCTAACCTGATGCAAAATCAGCTTAACGTGATTGTGTACAATTTTGTAGACATGCTCTCGCACGCCCGCACCGACATGGCCGTAATACGCGAACTCGCTGAAAACGATGCCGCTTACCGCTCGCTTACGCAAAGCTGGTTTGAACATTCGCCACTGAAAACCATACTTGATAATGTAGCTGAGAAAGGCTGCCGTGTAGTAATTACCACCGACCACGGCACCATACAGGTTACAGAACCTGTGAAGGTAATAGGCGACCGAAACTCAAGCACCAACCTGCGCTACAAGCAGGGGCGTAACCTCAATTATGACCAAAAGGAAGTATTTGCAATAGCCAAACCTGAACAGGCCTTTTTGCCAAAGCTCAATGTGAGCACAAGCTATATCTTTGCCCGCGCTAAGCAGTACTTTGTTTACCCAAATAATTACAATCAGTTTGTGCAACACTACCGCGATACCTATCAGCACGGGGGCATCTCGCTCGAAGAAGTGCTTATACCCTTTGTGGTGCTCAGTGCGAAGTAGATGAAAAGCGAATGGCATGCAGGGCTGAATGACCTTGAACACATAGCCCGTGAAATATTGCAGCGGGCCGGTACTCTCCGGCTTTTCGCGTTTTATGGTGAGATGGGGGCAGGCAAAACAACCTTCATCACCCATTTCGCGAAAGCACTCGGCAGCACCGACCGCGTGCATAGCCCTACCTTCGGGCTTGTGAATGAATACCTTTCGCGAAATGGAGCACCCCTGTACCACTTTGACTTTTACCGCATAGAAAATATAAACGAAGCTTATGATATGGGGTATGAAACCTATTTCTTCAGCGGTCAATACTGTTTCATTGAGTGGCCCGAAAGGGTAGGGCCGCTTATACCTGCTGATGCAGTAAAAGTACATATCCACATCGGCACTGCGGATACTACTCAAAGCAATAAAAAAAGAAAAATTACAGCAGAATATCTATAGTGATCGGGAATTTAGTATTTTCATTCGCGCAAGGAAACCAATTCTATCCATGATCAGCTCCAAAGAAGCATTGAAAGCTCTGGCCAAACAGGCCGCATTGCAACCCCTGGAAGAGTTGCAGCCTGTAAGCAACAGAGGTAAGCATTTGCAAATAGGCATACCCTGCGAAACTTCATACCAGGAAAATAGGGTAGCCCTTACTCCCGATGCGGTGGCAGTGCTTGTAAACCACGGTCACGAAATAGTGGTGGAATCAAACGCAGGTAAAAACGCGCATTTTGAAGACAGGCTATATAGCGAGGCAGGTGCCAAAATGGCCTATGACCGCAAGGAAGTTTTTCAATGCGACCTGGTGCTGAAGGTGGCTCCACCAAGCCATGAAGAAATAGCGATGATGGGGCATAAACAAACGCTTTTCTCAGCCTTGCAGCTCAGCGTTCAGCCCCGCGACACCCTGCGAAAGCTGATGGAGAAAAAGGTTTCGGCAATAGCCTGGGATTACATTCAGGATCAGGAAGGAATATACCCTGTAATACGGGCCATGGGCGAAATTGCAGGCAATGCAGCTATTGTAATCGCCGCTGAGTACCTCAGCAAGGGAGGTTCCGGTCAGGGACTTATGTTTGGCGGAATAAGCGGCGTTGCTCCTACAGAAGTGGTGGTCATTGGCGCCGGTACCGTTGCAGAGTACTCCACCCGCGCTGCATTGGGTTTGGGCGCGATGGTCAAGGTTTTTGATTTTAGCATCTACCGGCTTCGAAGGTTGCAGAATGCGGTAGGTCAGCGCATCTACACATCAGTAATACAACCTGAAGAACTTAAGAAAGCACTCCATAATGCCGACGTGGTAATAGGCGCCCTGCGAAGCGATGAGGGCCGCACACCTACAGTGGTTACAGAGGCGATGGTACGCGATATGAAAGAAGGCTCGGTGATTGTAGATATCAGCATCGACAAGGGCGGCTGCTTCGAAACATCAGAAGTGACCAACCATACCCACCCTGTATTCCGGAAGTTTGGCGTGGTGCATTACTGCGTGCCCAATGTGGCTTCGCGTGTGAGCCGCACAGCATCCATAGCATTGAGCAATATATTCACCCCGCTTATTATCGATATTGGCAAGGAAGGCGGCTGCGCCAGCCTGATCAAAAAGCATAAAGGTTTCCGCCACGGTGTGTACCTCTACAATGGCACGCTTACCAATGAGAGTTTGGGTGAGGCATTCAACCTGCCATTTAAGGATATTGACTTACTTTTTGCGGCCTTTTAAATGACTTTCGCACGGCGCCTGCGCGCATATCTGATAGGCCTGGTAATCGGTACCGCTATGGTGATTGTAATTTTCAACGACCGCCTTAGCATACTTACCGACTGGCTGCCCGGCAACAGGGTACTTGTGGAACTGAGCAAAAGTGAAATGGTCTATAGCCCCAAAGGGTTATGTGAACTCAAATGCCTGGAGCTCGACAGCAGCCATGTAAACCTTGCGATCAAAGAAGGCAAGGTGCGATTCAGCCTGAGCGAAACCCGCGCCGATCCAAGGATTTATGCTATTGACCAGCGCATTGGCGAGCGGTTGATACGTTTTCATTTCGCGCTCAGCGAACCGAAAGCAACCCTTGTGAGCGCCGAAGCACCTATCGCAAAAGTTGATTGCGGATGCGGTTTGTAGGGCTTGCCGCGCTTCGCGCCTAAGTATTTGTCTGCCTGCAAATGGTGTTTTTTTCTGGAAACCCACAGGGCGCAAAGATCACTTGTAATAGGCTCCAAGGATTTTTTCGCAGCTCCGCAATTTCTCTGGTTACCTTCTGAAATCCTTTGAGTGCGCGTAGCGCCTTGCTGCTAGCTTTTTTCTGAGGTGTTTTGATTCTGTAAATCACAAACAACCAATCACAAAAACCATCACCCTATTGCCTGCTCGATATCTCCAAAAATATCCTTCACATCTTCGAGACCTGCGGAAACGCGAATAAGTCCTGGAGTGATGCCCACCGCGGCCCTTTCCTGATCGCTTAATTTGGAGTGGGTGGTACTGGCCGGGTGTGTAATGATGGTGCGGGTGTCGCCGAGGTTGGCGGTATGCGAAAGTATTTTTAGCGAATCAAGAAATTTGCGGCCACCTTCTATCCCTCCTGCGAGTTCGAAAGTAAGGAGTCCGCCACCGGCGCGCATCTGCTTTTTCGCGAGCGCATATTGCGGGTGCGAGGGCAAGAAAGGATATTTAACAGAAGATACTCCACTGATATTTTCGAGCTTCTGTGCAAGCGTAAGCGCATTGCTGCAATGCCGTTCCATTCGCACGGCAAGGGTTTCGCAGCTTTTGCTCAGCACCCATGCATTGAATGGCGACATGGCAGGCCCGGTGTGGCGCGCGAAACTTCGCACTTCCTTCATTAGGGCTTTGCTGCCGAGTACAGCACCGCCCATCACACGGCCTTGTCCGTCAATAAATTTTGTGGCTGAATGGGTGATAACATGTGCACCCCAACGCCCAGGATTCTGAATATATGGGGTGGCAAAACAATTGTCTACATTGAGTAAAAGGCCATGTTTTGCAGCCAGTTTGCCGAGCCACTCAAGGTCAATAAGGTCTAATGCGGGGTTGGAAGGAGTTTCCACAAAAATCATTTTTGTGTTTGGCTGTATCAAGCCTTCCCAGGTTTCAGGGGCGTTCACATCGGCGTAGCTATGGCTAATATTGAACCGCGGAAAAATGGATGTAAAAAGCTGGTGTGTGGAGCCAAATACCGAGCGCGAAGCCAGCACATGGTCGCCCGAGCGGAGCAATGCAACCATACTCAGATACATCGCCGCCATGCCGGTACCGGTGGCAAAACCATCTTCAGTACCTTCCATGGCGCAAAGTTTGGCTATAAGCTCTTCGCAGTTGGGATTGGAAATACGCGAATAAATTTCACCTTCAGTCTCTTCGGTAAACAACTGCCGGGCATGCTCAGCGCTGTCGAATACAAAACTGGAAGTGAGGTATAACGGTACCGAGTGTTCGCGGGCATCGGTGCGCGGGTGTTGGGTATGTATGGCCTCCGTTTCAGAGTAGCCGGGAAAGTGGTTTTCGCTCATCCTGCGAAGGTACTGAAGTGATCATATTCGATTTACAATCATACAGCAAAGAATTGAAATTTCGCAGCAAAGGAGGTACTGACTTATTTCCGATTGCCCCGGATTTGGCTCCAAAAGGCAAAAAGACCCGGTTTAAAATCATTAAGGATGTCCAGGCATGGTGAGTATTGAATCACTCCATAACCCACTTCCACCGCCACTGCTGCCCGCCACTTTTCAGAGCAACCATGTAGATGCCCGGAGAAAGATAAGAAAGATCCATACGAATCCCTTCGGCACCGGCCGCGTGGCTGCTTCCGTGCACCTGCACTCCAAGTGCGTTGTAAACCCTTACATCGGCTTTCTCCGAAGTTTGTAAAACACCTGTGCCTCCCGTGATGTGCAGTAATCCGCTAGAAGGATTTGGGAAGATGGTGACGCCGGTTTCTTCTGCAGAAGAAGTGGAGGTTATAAAAGGACAAGGAAGAGTGTACGCACTTCCTGGGGATCCTTCAGGGCAGCCGGCAAACCAATTACTTCCATCGCATGCGATGCCTTCGTAATCCAAAAGTTCTAAGGTGTAGCCACCACCGTTGGCAGCGCTGGGCCAGGGGAGTGCTTCATCATACACCAGGGAATAAACCAGTATTCCATTTGCATCGTAAAGCGAGAGGGATTCACCTGCACTGTTCAACTGAAAAAGTGCCGGCCCCGCAGCATTGCTCACCTGTGGAAATTGGCTGGTGAAAGCCGAAATATTATTGTACACCACGATATACCCGCCAGCAGCAATGGATTGGCCTTCGGCAAAAGTATATGCGTTGTCGCTTTGGCTGTCCTCAAGTCGCCAGGCACTCAGGTTCAGGCTTTCTGCCGATGGGTTGTACAATTCGATCCAATCGCCCGCATTTTCTGATGGTGATGATTTATAATTTACTTCGCTTATGATAATTGGCTCAATGCAGGGACTGTATGCCAACCCCGGCGAACCTCCTATGCATCCCGCAAACCAACTTCCGGGCAAACTGCTCTCGATGCTATTTGCTCTAAGCTCTAATGTGCGCCCATGGCCATCGGCAGCCGGTTGCCAAGGCAAGCTTTCTGTATATGCTATACTTATTACGGTATCATTAATGGCATTGAGTACAGTGATGGATTCGCCCCCATTGCTTAGGTTGAATTCCAGCACACCGTATATAGATACGCCAGGATGAACCTGACTAAAGAGTGCCGGTTCTGAGGCCAAAACAATCCTTTCGCCCGGGAGCAATGTGCTGCCTTCAGGCCATAAATATGCGTCCCAAGGATTTGCATCTTTTACCTTCCAGGCGCTCAAATCCAGCGGTGCATTGCCTGCGTTGAAGCATTCTATCCAGTCGCCGCTGTCATGGGTATCGGCAGAGTGAAAATTGATTTCGGTAATGAGCAATTGCCCCTCTACATCGGTAGGCTCAAAAACTGCTGTAAAAAGCACATCGCTACTCATATCCGCTTCGATGGATGCCTCTTCGAGGGCCTGCCCAGTGACCACATTGGGTTCCCAGTATGCGAAAATATACCCGGGATTGGGGTAGGCGGTGAGGCGAACCGGATTTCCGTGAAAATAAATGCCTGACCATGGGAGTGAATCCGGTACCACCGTGCTGATCTTAATCTTACCTGCCCCGACTGGTAGAACGTCCAGGCTCACTTCCACCTGATCGAGCATTTCAAAATTAAATTCGATATGATTTCTCACCTGCTCGGTGCGCTGAGAGAGCGCATCCAGAAATGAATTGTGGTTGTTCACATACCACTGCATTTGGCCGGCAATGTTGAAGGGATCACCCCAGCGCTGGTATTGGTTTGGCATTTCCAACAGTGTTTGGCTAAACATATCATTGGCTACAGCTTCAAGCCGCTCATAACGATAGGAGGTATTCATCACATCAGCATAGCGATTGATGAAGTACTTGCGGAACAATTCATTCTCGATGCTTTGCACAAAAACATTGATGTAAGGTATGTTCTGATCTGCATAGCGCACGTAGTCAATCATATCGGTGTAGATATCGGTCCAGCCAAATGGGGTCATCCCATTCTCAAGGTCCATCACCCCAAAGCGCCATCGAAAATCAGTCTTGTTGCTTCGGTATATTTTTATGTTGTTCCAAGGCCAATCTGTATTGGCCATCCACGTCTCAGCGATGATATAATCGCAGTAGGACTCCAGGTCAAAATAAGCATCCGCTTCCTGCCAATAATTTTCGGTGGTCGCTTCGAGTGCATTAAATTCATCGTAGGTTTCAAAGAAGGAATCTACCGAGCCTTCTACCGCGCGAAGGGCGCCGCCGTACCAATAGCTCACCGAGAGTAGGTCGGTGGAATCGGGATGGGCATTTTCTAACTCTTCGAAGAATTCCATGTCCACTTTCTCGCGCATCTCATAAAGCCCAAAATAGCTCCCATTGATATAGACCGTTACCGGTCGCCAAGACGAGTAGTAGGCCTTGCTTTCGCCAGCCATACACTCCACCTGCACAGCGTCCTTGATGGGATAAGATTGGTACATGTTGCTTCCATTCCTGAAATAGAAATTGCTGTACTTGGTGCGCTCAGAGCGATTGGGAATGGCCATATAGTCTATGGCATTTTCTCCTAGCACGGAGTGGGCCAACTCGAGGCGAAAAGAGTGCTGAGGGTGGTACCTGCTGCCACCTGCCCCACCATCAATCTGAATTCCGGCAGGCTGCGCAAAAATTAATTGCTGTTGTTCATCAAAATACGCTGCATGGGCAGAGCGTTGCCAATCGGTCCACCAATTATCGAATATTCCACTGCTGCCATAGAGGTTCTCGTAGTCGGTGGTGAGGCAAAGTATTGGGGTATGGTGGTTTACGCCTAACAAGTAGCTTGCAGCAATGGTCGCACTGGGCAATGAGCCTTCTTGAAATACCTTTGCTTTAAGCGACGTGGAGAAATAGATGGGGATGGGTGCACCATTGTATATTGGGTCTTCCTGAGTGGGTTCGCTTCCGTATAAGGTATAATGAATGGATGAGGTGGGTATATTCTCATTGGCGATGGAAACTTCGAATGCATTGTTGTAAATGCCACTTTCAACTGAAAATATAGGAGCCACAAGATACTCCGTGAAGGTTTCTGATCCGTTGTTGCTCGCGCCCGGAGTGGGTGCCGAAAACAAAAAGGAATTGCTTTCTCCATCGGGCTGCGGGCCCGTGCTTTGGTCTAAGCCGCTCACGTTTACGAGCATGTCACTCACCAAATTTTGATTGGCATCAAAAAGGTATACCGTTTCGCCTTCTCCAGAAAGTTTAAAATTGCTGTGTAGGTTCGCGTTCAAGTTTAGGGGGGTGAAGGCTGTGCTCACTTCCGTTTCGGCCACGGCCTGCATGGAGACCCTGAAATAATCGTATTCAATCACACCGTTGGGAGTGCTCACGTTCAGGGCAAAACTGGTAATTGGCCCTGCGGCCAATCCAGCACCAAGCAACTCATTTGCAGGAATAATCATCTGATGTCTCGCAGCCCAGTACCAATTTCCGAAAGGGGCGGGGTAGTCGGTGGGAGAATTCTCGAGGGTTCCCGCGCCTATGCTTACTCCATTGAGCCGAATGTTTGGCCGGAAATTCACCCTTGTTCCGTAGGCTGCACCGCATACCGCATCGCTACCGTCCTGGAAACCGAAGAGTGTGGAAGGGTACGCCGTTTCCGACTGGAAAAAGGTGGCATTGAGCGTGTAGCCTGTCGAAACGTAGGAACAGGTATTGATGAGCACGGAAGATAAGCCATCCCAGTCATAGGCTTCATCGAGCGGAAAGCTGTTCCAACCCGCTACGGGGGTGTAGCTCGCAAGGGCCAGCACTTCTTGAAAAGGGCCTATGGGCTTCCGGTCTTTGCCGCTGCAAAAGACGAGGAGAAATTGCCCGGGTTCCAGCATCACCGATGGGAATATCCACTGCGAAGGATTTTCAAGTTGGTCGCTTAGGCCATAGCCAAAAAGGTTCACAGCCTCATTGCCTGAATTGTAAAGTTCCACCCAGTCTTGGTACTCGTCATCTTCATCGGCCAGGGTGAGGTAGTTTTTGTTCGAACCTTCATTGATAATCACTTGGGCATTGGCTGTGATGCCTATTGAAAAAAGAGATACCGAGATAAGTGCCAAGCACTTTAAGATACTATTGAAGTTCAGCACTGGCCTGGTGTTGGCAATTTCCTTCTGCATATTTAATCAGGGTTTAAGCTTTGCTTTTTATCTGCATATTTGGTACCTAGCAAATATAGGGTGAAACTAGGTAAATTTCCTACGGAAGCAATAGGCCCAAGGCTACTGACGCCCTGCATTCAACACTACAAGATATATTTCCATGTGGCCGCGAGTATTCGAATATAAAGTCTGTTTGCTCCGCTGCATTTGCAATCCTGCGGCTAAATCACTTTCATTTGTTGTGCAGGCAATTTTCTTTTTCGTGTTCATTATTTCTTACATTAGATTCACAGTCAAATGATTGTTCTGAAAATTTCAATTCAATCCACCACCTATGAATCGCTATTTTCTTTTAACTTTCTTAGGATACATGGGTACTGCGGTACTTCATGCCCAGAATCCCGTTCTGATTAAAGATGTGAACCCCGGTCCACAAAACAGCAACTCTGGAAGGCTTTCACGTCTGAATGACCAATTTTTATTCCTCGGCAACGACGGGGTAAATGGGATTGAATTGTGGAAGTCAGACGCCACAGAACCAGGGACAGAGATGGTGAAGAACATTGGTCCGGGCAGCCAAAGTTTATGTCAATCAAACACAGGGTGTGGGGATGAATATTTGGTTGTGGGTGATGTGATGTACTTCAGGGCATCTGACGCCAACAATGGAGCCGAGCTATGGAGATCAGACGGAACAGAAATTGGCACCTACATGGTGAAGGATATAAATCCTGGACTGAACAATTGTTCAAATAGCCAATTGATGGACGCACAGTATTTCTGCTCCTTGGATAATGTATTGTATTTCGCTGCCGATGGTATATCCACCGGAATAGAAATGTGGAGGAGTGATGGTGCCGAATCAGGAACCTACCTGTTTAAAGATTTTGCGGTAGGTGCAAATAGCATTCATCAATTTATGTCGAATGTGAACGGCTTCCTTTATTTCAAAGCAAGAAATGCTGATGGCGAATCGGAGTTATGGATCAGTGACGGTACTATTGGAGGAACCATTTTGCTGAAACAAATGTGGGTAAGGGGATGGCCATACAACGGGGAGTACTTTAAAGAATTTAATGGATTCGTCTATTTTGCCGGGAGCGAAAATGACCCAAACCAAATAGAGCTCTGGCGAACAAATGGCACGCCTGAAGGCACAGAACTGTTTGCTGACTTGAACGAATTCGACGGCAGCGATCCCCACGCACTTGAAATATTCAATGATAAGCTCTTGTTCACCGCCGATGCTGATCAAGGGGTCACACTTTTTACTTCCGATGGGACAGTTCAAGGCACTCAGCCACTACTCGACGCCAACGGCAATGAATTTGAAGCGGATTTTAATGGATCGCTCCGATCTGCGGATAAGTTCTACTTTCAAGGGAACAACGCACAGGATCAATCAGGTCTTTGGGTAAGCGATGGTACGAATGGTGGAACACTTTTTCTTTCAGATATCCTTTCAGGATCTTTTTATGCTGAAAGTGCTGTGGCAATGGGCGAAGGGATGATTCTCTATCAATAATACGATGATGTTGCCGGATGCGCAGCACTTTTTCAAAGTGATGGTATCATATCCGGCACTTTCCAGTCCTTGCCATGCGATGTTTTGGATTCTCCCTACGGCATGTTAAACTACAACGGACAGGCGATACTTAAGGCCGGTACTGATCTCTATGGAAATGAAATTTATGGATACACTCCCAGTTTTATTTCTGGTCTGGAAGAATCAAAAGTAGATGATATGGAAATGCTTGTCGTTCCAAATCCTGCCACGCACCAAATAAAAATCAAACTTTCTTCACCTTCTGGCCAAAACAGTCTTCAAATATTGAATCTCCAGGGACAGATAATCTACAGTACCAATCAAGCAAGCCGGAACGAGGTGGTGGATACTTCCCAATGGCCTGCCGGAATGTACATAGCGAGATAGAATCGTTTAAATCGGAAAATCATCAAACTGTAATTTTAAACCAACTTAAAGCCCGAATTTATGAATCATAAAGTATTGTGGTTCTCCTGTCTCTGCATCGTTCTGATTGGTTGTGATGAGGACGAAGAGCAAAACCTTTCTTCCAACGGGCTTCTTCCAAATATTGATTTCACGGGATGTGTAATCCAGAGCATACTGAATGAAAACTTCAATCCCGAGAGGAACTATAAGTACTCGGATGAATTTCCCTCCGTCCTTGAAGAGTACAGAACACTTGATGAAATTTCTGGAGACATTTTAAGAACTTATCGACTTACTTACACCCTTTTAGAAAATCCAGACAGGGTCCAAATTGATACCGTGTTTCAATATTTTGGCGATTATGAATTTGGCGAACATTTCTATGCCGCATATTTGCACCATTACCATGATATAGGGGGTGTGAATCGCCTGGATTCAGTTCAAAAATTTTACTACGCTTTGATTGATAGTATTGCCCTGCAAGGAACATCGTACCTTTCGTACAATGACTACGGTTACATGTTTTTGAAAACTACATGCCTGCCAATTCAGCTTACTGGGAAGCTTACAACATATTGTACGCTTATAATTTTAACGGGCAAGTAGAGGCGTGGGAGACAACTGATTATAAGAACGATCTGTTCTATTCTGAGCAATACGTTCTCACCAATTTTATTCAGCTAAATTACTTGGAGTTGAACAATCAAGAGCTAGCCAATGGCTTCATATTTGCCCCGGCGCAAATCACAGTTTATAGCTCCTTTACGGGCACATATACTTATAATTACCTGTACGGAGTGAACGAGGATAATTACATAATTACGAGGGACATAATTCTTCAAAACGGCGACACGGTGGCAAGCCGAATTTATAACTATGTATGCTACGAATAGTAAGGAACCAGCGTGGCCATGAAAGTATTTTTAGACAAAAATAAATCGAGTTTTCTATACTAATTGACCTTGTGCCTGTAGGTTGCGACAATATCACCCATCAACTCCCCTTCCTAGGCTGCGCCAATGGCGCTTCAAAGCCGGAGAAATTCCCGACAAGATGCTCGTGCTGGAATATGTTCGCGAAGCCATCAAAAATCAGAAACAAGTGAAAGCAATTAAGCCCGCAGTAAAAAAACTGGATATTATTGCTGAATTAGCTGCAGCTTTGGCTGCAGATTCAGGGTGGAAAAAAGCATTTGAAAAACTAAGTCCTGGAAAACAGCAGGAATATGCCGGGTTCATTGGTTCAGCAAAACAGGAAGCTACGCGCCTTTCGTGCCTTGGCAAGTGCAAGCCTATTTTCATTTCTGGTGCAGGCTTAAATGACAAATACAAATAAGCAAACTATCTATCAGTTATGGCCAAGACAGAACTAAAAACCAAAGTTACCGAAGTTACAGTGGCTGACTTTATTGCGGATATAGATGATCTGCTGTTGCGGGAAGGGGCCCTTGAGATTGACGAGATGATGGCAGGCATCACCGGTGAAAAAGGAAAAATGTGGGGTGCCACGATTGTTGGATACGGACATTGTTACCTCAAGTACGCTTCGGGCCGTGAACTCGACTGGATGCTCACAGGATTTTCACCGCGCAAGCAAAATTTTACCATCTACATTATGGACGGATTTACCCGTTACGATGAACTGTTGGGCAAGCTGGGCAAATACAAAACCGGAAAATCATGTCTCTACATTAAACGGCTCAGCGATATTGACACGTCGGTACTTCGCGAACTGATGCAGGAATCTGTGGCGTATATGCAGGGGCGGGGGCCGCAAATTAATCAGTGAGAACGAACGGTGTCTCATTTTGTAGATTATAGCGCAAATACCCAAGGCAGAACGCAACCTATTTACTTTGCACCATCCGCTTTATCCTTTTAACAGTTCGAAGAGTTCCTTATTCACATATGGGTTTATTTGGCCCGTTTTTATTTTGACCAGGATACGCATCTCTATCAATCGGTTCAGGTAAGCAGATGCGATTTGCCGTGATACCCGCAACTCTCTTTCCAGATCTGATATGCGGGTATGTGGGCGCCTGAATATATTGTTGATCAAATCCTGGCTGTACATGCGCGGCTCGGCAGTACGTATTTTTTGCTCGTAGTTCTGCACCAATATTTTGATGCGTTGTACAAGGTCTATGCTCGATTTACCAGTATCTTCTACCGAACGGAGCATATAGAGCACCCACTCCTCCCATGCATTTTCAGTTCGCACTTCCTCAAGCAGGCGGTAGTAATTCTGCCGAGTGCTGTTTATGTAGCGACTCAGGTAAAGAATAGGTATGGCAAGCAGTCCCTGATGAATGAGGTAAAGCGAGTTTACGATACGTCCGGTACGTCCATTGCCGTCATAAAAAGGGTGAATACTTTCGAACCGGTGGTGTATAAGCGCCATTTTCAGCAAAGGGTCTGCCGTGTACATTTCACTTTTATTGATGAATACTTCGAGTTCACGCAGCATCTTCCATATGGTATCATTGTCTTGCGGTGGGGTGTACACCGCCTCGCCCGTGAGGTCGTTTTAATACGGTTTCCGACACAGTTCTAATGCCAGCCTTATTGCCTTCTATAACTTCCCGTACATGCAGTATGTCGTTGATTTTGATAATGCCGCTCTCTTTGAGCCTGAGGTGTCCCTGTTTTACTGCTTGTACATAAAAGATTACTTCTTTTGCTGCTTGCGATGCGAATAATTTCTCATCATAGTCGCTGCGGTACATTTCGTCGTGAGTGGTAATAATATTCTCTATGCTCGAGTTGTCTTTGGCTTCCTGTAGCACCAAAGTATCAATCAGTATCTGTTGATTGGGAATGCTGCGGCTACGCCTTTCAGTTCTGCTAATGCAGCCCGCTATGCGGTTAGCTGCTTGAGCACCGCACGTGTTTCAATAAGCTCTGTAGCCGGCGGGAGCGGATACACTTCGTTATTCACACGGATGAGTCGTTTTGTAACATGTCTAAATTATCCCTTTTTCTTAACACGTGCGATGCAACAAGTTAAGTTTTTCGGTTTTTTTTTAACACGTTGGGTGTGGTATGTACTGAAAGCCGCTGTTTCTTAACAGGTGTTTATTGGTTAGGTCGAGAAGTGTTTTATCCTATCTTGCGAAATCCGCAATGAAAAAAGGCTCTGGCGGCGCATTGTCTGACGGCTACCCCACCCACTCAGCCAGTTCCATCCACCTTTCGGTTTTGCCTTCGATGGTTTTTACCACCCGCTCAAGTTCAGCCGAAATGGCAAGAAGCTCTTCGTTGTTGTTGGTATTGGAAAGTTTCGCGGCAAGGTCTTCTTTTTTTGCTTCGAGCTCTTCAATGCTTTTCTCAAGTTTTTCGTATTCAAGGCGCTCCGCGTAGGTGAGTTTGGTCTTCTCCTTGCCTGCATCCTGCTTGGCAGCAGCAGCAGCTTTGGAGCGGGCATTATCGGCTTTTGATTGCTCTGAGTCTTCCCAGGCTTTTTTCTCACGGTACTGTGTATAGTTGCCGGGAAAGTCGCGTATTTTTCCCTGTCCTTCGAATACAAAGAGATGGTCAACCACCTTGTCCATAAAAAAGCGGTCGTGGCTCACCACCACCAGGCAGCCGTCGTAAGCAGCCAGGTAATCTTCGAGCACCTGCAGGGTATCAATATCCAGGTCGTTGGTAGGCTCATCGAGTACTATAAAATTGGGGTTTGCCATAAGCACCTTGCATAGATATAGCCTGCGCTTTTCGCCTCCGCTAAGGGTGCTTACGAGCTGCCATTGCTTGTCGCGGCTGAAGAGAAACCTCTCTAGGAGCTGCGCTGCTGTGAGCTTATGTCCCTTCTTCAGTTCTATCACTTCAGCTATTTCGCTTATTACTTCAATTACCCGCTTATGGTCGGCATTGAGCAGTCCGTCTTGGTCGTAATGCCCGAAGCGCACTGTTTCTCCATGTACTATTTTGCCGGCATCGGGCAGTATTTGGCCAAGGAGCATTTTCACGAAAGTACTTTTACCTGTGCCATTGCGCCCTACCACGCCCACTTTTTCGTGCCGCTGAAAGGTATAGGTGAATTGCTCGGTGATCTTCAGGTCGTCAAAAGCTTTGCTCACTTTGTGGTACTCCACAATTTTAGAACCCATGCGCTCGGTGCGCACTCCGAGTTCTACCGACTGTTTATCGGTGCGAATGGATGCAGTGGCTTTTAGTCCGTCAAATGCATCAACGCGGTACTTGGCTTTGGTGCCGCGGGCTTTGGGCATACGACGTATCCAGTCGAGCTCGCTGCGCATCAGGTTTTTGGCCTTGTCGACAGTGGCTGTGAGCATGGCTTCGCGCTCTGCTTTCTTCTCCAGAAAATAGCTGTAATTGCCAGAGTATCGCACCAGTTCGCCGCGGTCTATTTCGAGAATATCGGTGCATACACGGTCCAGGAAATACCTGTCGTGGGTAACCATAAGCAGGGAGAAGTTGCCATCGGCGAGCCAATCTTCGAGCCACTCTATGGTATCGAGATCAAGGTGGTTGGTAGGCTCATCGAGTATAAGCAGTTCGGGCTCTTCGAGCATTACGCGGGCCATTGCTGCGCGCTTGCGCTGCCCGCCCGAAGCTTGCTCCACGCGCATTTCGGTATGTTCAATTCCGAGGCGGCCAAGTACTTCCTTCACGCGGGCTTCGTAATCCCAGGCGTTGGTATGGTCCATCGCATCGAGGCAGCGCTGCAGATTGTCGCTGTTCTCAGGATGTTCGAGCGCTTTTTCGTATTCAAGTACCGCCTTTTTCATAGGCGTATCGCTGGCCATTATGGCTTCAGTAAGGGTAAGCCCTTCCGGAAAAACAGGCTCCTGGGGGAGGTAACCCACCCTGAGTCCGCTGCGGAAGGTAATGATTCCAGTATCAGCCGGCTCCACACCGGCAATAGCGCGCAGCAGGGTGCTCTTTCCCGATCCGTTTGGTGCTACAATGGCCACCTTTTCGCCCATCGACATTCCAAAACTGAAGTTCTCGAAGAGCAACCGGGAGCCATAACGCTTGGATACATTTTCTACTGAAAGGATGTTCATTTGCCGCAGCTTTAAGTTTCACATAATCGAAAAACGGGTGCAAATATCGGTTTAATAAGACATTGTTTGAACCAGAAATGTGCAGAAAACTAAATTTGGTTCGACTATTTTTTGACGTTTGTCCCTTTTTTCCGTGGCTCAATCAGGTCGTGTACTTGTATTGCTGCTTTGTAATGAAATAACCTGGACTTGGTGAAAGAAGAATTCATACCCCTTGAAGACATCGAAACCAGAAATAGAACATCCCAATGCAATTTTTATAAAATGAAAGATATGGATAGGGGAGATGCCAAATTGGTCAACAAAGCGGTGGAGAAAAGTATGGCTGGAAGTACTATCATGCTATCCTACAAGACAATAAATTGCGCAGTTATTGCCAATTGAACCGAAGTCCATGTCAGCGCATTATCGCACCATTACTCTACCCACAAAGGCCTGAGGTGGGTGCACATGGCAATACACAATTGAAAGCGCACACAGTTGGAAATTTACCATCAGATTAGAAGCATCAAGATGTAGTGATACCTTGATGAGATTTGCCACAAACGCAACAGAAGCTGCTTGGGTGATATAGTTTTTGATAGCAATTCCATCACCGCTGCTTCCGGCAAATGCATACAAACGGATCGGCAAATTAAAGAATAGCCTTCTGTTAAGCTCTGACAAGGAATATGGATACCTTGACAAATAAATAACCAATACTACGTACTAATGCTATTTTTGTGCATCGCCGATTTGAACCAATGTTATATCCGACTCCAATGTCAGGTTTTTCTGCCAGCATAGTTCGCAGCCTAAGTTTCTTCGCCACTCTTTGC
Source organism: Flavobacteriales bacterium (assembly GCA_038207425.1). GTDB lineage: Bacteria > Bacteroidota > Bacteroidia > Flavobacteriales_D > Cryomorphaceae > JBBQZU01. The sequence goes on along the minus strand of JBBQZU010000024.1, from coordinate 19,510 downwards.
ATTTGCACCCAAGCCAGCGGCCAATCTGGCCCGATGGAGCTTATTAAAAATGTACTCGCGCCTACATCTAAAACCGAAGACACACTCACTGTAAAGGAAACCGAAAAACCTGTTTCGCTGGGTCAGTTAAGAAATTTTCAGACAGAAATTGTACGGGTAAAAAATACGCTCCGAAGAAGGCCTGATACCACTGAAGTGGCTGACTTCATACCCAGGGTTGAAGCCCTCGTTGCCGGAATCGAAACCACTCTAAACGACAGGGAAATAGCTTTGAATCTTAGAATGATCGGCTCCATTCTCAACTTCATCAATTTTTCAGAAAGGTCGCTCACCAAATATGAATCAGAGTTGGGAGACCGGCTCAATGTGCTTGCGAAAGCGAAGCAAAGTATGGATTCAATTGAGCACAGGTTATCTAAACCGAAACTTCTTTCAGACCAGCCCTATCAATCAAAGGAATTCAATGAGTTTCTCACACAAATTGCATCAACTTTCGATGCCACTGCTGAAGAGCTCAAACTTCAGCAAATCGAAATACTCAGATTCGATTCCAAAGTTCAGAATATCAGACTTGATTTGCAGGAACTGGCAGCACAACTTCAATTCGAATCGAGGCGAATTGCAGATAATATTTTTTCAAAAGAGATACCTTATCTCTGGCATCCGCTTGCAGCGCGCGACAGCAAACACCTTGAACGAGTATTGAATAGCGCTATCGCTTATAACTCCATCATTTTATTCAGGTACCTGAGGGTATACATGGCAGAAACCATCGCCTTTATAATCCTACTGGTGGTTCTGATATTTTGGTTTCAGAAAACCTACGATCGGATACTGAGGGACAATAAAAATAAGGACATCATATTGAGTCGCACTACCTACATTCCTAATTTCCCCAAGTATTCTGCTGCTTTGGCACTGCTGAGTCTTTTTGTGCTGTTTTACCCTGACCCGCCCATGGTCATCTTCTCAATAGGAATTTTTTTGGTAGGTACAATTACGGGTATTCTGCTCCGTAAAAGGGTTCAAAAGCCTGTTTTTATTACATGGTGTGTTTTCTATGTACTTTTCATTTTCAGCATTCTAAGTAACCTCTTTTGGGAAATCGTTTTTGAAGAGCGACACCTGATTATGTTCTTTAGTATTTCAGGAATAGTAGTTGGTTTGATATACATCTTAAGGCTTAAGGCTTATACAAAGGAATTGCCCAAATACTTCGTCTATATATCGTGGGCGTATGTAGCAATTGAATTTTGCTCTCTGGTATTCAATACGCTTGGCAGGCTCAGCCTCTCCAAAATGCTTTCTATTACTGCAACGGTAGGTTTAATGCAAGCCATCTCGCTCATTATTTTTGTAATGATTGTCAAAGAGTTTATATATCTGCAAATTGAGCTGAGAAACCAGAAAAATTCTGATCCCACTTCTTCAAATGACTACGTGAAGCTGAAGATTAAAACATTAAAGGTCTTTTCGTTACTGGCAGTGGGACTCTGGCTTTATTTCTTTCTCAAAAATCTTTCTCTCCTTGAGCTTGTCATCGAAGAAGTGTCGCTGTTTCTCGAAAAACCCAGAAGCTTGCTCTACGCTAAATTTAGTTTCGGAACCATATTCACATTTTTTCTTACGCTTTACTTCGCAACATTTCTTGCAAACAACTTGGCCTATTTTAGTGAAATCAGAGACAGAAAATTTCATCATAACCGCAACAAGCGATTCGGTTCTCAGGTGTTACTCCTTAGGCTCGCCATCATAGCACTCGGATTTTTCATTGCCCTCGCGGCTGCGGGTATTCCTATTGACCGCATTACAATTGTGCTCGGGGCACTCTCAGTGGGTATTGGTTTTGGGCTTCAAACTATTATCAACAATCTTGTATCGGGAGTTATTCTAGCTTTTGAACGACCTATCCAAATAGGCGATACCATTGACTCAGGGCCCGATCAGGGTGTGGTAAAGGAAATTGGTATCAGGGCCAGCAAGATCAAAAACTGGGACGGCGCCGAAGTAATAATACCCAATGGTAACCTTCTTGCCAACAGACTTACCAACTGGACCCTCAGTGATAAAAAGCGAAGGGTGGAACTTACTATTGGTGTGGCGTACAATTCTGAAATCGATTTGGTAACCGAATTAATCCAAAATGCCCTGGTCAGTGATGGTATTTTGAAGTTCCCTTCTCCATTGGTGTTATTCCAGAATATGAACGAAAGCAGTCTCGATTTCAGGGTGTTGTTCTGGGTGTCGGATTTTGAAATCTGGATTGCAGTAAGAGATCAGGCAATGAGAGCTATCTATCATTCGCTAAAAGAAAACGGTATAGAAATACCCTTCCCACAGCGCGACCTGCATATCAAGTCTTTCCAACGTGAAGCAATTCAACCTTTGGCTGATCTTGACGAAATAAAGGAATCAAAGACCAATAATACTGAAAGTTCAAAAGAATAACATTAGAGAATCGGGCTTTCTGGTTTTATCCAATCCCTACTTTAGTGCCAAATTATAAAGGGAGAATGCCCACCAAAAAAAGCTCCTTGCGTTTTCCTTATACGCCGTATTGATCTTTGCAGCCCTGGCTATTGTTTGGGGAGTATTTGGCAATTCGCAGGTGATACTTTTTGATGGGTTTTACTCCCTGGTAAGTGCAGGCCTTTCCTATGTGTCGCTTTGGAGTGTGAAGTATATCAGGAAGAGCGATTCGTAGCGCTTTTCTTTAGGGAAAGAAATGATTGAACCTTTGGTAATTCTTGCAAAATTTGCAGTGATAGCCATGCTTTGCCTGTTTGTGCTTTTCTCCTGAATATCAAGTATTCTTTCGGGCGGATAAGCTGTAGATACCGGTTTGGGAATGCGCTATGCCTTTATTGCATCGACTTCCTGTATTGTCATTCTTCTTTACCTTTCCAGAAATCAACGGTTGGTCAATTCGGGCTCCGCGGCTGCTAAGGCTGAGCAATGGCTGATGAATTTTTACCTAAGCTTTGCGTTATTGCTGGGCTTTATTGCTGCATACTTTATAGCATTTACGCCCTACCAACACCTACTGCCCTATGTTGACCCGGTGATGGTGGCACTCGTTTCGGGGTTTGCTCTCAAGGTGCCGCTTTCGCAAATGGGCAAGCAGCTACGCGAAGTGCTCGATATGGGTGCTGACGACTACTATACCCTGAGAATCCAAGCGGTTGTGGATCAAATTAAAAAAGAAATACGACTTCGCTGAATCCTTCACCCGTGTGGCAAAGTCGGAGCCAAAACTTTTTGTAGAAATTGATTTTGTAATTACAGCGGGTGGCTGGGAACCCGACCTTTCAGGGCAAGATAAAATACGCGAAGAAATAGTAGCAGGTATTGGTGAAGTAAGCCTTAAAAAATGGCTCAACGTGGCGTTTGCCAAAGACCGTAAGCGGGCTTTGGATTCTTTGGTGTAGACGAGATTTATCTAGCGGCTTGAGCCAAAATTTATCAATCCCTCAACGCCTGAAAATACCCTTTCAATGCTGCGGCATTCTCATATTTCGGGGTGAATACTTCGAGCACCGCACAACCTTTCATTGAAAAAAATCTCGGTAGTACCTGCACCAATTCACCTTCTGACAAAGCCTTGAGATAGGGCAGGTCAAATACCTGCGCCATTCGTTCAAGGCTGGCCGGGTGGTGCGCTTCATAAAACTCTTCAAGCTCAGGGGCGCCGGCGGGGCCTTCAATAATTCGGAATATACCGCCGCCCTGATTGTTGATGATGATGATTTTGAAATTCTGCGGCAGGCTTCTGTTCCACAATGCGTTGGAGTCATACAAAAAGGCCATATCACCGGTTATTAGTACTACTTCTCTTTCAGGCTGGGCAAGGGCCCAGCCCGCGGCTGTTGAGGTACATCCATCTATACCGCTCGTGCCCCGGTTGCAGTGATAGTGCACGCCAGGCCGGGTGCCGAAAAGCTGCACGTAGCGCACCGGCGAACTGTTTGCCATGTGCAGGCAAATGCCCGCAGGCAGTGCCTCATTGATATGGTGAAATGCCTTAAAGTCGGTGTACGCTACATCCTCGGTATAGCCCTGGTGACGCACCTTGCGGGTGGCTGCGAGCTCAGCCCATAACGATGCGTAATTGCTCTCTGCGATTCCATCAATTTCCCTGTTTACCGCATCAAGAAATAATCCGGGCTCAGCCTTAATTTCATGGGTGAGGCTTTGATAGGTATCGAGGCCTTTGTCGTACAAACTTATATGCCAATGCGCTGCCGGACTGAATTTGCGCAACAGGGCTTTTATTTTTTTTGAAACTACATATCCGCCGATGGTAATAAGAATATCGGGCATCAGGCCCTGCAATTGGTCTTCATCATAAACCGAAACGATCAGCCTGTCGATGGTGGTGATTATTCCACCACCTTCCACATTTGAGGTTGTTTCAGCCAATACAACTGCATTTGGGTATGCTGCCCATTTTTGCAATGTATGCGCAATCTCATCGATGTGAATCATCTGCCCTGCCAGGATCATAATTCTTTTGGCAGCAGCCACCTTTGCACCATACTCCGCTACTGATGCGGTATCGGGCATATTGTGCAGGGTAGAAATATCGTAAAAGCGTTCAGTCGCTTCGCTTGAAGGGCCAGTGCCATAAAGCGGTTCACTTAGCGGTACATTTATATGCACCGGACCGGGTTGAATATGCAAAGCTGTATTGAACAGCTCGCTGAGCTTGCGCCGGTTGTACCAGCGATCGTCATGTATTTTGGGTTCGGCAATAAGGTTAAACCAACCCCGGATAAAATTGGTAAAAACTCCTTCCTGCCTGATGGTTTGCCCGTTGCCCTGATCGGTCCAGCTCAAAGGCCTGTCGGCGGTAACAGCGATAACAGGGGAGCCGAGGTAAAAAGCTTCGGCCAAAGCCGGTGCAAAATTAATACTCGCTGAGCCGCTTGTGCACATCACAATGGCGGGCTTGCGGCTAGCCAGGGCGATACCCAAGGCGTAAAAGGCGGCTACGCGCTCATCGGGTATGCTGTGGCATCGGAATAGTCCGCTGCGGGTAAAGGCGATTGCCAAAGGAGCATTGCGAGATCCGGGAGCGATGATTACATGCTCTACGCCGTAGTGATAAGCAGCCAGTGCAAGCATGTTTACTCCTTGTTTGTCGCTCAGCAAAATGCTCTCAGGCATGGATATGTTTTAAAAGTGTAAGGGTTTTAAGGTCGGCTTCTTCCCACTCAGCTTCGAGCTTTGAGTGGGCCGTAAGGCCGCCACCTGCGTAAAGGGCAATATCTTTTTCGCCGATTTGCATGCAGCGCAAATTAACGTACAAATTCGCAGAGTAGGGTAAATCCAATGTGCCGATATAGCCAGTGTACAGCCCGCGGTCATGTTTCTCAGTGCGGCTTATCAGTTGGGCTGCTTCATTTGCCGGAAGGCCCGCCACTGCAGGTGTGGGATGCAGATCGGCGAGCAGGTATTTTATGAAATCTATTCCGCTGTCAATTTCCCACTCAAAACTCGTTTCAAGGTGTACCATCTTGCCTGCATGTCGATTATACGGGCCATTTTCGCTCCATGAGACAATGGCCGCTTCGCTAAGTGCCTTGCGGATATGCTCTGAAACAAACTCCTGCTCTTCGAGTTCTTTTGCGCCCCAAATGTAATTGCCCCAGGGGTTTATGCGCATCGTTCCTGCCAGGCCTACGGTACGGTAGGTATTGCCTTTCTTGGTGAGCAATACTTCGGGTGTAGCTGCTGCCCACATACCAATCTCCGGATGGTACAGCAGGTAGGTCATGGCATCGTGGTACTCAGTTGCTATCTGCGCGAAGAATGACAAGGGGTCAAAAAACGGCGATTTATGCACCACCTTTACCCGCGAGAGAATTGCCTTTTGTACCGCGCTTTCGGCCAATGCTTTTTGGTAGGCATCAAACTGTTCCTTATACCCTGCGAAGGTGGTTTCGGCAGGCAGTGCTCCATAATGTATAATTTCCGCAGGAGCTGCTATGGGCACCGCCGGATGGTGCGGGTCTTCAGCGCGGTACATCCACACTTCCTTTCGGTGCGATTTGCTATACGTCCAGGGGTGTATTACAAATGCGCCCAGGTCAGGATTTCCCGAAAGGGAATAAAAACGGGTATCGCCGCTGCCCGGCAGGTGGCAAATACAAAAGGGCACACCAAGGTGCAGTGCATCAGCGGCGCGTTTTCCATTTTGGCTTAACACTATTGAATGCGCTGCAAATGATATCACGCCTGGTCAAGAATCATATTGGTCATTCTGCAAACGCTCAGCAAGCGGTTCTGCTCATCGGTAATGCGTATTTCCCAAAGGTGCGTGCTGCGCCCTCGGTGTATCAAGGTGCCGCGTGCCGTAACTGTACCTGCCCTTGTGCTGCGTATATGGTTTGCATTGATTTCAAGGCCCACAACGCCTTTTTTAGGATCGGCCAGCAGAATGCTGCTCGCGCAACTGCCTACGCTCTCGGCAAAAGCCACATTGGCACCACCGTGAAGAAGGCCCATAGGCTGGTGAACTGCAGGTACAACGGGCATGGTAGCTACTAAAAAATCAGGCCCAACATCGGTAAAAACTATACCCAATGTTTCCATCAGGGTGTTTTTATTCCGGGCATTGGCCCATTTCAGAATTTCTGTTTTATCCACTTAAATGAATTTGCTTCAAAGATATGCGAACCATTAAAACAAGTCCGCAAGCGATTGGTTTTCCTTTTAAGTTGTAATGCTTAGCTTCGGCCAATGGTAGCATACAAATGATGAAGAAGCACCGCATACTTTTGGTAGAAGATGAAGAAAGCCTGATACAGGTCATCAAGCTGAACCTTGAACTCGAAGGGTATGAAGTAACCGTAGCCACCGATGGGGAGCAGGCGCTCAGGCAGGCGCGCAGTGCGCGTTTCGACCTTTGCGTGCTCGACATCATGCTGCCTAAGCTCGATGGATTTACCGTATGCAAAACGTTGCGCCTGGAAAATAACCGGCTTCCAGTGTTGTTTTTAAGCGCCAAAAGCACCGGTGCCGACCGTGTAGAAGGCTTGCGCATCGGGGGTGACGATTACCTTACCAAGCCCTTTAACCTGGAAGAGTTGCTCCTGCGCATTTCCAATCTCATCAGGCGCAGCGATCCTGCAGGCGCAAATAGTAGAATACCCGACGGGTATTTTTTCGGAGGAAATACCATCAACTTTTCAACTTATGAAGTGGAAGGGTACAACGGAATGATGCACGAACTTTCAAAAAAGGAAATGGCCCTGCTTCGTTTTTTAATCGATAATGAAGGCAAGGTGGTGAGCCGCGAAGAAATTTTGAGCACCGTATGGGGGTATGATGTGTACCCGAGCACGCGTACCATCGACAATTTTATACTTTCTTTCAGAAAATATTTTGAGAGCAATCCGCGCATTCCCAGGCACTTTCATTCTATAAGGGGTGTGGGATACAAATTTTTAAAAGAAATTTAGCAACGCGGTGGCAACCTTTTTTGATGCCCCCGTCTTTTAACCGTAGCGCTCCAAGCTACAAATGGTTTCAAAAATTTCCTTGCAGGTTTTAAAAAAAGCGTCCGATGGGACGCTTTTTTTTGTGGTCTATTTTGCGAAAGCGAAAACCAAAGTCAGCATTACCTCACCACTAGAAACCGCTCACCGGCCGCGGTACTGCCCGATACGCGGCAATAGTATAAACCCTGTGCAAGGTGTGGTGTGCTGTACTGCAAGAGCAAATTACCTTCCTGCCCATTTTGCGACTGAAACAACACATCGACCAGGCGTCCGTTTGAATCCATTATTTCTACGCGCTCTGCTCCGGGGCCTATTTCTATTCGCAGCATGTCCGCAACAGGATTTGGCGAAAGCTTCAGAAATATTTCTTCATAGCCCGCTGATGCACCTGCGAAACCAGCCCCACAATCTACTACCTGCACTACCACCTGATTTGAAATAGCTATACATTCTGGCACCGCGGGTAGTTGTACCTGTTGTAGATTCACACCGTTTGCAAAAGCGATGTGCACCACTTTATATGTACCCACGGGAGTGTTGCTGAAATCAAATACCGGAGAGTTTTGGATGCTCAGCGTTTCAGTAAAATTGTTGTTTAGTAACACCCACTTTTTATTCGGACCCGCATTGCCGGTATTGATAAAAGTAACGGATGCATTGCTGCCTGCACATACAGTGGTGGGGTCGAGCGGTGTGCTGGTGCCGCCATTGAGTTGGGTGCTTGTGAACTGCACAAAATTCGAAAGGGCAAAACAACCTTGCAACTGGCCTATGTTGCTGATTCCGGCGAGACTTACAGACTCACCATAGCTGACATGGCCTATGCGATAGGTACCCGGCAGATAATTGTCCATATTGAAATTGCCGGTAATATTCGAAGCGATAATATCGCCCGCAGTTGTGGCAAGACCGAAGCGGCCCAAACCTACATTGCCGGCTACGCTTACCTGCACAAGGTTTGAAGTGCCGTCGCCGGGGCATATTTTATTGAGCTGTGAGGTCGCAGTTACAACACCTGCCTGCACATTGCAGGTATTTATTGGCATCAGGGCCACGTCAATGTTCAAGGCATTGTTGTCAAGGGCATTCACTGCCAATGTTTGCGGTACATATCCATCTGCCGAAAAAGTAACAAAATAGGCACCCTGCTTCAGGTAGCGGTGGTAGTTGCCATTGGGCAATCTGGAGAATACAGACGAGTTCAGGTTGTCGTGTCCTTCAATGGTTATTTCGGCTTCAATGGAATTTCCCGTAATGGCGTCGGTTACAATGCCGCGGAGTCCGTAGAGTGCTTGCTCTAAATAATTGTAGAGCGCATTTCGGTTGTAATTCCATCGGCTTTCAAACTGGGTCGTGGACATCAGTTTGGTGCTCGTAAGTTCCAGGGTCGTTTCGCGTCCTCTGCGAAAGTAGGTTACATAGTCTTGACGGCCACCGTGTACTGGATACCAGGCATAGCCGTTGGTGATGCCGTTGTTAAGATCATTGAAGTAGCCTGTCGGCGAATTGGCCTGGGCGGTATCGGCATACTCGCGGCATACGTGCACCCACCAGGCATTGTCGGCGTGCAATTGGGCGTATGCATCCCACGCATAATTGATAAGCTCAATGCCACCGTGCATATTGCTGCTCAGGTTTACCGGCCACGCTTCGGCAAAATTCATAAAAATCACCGTTTCGGGTTGGTAGGCTACGCCGTATGGAAATGGGCCCCAGGCGGGATCCGGAAAGTTGCGGTTCAGGTCAATATTGTTTCCATTGCCCCGGCGCGCGTTGCCCACAGTGTTGTTTCCACCCCAGTAAGTGCCGTCAGGATTGGCAAGCGGATTAATCCAAATCTCAACATTGTTTACCAAGCCGGTAATGCGCTCATCGCTGCCGTAGCCGCAAAGCATTTCACGGATAAGGCGTATGGAAAGAATGTAACCTGCGGTTTCATCACCGTGCATCGTAGAGGTATATAAAAACCGCGGTTCTGCTTCGTCCAGATCAGGATTGTCGGTAATGCGAAGTGCAAGTATTTTGCGACCGCTTTGCAACGTACCGAGCACCTCAAGCCGGCATATATCCGGGAAGTCAGCGGCAAAATCTGCCATTATTTGCTCATATAATCCATAGGTAGGATACGCAGTGAGGTTGGTATTGCAATCAGTGGCCTTCATCAGGTTCCACTCCTTTACGTCGATCATTTCAGGATCAAAACCTTCGTTGGGGTGCGGCTTTCGCGAAAAAGGAATACCCAGATCGTTGAAGGCCTCCATCTCGGGCTGCATCACATAGTAGTATACCGAGTCGTGGCTGTGCTTGTGGTCCAGAGATGCTACACGGTTAAATGCTTCCCTGTCGGGAATATCACTTTTAGCCGTGGCGAGCACTACTTCGCCATTTTTTACAAAATCTTCAGGAGTTAATCTCTGCGCAATTGCGGCATTTGAAAGGAATACAAGACAAGTGAAAAGAATAACTTTTTTCATATACAACCTGAGCGATTTGCGCGGGGGTCAAATTTCGGGAAAATAGGCCGTACGTACAACATCTGAAATTCTGTATTCTGCTAATCCCAGCGGTACCTTTATTCAGATAGGCTATGATGATCATCCAACCTTATTCACAAATAATTTACTAAGTGAAAGTAAAGCTTGCTTCCATAGATTGATGCAGCCACAATTATTTATCGGCCGATCGCTTCATCATCTAAAACATTTTTACTTTTGAAAAGTGTTTGGAAGAGGTTAATGCAAACTTTTACTACTACTTAACTGTTCAGGCCTCTATTCATTTCACTTCACATGCGTGCATTTCAACATTTTTAGTACTTATTTGTTGCCAAATTATCCAACGAAAAACTAAATTTTGAGATTTTCAATACCTTACTTTACACCCATTTCAGGCAATACTTTACTAGGTACAGCATTGCTTATTGCGTTGCTTACTTGCACCGATGTGAGTGCGCAGGATGAGAAAACTGAAAGTGATGAAAAACCCGTAAAAAACCTTTGCATCGTGCCTTTGCCGGTACTTGCGTCACACCCCCACAAAGGGATTAGTTTATGGAGTAGACCCGGGGTTTAACTTGTTTATGGGCCCTGAAGAAACCACCAGCCAATCTACCGCTTTGGCTTCATTGGTATATACTACCAAAAATCAGTTGCACTTTATGATTCGGTCTACATCATTTCTCAAAGATGATAGGTGGAATCTGATGACCGATTTCAGGGTGATGCGCACATCACAGCCTACCTGGGGTTTGGGTTCCGGCTATCAGGAATCACGCACGTCTTATATCAGCGATGAGACTTTAGTTATATCAGATCGCACGCACGCCGACCCTGAGCAAATGATGGCGTTTGACTATGTACGCTTTTGGCAAACGGTGCTTCGCAGGCATCAGGACACGCGTTTATTTTACGGATTAGGATTGCACCTTGACTTCTATTCTAATATAGATTGCAAATTACTTGATCCAGAAAGCGAACCCCTTAAAATCACGCACCGCTATGCACATTCTATTGAAAAAGGTTTTGACCCTTTAGGCTATGCCATGAATGGCCTTTCGGCGAATATTATTTATGATGGTCGCAACAATGTGGCGAATGCGTATAGCGGCCGTTACGCTTTTGCAAGTTTCAGAGCCAATCCGGAGTTTTTGGGCAGCGATAAAAGTCCTGCGCTGCTGTGGATAGAGTACCGCAACTATTTCAGCCTTTCGGCCGAGCGCCCGCGTCACCTTATCGGGCTTTGGGCATATGATTCATTCCTTACAAGTGGCGAAGTACCTTACCTCGCATTGCCAGCCGCGGGTTGGGATATGTTCGCACGCTCTAACCCTCCATTCACACAAGGCCGCTTCAGGGGTGAAGACTTCGCTTGTTTTGAGCTTGAATACCGCTTTCTGCTCATGCGCGAAAATGATTTACTTGGAGGCCTGGTCTTTGCAAATACCGCAACTTCCAGCAGCCGAAGTGCAAATATTGATCTGTTTCAATACATGAGCGTGGCTTACGGTGCCGGCTTGCGTATTATGATCGATAAAGTGAGCCGCGTGAATGTCTGTCTGGATTACGGTTTCTCACCCGGCGGTGGCGCATAGGGTTTCTTCCTGGGTCTCAACGAAGTATTTTAAATGCTGTCCTTTGGGAAAGGGTTGATTCCTATAGCTGCATCTACCCCTTTCCACAGGTATAGACTCGCCACTGAACGGTATGGTTTCCAGCGCTCGGCATGGGCTTCCATCATTTTTTTGATCTCCCTTTCGGGAAATGCTGCGCCTACCAGATGCGGTGTAATATGCCTGTACATGCCGCGCCTGATTCCCAGGTCGTCAATGGGGAAAACGTCTTCTCTGAGCAGTGTGAAAATGAGAAACATTTGCGCAGTCCAAACACCGATGCCTTTTATCTGCGTAAGCAAATATATTACCTCTGCGTCATCCATTTCATGAAGCAGGCTGTAGGGTTCTGAGTTTTTTGCGAAAGCTTCGGCAAGTGCATACATATAGCCCGTTTTTTGGCCGCTTAAGCCTGTAGCCCTGAATGCTTCGGGTGGTGTGGATAGAATGCGGCGGGGATTCACATCATGATCGAGCAGCAACACGAGCCTGCCGAAAATCGTCGCGGCGGCCTTTACGCTAAGCTGCTGCGAAACGATGGCATCTACAAGTGTCTCAAAATCGCCTTTTGGGGGCGGGATTGAAATCATGCCGGTGCGGGAAATTATACGATCCAAAGCGGGATCAATGTCCGTCAGATGCTTTGTAGCCAGAGCAATTCTCATACTTGATAAAAGTAGATTTTTTGAACGAATTAATGAGGATTCATGGTGTTTAAAAAAAGGAAGGATCGTTCGCTTTACAACCATCAGATTGTCAACTGAACACTTAACTTTGCGGCGCAAAAACCATTTGAAAAACAAATTAATGAGTACTACAACAACATTGCCTCGCGTAGCCTACTTCTGTATGGAGTATGGGCTCGATGATAAATTCAAAGCCTATGCAGGTGGATTGGGGATTCTGGCCGGCGACTACATGAAAGGCGCTAAAGACCACAATTTCCCCATAGTGGGCATCGGCATCAAGTGGAAACAAGGCTACACCGACCAGTACATCGATAAAGAAGGCAAACCTTACGACAGCTACAAAAACCGTGACTATACCGATATACTCGAAGACACAGGTGTGATGGTGACCGTGAAAATCCGCCAGCGCAAAGTGAAAATAAAAGTATGGAAACTCACCGCCTTTGGCAATGCTCCCCTCTACTTGCTCGATACCGACGTGCCCGGCAATGAGGATGGCTGGATAACGGGCCAGCTTTATGGCTGGTTCGGCGAAGAGCGCATAGCTCAGGAAATGGTGCTCGGCGTGGGTGGCGTACGTGCCCTTCGGGCCTTGGGTATTAAGGTAGATGCGTATCATTTCAACGAGGGCCACGCTCTGTTTGCAGGCTTTGAACTGCTCCGCGAAAAGCGCGAAGAGCAAGGCATGAGCTTCGATGAAGCAAAGAAGAAAACCATACAGGAAGTAGTATTTACCACACATACACCCGTGGTGCAGGGCAATGAAAGCCATCCGCTGGACCGCATCATGTACATGGGCGCCAATATGGGCATGACCGTAGAGCAATTGGTGGCTCTGGGAGGTGCGCCATTCAATATGACCGTAGGGGCGCTCAGGCTTTCACGAAACAGCAATGCCGTAGCAGCGCTGCACAGCGAAACAGCCAATAAAATGTGGGCACATATAGACCAACGGTCTGAGATTGTACCCATCACCAACGCCATACACAAACCCACCTGGGTAGATGCAGCCGTGGAAGAAGCAGCCTTGAAAGGAGGCGATATTTGGGCAGCCCACATGAAATGCAAACGCGACCTCCTGGCTTTTGTAAAAGAGCGCACAGGTGCTGTGCTAAAGGAAGATGCACTTCTACTCGGTTTTTCACGCAGAGCAGTGCCTTACAAAAGAGCCAACCTTCTTTTCCGCAATCCTGAGATAATTGACCCGCTTATTAAAGCCGGCAAACTGCAGATAGTTTACTCCGGCAAAGCGCACCCGCTAGACGATATGGGCAAATCGCTGATTGCCGAGATCGTGGGCTTCAGCCAAAAATACCCCAATGCGGTGGTATACATACCCAACTATGATATGGCTACGGGTGCAGCCCTTACCAGGGGCAGCGACGTATGGCTGAACAACCCGCGCCGCCCGCTCGAAGCCAGCGGCACATCGGGTATGAAAGCCGCTATAAACGGTGTACTCAATTGCAGTATTCTCGATGGCTGGTGGCCAGAGGCATGCAAGCATGGTGTGAACGGATGGCAGTTTGGCGATGCCTTTGAAGGGGCCACAGAAGCCGCACATGATAAGCATGACGGTGATGCTCTGTACAAAGTACTCCTCGACGAAGTAATACCAACCTATTACGACCACCGCAAGAAGTGGGTGGAAATGATGAAGCAAAGCATCCTCGACTGCCGTGAAGAATTTGCCGTAAAGCGAATGCTCGACGAGTACTACGAAAAATTGTATAAGCATTGATTCTCTAAACCGATTAGAAACGCTCCAATGGAGCGTTTTTTTTTGGTGCGGGTTTCAGAAAAAACCAAAATCAGAAGGAGTAGATTGAACGATCTGATGGTGATAAACGTAAAGTGACCAGGACGTTCTACCACCGAAGCATAAATTTTTTTTACGTTCAATTTTTTTCATACCATTTTGTATTACCTTAGGAACAATATTTGTGAGTTCACCAGCTCCAAACACCATAGAAACCATGAGAAAATTTAACGGAACACTTATTTTACTTTTAGGCGTAAGCCTTGCAGCCAGCGCCCAGGTTGAAGTAGGGATGGGCTATATGTATAGCTCACCACGCGGGCTTATGTCACGCAATATACACGGTATACACGCCTTAGGAGTGGAAGGGCATTACCGTCTTTCAAAAGTGCCTTTGACCTTCGGGATGGAAATTGGATTTGGAAATTACGGCTGGGATCAGTCTGATCAACTGTATGAATTTCCGAATGCTACTTCAATGCTCGCTCCTGTTTCGGTAAGCAATAATATTTTCAATACTTCATTGGTAGGGCGGTATGAATTTACCAAGGAAACGGTCCTTATACCTTATGCATCGGCCAGAGCCGGAATAAGCCGTTTTACTACAAGGCTCGTTATCGAAGATCCGCGCTCGGCGCATACTACAGAGTGCCCGCTGCCGCTCGAAACTGAAAAACTTGCTACAGACTTGAGCTGGACAACAGGCGTTGGAGCCGGTGTGCGGTATGACCTGGGCCATCTGTTCAAAGGGCTAGGCAGAGGATATTATTTCTTTGACTTTAGCGCCAACTATACCCGTGGCACTGTGGTGGACTATATGAGTATAAATCAGCCTGCAAGCGGTGATGGTTTTGATCCGCAGACTGATGTGCAAAGTGTGAATATTCTTTTCGCCAGCGAAGCAAACCCTGAAATTATTCATGAGTACCATTCAGGGTATCTGTACCGCACACCTCTTGAGCTTATCGACTACCGGGTTATGTTTGTATACCGGCTCCCGTAAAGGTTTGTCGAAGGTCGTAGGTCTTGATCTTTTGTTCCTGATTCTTGGTTCTCGATTCTTGGTTCTTGATTCTTGGTTCTTGGTTCTTGATTCTTGGTTCTTGATTCTTGGTTCTTGATTCTTGGTTCTTGATTCCTGGTTCCTGGTTCTTGGTTCTTGGTTCTTGATTCTTGATTCTTGATTCTTGGTTCTTGATTCTTGGTTCCTGGTTCTTGGTTCTTGATTCTTGGTTCTTGGTTCTTGATTCTTGGTTCTTGATTCTTGGTTCCTGGTTCTTGATTCTTGGTTCCTGGTTCTTGGTTCTTGGTACTTGATTCTTGATTCTTGATTCTTGATTCTCCGACAGCCCCATCTGGGCCGCATATGGGTAGCCACGGCGCAGCCGCGGGATATAAGCGCCGCGCACGTCAGCGCCGCAGTGAATTTCCAAAACAAGGATCAGTCTTCACACAGGCGCAATAGGGTGGAGTTTTTGGGATAAGGTTAGGTCTTGATTCTTGATTATTGATTCTTGGTTGTTGATTCTTGATTCTTGGTTGTTGGTTCTTGGTTTTTGGTTCTTGATTCTTGATTCTTTGACCTTGCCTAAAATAGGTTGACCGTTATTGATGATAAGAAGGCTAATTCGCCCGCGAGATTTGAAACAAAAAAAAAACCAAGAAACAAAAAACCAAAAAAAACCCATCCCACACAAAAAACCCATCCCACACAAAAAAAACCGGTAGCTTTTACACCACCGGCTCTCTAAGGTTCCTATTCAGCATAGGATTTTATTGCACTTGTACCTTTTTTACGATCCGCTCGCCATTTGCCGAAAGCTCCAGAAAATAGAGTCCTGATGGCAGGTTGGTCACATTAATTTTAAATTTATCGCCTACGCTATTGTGTACAGCAACCACTTTTCCCGTAAGGTCGGTAAGGCGAATTTGCGTAAGCTGATGATGCGACTCAATTACCAAATGTTCTTTGGCCGGGTTTGGGTACACCTTGATCAACTTCTCCAAAGTATTGTCGGTGCCCAGGGAGCTTGCGCCCGTTACCTGCACCGGACTGCAGTACATATTTCCGCCGCAGGGTCCGCCTACATTCAGGCATACATTGTAAGTACCGTTTGAAGCATATGTATGCGCAGGATTTTGTTCCTCACTATAATTACCATCATCAAAATTCCAGAGAAACGACATGCTCGGTCCGCCCGGAATAGTAAACTGAACCGTTGGCCCTTGATTTTGATGACTATAGATAGCCGTATGCGGTGCGCAGTAGTCAATCATCAGGTTATATACCGCACCTCTGTTAGCACCACCATCGTCATCATCGGGTGCGCCGGCCACAAGGTCAATGGTGCCATCACTGTTGAAGTCACCAAGAGAAGCGATGCGGGTTCCGAATTTATCCGAAGCATTGATATCGCCATCAAAATCGCCAAAGAGCCTGTTTATTTTTCGCGACAGCTTCACGTTGCCTTGTTCATTCAAGAAGAGAATCCACACAGCACCGATGTCGATTCCGCCGTCATCATCGCCGGGAGCACCTACGGCAATATCGGGGTAGCCGTCCTGGTCAAGGTCTCCCAGCGGCACGGTGCTTATACCAAAATCATCGTCGGTATTAAGAAACCCTGTAAAGTTGCTGTTGCCGGTAGAAATTTTCTTAACCCCCTTCACCGACTTATCCGCATTTCGGTATACCACGTATACCGCGCCGTAGTCGCTACCGCCATCATCATTGCCTGTGGCACCGCATATCAGGTCGCTGATGCCATCGCCGTCCATGTCATAAGCGGATACCCCGGTTCCGAAGCGGTCGCCATTTTCGAGCATAGTGGCAAGAAAGGGACTATTGATGTCGTACACCTGCTCTATGAGTAATTGCATCTGTGGGTTGAAGGAGAATGATACTACTTTTCCTCCGCCCATCTCGATACCGGCCAGCAGTTCGCTACCGTTCTTATAGAGGTGGCTTCCCCATTCTGTGCCGGCATCTTTCAGGAATGGCGGCAATATAAGCGTATCGGCATCAAATGTATTGCCATTGCTGAGCAGTACCACGATGCTACCGTAGGCTGTAAGACCCGGTGCACCTACCAGATAATCAGATTGCCCGTCGGAGTTTACATCACCCAGCAGCACCGACGATGTACCGAAGCGCGGGTTGTTGGTACCTTCAAGCAAGGGCAACTGCACCGCGTAAAGCGAGCTCACAAAGCTCACCGCACCCTGGCTGGTTAGGTCCATAAAGTGGAGCACACCCCCGCCGGTAAATGGCGCCGCCACGCGAATCTTATTGTTTCCCTCGGCCGATGCATATCCCCACCGGCCCGAATTGGCGAGCGGAGCATACATATTGCCCACGGAGCTTGATATTTTGGTGTAAGCAGCTACCGTTCCGGTTTGTGCGTTTGCAACAAATGTAAGGGCCAAAGCCCCAAAGAGTAAGACGTGTTTCATAACCTTGTAGTTTTAAAAGCGCGTCTAAGGAGAATGGGCCTTTTACGAAGCCCTTCGGCAGAGGTTACCTATTGTGGTAAGGCTCGTTGCGAATGATGGTAAATGCCCGGTATAATTGTTCTGTGAAGAAAAGGCGTACCATCTGATGCGAAAAGGTCATACTGCTGAGCGACATACGTTCTGAAACGGCGGCATACACCTCCTCGCTGAAACCGTATGCACCGCCCACAATCCATACAATGCGTTTTGGGCCTGCTGCCATCATTTTACCGAGCCTTTCGGCAAATGCTTCGCTGCCGTACTGAGCGCCTTTCTCATCGAGCAATACCACACGGTCGGCAGGGTTGATTTCAGCCATGATGGTCTGTGCTTCCGCTTTTTTGCGGGCCGCAGCGTCGAGTTTCTTCCAGGTTTTGTCTTCAGCGATGATCTTTATCTCAAAAGGAATGTAGTGGCTTAGCCTTCCGGCAAAAATATCAACCCCTTCGGCGATATGGGGATGATCTGTTTTTCCTACACAGAGAAGAACCATTTTCATACAGTTTCACTTTCGTGCAAAGATGGGCTTTTGATGGAAGTTTCAATTATCAATTCTCAGCAAAGCAATGAAAGAGAGCGCTCACCAACACCACTGAAAAGGCGCACAAACCTATAATTATCAATTCTCGATTCTTCCAAATTAAAAGCCCTAGTATTGAAGCCAAATACCTTTCTATTCACCGGGTTTATCGATGAAAACAATTCTAAAGTGTTTGATTCCATTGCTGTTATTGTCAGCGAACATCAGCGCACAGGGCTACATCAATGCCTCGGACGATTCAATTGCACCGCGCTTTTATGTCAATACAGGATTGTTTTTGCCCAATCTGACTACTTCCCTGCGTATAGCCTCTCAAGGGGCTTTGGGAAGCAAGCTGAGCATCGAAGATGATTTCAACTTTGACCGGACCACCACAGTATATTACGTGCAGGCCCTGATGTGGGTGAAGCAACGCTCACAATTCGTGTTCGCGTATACCACTATTAAACGGACCGCCGGCCTGAAATTGGCTTAGGACATCAGCATCGGAGATACCATCTTTTATGTCGATGCGGATTTGAACATGAGGTTTGATATGAATTATTACGCCTTCACCAGGCGCTATTCCTTTTTCAACAAAGCCAACTGGAATGCAGGTCTTTCTCTTGGCCTCCGGGGGGCTCAATTCATCGTAGAAACCGATGCCCGTGCCAATGGATTCGAATACGGGGCGTCTGATCGAGCGGTCGCACCCGCTCTTCTTTTCGGATTGCACGGCTCGGGATACTTTACCCATCGGCTCCTGGCCAGGTACAGCCTGGAATACTTGGGCCTGAAAATCCAAGGACTTGACATTAACGTAATCGAATCAAGGGCTTCACTTGAGTACTTCATTTTCGAAAATGTGGGGATAGGGGCGGCCTATTCCACAGCAGAATACCGCGTGGGCGAATTTCCCTTAAACGACAACTTCGAAGGCCGGGTGCTCTTGAACTTCAGCGGCGGAAGCATCTTCCTTTCCGCAAGATTTTAATATATCCTGATGCTCACCTAACCCTCAGGCCGTTTGCTACTTTAAGGGCGCAACCTACAATCCACTTCGCTCAACCGCTTACAGGGCCGCACCTGTAGGAATGCCTAAAGCCTCTGGCAGGGTAACGCAAGGCTCAAGACGCACTACCCAATCTATTTCACTAAAAACTCCACACCATTCGGACACCTTCACCTGACCCATTGCAAGGCCGTTCTCGCACGTCCATGCGCTACACCATGTGTATAGGCGACTTGCCGTTTACCTTTGCCCCCTGAGTCGTTTTTCCTTCTATGGCCACCACTTCACCTTCCGCGCCAACCATGAGCGCGGCCACCCAGTTGCCAAAAGCTGTCTCGAACGCGAACGGATCGGGCATGCCAAAAAATCGGTTGAAGGTATCGTGGGAAGGTATGCCGTTGGGCAGTTTCAAAAAAGTCGCGAGCCAC
>JBBQZU010000023.1:0-54195 GCA_038207425.1 Flavobacteriales bacterium | reverse complement strand
TTCATACTTACTTATTCCATCATCAAATTTTTTGTCCTTCACAAGGTTATCACCTGCAAGCACAAGGGCTGCGATGGCTTCAAGTCTTTCCTTTTCTATTGCAGCAGCGGCGTCTTTATCGCGCTTGGCGATGGTCTCTTCTATCAGCTTGATCCGGTCTTTGGGATATACTTCACTCGCCTTGATTGCCAGCGCTTCCTGATAGGCTTCGCGGGCTTCAGTGAGTGCGTCAGTTTTGAATTTATCATCGCCGCGCTTTATCCACTCCATGTACTTTTCATCGATTGCTGCAGAGGCAAGTTTATCGTCCATTGCTTTTTGGGCATCGGCGAGTTTTTTGGTAGCTGTAGGTTCCTCAGGTATATAGGTGAGTGCTTCTTCGTAGCGGTTTATGGCTTCAGCAAAATCAGTTTTTGCTAAAGCGGCATCACCGTAAAGCATGCTCTTATTGAATTTAGCTTGAAGCTCTGCCTGCTTCTCTGCATCGGCTTTTTGCTTCGCCAGGTCGGCGAGCTTACCATCTATGATGGATATTTGCTCTTTCGGATAAGGTTCATTGAAAATCTTAAGCGCTGCTTCATAGTCCTTTCTAGCATTCTCAAGGTCATTTGCGGAGTAGGCTGCATCGGCTTTTGCAATAAGGTCATCAAAGGCCTTGCGGGTAGCCATTTCGCTCTCGTGAGCTGCTTTAAGTTTTGCAGTATCGTCGAGTGCTTTCTGTGCAGGTTTGTCGCCAGGCTTTACGCTCAATGCAACGTTGAACCGGGCAATTGCCTCATTGTAATCTTTAGCGTCAACTGCTGTTTGCCCTGCCGCCATCGCATCGGCATAGGTTTTGGCGGCTTCATTGGCAGCGGCTTTTGCAGCGAGCAAAGTGTTGATTTTATTGATTTGGTCAAGAGGATAAGTCTCGGACGGAATTGCATCGCGCGCCTGCTGGTATTTGCCAAGTGCTTCTGCTAAACTTTCTTTTTTGAAGTCATCATCCGCGGCAAGGATCAGGGCATCATATTGCTTTTTCTTATCAGCCTGTGCTTGATGCTCAGCCAATAATCCTTTCGCTTCATTGAGCTTTGCTATGGCTTTGGCATCATCGGGTATGATGCTAACGGCACCTTCATAGCTGGCAACGGCTTCTCCGTAGGTCTTTTTGTCCATAGCCGCGTTGCCCTTCACCATTAAAGCGTCAAATGCTGCTTTATTCTCAGCAGCCTTTGCAATTAGGGCAATCTTTTCATCGCAGAGGGTTATTTGCACACCCGGATATGCTTCGGCAGGTTTTAGCTTTTGGGCTTCCAAGTATTTGATTTTTGCAGGATCAAATTCTCCGGATTTAAATTTGGCATCGGCTTCTGTAATCAGAGCTTGGTATGCGGAATTATTGGCGGCTTCCAGTTCTTGTTTTTTGAGGCTTGCCTGAGCGGCTATCAGCTTTTGCTGAACATCCTTTTTGTCAGCAAAAATTTTCAAAGCAGCTTCATAAGCAGCTATAGCCGGGGCAAATTCGGCTTTATCCACATGGCCATCGCCCTTAAGCACGAGTTGATCAAATTCTTTTTGTTTTGCCTGCTTGGCAGAGTTGGCTGCCAATAGTGCCTTCACTTCGGTGATTTTATCTTTGGGATATTTCTCTGCGGGCTTCAACTTAGCGGCTTCTTCATATTTTGCGATAGCACTGTCATATTCTTCAGTTCTCACAAAACCATCAGCAGCGTCAAGCGCTGCCGAATAGTCTTTATCCAATTTCTCGGCTGCAAGTTTTTGATTGAGCTTGGTTTCGGCATCTTTGAGCTTGGCATTTACAGCGGCATCGTCAGTTCTAATATCAGTAGCTGATTTGTAACTTGTTACCGCTGTTGAATAGTCTAGTTTGAGCATTGCTGCATCGCCCGCTTTTACGAATGCATCAAACTTGGCATCTTCGGCTTCTTTCGCTTTATCAGCAGCCGTAGCCTCCTTATTCATTTCCTTCTGCTTCTTGTCAATATCCCTAATAAAGGCAAAGATTTCAGCTTTAACTTTATTGGTGTGTTCGAAATCCCATACAAGGTCTTTGAGAACCGGATTATAGGCAGCTATCCCAATTGGCTTATCAAATACCGAAAGATCAGCGCCTTCCATTACAGGTGTAATGGCATACATGCTCATATCCGTCGGCATGATTATCCCTGCACCTATAACTTCTTCGGGTATACTTTTAGAATCAATGGTAATCTTGCGGTTTACAAACCCCGCCTTCTTAAAGATAAACTCATACTTATGGCCGCAAAGCAGATAAAATTCGTATTTACCATTGGCCCTGGTGGTATAAGTGTTGTGCGCTACCCCGTCCATTTTAACAGTTATTTGGACATCAGAGAGCTTAGCAGTGCTCATGGCATCGCTTACGATACCATGCACGTTGAGATCGTCCTGCGCACTAACGCTAAGGCATAGCATGGCCGATAAAGCCGTAGAGCATAACGCTACCGTGGCCTTACATGAAAATAGATATGTTACCATTGCCCCTCGCAGGTGACACATTTTACGCAAATATCGCAGAAAAACCCTTTCCTTCGTTACAACAATCAAACCACTTATTAACGGGTGAAAAGACTTTTTAGTTACTGGGAAAATAAGCATTTCTGGGGCGATGCGACGCATGTAATTGCCGGTAGCGGCATTACCGGACTTACATCGGCCATATATCTTGCGAAAGCAAATCCCAAGGCAAAAATATTGGTTCTGGAGCGTGGTATACTGCCAAGCGGTGCAAGCACCAGAAACGCCGGTTTTGCCTGCTTTGGTAGTGCAAGTGAAATTTTAGATGACCTTAAATATCGGTCTGAAAATGATGTATTTGGGTTGATTGAAAAAAGATATAAAGGTTTGGGGATGCTCAGATCATTGCTAGGCGATGCCATGCTTGGGTATTCACATAGCGGAGGGTATGAAGTGTTTCTGGAAAGTGAAACCGATCTATACGAGAATTGCCTGGGCAGCCTTAGCTACCTGAATGCTGAATTGGTGAATGCCATTGGAAAGCAAGCCTATTGGGATGCTGAAAACAAAATAGAGGCCACAGGATTTGCCGGGGTTCAACATATGATTGTAAATCAGGAAGAAGGTATGCTCGATACCGGGCTGATGATGCGAAACCTGATGGCACTGGCACAAAGCCTTGGTGTATTGATACTCACCGGGGTAGAAATTTCTTCATTTACTGAAGCCAATGACAAAGTGCATATAAGCACCAGCTTTGGCGATCTTACTTCAAAAGCTTTGCTCATAGCTACGAACGGTTTTGCGCGAAAGCTGCTACCAAACCTGGATGTGGAGCCTTGCAGGGCGCAGGTGCTCATTACCGAACCTATCAATGATCTGAAACTGAATGGTTGCTACCATCACGACCGGGGTTACAACTACTTTCGCAATGTAGATGGCAGGGTGCTTTTGGGTGGAGGCAGGCATACGGATTTAGATGCTGAAAACACCCTTGATCAAAATACCACAAAAGGAATTCAGAATTATCTCGAAGATTTGCTGCGCGATGTAATATTGCCGGGGGTGAAATTTGTAATAGCACAGCGCTGGAGCGGTACAATGGGAATGGGGAAGTCGAAAGATGTAATTCTGAAACATCTTACCCCAAGGGTGGCATGTGCAGTGCGTTTTGGTGGTATGGGTGTTGCGCTGGGTAGCTACATAGGCCATGAGGCAGCAAGCATGCTCAGCGAAATTTAGCGAATCACTGTTACCATACCTATTCGCTCCTGGATTTCACCTGACCATGAAGTGGCGGTATACTTGTAGGAATACACATCGTTGGCTACAGCCCCGGCCTTGTTCTTTGGACTAGCGCCATTCCACCCGGTGTTTATATCTCTTGTTTCAAAAACAACCGCGCCCCACCTGTCGAATACCATAAAATGAAAATCTGAGACAAACAGGCCTTCAGCCTTAAAGATGTCATTGAGTCCATCGCCATCGGGGGTAAACGCCGTAGGAATAAAAATGGTCATGGGCGGATCAAAGAACCGAATAGTTTGATCTTCACAACCTTCGTTGCTTCCTACAAGAAGTACAAGGGGTGTTGTCTCCCCCTGACCAAACTCGAAAACTGGTTCGTAAAGCGTGCTGATTGAACCATCAGGTAAAGTCCATGTATAGGTGCAACCGGTGGATGAATGATTGATAATAGTTTGGTGCGGACTGAAATAATCAAAATCAAAATCAGCTTTAACGTCGATAAGCTGAACCAACGTGCTAGCTGATGCGGTATGTCCGCATTCATCCACAACTTCTACTGTATACTCCACATCCATCTGAGGTATGAATGATACTGTGCCTGAAGTACCCCCGCTTTGCGGCCAGTGAAAGGCGTAACTTCCGTAGCCACCCGTAACGTGAGGAGTTAGAACAATTCTCTCGCCGCGGCATATTACAGCATTTTCCGGAAGGTTTACCAATAGCGGATCCAGATATACATACACATCAAAATAGTCGGTTGCTTGCTGCTCACAGGCATCGGTCAACACTAGGGTTATACGACTGGTCGTAAGTGGTGTGAAGGAAAATTCAGGTCCTTCATCAACCAAAATACCGTTGTGAAACCAATGGTAGGTAAGCGGCTCAAAACCCCCTGTCACCAATGGCTTTGCAGCCATTTGTGCGGCACAATTACCTATGGTATCATTGCCCAGCGATGCAGTAAGCGGCTGTTCTATATACACTGCCATGATTTGCTTTTCAATCTGCGACACACAGCGGTCTACAATTGTGAGCGTCAAGGCTCCGACCGAAGGAATTACCTGCCCGAAATCACTTTCATGGCTCAGCACCACCCCATCCTGAATCCAGTAATAGGTGCGGTCGCTCGAACCACCGCTAATCAGGGGATTCATATACACAGGATTCACGCAATCAAACAATACTGAATCTGACAATACCACTTTCATTTCGGGAAAAGTTTCGCGCTCTATGTCTATTTCTATAACCTGGCTATTCAAATTACAATGATCAGTAACGGTAGCCTGCATGGTGACTGAAAAATCAGGATTAACCATGATCTCAAAGCCCGAATAACCTTCCTGCTGCCATGTAATGGCGTAAGGTGGATTACCGCCCTGTGGTGAAACAGAAATACTTCCTGAGGCCTTGCATTCGATGAAAAGTTCATCATCATAACCCAATGTCATTGGAGGAAAATCTGAGATAGTAAAGCCAGCAGAAAATACTGCAGTATCAACACTGCACGCTGCAGGCTTCAATGCCTGTATTTTGAAATTCCTTAAAGACTGGAATACATGGTCATTATAAGTAGCAATTTGAACTGATACAGCACCTACACCTGCCGGGAAATGGATGGATGAAGGCATATCTGCGAGTACTGCATCTGCATTATCAAGACCACTGGAGCGAAGGAAAATGTTCTCAGCCTGGGTGCTGTCGCGCCGCGACACGGTGAGTGCAATTGCGCTGCAACCTTCTAGTAAATTGCCGTCGGTGTTGGGATTGATTACCGTTGCACTTATTTCAACGGGCGCTGAGCTTGAGAAGCTCTGGGCCTCAATAAGTACTGCCGAATCGTTTTTATTATCTACAGCATCGGCTACGGCAAACTTTATGTGGTAGGTTTCGCCACATTGCACTGGAATTTTAATCATAAAAGGTTTGGTAAACCCGTCAAACTGGGTAGTGGCAGGATCAGGATTAGATTCATTGTTAACGAAGTATATTGAATTGCTCTGCCAAGTAGCGCTGGCTGCATTGCATATTGCCATAGCACCGTATTGGCCCGGCACTCCAAGATTCACGGTATTGATAGCCACGGGTGTATTGCTGCCAGGCACAAGCGCAACATTCTTTGCTCCGTTAAGAAAAGTGCCCGATATATCGGGGCCAGAAATGAAAAACCCAAATACATCATTGTACACGGAGCAGGTATGGTCATTGTATTCTTCACTTGCAAATACATACTTCACCTGAAGCGAGTCGCCCTGAGCCACGAAATCAAATTCCAGAACAGCCACATCTCTTAGTGCTACAGGAGCTACGATCTGGGCGAGGTCGGGCTCTAGGTTCAGCACGTCACCAGCGTTTACCGGCACAAAGGCGGTAGAAGTATTGTTAGGCCCCAAAGCTATATTCGCCCCTCCTGTGGCGAGTATGATGCCGCTTTCTATACCAAAAATGGATGTGCCGCCGGTAAAAAATCCCAGTTGCGTGCTGATTTGATTTCCCTGATTTCCGTTGAAAGAGATGTTCTGAGGGGTAATTCCGCTTCCTGTAAGTACATTTTGCACAAGCTGAGCCGGAGTCTGGCTCTGATGCACGGCAAACTGAGCGCACAAAACATGCGGCAGCAAAATAGAAAATAGGGCGTAAAAGAAGCTTTTCAAATCGGGGAGTATAACACTCCGCTTTTACTCGCCTGCTGCGCGCTTTGTTACACTATTTGGGCCTGAGAACAAGCAGGAATTTTGATTTTTTGATTTCAGCTTCGTTCATCATCATTTTGCGAAAGCGGCCATCGATAAACATATGGGCCTGATCTCGGTAGAAAGGACTCATCACATTACCACTATTGCCGGCAGGCAGGACAGAAACGGCGTTTTCGACATCGGCAAAATCGATGATAATGCGCATAGCCGGCCCAAAACTGGATTTATACACTCCGCTACCGTTGAAGGTAAAACCGGCATTATTCACAGTTTCATGTCCACCCGGAGCGGGGAATGGTCCTATGTTAAACCACCTTTTTAATGCATCGACCTTGCTAAGTGGATGCTCATGCGTGATGGTATGAACTTTTTGCCATTGCCAATCATTTATGTCAGAACCCAACTGTTGTTCCAGCTCGCTAATGCTTTGCTTAAATGCCCTGAGACTAATGGCGCCTCGGGTTTCCACAACACCTTCAGTGGCCATATCATCCCACCAAGGTGAGTCGTTGGTGGCAATAAGATTCGGATAGCTACCAAGGAATTCATGGGTATGCAGAAAATCTTCAAAAACTTCTTCGCTCAATTCATCTGCCATTGCCATATGCAATGTGTGGTACAGCACTTTGTAGTAAATAGTAGGCTCAATATCTATTAGTTGATGGTCGCCATCCCAGGTGCAAAGGAGCTTCAATGCACCATTTTCCAACCCATTGAATTCCCCGGCATTTTGCGAAAGCACTGAACAAATTTCAGATGCCACATCAGCTTCGCTTAATGATACTACGTCGGTAATAAGGCGACGCATATCGTCAACCGATGCAGTGGAAATAGCACCCAGAAAGGAATCGATCCGATGAGCCCGCGTATTAGGTGCGTAGTATCCAGGGTAAGGGTAGCCGGGTTGCATTTGATTTGCAGAAAGCACATACCCCGAAACAGGATTTTCAGATTGTGGATTGTCTGCGAACGGATAATATCCTTGCCAGGCATCCTGCGGGTCGTAGCCGCAGAGGTACGTTTTGCCGCTTGCATGCGTAGGCCGAATGGGCAGTTTGGCTGCCGACCACATAGCAATATTTCCGGTTGCATCAGCATAGGCAAAATTGAGTCCGGGAGCTGCAACTATAGCCACGTTTTCACGAAATTGATCAATCCCTTCCGCGTTGTTCATACCATAAAATGCTTCGAGCAACTCATTTTTAAGACGAGTATAAGTCCAGCAAAAGCTAACCGGCTCAGGGTAGTTTACTGGTAGAAACTCATTGATAATGGGCCCGTGAGCTGTTTCAACCACCTTCATAACCACATCGCTTTGCCCTTTGACTCTTATGGTTTCGGTATGGACTTTAACAGGCAGAGTGCTTTCGCCAAAAACAGTGGCACTGCTGTCGCCTGACGCAAACTGCTCAATAAAAAAGTCGGTATCGTCATTTTCAAACATGGTAACACCCCATGCGTGGTTTCGGGAATGGCCAACAAGAGCGTACGGAATACCTGCAAGAAAATTACCATAAAAACCCATTCCGGGATATTCAAGATGCGCTTCATACCAAGCACCGGGTGAAGTAAATTTGATATGGGTATCGTTTGCCAATATGGGCTTTTCGGATGCGGTGCGCCCCGGCCCCATTGCCCAGTTATTACTTCCTTGCAAGAGCGGAACTGGTATCATATCAGTGAGTTGCGGTAGGCGAAATCCAATCTCCGGTGAGTACGAGCCCTCTTGAATGGCAGTATCGCTTGCCAGGCTAAACATGGCCATATAATCATCACCAAGCGATTGGGATAAGGCTTGCACAAGCGGATCGGTGCGAAGGGCGTAGGCAAATGAATACGACATATAAGCAGCAATAGCGTACACATCGCTCACATCATATGGCTCAGGTGCAATGCCAATTAGCGAAAACTCAACAGGCATCTTTCCTTTGGCAATATACTCGTTGATACCGGCAAGGTAAGCGACCGTAGTTTTCTTCACATCCTTAGGCAGCGAATCGAAGCGGGCCACATCCAGCAATACCTTTCTATTGGTACCCATGGTTCTGAAAAAACGATCGGCAGATATCAAGTCGGGCCCCAGCACTTCAGCGAGTCTGCCCTTTCCTGCCCTGCGCATAAGTTCCATTTGAAAAAGTCTGTCCTGTGCATGTACATATCCAAATGCCTTATAAGCATCTTCAGCACTTTCAGCATAAATATGTGGAATACCAAAATCATCAAAGTACACATTTACAGAAGCACTCAGTACTTTTACATCAACCTGACCTTTAAGCTTTGGAGAAAATGACTGGAGCCAAACCCAAGCCCCGAATAATGCAATGGCAAGAACGATTGGAACTGCAAGCAGTATCCATTTTAAGATTTTCATACACGCTTAATAATTTGTCGAAGCTAATGCAAATGCGATAATGTAAGGTGATTTGCCGGGTGAAATGGTGGAATAATCCGACCTTTACGAAAAAACCCCACGTTGAATACCAAAAAGATCAGTTTTACAAACAGTGAAGGGATGAAACTCAGCGCCCGCCTAGAGCTCCCAATAGGCTTGCAGGCTGCGCATTACGCCATATTCGCGCACTGTTTTACCTGCGGTAAAGGCATAAAAGCTGCCACGGTCATTTCGCGAAAACTGACACAAAGCGGATTTGGGGTTTTGCGATTTGACTTCACAGGCTTAGGTCAAAGCGAAGGTGCCTTTGAGGATACCAACTTTACCAGCAATATAAGCGACCTTGTTGCAGCAGCAGCTTACCTGAGTGAGTTTTACGATGCACCAAAGCTGCTAGTGGGCCATTCGCTCGGAGGAACAGCAGTGCTCCACGCTGCCGCGGAAATTGAATCGATTGAAGCAATGTGTACCATAGGCGCTCCCGCGGAGGCTTCGCATGTGATGCATCATATAGAAGGCAGCAAGGATGAGATACTTCTAAAGGGCAAAGCGCTCGTGAACATAGGCGGTAGGCCGTTTAATGTTGGTGCAAAATTCATTACCGACTTAGAAAAGCACAGCACTTCATCGCTTCTGATGATGCTGCGCAAAGCTATTCTCATCATGCACTCACCGCAGGATACCATTGTGAGCATTGACAATGCCGCTGCAATATATCAGGCAGCCTGGCATCCTAAAAGTTTTATCAGCCTTGATAGCGCTGACCATTTGCTGCAAAGCGATACAGACGCTGAATACGTGGCACAAATGATAGGTGTTTGGATAAGCCGCTATGTAGGCCATCCGGCAAAAACTTCAATAGAAACAACCGAAGATGTAGCTGTACAACTAGGAAGTGATGGGTTTACCACAGAAATTGTGGCTGGCGAGCATAGCCTGTTGGCCGACGAGCCGCTGGAAATAGGAGGAAACAACATGGGCCCCACCCCCTATCAATTGCTGAATGCAGCACTTGGGGCCTGCACTGCCATGACTTTGAAAATGTATGCAGAGCGCAAAGGTTGGCCGCTAGATAAAGTAACCGTGCACCTTTCACACAGCCATAGTTACATGGCCGATGCTGCCAACCCCGAGAGCAAAGGAAGTAAAGTGGACGAATTCAAAAGAATACTCGAGATCAAAGGTGACCTTGATGGTGAAAAAAGGGGCAAATTGCTCGAAATTGCAAGCAAGTGTCCTGTACACCGCACCCTCACAGAAACCGAGGTAAAAATAACTACCCAACTGAAGCAATGAACAGCAGCCTGCCCGAAGCTTTTGTAAAGAGCATACCGCTGCCAGACGATGAAAGGGTAAGGCTTGAAGAAGCCATCGGTAGCAAAGCTCCTGTAAGCATAAGAATCAATACCAAAAAGGCTGCGCTGCTGAAAACATCGCAAGGTGTGCCCTGGCACCCTCATGGATACTACCTTGCCGAAAGGCCACGCTTCACATCCGATCCTGCTTTTCACGCAGGAGCGTATTACCCGCAGGAGGCGTCATCTATGTTTCTGTATCATATCGTTACCGGCATGCAGCTCCACGAAGCACCCATCAATGTGCTAGACCTTTGCGCTGCACCAGGTGGAAAATCTACCCTGCTCCGATCGGTATTGCATCCTGAGAGCTTCCTTTTGGCAAATGAAGTGGTGGGGAGCCGCGTAAACCTACTCGAAGAAAACCTTACCAAATGGGGTATCCCCGGATTTGCGATTACACAAAGCGATCCATCGAGATTTGCCAGGGTGCCTGAATTTTTTGATCTGGTGGTGGTAGATGCACCCTGCTCCGGCGAAGGCTTGTTTCGCAAGGATATAAATGCTGTAAATGAATGGTCGCAACAGAATGTGGAAATGTGTGCTTCACGGCAGCAGCAAATACTCGCGGGTGTATGGCCTGCTCTGAAACCCGGCGGAATCCTGGTATACAGTACTTGTACCTTCAACGAGCTTGAAAATGAAGCCAATATGCAATGGCTTCTTGACCAATACAATGCAGAACCGGTGCCCCTTGGCAATTTGCCGGAAGGTGTAATCGAATCGACATATGGTGGTGGTAAGGGATACCGCTTTTTCCCGCACCGCATTCGGGGCGAGGGTTTCTTTACAGCTATTGTGCGAAAAAATGGCAACTCCAGGGAGTCAAAACCAGAGAAAGGCCGATTGCAAACTATAGATGGAATTTTTGATTCGCCAGAAATCACTGCAGCGGTGAGCGATGCCGGCGATGTACATGCGGTAGTACCTGCCCATCTTGCAGTGCTTGCCAAATTGCAGAAAGCTTTGAACCTGCGTCACGCCGGGTTACCTGTCGGCAAATGGAGCAAAGGACAATTTAAACCCAATCATGGGATAGTAATGCTCTATAACTCCATATTCAGGCTCCCATTGCTCACTGTAAATATTGAGCAAGCGTTGAGCTACCTGAAACGCGAAGACTTGGGCCTTAGCCTTCCCGAAAGGGGGGTATATAAAGTAGTATTTGAAGGTTTGGCACTTGGACTTGGTCGCTATGACGGACACCGATTATTAAGCCAGTACCCTATGGATTGGCGGATTCGTACGGCAGCGTCAACAGAATACAGGCCAATTGTAAAAGCCTTGCACTGACGAGATATCTGCTATCATGAAAAGCGTAATTTCGCAAGCCTAAAGCATCGATAATGAAACTCGAAAATTATGTACTGGGCTCATGGATTGCCGGCGATGGAGAAGGCAAAGCGCTGTACGACGCCATTACTGGAAATGAAGTAGCAACGGCCAGCAGTAAGGGACTCGATTTTAAAGAAATACTTGATTATGGCCGCAAAACCGGAAGCCCTTCACTTCGCAAGATGACTTTTCATGAGCGCGGTCGCATGCTAAAGGCGTTAGCGCTTTACTTGATGGACCGTAAGGAGCAGTTCTACGAATTGAGTTATGCTACCGGAGCTACCCGCCCCGACAGTTGGATTGATATAGAAGGCGGAATTGGCAATCTATTTGCCTACGGTAGCTTGCGAAGGCAATTTCCGAATGAGACCTATTATGTGGATGGCGATTTAGCCCCACTCTCAAAGGGAGGTTCGTTTATCGGCCACCATATTATGACCCCAAAAGAAGGGATAGCCGTGCATATAAATGCCTTTAACTTCCCGGTATGGGGAATGCTGGAGAAAATTTCGGTGAATCTACTGGCCGGAATGCCAGCGGTAGTGAAGCCAGCCACCATTACATCATTTCTTACAGAAGCCGTAGTTAAAGAAATAGATAAAAGTGGCATTTTGCCGAAAGGTGCGCTGCAGCTCATCTGTGGCTCAGCCAATGGAATTATAGACCATGTGATGTCGCAGGATGTGGTAACCTTTACCGGATCGGCCGATACGGGCAGGATGCTGAAAGCTAATCCGAGAATTATTGCCGAATCGGTGCCGTTCAATATGGAAGCTGACTCGCTGAACTCATGCGTACTAGGCCTTGCTGCCGCTCCGGGATCACCTGAATTTGATCTCTTTATCAAAGAAGTGCAGCGCGAAATGACCGCCAAATGCGGACAAAAATGTACCGCAATACGAAGAGTTATTGTACCGGAAAAATACCTTGAAGATGTGCAAATAGCACTGGCAAACCGATTGGCCAGTACGGTAATTGGCAACCCACGTTTGGAAGGAGTGCGCATGGGTGCGCTTGCCGGGCAGGAGCAGCTCGCTGAAGTAAGATGCAAAATAAAAGAATTGCTCAAAAGTTCAGAGCTTGTGTATGGCAATCTTGACACGGTTGACGCGAAAGGCAATGAAGGCGGCAAGGGTGCTTTTATTTCACCTTTAATTCTAAGAAACAACAAACCCTTCAAGAATACGGGCACCCACGAGATAGAAGCCTTTGGGCCGGTATGCACCTTGCTGCCTTATGCTGATCTTGATGAAGCCATTGCAATAACCAAACTCGGAAAAGGATCGCTTGTATGTTCCATGGCTACTTATGATGACCACGAAGCCCGATGTTTTGTACTTGGCGCAGCATCGCATCACGGTCGAATACTTATTTTGAACCGCGAGTGTGCCAAAGAAAGCACAGGACACGGATCGCCGATGCCCATGCTGGTGCATGGGGGGCCGGGCAGAGCCGGCGGTGGAGAAGAGATGGGCGGCAAGCGGGGCGTAATGCACTATATGCAGCGCACCTCCATTCAGGGCAGCCCCACTACCCTGTCGCGCATTACCAATGTATACCAGCAAGGAGGCAGGCAGTACGAGCATGAAATGCACCTTTTCAGAAAACACTTTGAAGAACTGGAAATAGGCGACACACTCATTACTGCCAAACATACCGTTTCCGAGGCTGATATCACCAATTTTGCAAATGTGAGCGGCGATAATTTCTATGCCCATATGGATGCAACTTCCCTTGAAGGAACCATCTTCACCGGAAGGGTAGCACACGGATATTTTGTGCTATCGAAAGCTGCGGGCTTATTTGTGGATGCCAAAAAAGGCCCTGTGCTCCTGAACTACGGCATTGATGAGTGCAGATTTACAAAACCGGTGTACCCCGGTATGACCATCGGTACGCGCCTTACGGTAAAACAGAAAACTGACCAGGAAAAACGCAGCCAGGACGATATTGCGAAAGGATTAGTAAAGTGGCTCGTTGATGTGTACGATGATACAGGCGAAACGGTAGCTATTGCTACGATACTTACAATGGTTAAAAAACAAAATCAAGATTAAGCAATATGGAATTCAACTGGATGGTATTGCTCGAGCCCGAGTCGCTGATAGCACTCAGTACCCTTACCCTTCTGGAAATTGTACTGGGAATTGACAATATCCTTTTTATTTCGATTATTTCAGAGAGATTGCCTGAAGCACAAAGACCAAAAGCCAGGGTTACAGGACTGGCGCTTGCATTAATTTTCAGGCTATTGCTGCTTATGACTATATCATGGTTAATCCAATTTACTGATCCAATTTTTACGTTGTTCGAGATAGATTTTTCGGGAAGAGACTTAATCCTGCTCGGCGGAGGTCTTTTTCTTTTGGTGAAAACTATATCAGAAATACATGAAAAAGTAGAAGTTGGTACAGAGGAAAAGCACGCAAATAAGAAGGTAAGAAGTTTCGCAAGCGTGATAACTATGATTATCCTGATCGATCTTGTATTTTCATTTGACTCCATACTTACGGCGGTAGGTATGGTGAGCGAAATCGTTATAATGATAGCCGCAGTGGTTATTTCAATGATCGTGATGCTGGTATTTGTAAATAAAATCAGCAGGCTGATCAATAAGCATCCAAGTATACAGATGTTGGCATTGTCATTTCTGATTCTCATTGCATTTGTGTTGATCCTTGATGGATTGCACAAGCACATAGAGCGCGGCTATGTGTACTTCGCGCTGTTTTTCTCGTTGCTCGTAGAAGTGCTTAATATCAGTAGCAGGAAAAAAACGAATGGCGTTTCTCCAGAGCACAAAGAGTAAGGGCTAAATCCGTAAAAAAAGAAGCGCGACCTGTGGGTCGCACTTCTTTCATTTTGGTCAGGGAGCTAATTAATTACTTTGTAGCCACTTTATCAATAATATGTAGCATTCCGTTGGTTGCTTCTATATTGCCCTCAATAATCATTGCATCGCCCATCATGAGGTCTCTGCCTTTTACTGTAAATACCACTTCATTTCCGCCCATCATTTGCTGGGGTACTTGCCTGGCAGTTGCCGTTTCAATGATATTGGTAGTTTTATGCATACCAGTCATGATGTGGCCGCCAATAATAGGTCGTAGTTTGGCTACATTGGCCGGGTTTTTCAATTCTTCGAGCGTGGCTTTGGGCAAAGCTTCAAAGGCTGCGTTTGTAGGAGCAAACACGGTAAAAACTTTGTCGTTACCAATAATTCCTTCAATATATGAAGTGTGCAACAGCTCCCTAAAAATTGAGAGGTCAGGCCTTGAATCAATAATCTTGATAAGATTCATACCGGCGGTATCCGAAGTTCTTGTCACAGCCGGGGGAGTTGTAGATGTAGCGGCAGGAGTTGTGGTTGTAGTGCCTTCTTCCTGAACCTGATCTTCAGAAGTTGTTTCGGGCTGGGTGCAGGCAAATGCAAAGAAAAGAGGTAAAATGTAGAGCGTGGCGCGTTTCATTGGTTTCTTGTTTTGCCGCAAATTTGCTAATTCTGAGCGAATATAAAAAGGAGCATGTTCATTAATATTTTCAAAGGACAGTAAAAACAAATTAAATTTTCGCTCTATTTTGGTCGTGAATGCTCCCCTAAGCTCATTGCAGGCAACTCAAAACTTATTTCTTTGACAGCAACCATTAATGAATCTTTAAGAACTTTTTGGCTGGTTTTGGGCGACAGCGGAAGCGATGTTTTTGCTGCTGCATTTCATGGTATTGGAATAGGTCTTTAAGGCTTTATGCTTGCCGGCGGGCTTGGGCATATGTTGGGAGCACACCTGAACACTGCGTTGAGTATAGATTTGCTCGTTGGCGAATGCTGGGCAGGCTTCGTGTATGAAAAAGTTTTCAGCAATTAATCGTCTTTCCTTAGGCTCAAAAAAACAAAGCGCCGGCTCAAATGAGCCGGCGCTTCTGTTTGCTTTTCAGAGCAAAAATTACATAACCGGAGTTACGGTAAAACCTTCTCTGCGCAGCAAGTTGATTACGCCCATTTCGCCGCCAAGGTGAGCCGCACCTACAGCAAAAAATCTAGGTTCTTCTTTCGCCAATTCACTTATGAGTGGTATCCAGCTCATATTGCGCTGTGTAAGCATGACATTTAGTTCTTTCGGATCGTCAAGATACGCTGCAGTGAAGTCGAATAGCGCTGAAGGTGATTCCTTCTGGTACATCCGAATCATGTCTGCATACATTCGCCGCATTTTCTCTTCGTCATTAATCATTTCACTAAGGTCCTTGGCCTGGCTTATATAAGGGGTTTCATCAAAAATTTTCATTTGCGACTCTATGGTTTCCAACCCAACAATGCGCCGTTCGCTTTGGGTTGCCATTTGAGTGAGTGTAAGTTCGAAGCTGGCGGGTTGCCCTTCTACGTAGCGGCCCAGCAAAAGCGTACTTACTATGAATGGCTTTAGTGTATTCACCATTTCGATGCTCATACCTGTGGATTCCTTGAGCATGCCTGAGAGTTTTTCATAGTCGCCTTTCGAAAGCAATTGGTCCAGTGTAGTATCATCATTCATCGTGGCATACTTCATCATCTCGGTTTGCATATTCGGGTTGCTCATATCGAGCTCCATCACAAGGCTCTTACATGCTTCGAAGGCCTTTGTAACCTTCGGCTGAAGATTGAACTCTGATTGTGGCAGCACATGTATAGTCCCGAACAGATAGGATTCTTCAATGCCGTTGCCCTCAATTTTCCACAGCAGAGAGTTTTCCAATTGCTGGGCTGAAACAATAGGTGTTGCAAAAATAAAGGCTGTGAACGCTAGAAAAGACGCTGCCTTTTGAAGTGTGGTTTGAAAAACGGGTTTGATCATTGTGGCTTTATTAATTAATGGCGTGAAGATACCAAAACTCTGAATGCATTGCCAACCTGCAATACATGAATGGTAAATATGCCTAACGGATGCATGCATACATGTACAAGCTGCATCAATCGTATTACTTTTGCGACCATGCAGGCTATCCTGTTTTATCCGCTCTACGCTTTTCTGTGGCTCATAGCCTGGCTCCCACTCAGGGTGCAATTTATATTTGCTGACGCGCTCTACTTTCTTGTTTATTACATCATCGGCTACCGTAAAAAAGTGGTAAGGAATAACCTGAAAATGTCATTTCCTGAAAAGAGCATATCGGAGCGGCGCACAATAGAGCGTCAATTTTACAGGCATTTGTGCGACAGCTTTGTAGAATGGATGTACCCATTGCACAGAAGTGCGAAGCAAATGGAGAAGCACTATAAGGTGGTAAATCCCGAAGTGCTAAACGACCTGTACAAAAAAGGAAAAAGTGTCGCTGGTATCCTGGGTCATTACGGCAACTGGGAGTATCTGAGTTTGTTGCCTGTATATATAAACCATAAGGTATGGGCGATACACAAACCATTGAAGAACAAATTTTTTAATAAACTCATTAACGATCTCCGATCAAAATACGGCGTGCATATGATGGATACCAAAGAGAGCTTTCGGATACTCCTCAGCGAAGCGCAGAAGGGTGAGAAAACCCTTACCTACTTTCTATCTGATCAAAGTCCGCAGCGCTCGAAGATAAAATACTGGACCACTTTTCTGAATCAGGACACACCCATATTTTTGGGGGCTGAGCAAATAGCAACCAAACTCGACATGGCGGTAGTTTTTTTTGAAGTCCGAAAGGTAAAGCGCGGTAAGTACGAGCTACACTTCAAATTGCTTGCTGAGAATCCGAAGGAATGTGGCCATAATGAAATTACAGAGTTGCACGTACGTGCCCTTGAAAATGCCATTAGACGCGATCCTGCCTTGTGGCTGTGGAGCCACAGAAGGTGGAAACATAAAAAGGAAGAGGTAAAGGCATAATAAGAACCTACGAATTGACGATGTTTTTCAGCGTTGCATTATCGGATGGCAACATATTGCTTTGAAGGAATTCAACCAATTTATGCACCTGTGTGTTGGTGAAACCAAGCCTCACTCCTACCCGCTCCACAAAGGCCAGCTCTTCCTTGTCGGCGTTGAAATCAATATGCATGAGCGCCAGCATTTCACCAAGCTGCCTTATTCGGTCACTCTCTGATTCGGGTATGCGCTGTGGTACGATGTCGGGGTACTTCACAATTCGCTGAAAAGCCTGCCCGTCAACACCCATGCGCAAGGCGATGCCCTGAATGAAAATAAGTTCGTGTGCATGCAGCACTCCATCCGCTTTTGCAAGGGCTATGAGGTTGGCAACGTGGGTTTCCTTATCCATGTGTGTAATTAGCTGCCGCAAAATGCGGATTTTTCGGCCTTCAGTCAAGTTTTTATGCCACTTGTAATTTTTTTGTTGGTAGAATAAAAACACATGCTATATTTGTGATATCATTTTAATATCATATCATGAACCAAGAAAAAGTAGTTACAAGCATTTCGGGCTATATTATGTTGTTGGTGCTCATTGCACTGATAGCAGGAATGATAGTCCTAGCAGTTCAAATCGAGAATCCCGCAGCATTCCTACTCGCAGTGCCTGCTTTGTTTATAATGCTCGGCTTTTTTATTGTAAATCCGAATGGGTCTAAAGTGTTTGTTCTCTTCGGAGAATACAAGGGAACGGTTAAGAAAAACGGGTTTTTCTGGACCAATCCATTCTATTCAAAAACAAGATTCTCCTTGAGAGCGCGCAACTTTGACAGCGAGCGCTTGAAGGTGAACGATAAGAAAGGAAATCCTATAATGATCAGCGTAATTCTTGTGTGGAAAGTTCAGGATACATTCAAAGCCGCCTTTGAAGTAGACAACTATGAGAATTTTGTGAAGGTACAGACCGATGCAGCGGTAAGGAAGCTTGCAGGTACCTATTCATACGACAATTTTGACGATGACGACAAGGAGGTTACCCTGCGCTCAGGACTTCAGGTAATCAATACTGATTTGGAGAAGGAGCTTGATGAGCGCCTTGAGATGGCAGGGATTCACGTGCTCGAAGCCCGCATAGGCTACTTGGCTTACGCACCTGAAATAGCAAGTGCAATGCTCCGCAGGCAACAAGCTGAGGCCATAGTGGCAGCGCGCATCAAAATTGTAGAAGGGGCAGTAGGCATGGTAGAACTTGCCCTTGAAAAACTAAGCCAAAAAGAAATTATACACCTTGACGAAGAGCGCAAAGCTGCCATGGTAAGCAACCTTATGGTGGTACTCTGCAGCGACAAGGACGTAAGCCCGGTAATAAACGCCGGAACCCTTCATCAATAATAGTATTTGCCGCTGGCAGGCCATTCGCAGTAAATGCGAATTTGCCTTAACAAAACATCATGACACCGGAATGATTGAAGTTTATATGAAAGAGTCAATCCATATCAATAGCACAGCAATGATCCACATGAGCCTTGTGCATATTGAGCATTTTAAACCAAACTAATGCAGTATGGCCAGGAAGCCCTTCGCGCTTAGAATTGACGCTGACACACTCAATGCTCTTGAGAAGTGGGCTGCTGACGAATTTCGCAGCGTGAATGGGCAAATTGAGTGGATACTCAATCAGGCACTAAAAGAAGACGGCAGATCAAAGGTGAAATCAGACCCTGATAAAGACGTAAAAGAATAATTGCACATAAGAATCAATTACCATGAGAACAGACAGGTTTTTTGCGGAGAAACAAAGATTTAATTTGTGGATTTTCATCATTCTATTATTTGCCACTACCATTATTCTAATTACCGGAACTATTCTGCAGGTATTCTTTGATAGACCCTTTGGAAATAACCCTATGGAAAACACTGAATTGATTATTTTGACAATAGTGATTATCCTAGTTGGTCTCATGATCCTGAGCATTCGTCTTGACACCTATATTGACAAGAATGGGATCAAGGTAAAGATGTTTCCATTTCACCGGAAGTGGAAGCAATTTCAATGGGATCAAATCAGCAAAGCTGAGGTGCGCAAATACAAGCCAATTGCTGAATATGGCGGCTGGGGTCTTCGGGGTTATGGCAAAAATAAAGCGTATAATGTATCAGGAAATATGGGCCTGCAACTGGAGCTGAAAAATGGAACCAAACTGCTCATAGGTACGGACAGGCATAAGGAGTTGGATGTATTTATAAAAAAGATAACAACGCCGAAGATCCATTCGGGTGATATTGATGGTGACCTTACTGATTATTGATTTTTTTCTTACCGATCGCACTAATCTCTACAGATCAAAGCGGAATTCATTTTTTAGCATCAAAGCAATCTGTGAGCTGATTTTTTCATACGGATACCCCTATCTTCAGCCCGCTGTAATTTCGCTCAAAAAGTAATGAAAGTTAAATACCTTCTATTTATAATTGTACTACTTGCACCAATCACTTTTCTTGTAATCATGAAGACCCGATCAAATCCGCTGCAACCAGGAGTGACAATAGATAAATTGCTGGTAGAAAAATCGAAACGGAAGATGCACGCAGTAAGCCCCGGAAAAGTGCTTAAAACCTATGCAATCGCCTTAGGGAGCAGTCCTGAAGGACGCAAAGAGTGCGAAGGTGATATGAAAACTCCTGAAGGCATTTACACCATCGATAGCAAAAACCCGAATAGTGCCTACCACCTTTACATGGGTATTTCATACCCAAACAGTGCCGACCGGCAGCACGCCACTGCACTTGGTAAAAGTCCGGGAAGCGATATAAAAATACACGGTCTCAAAAATGGCTCAGTCAATATTGGCAAAGCTCACCTGCTTAGCGACTGGACTCATGGCTGCATTGCAGTTACCAATGAAGAAATTGAAGAGCTCTACCTCTTAGTGGCCATAGGTACAGTGATTGAAATAAAACCGTAGCAAAAAACTACTCCACCCAGATTTCATCGGCGAAGAGCCAGGTCTTTCCACCGGCTCCCATATGCCACGGCGGACAAGGACCATAATTCGGAGCAGTAATGCGGATATACCGAACCCTGCCATGTACTTTTACAGTATAGTCCTGAATGATCGTGCCATATTGATTATCCGGAATATTATTCAATACTTCCCCTGCAAGTTTCCAATTTTGCGCATCAGCAGATGTTTCAACTACTACCTTTTCGGGAAACCAAATCCAGCTTTTCACATCCTGAAGAAAACCTACCCCAATGGCACTCACCTTTTGCATTTCGCCAAGATCAACTACGGCTATGAAAGGTTGATTCTGATAACCCTGCCATCGGCCTGTAAGAAAATTGGCGCTTCCGCGGATGCGGTCTATCAGTGCGTTATCTCCGCCGGCGGCGTATTGATTGTCGTAGTTCATTCCGATGGCAATTTTGCGGGTACTGTCTATTTTCATCCAGGAGCTGCTATTGGTCTTACTGCGGGTACCGTCGGGCAATACCGCAAAAGCTTCTATTCCGGTATTGGCCGCGAGCGCGATAGCACCATCGTACACTTCATCTTCGCCTCCATCAATGCGGTAATAATATATCGCGTCGGGGTTTGCGCTGCCTATCTGCACAGTAGTTTGGCCAGTAAATGTAGGTCCTGCACTTTCGTAAAATGGAACAGTAGCAATTGGTGGCGATACAATGGCAGCTACAGGCCGATGTGCCGGGTCGCGGCCCCAATCTTTATTAGGTTGTGAACCCATAATGTACTGTAGGCTCCCCCCTTCCATAATTTCGCTATGTGTGATATAGCTTCTTTCCAAGGGCATTCCATTGAGCATAGCTGATTGAATATACAAGTTGGTTTTGCTTTGGTTCGCTGCATTGATGGTAAATGATTTGCCGTTTTCGAGTGCTATTTCCACTTTTTCGAATACAGGACTTCCTATGGCATACATAGGCAGGCCGGGTGTAACCTGGTAAAAACCCAAAGCACTAAGCACGTACCATGCGCTCATCTGACCGCAATCTTCATTTCCGCTAAGGCCATTGGGAGCGGTGGTGTATAGCTCATCCATAATTTGCCGTACACGCTGCTGTGTTTTCCAGGGTGAGCCAATATAATTGTAGAGGTAAGCTATATGATGGCTAGGCTCATTGCCATGCGCGTACTGCCCTATGAGGCCTGTGATGTCGGATTGTTCACGTCCGGTAGTTTTGCTCGAAACGGTGAATAAACGATCCAAATGCGCTTCCAGAGAATCAGCCCCACCATGAAGATTCATCAAGCCGCTTACATCGTGCGGCACAAAGGTGGAATACTGCCAGGCGTTTGCTTCGGTATAGTTGAAATTAACTTCGGCCGGATCGAAAAGTCCAAACCAGGCTCCATCCATACGTGCGCGGAAAAACTCCGACTTCGGGTCAAATAGATTTTTGTAGTACTGCGCCCTTTCCATGTATACGCTGTAAGTGGCGGTGTCGCCCAGCGCGAGCGCGTAGGTAGCGATACACCAGTCGTCGTAGGCGTACTCGAGGGTTTTGCTCACGCTTTCGTGGTCATCTGATGCACGTATATAGCCGTGGGAGCGGTAACTTTCCAGTCCAAAATGATTTAAGGATGAAGTATGTTTCATTGCTTCGAGCATCGCGGCGTGGTCAAATCCTTGGATTCCTTTTGCGAAAGCATCTGCTGCAACCGATACGCTGTGGTACCCTATCATACAATCGGTTTCATTTGCGGCGAGCTCCCATACTGGCAAGCGGCCACCTTGCTTATGATGCAGCAGAAAAGTGCGCAGAAAATCATCGGTACGCTCATGCTCAATAATGGTGAAGAGCGGATGCAGGGCGCGGAAAGTATCCCATAATGAAAATACCGTGTATACCGGATGGTTTGCCTGATGAACCTGCGTATCCATTCCGCGGTAACGGCCATCCACATCGCTGAAAATATTTGGAGCAACCATTGTATGATACAGCGCAGTGAAAAATATTTCGCGCGCATCGTGATTTTCGTCAGATACTTCAATCTTACCCAGTTGAGTTTCCCATAGCGCTCTGGCTTGCTGATGCACTTTGTCAAAATCGAAGTCAGGAATTTCGGTAAGCAAATTAGCGCGTGCGTTTTCTACTGACACCGCCGAAATGCCCACCCTAACTAGCAGTTCATCTGCAGAATCAAAATGTACAGCGGCTTTGGTAGGTTCTGTTAGCGAATCGCTTTCGCGAAAAAAATCGACCTTATGAATTGGTTTCGAAAACTGCGCAACGAAATACACATGCTGCTCACGCGCCCAGGCAGCGGATATCCTGTAGCCACTTATTTCATCAGTACCCGTTTGCGAAAGCCCCCACCCTTTGAGCATATCGCGGTGGTCAAGGTCAATGATTACGTGCGTATTATTTTTCTTGAAGGTATATTTATGTATGGCAGCCCGCGCAGTTGCCGTGAGTTCCACTCCTATATTATAATCGGCCAGGTGCACGGCGTAATAACCAGGGCTTGCCTTCTCGGTCGTTTTGCGAAAGCGTGAGGCATATCCTGAATCCACACCACCCTCATAGCCATGGTCAAAATGTACGGTACCAGTGCATGGCATAATTAGTATATCTCCATAATCGCTCACGCCGGTGCCGCTGAGGTGCGTATGCGAAAAACCAAAAACTACGGAATCGCTAAAGTGGTAACCGCTGCATCCATCCCAGCCTTCAAGGCGGGTATCGGGGCTGCACTGCACCATACCGAAAGGCACTGTAGCGCCGGGAAACGTATGTCCATGACCGCCGGTACCGATAAAAGGATTTACGTAATCAACAGGTGATCTATCATCAAATTTATTGATGGAGCAGGATGCTGTAATACTAATAAGGCCTACTAAGAATAACTTATTCATAAGGTGGATTTGGTACAAAAATATAAGTATCAGCCTATGATTCAATGGTCGCTGCATGCAAGAATGTTGAATGTAAAATATGAAGTGACATAAGGACTTCAAATTTATTACTTTGGCCACAGCAAAAAACTATGGAAACATCCGCGCTCAAACACCGCTTTGCCTTCTCTGTGCTCGTCCTGCTCTTTTTTATGTGGGGTTTTATTACAGTAATGAACGATGTGCTTATCAGCACATTCAAAGATATTTTCGAGCTGAGTAATTTTCAAAGCGGGTTGGTGCAATTTGCTTTTTTCGGGGCATTTTTCGTGGTTTCGCTTGTCTATTTTCTTATTTCCCGCAGCAGCGGCGATCCAATAAACCGGATAGGATATAAAAACGGGATGAGCATAGGTCTGGCAGTTTGCGGAATAGGATGCATGTTGTTTTACCCAGCTTCGGCTGTATCTTCATACGGCCTATTTCTGGGTGCATTATTTGTGCTTGCATCAGGGGTTACGCTCCTACAAATAGCTGCAAATCCATACGCGGCAATCCTTGGCACTTCTGAGACAGCCAGCAGCAGGCTCAACTTCGCGCAGGGATTCAATTCACTCGGTACCACGCTCGGGCCAATTGTAGGTGCAATATTGATCTTTATGGTTTTCAAGAGTGAAGGTGAGGAACCCGAGGCCGTAGGCAAAACTTACTTGCTCTATGGTTTGATTTTTACAGCAATGGCCGTGGTTGTAAGGCTGCTAAAACTGCCCGGATTTCAAAACAACGAGAGGGAAGAACGCGGC
This sequence comes from Flavobacteriales bacterium, assembly GCA_038207425.1. GTDB lineage: Bacteria > Bacteroidota > Bacteroidia > Flavobacteriales_D > Cryomorphaceae > JBBQZU01. The sequence goes on along the minus strand of JBBQZU010000023.1, from coordinate 30,192 downwards.
TGGGGCGCTTTGCATTTTCCGCAGCTTCGGTACGGTATGCTGGCCATTTTTGTATACGTGGGCGCTGAAGTAGCTACCGGCAGTTGGCTCGTTAGCTTCAGCATGGAGCCCGAAATAATGGGCTTCACTAAATCGCAGGGAAATAGGTTTCTCTCCTGGTTTTGGGGCGGACTGATGATAGGACGGTTGATGGGAGCCATATCGCTGAGCAATTTAAAACCTGAAACGCGCAAAGTATTATTTATGCTGGCGGTTAGCCTAGCCGCATTTTCGCTGATTTATTTCGCCACTGGTATCAGCGAGCAGGAAGGCAGTTTCAGCTTTGAGTTTCATCCACTCACCACGGTGGTATTTTTTCTCCTGCTTATCTCAATGAATTTTATTGGATTTATGATCGGACAAGGGTCGAGTGGTCGCACCTTGATGGTATTTGCACTGGCGAATGTGGTACTGATTCTTGTGGCGATCAATGGCAGCGGCAGTATGGCTTTTTGGGCGCTGATAGGCACCGGACTGTTTAACTCCATCATGTGGAGTAATATTTTCACTCTGGCTATCGGCGGGCTTGGTCATCATACGAGCCAAGGCTCATCGCTCCTTATTATGTCGGTAGTTGGTGGAGCGATCCTTCCACCGTTGCAGGGATTACTTTCTGATTATATCGGGGTGCAGATGAGTTTTGTTATGCCCTTGCTGCCTTTTACCTACCTTGCCTGGTATGGCTGGTGGAGTGCGAGGCACTATTCAGGAAATGCAGGTGGCATACCGGCAGGAAGTCATGCAGTGGCGGGGCATTGATACCGGCTTGGGCAAGAACCTTTTGAATGGAGAATTATTTAGAAAGGTTGTTTTAAAACATTTACCATCTTAGTTTTAGCAAAAGAAGAAATATGTCAACCAACCGCCGCCGATTTTTACAGCTCACTGCCTTGGGTGCCGGGGCTATGGCACTCAGCCGATGCAATGAACCATCACCAAGCCAAGAATCATCAACATTTCTGAAACCTGCAATTGCTGAAGGCCCAAAACCACTTATACTTTCCACATGGATTCATGGACTCGATGCCAATGCAAAAGCGATGGAAACACTGCTCAGCGGCGGGTCGGTGATTGATGCTGCTGAAAGGGGCGTAATGGTTACCGAAAGTGATCTGAGCAACCGCAGCGTAGGCCTTGGTGGTCGCCCTGATCGCGAAGGTCGTGTTACGCTCGATGCCTGCATCATGGACCACGACAGCCGCTGTGGTGCAGTGGCATTTTTAGAAAATATTGATCACCCGATCAATGTGGCACGTGCCATCATGGAGCGCACACCACATGTGATGCTGGCAGGGAGTGGCGCGTATAGCTGGGCTTTGGCCAATGGTTTCAGAAGAACCACATTAAAAAACCCTGTACCCGAAGCTGAAGCTGAGTGGAAGCACTGGCTGGAAAGCAGCGAATATAAGCCCGAAGTGAATATTGAAAACCACGACACCATAGGGCTTATTTTGCTCGATGCGCAAGGGCGACCTGGCGGTGCATGTACTACAAGTGGTATGGCGTACAAAATTAATGGCCGCATTGGCGATTCACCAATTATCGGTGCCGGGCTTTTCGTAGATGGTGAAGTAGGCGCAGCAACGGCTACAGGTGAGGGCGAAGCGGTAATTCGTGTAGCGGGCAGCAGCGTCATTGTGGAACTAATGCGCCATGGTGCCACCCCACAGGAAGCATGTGAAGAAGTGGTACACCGCATTTTGCGAAAGCATAATGATAAGGAAGGATTGCAGGTAGGATTTATAGCCCTTGATATACACGGACGCTATGGCGGTTGTAGCGTGTACAATGGATTCAACTACGCCCTTACCACTGCTGAAAAGCATGAAATGATAGATGCCGGATATATAAAGAAGTGGTGAAAAGTGTGGAGATGAGTAGTCCAAAAGATAGTATTACACCGAGCCAAACTGGCTCAAATCAGCCCGTGAATTTATTCCTTCTGTTCATTATTATTCCTTCCAACGAACGCTCACAATAATTTCATTTCTCCTGCCAATAAATTGATAAGGTGCGTTGTAACCTAAAAAACGAAAGTTGCCGAAATACTCAACACCGCTTGCATTTAAGGCACTTTCTAACTTGGAAGCGTACGTTTTAATCTTGTCGTCATTGGCATAACCCCCGAATTGAATAGCGGCAATATACTCTTCCGCTGTAGTTTTAATGGTTATGGACGAATCGTTTGGTTTGGGTAAATTTTCTTCATTGAAATTGGACGGCATCACAAAACTCATTGTTGAAATGGAATCGTTAATGGCCATGTATACAGGAGTTGTCATGGCGATATTTTTATTGGATTGATTGCCACCAAAAATAAACGAAGCCAACTTTCGAAATCCCGAAGATGACAATTCTCTGTATGTTTTTACTTCTATAGAAATGCTTGCCATCGTTGCCGCAGGATAAAGGCGAATCTCAAATTCCTTATCTTTTTTGATAATTTTGTAAGGTTGAGTTTCTGTAGTTGCCATAGAAAAATAAATTTGAGAAATAAATACTGATGTGGTAAGTAAGCCAACTATGATCAAGATCGCTTTCATATTGGTAAATTATGCAGTTCAATTGATGATAAAATCATTCATTCGAGATTAAACTCTCTTCCTGTTAAATAACTCAGAAAAGACACCAAGCAATAAATGAAATAAATAATTGAAAATTAGTTTCGTAGTGTTGATTATACTTTATTATACCCAGCAAATAGAATTATACATGCGGAAATAAAAATGATAGAGCCTCACAAAAGTAAGGCTCTATCAAATTCCTTGGATCATTTAATCTTTTGGAAGCAATACTGCACCAATTACATGAATTACTCCGTTGGTTGCTTCAAGGTTCGTTGCTGAAACCGTTGCTTTACCGCCTTTTTCGTCTGTTAATACAACTTTTCCATTTACAATTGTTGCTGTTAATTTTTCCCCGGCGACCGTTGTTAAAATTGATTTTCCGTTTCCATCTTGAATAGCCGCAAGAATAGCTTTTTCATTCAGGTTTCCTGAAACTACATGGTACGTTAAAATGCCTGCAAGTTTTGATTTATTCTCAGGCTTCAATAAATCATCGAGTGTGCCTTTGGGAAGATTTGCAAAAGCGCTATTGGTAGGTGCAAATACCGTAAAAGGCCCTTTACCTTTTAGAGTAGTTACTAAATCAGCAGCTCTAATTGCCTGCACAAGTGTGGTATGATCATTAGATCCTGCTGCTACATCCACAATGTCATTTTTTGTTTGTGCCATTGTGCTAATAGACAGCAACAATGCTGCAACAAAAAATACAGCGTTTTGAATTTGTTTCATAATTGTTTTTTTTAAAGTTTTAGAAAAAATTGCGACAAAATAAAACCTTGCTGAAGCAAAGCTTTATTCTAATGATAGATTCGATTAATCTTTGGGTAATAGCACCTTGTCAATGACATGGATTACCCCGTTTGAGGCACTAATGTCAGCAGTGGTCACTTTTGCGTTACCTACGGTTACTTTTCCGTCTTTCACTGATACTTTTAGTTTACTTCCTTCAACAGTAGTTAACTCCTGTCCGTCTTTTAAATCAGCGGCCTTCAATTTTCCACTTATTACGTGGTAGGTCAAAATTTTGGAAAGCTTGCTTTTGTTTTCAGGTTTCAATAGTTTGTCTACCTCTGATTGAATAGCAGTGAAGGCAGCATCAGTAGGTGCAAAAACAGTGAAGGGCCCATCGCCCTGCAATGTTTCCACTAGTCCGGCGGCTTTTACAGCAGCGGCAAGTGTTTTGGCATCTGTGGCGGCAATTGCCACAATGTCTCTGGTCTTTGTTAATTCCTTTTCCATTTTAAAATTATTTTTATTCAGAGAATCATTTTTCTCCGCCTTCAAAAGTATAGTGAGCCTGAAGCGCAGGCGATATATAATTAAATTAAACAGTTACATCATTCAAACATTGTGTTTCGGTGGGAGTGACCCAAGGCTTAATAGCTGTGGCGCCATAAGTTGCATCAAAAGAACTAAAAAGCGAATAGAAAAAGTTTTTTGGTTGCATTTAGGATATATAAACCAATTCCACAAAATGTAGTCGTGGACTCATGAATTATTTCTGACGAGAGCCAACTGATGAAAACCTTGTGGCAGTTGCCGCTAAAACGACAAACAATCGAATTTCTCGGAGGCTCATTTAAGGATTGCAGTAATCGCAATACATAGCGTCTTCGCTTGTTTTTTTATGCGGATACATTTCTTCTTTTGTGTACTGACAATACTGGCACACATAAATGTAGCTTAATGTTGAATTGGTCGGTGAACCGCATAGGCTGCATTCTAGTCCTGATTTGGCATCTGTAATTCCAAAACCCGGTTTGCCACATTGTGGACATAAAGAGTTTATTTTGTTTATTAATTTATGGGTTACAGATTCAATTACTATCATACGAGATGGATTGTACAAGGCCCTCATATCTGTTTCTGCATAAACGGATTGATACGCGTCAAATAATTTATTGAATATTTCTTTTAGACGATTTATATCAGTAATACCTTTGAATATTTCATGGTTGTCATCTTTAGCTCTTCGAAGAATTAGTCCGTGGGATGGAAAGTTTGCAGTATGGGAAAATTCTAAAAGTTCTGCTTCAGTTTTAACATCTTTGCCATTGAAGTTTGTTGCTGTGCTTAATTCTCTTGCTATAATTTCTAAACCATTCTTTTTGTCAATGAAAATGACAAACTCATCATCAGCACTCACAAAAAACATAGATGGATGTGGCCCAAAAGAGCCTTCACTTGCTATTGCCAAATCGCAATTTGATAATTCCATTGCCATTGTACATTTTGCTCTTGCTGCTGAAATGGGGTCAAGATTACGTTCTATCTCACCGGTGAAAGTTCCTAAGATATCCGTGTCAAAATTTTCATTTACAAAACAAGAAACTCCCAAGGCTTTTTCTAAAAGTGGGGCAATTACTTTCTCTTTTTCGTGCTTTGTGGCAATAATTAATTTCCGGCCTTGAAACATTGCGAATGGGTATTTTCTATTCTGCTTGAATTGTTAGGGCTTGTCCCTTAAAGCGCTCATCAAAATGACCATCGTCGTAAACCAAATTTCCGTTTACAAAGGTATTTATTACTTTGGTGGTAAAGGTTGTTCCTTCCAATGGCGACCAGGCACATTTATATAAAATATTGTCTTTTGCTACCGTCCAACTTAAGTTCAAATCGACCAAAGTTAAATCAGCATAGTACCCTTCTCTGATAAACCCTCTTTTCTCAATATGGTAGAGTGTGGCAGGGCCATGGCACATTTTCTCCACAATTTTCTCCAGAGAAATGAGACCCTGTTTGTAAAACTCCAAAATACAATTTAAAGAATGCTGCACCATTGGTGCTCCTGACATGGATTGAAAATAAGGCTTTTGTTTTTCTTCCAAAGTATGCGGTGCGTGGTCCGTGGTAATGATATCAATTCTGTCGTCCAGTAGTGCTTTCAAAAGTCCTTTTTTATCTTTCTCTGTTTTAATGGCAGGGTTCCATTTTATTAGATTCCCCAAACGCTGATAGTCGGTATCGGAAAACCAGAGATGGTGAACAGCTACCTCAGTTGTAATATTCTTATCCTTCAAAGGAATATCATTTCGGAATAAATGCGTTTCGGCTTCGGTAGTCAAATGCAGAATATGCAATCTCGCTTTATATTTATTCGCCAAATCAATGGCTCGTTTGGTGGCTTCATAGCAGGCTCTCTCGCTTCTTATCAACGGGTGAAACTCGATTGGTACATTCTCACCATATTGTTCTCTATAAGTAGATTCATTTTCTTCTACTATTTGTTCCTTTTCTGAATGGATGGCGATTATTGATTTGCAGTGAGCAAATAGTTTCTCCATTATTGTCGGATTGTCTGCAAGTAGATTCCCCTTTTTGGTAAAATACAATCCATCGTCAGACACACCAATTAATTTTGAAGTATCTGTTTTAATAATTTCATCAATATTATCGCCATTTACTCCCAAAAAGAAAGAATAATTTGCCAATGATTTCTGTGAAGCCAATTCGTATTTGTCAGCGAGGGTTTGAACAGTCAATACGTTAGGAACAGTGTTGGGCATATCAATAAAAGAAGTTACGCCACCGGCTATTGCTGCTTTACTTTCAGAATATAGATCGCCTTTGTGCGTGAGACCAGGGTCTCGAAAATGCACTTGACCGTCGATAATTCCGGGAAATAAATACTTGCCTGTTCCATCAATCACCTGGTATCCTGACTCTATGTTTATATTTCCAATGTGCTTTATTAGCCCATCCGACAATAGTACGTCTGCGACAAATGTTTTCCCTTCATTTATGATGGTCGTATTCTTGATTAATATAGGCTGTTTCATGTTTCAATTTCCTTATTTAGGTTCAGGCCTGCATATTTTGGCGCTAATGATATGTATAAATAGTTTTTTTGCTGAAACTTACAGCTTGTTTATCTATTTAAACACAAAAATACGCATTGATAGTGAATTTAATCAACTTGCACTGTCCTTATTGATTCCTGATCTTAGGGCAATTAAGCGAAGAAGGTGGAACCTGATGAGTTTTGGGTGAAGCTTACAAAGCGCTTCCAAAATTAAAATGGGGGTCATTATCAACGGAAAATGCAATTGCCTGTCAGAAGATTTCTGCTGGTTTATTTGAACTGCAGTATGTAATGGAACCCACCAACTTTCGTTATTGGTGCCAATGGTGCAAAAATGAAAAAGTGCAACAAACAATGTTTGTTGCACCTGGTAAGAGGTATTCTAAAACTTACGGGATTTATTTAAGAACATCACAAATTGCAGAGCGTTTCCACGCCCATTTGGGGTCAGTTGCCAGTTAACTTCAAACCTATTTGAAAGTTTCAGCTTGAATTTATGACTTCATTTTATCACATTCCACTTTACATGCTTCGGCCCGGGTGAGATGTGTTTTTAAGCCCGGGAGCATTTTGGAAGCCCACGCTCCCACTGCAGAATCTGTAGACTCAGTAGATGCTTTTTCAAATAGTGCAATTGCATCTTCATGTTGTTCAACCATCATTTCGCTATAAGCTTTACCAAAATCACTTCCAGTTTTATTTTTCAGTTTATCATAGTTTTCTTTTGAGTCTTCTGTGATTGAAGTGGGAATAGATATAGCCTTTGACTGTGCCAAGGTCTTCAATTCGGATAAGGCTTTTATGTGGTCATTTTCCATCATCTTACCTAATTCTCTCACATGGTCAGAATTAGCGTTTTGTTGAGCCAATTTTCCCAGACTGATTAATTCTAATTGAATTTCGGCTGCGTCCACCAAAAATTCCGCATCATTGTCGTTTTCTACAACAGTAATGGTATTTTCATTGGTTTCCATTCTTTCGATGTTTTCTTGTTCAGCGACTTCCTTTGAGTCAACAGTTGTGTTTTCATTACAAGCTGTGGCAAAAATGAATGTGCCGGCAAAGAAGATTGAATATGCAAGGTTTGATTTTAAACTGATTCGAGTTTTCATAGTTACGTTTTTAAAGATTAAGTTAGGTACACAAGGGATTAATAAAAATCCCTTGCATGCGCATTGGTCTTATATCAATAGTGAACTTGTTCGCCACGATTGGTTTCCCAATTTTTTTTCAGGAACTCGGCATCTTCATCATTTTTTGGAGTTACAGAAATGACTACATTGCCTTCTTTGATCCCGGATTCGTATAACTTGGCCCTTGCCTCCGGGATACCGGAACCAACCAAGGCACCTATTACGCCACCTGCTAAACCTCCTGCACCTGCCCCTGCCAATCCTGCAGCTATAGGTCCGGCTATCAGGATACCCAGTCCGGGAATCACCACACTGGTGCCAATCGCAGCAACTACGCCCACGATTGCACCAATGGTGCCTCCGATTGCGGAGCCTTTACCGGCATGTTCGGCCGCTTTGGTTCCGATTTCAGTTTGCCCATCTACCTCGTCTTTGTAGTGAGTTTCGCGGGTATCATTTGACATAACCAGGTTAATATCATCTTTTGAGTATCCTCTTTCGTGTAGGGCATTGTATGCATTTTCCGTGCTTTCGCGGTCGTGAAACATGCCTGTCAACAACCTTTTTTGAGAAGCCTTATAGTCAAGCACCTCGTGCTCATTCCTTGAATTTTCCATTTTTGTTTTTTTTGAGATTAATTAATCCAGATTCTTAAAATCTGCTTGCCAATTCACTTCTTAGCTGCACTGGCCTAGAAGGAAGTAGATAACTACAAAGACGACAATCGTCCCTAAGCATCCACCACCCAATTTTTTCGCGCCGATACCTGCAATAAGTCCTTTGAAAAGGTTGTTCATGTTGCTTTAAATCAGGCTACTTCTTCAGCGGCTTCAATGTTGATGGCATCCATGGCTACTTCCGACAATTTTAGGTCGGCTTGTTTTTCTTCTTCCAGTGTAATCGCCAGCAATACAGCTACTTCAGACAAGTTGAGCGTTTCAGCAAATTGGCGAAGCGTTCCGTAGGTTGCAATTTCGTAGTGTTCTATTTTTTGAGCTGCAGATATGATGCCGGCATCACGCATAGAACCTTCCTCGCATGATTCCATGATATCAGAAGCTTCATCGATTAAGCCAGCCATGGCCTCGCATTTTTCTGCTACCGCTTTTTGGTCGATCAATGAGAACACTTTTTCCAATCGTTCAATTTGTTCTTTGGTCTCTTCGATGTGCTCTTTTAGCGCATCTTTCAAATCTTCAGAAGTGGCATTTTTGATCATGTTAGGGATGGCTTTTGTCAATGCCTTTTCTGCCCAGTAGATGTCTTTAAGACTATCTTCAAAGAGGCCCATAAGCTGCGATTGCTTCATTTTGTTCGCACTCTTACCGATCTTTTTCTGGGTTTCTTTCGAGTCCTTAGAAGTTGATTTTTTGATTTCTGTATCGCTTTTGTTTTCCTGACTTTTCATGGCTCTCAATTTTTGGGATTATTCATAGTTTGTTTGCCGTCCGGATTTTCTCTCGACTGCTTGCTGTCTTGGTTGTCTCTTGGCTGCTTGCTGTCTTGATTGTCTCTTGACTGTTTATTGTCGTTAGATTCCATGGTTTGCTGGTTATCTTCTGACTGCCTGTTGGCATGGTCGTACGGCTTGTCTTTGCCTTCCTTGTTGTGGGCGGATGCATCTGTTTCCTTGCGGTTTCCAGACTGCCTGTTGTCCTGATTGTCACGCATGTCTTTGTTGTCGTTTTTGTCTCGGGTATTCACTTTTTGATTGTTCATGGTATTTGTGTTTAGGTGTCAAAAATTTATTGAGCGTTTTTCGATAGCTCCTCGATGCTGCTACCCTTTTGTTTTTCTGCTTTTGGGGTGTCTGTATAGACCGACCAGCTCATAGTCCCATTGTTTGGGGCAGTTGCTTTGTCAACGATCGCTTTTCGTACAGCACTCAATTTTTTATTTGTTGCTTGTACTGATTTATCCGTTCGTTTCGTTCCTTCAGATTCCTCATCGAGCAAGCCATTGGTATCTTTTACATGTTGGAGTGGGTTCTGAATAGTTTGCCACTCTTCTTCAAGCAATGGGCTTTTTCCTTCGTTCCAAGGACCTCTAAAGTCTTCGCCTTTTGACATGTTGAAGTATTTGTTGCTGAACTTCGGGTCGCTTTCTAGAATCCCGGGCGGAAAGTTGGGTTGAATACTGTCTAAAGCCGCCTGAAACATTTGGAAATGCGCTACCTCTCGTGTCATTAAAAACCGGAGTGATTCTTTCACTAGTATATCGTCTGTAAATTTCATCAGGTTTTCATACACCATTTTAGCACTCGTCTCAGCACCAAGATTTAAACGAAGATCGGCGGTTAAATCACCCATTCCCATGATGTAAGATGCGCTCCATGGATTGCCCACACTGTCCGTTAGCGTGGGCGTGCCACCACTTACAATAAAAAAGTGTGGGTTTACCATGGCTTCGTGGATATATGTTTCTTTCGCTGCTTTACCGTCTAGCATTTTTGTTAAATCTGACTCATCAGCCGCATTTTTCAGTTCGCCATTTACACCCGTAAGCAACATCTGAATGGTAGCGCCTACAATTTCGAGATGGCTAAATTCTTCGGTGGCAATATCCATTAGCATATCATACTTGTCGGGGGCTGCTTTCCTGCAGCCAAAGGCCTGTACGAAATACTGCATGGCTGCTTTTAGCTCGCCGTTTGGTCCGCCAAACTGTTCGAGCAATAATTTCGCAAAGCGTACATCGGGTTTCGACACCCGTGCATTAAATTGTAATTCTTTCACATGATGAAACATAGATGGCTGTTTTATTAACTAAAATTTGACATGACAAAATAACCATTACTAAACTCCATTTAGGTTTCATAAATTCTTAAAAATGTTATATGATTCGTACGTGGTGGTCAAAAACACTTCGGAACAAACGCAGTTCTAAGCAATTCGAGAAAAAAAGAAATAATGACAAGACAACATCAGAAGGTGGCAACAAGGAAAACTCTGTTTTCAAACTAACCAAAATGGCAGGCCGCACTCCTGCATTTACCGTTGCATTCAGCGCAATGCCGGCTTCAGAAGTGAGTGAATCATTGTTCCATTATTCTGAAAAACGGCAATTGCAAATTAACACAGCCACTGCCCATCGTTGCCTTATCTTGCTATTTTAAGTTGAGAGAGATCAAAACGAATATTTGCCTGCCGTTTAATTAAAGTCAAACCAGTTGGTGGCTCCCGATGAGACGGTAAGTAAAAGCTCTACAAAGGCAGAAGTATGGCTAAAGATGATTTTTAACGTATTGAAAAATAGTTAAGTAAGTTGAGCAATTTTATACAGAAGTAAAAATGTTTGCTGCAGTTGCATTGATAAACCGCAGCGGCGTCATAAATTGAAAAAGAAAGTAGCAAAGGGATGAACAAAAGGCTAGTACACCAGAACAAAAGTTTGCAATATGCTCTAAAGTTTTTTTATTTAAAATAGTAAAATATGATACTTCATAAAAAGCAATGTTACACCATTTACTATGATACATTCCATTCTTATGAAATGATTTATGATTTGTTGTCCGCCTGTAGGTACACGGTAAAGGTTGCTCCCACTCCAAGTTCTGCTGTTGCAGAGATGGCTCCGTTGTGTGCCTGAGCGATTTTTTTACAGATGGCAAGCCCTATACCTGTTCCTTCATATTCTGTTCTGCCATGGAGCCGTTGAAAAACTTCAAATATTCTGGTTTCGTATTCTTGTTCAAAACCAATTCCATTATCAGTAAAGGCAATTTTCCAAAATGTTCCGTTCAGTTCTATGTTTTCTCCACTTCCGTCTATGCTCACTTTTTCAGCGGTTATATTGATGAGCAACGCCACATCAGGTTTTGAATATTTCAGTGAGTTACCAATAATATTCAAAAACATTTGGTGCATCTGCAGAGGCACTGCGTTAAGCTTGGGCAAGGCTTGTGCATCTATCACAGCATTTTTTTTTATGAGTAAATCATTCAAAACAGATTTTACTTCTGTTAATGTTAGATTCAAATCTGTTTTTTCAAATTTTATTTCTTCAATGTTTGTCCTTGAGAAATTAATCAGTGATTCGATTAGATTTTGCATCCGCTTTGCTGCTGCCTGAATTCGGTTGAAATAATCCTTTGTGGTATCAGATAATTTTTCTCCGTCTTTATCCATAATTCGTTTTGAAAATCCTTGAATCTTCCTTAACGGTTCTTGTAAATCATGGCTGGCAACATAATTAAATGAAGCAAGTTCAGCATTCATATTTGCAAGTTCAAGATTTTTTGATTTTAAAATTATCGATGATGCAACATCGCTGCTTATGTCCTGCACAGTGCCAATGAGCAACCGATGGAGACCTTCACCTGAAAAGTGTCCATTAGAACGAAAGTATTTTGTATTTCCTGTTTTACTTATGATGCGGTAAGGCATTTCTACCAATTCTCCCGTTTGTCGGGTTAAGTGGCCGTTATTGATTACCTGTTGCAAATCATCGGGGTGTATGAATGATAAGAACTTTTCTAGCGAGGGAACAAACTCTTGCGGCTCACAATCAAATAAACGGAATAAGTTGTCAGAATATTCCAATACACCTGTTGTTATATGCCATGTATAACTCCCGAATTTTGCAATATTTTCCGCAAGACCAAAGGTTTCATTTTGTATTTGCAATTCTTTAGTCCGTTCACTTACCTTTTTCTCTAATTCTTCAGTAGAGCTTTTTTGTTCGGTTATATCGGTATTGGTTCCTATCCAACGATCAATAATTCCTAAGGGATTTTTTATAGGGAAGCCGCGGGTTAAAAACCAACGGTACACTCCGTCATGCCTGCGCAATGGAAAGGTTAACTCAAATGCTTGGTTCTTTTTCCATAGCTGTTTTGAAAGCTCTACTATTCTTTCAACATGGTCGGGATGATGCACTTTTTGCCACCCCCAGCCCCGCATTTCTTCAAGTGTGAGTCCTGTATAATCGAGCCAGCGCTTATTATACCAAGATATTAATCCCTCGCCATCGGCAATCCATGCAAGGTTTTGAATGCTGTCGGCAAAAGTGCGAAACTGGAATTCACTCGCTTCCATTTGCCGCTTGGCTTCTTCCAACAGCAAATTGCTTTCAGCTATGGAAATGCGCGCACTTGTTTCTTTTTGTAAACGAAAAAAGAAGAGCGTAACGACAAGAATAGAAAATAAGGAAAGAACCAATAAAACAATCGGTGTGATGGATGCTGTGCGGTCTTTAACATGTGTACGTTCGGCTAACAATCTATCTTCTTGTAGTAACATCAGCGCAACCTGATTTCTTACTTCATCCATTTTACTTTTGCCTATCAGAAGAGCGGAGTCTCTGAATAAGCTTCTGAAATCTTTTAAAATTCCAAGATTGTTATCCAGAAGAACGAATCTTTCATTAACCAGTTTTTTCAGTTTTTTCAATTTCATTTTTTGCTCTTCGTTATCGCTGGTAAGCGATTCGAGCTTGGCAAACACAAGCTTGTTTCGATCTGCTGCCATCGCGAAGAGTTGAATATAAACCGAATCGTTGGTTAGAAGAAAACCACGTTGCGAATTCTCTGCATCTGTAAGATTGGAAAGCACTTCTACAATTTCACTCTTCACCATATGGGTGTGCAAAACTGAATCCACTGATTTACTATACTGTAGAATTCTATTGTAAGAAATAAATGCAACAACAACCAGCACTCCTGTTAGGAATATAAATAATAAAGTGGAAGTACTTTTCGATATTTGCTTCATCTATCATTTGCTATTCAACGTAGAGTAAAAAATTTTCTTTGTTAAAGCCAGATAAATGGTGTAGCCAATTGACGGTAACTACTTTAGCCATAATTTTTTTTAATTCTTCAAAATCGCTCGGTTTTTTGATGTAGATATTTGCACCATTTGCAAATGTCTCTTCAATATTTTTTTCTGAAGCTGAAGTGGAGTAAATGGCAATAACAAGGTCTTTAAATTTGTTGTTACTGCGTATTTCTTTTAAGCATTCCATTCCACTTTTGCGGGGCATGTTAAGGTCAAGAAAAACAACGTTGGGTAAGCGTATTTCAGGCTTGGTAAGATAGTTCATAAGCTCTACACCATCGTTAACCATGGTAACAACTGTTTTTACTTTAACTTCTTCAAATGCATCTTTAAAAAAAAGACGGTCATCAGCATCATCATCAGCAAGAAGTACGTACAGGGCGTCTTGGTTCATATTTTAATTTCGGTTTGGTTTTGTTAATTGTACATGATGTTTTTCAGCTAAGTCAGTTTCCTTTCGTTTCCTGATTATTCGCTTAAATGCAGAAGGTGTTAATCCTGTGATTCTTTTGAATTCGCTTGATAAGTGCGCTACACTGCTAAAATTTAATTTGAATGCTATTTCGGTAAGCGTTTCCCTGCCTTCATTAATTTCGTGTTTAGCGCGTTCAATTTTTTGAACAATCATAAAATTTTGAATGGTTGTAAAAGTTACTTCCGAAAAAGTGGCTGACAAATGTGCGTAACTTCTATTTAGCTTTTTGGCAAGGTATGCAGAAATATTTATCATCGGAAGTGCATCCTTTAGGTAAACCATTTCCACAATTGCATCCTTAATTTTTTGAGTTAATACATTTTTAGGATCGTTAATTATTTCAATGCCGTATTTTCTTAACGATGTTTCGAATTCATTGTATTTGGCGATTGAAACTGCTCTTTTAATTTCTACTTCTCCCAACCCCGTAATTGTATAAGGTATTTCTAAAATATCCAATTGTTCCTGCAAAATTATTTTGCAGCAAATATTTATGTCGTATTTGATATGCAGTTTCATTCTTGGTAAATTTATAAACTTTTCAGAACTACCAGTAGGATTGTATGCTTGCCATAAAATGGACGGGATGAAAGTAGAAAAAAAAGGATTAACATTGGTCATCACAAAATCTCAGTTGACGTGAGCTCTGCTGGAGAGCAAATGAGCACTAGCAAAGCTTTGACCGAAATTTGCGGGCGCAGCTCTGCCTGAAGTTAAATCGTCATACCCCGATAAAGCCTGGTTCACACTTTCGGAGCAGCGGCCACAGAGCCGCGGAAACTGGCTGAAATGACCATTATGCAGAGCCTTCATTCTAAGCCCAAAAGGCCGAGTGAAAACTCTTTTGCTTCACGCAATCGTTGATTTTGAAGTGTTGTCCTTTTCAAAAACCGAAACTGATTTTTGCAATAAAATAGAATTGGGGATTGTGATTAGTTCACCACTATTTGTTTTAAGATGAACAAAAAAATAAGTCAAATCAGTGATTTCTCCTTCAAATGGGTATTCTTTATCCAATACTCTTATTGTATCACCTATTTTAATCGGATGGTTAAAAAACAACAATAGACTGGATGTAATATTTGAAAGCAATGACCATTGAGCAAAAAAGGCTATACCCAATGCTGTTAGAATTGTACCTAAAAAAACAGTTATTTCATTTTGTTCAAGCCCCCATATAGCAGATAATAAAATTAAGGCTGTTAGAAAAGACAATATGTGAACAGCTTTAATAATAATTTTCCTTCTACCACGCTGCAAGTGTGTGTTTTTTAGCGAATTATTGACAAAATTTTTAGTTATGTAATTGACTATTACATAGCCAGCCAACACCACAAAGGTTTCAATAAGTTGAATTTTGTATGTATCCATATTCGATGACAATTATCAAGTTGCCTAAAGGTATTTTAAATTTTGCGAAGTCGGCTTAATGGTTGGCAATTTGGAATACTTTTACCAGATAGTGCTCTTTATATCATCCTAGATATTATTTTGGTAGACCATTGTTTCAGGCTTGCTTAGAGTGTTTGAGCCATGAGCAGATTAATCCCATAGAGTACAATTACTTCCGGGTTTTGAAGGCACTATTTTTTTATTAAGATGTAGTCTTCAAAATATACGATTAGATTTTCCATGCTTCTGGTGTGTCCTACAATCTCATATCCTTTGTTTAGATATGCTTGTAATTCTTAATGAATTTTTTTTTGGTTATCGGTTGTTCTGAGGAGGTAATTTTTTATATGCTTCTCAAGTTCAATTACCCGGTATGAACCATCATTTTCAGTTATATGAATAACAGGAGAATATTCGTTTGTGGTGCCCGCTCTATACTCTAACACTCTAATTATCACCAATTCAGTTTCTGAACTAGTTTGAGCTTTGATTGATAGTGTGAGTAATCCTATGAATAAAATAAGTACTGAAATTTTTCTCATGTTTTGTTATAGTATTGAACTAACATCAATTTTTCCGCAAGTCCTTTCAATTTCGCATCTATCGAATATCCAAAGGTTGTTTTGGTCATTGACAAATGTATGGTTCTCGCACAGACTCTCCAACGGACGGTGAAATTTTTGTTGTGGCTTATATCTCCGCAGTTAGAGAATAGCGCTTTATTTGAGTTGCCACCGGGCATCGCACTCCAGCTTGGCCTACCAGCCCGGTCAATTATTTCCGTTAGGTGCCATAGAACTGCGTTTACGCCGCATTGGGTTGAAGGCACCTTCTGTAATGGCTACCCCTTTTCTGAGTCGAACGTGATTAACCCTTTACAAGCGCTAAACTCAACCCTTTGACAATTTGCCATTTAAAGTAATAACGGCTATACTCCGCTTCCTTTCCTTAATAATCCATTAAAAAATACCTAAACTTGGCACTTAGAAATAAAAGCATGGCGTTGCGCATATCAAGTACCCAAAACCAGCGGGTGAAAAACCTCGTGGCTCTTCAAAAACCCCGTGAGCGCAGGGAGCAGGGCCTGTTTGTGGTAGAAGGAGTACGTGAGGTTTCCCTTGCTATGAGCGCAGGCTTTGAGCTTGATTCGCTTTGGATATGCGACGATATTTACCAAGCCGACCCCGACTACCCTATTGATACCGGCACCTGCGAGTATATTGACATCACCGAAGAAGTACACGATAAGCTTGCCTACCGGCAAGGCAGTGGTGGCGTAATCGCCTTGGCAAAAGCACGCCCTTTATCGCTTGAGCATTTGCCGAAAGGCTCGCCCAATAAACCTGCCCTGTATCTGGTACTTGAAAAAGTGGAGAAACCCGGCAATATTGGCGCCATGCTCCGCACCGCCGATGCAGCAGGTATTACGGGTGTGATCATATGCGACCCAGCCACAGATTTCTACAATCCGAATGTGGTGCGAAGCAGCGTGGGTACGCTATTTACAATGCCTGTGGCGGCAACAAGCAATGAAGCTGCCTTGCAATGGCTTCGCAATTCGGGTATTAAAACCTACGCAGCGGCACTTACGGCGAGCGCTCCGTACCATGGCTTTGACTACCGAAGTCCTACGGCCTTAATTATGGGGTCTGAGTCAGAGGGTCTCAGCGACTTTTGGTTGCGCAGAGCCGATGAACAAATCATTATACCCATGCATGGTATGATCGATTCTATGAATGTATCAAACGCCGCTGCGGTGCTGATATTCGAAGCGGTGCGCCAACGAACCTTACTTGAGTAGTTCGGGGTATTTCGCCTTAAACTTGTTGAGTCTCGGCACGCTCACCGCCTTAACGTAAGAATTGTCGGGATTCAGCTTTTCGTAATTCTGATGGTAACCTTCGGCAACCCAGAAATTCTGAAAAGGCATTACTTCGGCACCAGCCTTCTCACCGATTGATTTTTCTGTGGCCGCTTTTTTCTGTTCAATGATGTGCTTCTCTTCGTCGTTTTGGTAAAAGATGATGGACCTATATTGCGAGCCGCGGTCGTTGCCCTGCCCATTTACCTGTGTTACATTCTGCGAACCGAAGTACACATCAACCAGGGTTGCGAAGCTCACCACCTTTGGGTCGTATATTATCTCAACCGCTTCGGCATGGCCGGTGCGGCCTGTATTGCTACTCTCATATGTGGGGTTCTCAGTATGGCCGCCTGCGTAACCTGAGATGGATTCTTCCACGCCGTGCACACTTTCGTAAATGGCTTCGACACACCAAAAACAACCACTGGCAAAATACGCCCGCTTCATACCGTTTTGCATTGGTACTTCCACAGGCGGCCCAGCGTAGGCTTGGGGTTTTGGGGTATCCTGCGCCTGTGTGCAGGCTGCTAGGATAAGAGTCAGAACGGCGATCGATATATGTTTCATAAGAATTTAAACAAATGGAGCGTGTGTAAGTTCAATTTTGAGAGTTGGAAACGCGCTTTGTTACACCCATGGTATATCGCCAAATGTAAGCATCACTACCTTTTATGGGATTGGGGTATACAATCACAACGGTGGCCTGCAGCGCAGATTCAATAATCTACGGCACTATCTGATCGTAAGTACCGGCATACACAACCCGCTTTACATCGGCAGAAGCCAAAAATTCATGCGGGAATCCAAGTTCTATGACGGTGGCTTCATTGAGTGCTTGCATGAGGTGGGCAGGTATTTCAATATTGGCTGCCTGGAGGGTCTCTTCAAGCTGTTCGCTTCGCCTTGCACCTATTATCGGGATTGAAGTAAAATCTTGTTGCATGGCCCAGCGCACGGCCACTTGTGCAGGTGAAACGCCCATCTCGCCAGCTACAATTCCTACGAGTGCTGCAATTTGATTGCTGCGGTCGTTCCTGCGGAGGCTCTCTGGTTTCACACGGCCACTATCTCCTTTGAGGTATTTTCCCGAAAGGGCACCCCCTGCCAGCGGTGCCCATGGGGTGATGGCCAAACCAAGCTCATCGGCCATAGGAATTAGGTCGCGCTCGGGTGTGCGCTGCAGCAGGCTATACTCCACCTGCAAACCTGCAAAGCTGCTCCACCCGCGCAACTCGGCCATGGTATTGGCTCGGGCTACCATCCAAGCAGGCGTATCGCTCACTCCTATATAATGCACCTTGCCGCTGCGTATCAGGTCGTCGAGGCCGCGCATTACTTCATCTACCGGGGTGTAAAAATCCCATGCGTGCACCCAAAGCAGGTCTATATGGTCGGTTTGCAGCCTGCGGAGGCTTTCTTCCACTGAGCGCATCATATTCTTGCGGTGCGATCCTGCAAAGTTGGGGTCGCCGAGGCGGTCGTGCAGGGTGTATTTTGTGGCAAGTACAAAATGATCGCGGTCGTCTTTTATAAATTCACCGAGCCATCGTTCGCTGGTACCTTCGGTGTATCGGTTGGCAGTATCTACAAAGTTGCCACCGGCATTTGCATAGGTATCAAATACGGCGCGGCTGGTTTCGTAATCGCAACCCCAACCCCACTCGGTGCCGAAGGTCATGGTGCCGAGGCATATTTCAGAAACGCGCAGCCCGCTGCGGCCAAATAATCGGTATTTCATGGTGTGTAATTTAGTGTACTAAGGTAGCAGCAAAGGCCCAGATATTTTCTTTCAACTATTGTAAAAAACGAAAATTTTGATCTGCTGCTATGCTTCCGCAAAATCAGATTATAATTCTATCCGCAGTACTGCCCCATGACCGAAACCTTGTGGCTTCACTAGCTTTCCTTCGTAGTAAGCCACTCCGGTAAAGGGATCGTTGGTAATAAGCAAAGGGCCGTCGAGGTCGGCATAGTCGGCAAGGGGCGCCAGATGCGCAGCCGCAGTAACGGCACATGAGCTCTCGGCCATACATCCGAGTACCACTTTAAGCCCCATAAAGCGTGCGAAATCGATCATGCGGTAGGCCTCAGCAAGGCCACCACATTTCATAAGTTTTATGTTGATACCCTTAAAAATGCCGAGCATTTCATGGATGGAATCAAAACCCTGTACCGACTCATCGGCCACAAAAGGAATATTGCATACCTCAGAGAGCCAAGCCATTTCATCGCGCATGGCAACGGGCATCGGTTGTTCTATAAACAACGCCCCTTTTTCCGAAAGGTAACCCGCCATGTCGAGGGCGTAGGATGGATCCACCCAGCCCTGGTTTACATCAGCAAAAAAGGGTTTATCGCACTGCTTCAGAAATCTGTCTATCAATAGCTTGTCAGTCGGAGTGCCCAGTTTGAGCTTTATAAGTTTGAAATCGGCGCCGAGTTTCAGTTTCTCTGCCATCTCTGCCTCAGTAGATATGCCCAGCGTAAAGCTGCAATATACCGGCTTGCTTTCGGTAATTTCATAGTAGGCACTTAAGCTAATTCCTTTCATTTTGCAATGCATATCGTGCAATGCAATGTCAAAGGCGGCCTTGGCGGCGGAATTTCCAAAGTCCACATAATTCAGGTGAAACAAGGCCTCACCAATATCTTCAGCGACAAGCTGTGATGGGTTTACCTTTTCGGAAAATGCCAATACGCTCTGCACATTTTCCGTAAGGTAAGGCGGCAATGATGCCTCACCATAGCCGGTAATACCTTCGTGTTCGAGCTTGATGATTACTGTATCGGTATGGCTCCTCACCCCCGATGCCAGCTTAAATGGGTGACGAAACTGAAGGGCATAGGGAGTGGCTGTTATTTTCATTCAGGCTGTGAAGATATAAACGGCATTAATATATTGATGAAAATAGCATTTTTGTTAATCTGCTGTGAAGGGGACTGAAAAATTGCGATCATTGCGACAGAAAGCGAAAGAGAAATGGTAGAATTAATTAGAAATTTAAAATGGATTTTGCTGCTCATCTCCGCGGCATGTGTGCAAATGGCTTTTTCACAGCCTTTACGTCCCGGGTTTGATAGGGAAGAATATTTGGAGTTGATGCGCATATCAGTGCGTACGGCAAATGATACTGCTTACTCCATAAAGTATGAACCACCGCGCGATTTTCGTTCGCATTATAGATCGGCCCCGATGGCGCTCGACAATTTGTGGGATTTGTGGACTAACGACAATGGAAGGGCGGTAATAAGCATGCGCGGCACTACACCCAATGCTGATAGCTGGCTTGAGAATGTATACGCCGTGATGGTGCCTGCTCAAGGTAAATTGAAACTGGGTAAAGCTGGTGCCTTTGATAATTATCTTGCGCCGCATCCCCGGGCTGCAGTGCATGCAGGCTGGCTGGTAGGCATGGCATTTCTGGCGAATGAAATAGTACCCAAAATTGATTCTTTACAAAGCGCAGGAATCAATCAATTCATTATTGTAGGCCACAGCCAAGGTGGCGCGCTGGCCTATCTGCTTCAACTTAGCAATAGCGGCAGGCTGCAAGCGGGTATGCAGCTTAAAACCTATTGCAGCGCTGCACCCAAACCGGGCAACCGGCACTTTGCATATGGCTACGAAGCATCAATACAGGCTGGTTGGGCATTTAATATGGTAAACGCCGCCGACTGGGTGCCAGAAGTGCCATTCTCCATACGGACAATCAACGACTTTAATCCAACAAACCTTCTTGTAAATGCTTCAAAAATTATAAAAAAACAACCTTTTGCCGAAAGGATGGCAATGAAACACGTGTATAAAAAGCTGGACAAACCCACCCGAAAAGCGCAAGCCAATTATGAAAAGTACCCTGGTGCGATAACAGAAAAAATGGTGGTGAGCAAAATTGAAGGACTCGAAGTGCCTGAATATGCCCATACCGATAATTATGTGCGCACCGGCACCACCATTGTTCTCACACCTGATGGAACTTACTACAGCACCTTTAAAGACGATCCTGCGAATATATTTGTGCATCACTACCACGATGCATATATGCAACTTACGGCAATGATTAGAGGATAATTTAGTGCAACCAGATAATCTTAGCCCCCTATGACCAGCGACAACATACTCGATATTGTAGAAGAACCCGGGCCCGATGTAACACAGCGCAATATATTGAAGCATATTTGGCTTTTCCCAACCAATACGTTGCAGTACATATTGCGCCAAATGCCCGAAAAGCACCGCAACTTAATCTATATGCTGGCGGGAATAGTTAATGCTTTAAATAGGGCGACCAATCAGAATCTTGGCGATAATCAGGATATTTTATTGGTTATGGTATCGGTGGTATTCTTTGGTGCATTGAGCGGTTTCGTTACCTATAATATATCAGCCTGGCTTTTGCAAAAATGCGGCGAATGGCTCGGTGGAAAAGCTTCATTTAGTGAGTTCAAGACCATAGTCGCCTGGTCGCTGGTGCCAGTGTTATGTGGTTTCTTGCTCTTTATTGTCAAGTATATTTTCTTTGGCAAAGAATTGTTTTTGAGCGAAATGGAAGTCGAAAAACTATCATACTCAATAGGTTTGGTTGTATTCGGCATCCTTGAAATTGTACTTGGTCTGTGGAGCGTTTTTATACTTATTCGCGGGGTGTCTTTAATACAATCTTTCATTCTGAGAAAAGCCATATACAATGTTTTTCTGCCATTGATAATCATTGCTATAATTGGTTTGCTCTGCTTTGTTTGGATATCATTATTCCGATAAGGGTGGTACCAGAGTATTGCTTCCATGCATTAAATTGTTGTGATGTGGCTCGCCATTCTAATTAATCAAAGCTTATTGTTTGCGTGTGGGTGTGTGTCTAAAAAATTTGAAGAATTAATTTTTTTTCTGTATGCATGTATAAAGTGTGCATATCCAAAGGAAATAAGTCACTGTAAGCTTCTTTGATATCCAACATCACGTTGGTTTAAAAAGCCGAATTTCAATTTGCATCAAGCTAAAAAAGCCCACAAATAAAATAATTAAGAAATATAATAATTTGAATTTTCAACTTTAAATTTAATTCGAAAACAATTCATATAAGTGAAACATTAATTGATACCTTTAGCAATACCAACTAAATACAACCGACATGTCTCGTCAGTCAGCACATATACTTTTGATAGAGGACAATGAAGGTGACATTTTGCTCACAATAGAGGCAATCAAGGAAAGCAAAATAGAAAATGATATAATGGTGGTGCGAGATGGTGCTGATGCCATTAATTATTTAGAGAAACGCCACCAGTATTCAACTGTGCATACCCCAGACCTAATCTTACTGGATATCAACTTACCCAAGAGAAACGGGCTGGAGGTGTTGGCATATATTAAAAGCAGCGACAGGTTTAAGCATATTTCTGTAGTTATGCTCACTACTTCATCATCGCCGGGTGATGTGATGAAGGCGTACAATTCACAGGCCAGTAGTTATATTACCAAGCCGGCACTTGCCAATGACTTTATGAAAGCAATCTGGGCAATGGAAATGTACTATACCACCATTGCTACCGTTCCAAAACATTCAAATTAGCAATGGCAAGGGAGGGCACTGATTACCATATTTTACTCGTTGAAGACAATCCCGGCGACCGGATATTGATATCAGAATATATCCAGGAGTATTTACCAAAATCAAGGGTTTCTGAAGCATCAACATATCTTGAAGCGGCAGGAATGATTCAAAAAAGTGGTGAGCTTCAAGTTATATTGCTCGACCTTACCTTGCCCGACAGAAGTGGTGAAGCGCTCATCAAGAGCATTATTGCTCTTTCAGGAAACTCAGCGGTCATAGTGCTCACAGGATTTACTGATATTGATTTTGGCAGAAAATCGCTGGGTTTTGGTGTCGACGACTACCTTATAAAAGATGACATCAATGCACAGACCCTTTATAAAAGCATTCTATACAGCATGGAGCGGCGGCAGCGCAATGTGGAGCTGGAAGAATCTCAGCGACAGTATAAGAATCTGTTCATGCTCAGCCCTCAACCCATGTGGGTTTATGATCTAAAGACCTTTAAATTTCTTGACGTAAATGAAGCTGCTGTGGAGCAATATGGCTATAGCAGAGAAGAATTTTTAGGAATGACTATATTACAGATTCGACCTGTTGAAGAAATACCCAACCTACTCAATGCAATTTCTCAAAGGACTTCCAACGACATGATGCGGCAGCGGGGCCTGTTCAAACATGTAAAAAAGAATGCTGAGATCATTGCTGTTTCCATTCACTCTTCAGGAATATTCTATGGCACCAAACATTATAGACTTGTGCTGGCCGAAGACGTTACCGAAAGACAAAACTATATAGGCGCAATTGAAAAACAAAACACAAGCCTTCGTGAAATTGCATGGATTCATTCGCACCTTTTTCGTGCCCCGCTCGCAAGGCTGCTTGCGCTTGTAGATGTGGCCCGTGAAGGTAGTTTTGATGAGGAGCTATCTCAGGAGAAAGTCTTAAAATATATTGCCGAGTCAGCTTTGGAGCTTGATGAATTGATCAAAGGAATTACCACCAAAACAGAAGGAATCAATCTTGAATTTAACCATGAAGCCTGACTTTATACTCTTGGACGATGATGAAATAACCCTGCTCATACAAAAGCGGCTTATTATGCGATCTGAGCTTGCCCGTGCTATTCACACCTTTCAGAATTGCGAAGATTTCTTCAGCTTTGTGCAAACTGCACAATTTTCGCCGGCAGGTGCGGTATTCATGCTTGATATTAATATGCCACAAATTTCAGGATGGGATTGTATTACTGTGATAGAGTCAGCCAATCTTCAGATACCATTCGAAATATTTATTGTTACATCTTCGGTTGACCCGGCCGATCTGGAAAAAGCTGCTGCTTACCAAAGCGTAAATGCGGTAATCTGTAAGCCAGTTGAAATAGATGCCCTGTTTAATCAAAGTAGTTTATTGCATCAGGAAAAAGTATGAGGTAGCACCAGACTATTCGCGGTATAATATTACGGCTCCATAAGCAGGCACTTCAATGCTAGAAGAACGTACGCGGGTATCAACGGCCGGGGCACTTCCGTGCCACGCTTTCGTCCATGCTGCACCATCTGGTTGATTATTTAAAGCCAAGGATAAATCAAATTGCTGAGGGTCATTGCCTCCATTGAAAACTACAATAATGTCTTTCCATGAATCTATACCTTGCCCATCAATGCGGTATGCAAGTAACTGAGGCGCTGACTCGAGAAACTGCAACCTGTTGCGCACTTCTTGCGCCCGCCCGAATTTGAAAGCAGGGTGCGCTTTTCGCATACGAATCAGAGCCTGATATGCCTGATATACTTCTCGGTATTTCTCTTTGCGCGTCCAATCAAGCCAATTCACATCATCGGGCGATTTGTAACTATTCTCCACACTGCCTTTTGTGCGCATAAATTCAGCACCGGCATGAATAAATGGAATGCCTTGGGCTGTAAGCACTATTGTATTGCACAAAATTTGCATGTGCTGAATCTCCTGGGTTGAAGCATTAGGATTTGCAATATTAAGCTTATCGTACAGCGTATGGTTATCGTGACACGATACATAATTGATGCACTGTATAGGATCTGCTGCCCAAGGCCCGGAGCTATTGTTTACTTTGGTATAGGCAACCTGCTGGTGCCATATGGCTCCTACGGTTCCAAATTTTACGCTTTCGCGCAATCCGGTTTCTCCGCCAACAAACCCTTTTGATTCGTGGCTACTCCAACTGCCTTTAATACCGTCGCGCATATCGTCACTGAATGCGGCTATTCCCGGAAGGTGAATAACGTTCTTCTTCAGCGATCGGTCATTTTCCGGAAGGGGGGAGCCTTCTGCCGTCCAGCCCTCGCCATAGAGAAACACATCATTCTTAGCAGACCTTAGCTTCCGCTCTATTTCGCGCATGGTCTCCATATCATGTATTGCCATCAGGTCAAATCGAAATCCATCAATATGGTATTCATCTATCCAGTATTGGAGCGATTCAATAATAAACTTTCGCACCA
Source organism: Flavobacteriales bacterium (assembly GCA_038207425.1). GTDB lineage: Bacteria > Bacteroidota > Bacteroidia > Flavobacteriales_D > Cryomorphaceae > JBBQZU01. The sequence continues at coordinate 5,105 of JBBQZU010000023.1, read as the reverse complement.
TAGGCCGCTCTGAAGCAACTTCGTTGCCACAACCACTGGCATTGCTAAGGCGGCCATCGGGCCATTTACGGTAAAAATATCCCGGATTAAATTCATCGAAGCTCATTCCTTCCACCATTCCTGTATGGTTATATACCACATCCATTACTACCCTTATACCCGCATCGTGGAGCGCTTTCACCATTGCCTTAAACTCTTTTATGCGCACCCCGCCATCAGTTGCATTGGTTGCATAGCTTCCTTCGGGCACATTGTAATTGTGCGGGTCGTAGCCCCAATTGTATTGATTGAGTTCAGGTCGGGCTTCGTCAACCGAGAAAAAATCAAATGAAGGCAGCAGGTGCAAGTGGGTTATGCCCAATTCTATAAGGTGATCAATGCCGGTGGTAATTCCCGCAGGTGTTTTGGTTCCCCTTTCGGTAAATGCCAAATACTTTCCTTTATGCTCTATCCCCGACTCAGGGTGAATCGAAAAATCGCGAACGTGCAATTCATAGAGTACAATATCGGCAACAGTATTAAGGTATGGCGACCTGTCATACTCCCAACCATCAGGATGTTGCAAGGCAGGGTCTATAATATGGCCTCTTACTCCATTTCTACCTACTGCTTTAGCATAAGCCCCTGGTACTTCAGCCTTCCACTTGCCATTGAATTTTCCCTGCAGGGTATAGTAACTTCCGTAACTGCTGCTATCAAGATTGCACCGCCATACCTCCTTCTCTCCTTTCACAAGGGCAATTTCTTCATAGGCTACTCCCACTATATCGTTCTTGTATAGTTTCATCCTGACCTTTTCGGCATCGGGCGACCAAACAGCTACTGCAGCATTAAGACCATTAAATGTAAGGCCAAGATCAGCACCCGTATAAGATTCAGGTTCTACGTATGCCAATTTAGAAGCCTGCATAGGATGGGTTGAGATTGTAGCGACAGCAATAATAAGGCATAAGAGCTTAGTAAATAATGCCCTGATTAAAAAAATTCTGAGATTCATTGTTCAATGTTTTGATTCATTTATCACAATCCTGATATTAAGCATATTTGAAAAGCAAAGTAAACAAACCTATTTGATAGAAAATCTGGCTCCTTTAAAAAATTCAGTTTTATAAAATTTGCTTCTTCTATAAAAGATCAAAGCATTGATTCAAAATGAATTATTTATAGGATAGGCTTTGAGAATAGGCTGTGCTCTGATACGAAGGCCTTGTTGATAAACAAAGTGCTGTTAATATCTTATACCTTATTTGCATAATTCAGTACCCATATTTTTCAAATTCGCATCGTATTAACACAAAACCCAATTAACATGAGAAAATTAATTATCGTAGCCCTTGCCCTTACATCAGCAGTGGCACTAAATGCTCAAGATGTATACAAACAAACCGGTGGTGAGCAGAACCTTGAATTCCAATTTGCTCCACTTGGCGGAAGTCCAATAGGAATTTCAGGAATTAAGTACAGGAAGTTTACAGATGCAAATACCGCTTGGCGTGCTGAAGTATTCCTCGGTTTTGGAAGTACTACCGATGTTACACTTGCCAATAATGCAGAGAATACTGAACTGAGAGACAGAAACAGCAATTTCGATATCTCGATTGCGGGAGGTATTGAAAAGCACTGGACCGGCACTGACCGTCTTTCTCCATATTATGGAGGGGTAGTAAGCTTAGGTTTTGGCAATACCAATTCCAGAAGCGAATTTTTGGGCACAGGAACGGATGTTGAAGAAAACACAACGAAAAATGGAAGCCTTACCGTTGGACTTAATGCGCTGGCTGGTATGGACTTTTACTTTGCCGACAATATCTACCTTGGTGCTGAGTTAGGCTTTGGCTTGGCTTTCACGACCATGTTTGATACTGTTTCTGAGTCCACTGTAGAAGGTGTTGATGCCGTTGAAACCCCAAATGGAGGTAGCTTCAACATAGGCCCAAACGTTTTGCCACGAATTCGTTTGGGCTTCTTGTTCTAGAATTTTACCTTTACGGTATAAATAAAGAACTGAACTAAGAACAATTCAAGGACAATAAAAAAGACCATTGCCGCCTCCATAGCGGCAATGGTCATTCTCTTTGCTGCTTCGTGTACCAAAGATTATGAAACAGGCGAACCACTTGAGCGCAATGCATCGGTTACGCCCCTTACCAATAAGGATGATCATTATGCCATCAATGCGATGAGCAAAAGACTTCCTGATCTTGGTATCTACAATTCAACTATGGATAAGATAATTGTATTCGATGCTGAATCGAATTACAAATCTTTCTCCTTTTCAAGCCCTAATCCGGGATGGAATTTCAGCAGCACTGAGCAAGTTTATTTTGCTGCTGCTCCGGAAGGTGGCGGAATTCTCTTTTTAGGACCAGGGTCTTTTGGTGGCAATACGGGTGGTACTGTGGTAGCTGGAAATAGCTCACTCAATATCAACTATACTTTCTGCTTCTCAGCAAGCGATGATGCCCTTGGTTTTGACTTTGGCGTTGGCGGGCCTGATTTTGATGGCCTGTCAGTTGTTATAGGAATTGCCGGCGACTTTGAAGCGCTTAGTACCGGAGAATTTGAAGATGATGAAGTCTTCGATTTCTTCCAAGGCTTCGCTGTGTACATTGTTTATGACAACGAAGCAAACGGCAACTACCCTATCTTAAATTGGTTTGAAGATCTTGATGGCGACCCGGATGATCTTGAAGGAAATAGCTTTGCCTATGTTTTGGCATTTGCAGATCCTGCCGGATTGTACTTCTCAAAATCGGGAAGCCTAAACGTAAGTGGTGGAAGCATCTCTTTCGAAGGTATCTATTGGGGTATCGAAGGCAATCTGTTTGATGGCTGGTTTGAAGAAGGAGAAGGAGAAAATGAACCGGAATTCGTGGAAGTTGAAGGATTTGGAACCATGGGCTGCAACTAATATTTAAGCAGTTACTAAGTTTTTTAAGGGAGCTAATTGGCTCCCTTTTTTTTACATCATATTTTAAATTCTCACCCTCCAAAGATTCGTACATTGCGGCTATTAACCCATTAACCAATCATGTTATGTTGCTCTTAGTGCCACTGCCCATTAAGATTTCCATAGTTCTCGGTTTTATCCTGGCTCTTGTAATTGCAGCCCGTCTCATTGAAAGGAATGCCAAAAGGAAGAAACGGAAAAATAGTTGAACCAGCGAATTGAATTGGGGTTCTTTATACCTGTACTTCTTTAGCCGTATATTCGCCCCCTGATGATACAAGCCAAAGAAATTGTAAAATCCTATGGCACGCTCAGAGTGCTGAAAGGAGTAAATGTGGATGTGAAAAAGGGGGAGATAATCTCCATCGTAGGAGCATCGGGAGCAGGCAAAACCACGCTACTTCAAATTTTAGGAACACTAGACCGCGCAGATTCAGGATCACTCAGCATAGCAGGCGCCGACGTTGGTAAATTTACTTCGTCGCAATTGGCCGCATTCAGAAATAAAGAAATAGGATTCATATTTCAGTTTCACCATCTCTTACCCGAGTTCACAGCGCTTGAGAATCTATGTATACCCGCTTTCATCGCCGGCAAAGGAAAAAAAGAAGCTGAAACTCGGGCCAACGAACTACTGAAGCGCTTTGGCCTGGAGCCAAGAGCAGAGCACAAACCCGCTGAATTATCAGGTGGTGAGCAACAACGCGTTGCCGTAGCAAGGGCTTTAATGAACAACCCCTCCGTAATTTTTGCAGATGAACCTTCGGGAAATCTCGATTCGAAAAATGCTTCACAGCTTCATAAATTATTCTTCGAACTTAGAGAAGAATTAAACCAAACCTTTGTAATCGTTACCCACAACGAAGAACTTGCCCGAATGGCCGATCGCAAACTTTCTATGGTAGACGGGCGTTTTGCCTGATTTATTAGCAACGTATTCGTTTTTTCTTAACGCTTACACATTAACCCATACGCTTACTCAATATATATTTCAATCTCAATCGCTCTGCCTGACATTTGTTCCTGAATATTAACCAGAACAAAAAGTCATGAAAACAATTAACCATTTAATGCCTTTCGGCAAATTGCTCATCGGAGCTGCAATGTTACTTTCAGTTTCCTTCCTAAATACTGAAGTGCTCAGCGCCCAAACAATCAATATTGGACCAAACCAATACGCTTTCAGGTTTACCCAAAACCCAAACTACGGACTCTTCTTTAACGCAACCAATGTGCGATATGAATTTCGCAATGGAACCGCGGCGCCCATTTTTGCATTCAATGCAGACAATGGCAATATGACCACCAACCTGCAGTTCGCTTCGGGCAATAATTTGCTTGTTGCCCCAGGTAATTTTGCATTCAGGTCAGCGTCATCTCCCAACTCAGGACTATTTTTCGGGGCGACAGATTTTGAGTTTCGCACGACATCCGGTACATCAGCGTTTTCGCTGAACTCCGTTAACAGCAACGCTGTTTTTGCAGGAACCATTACTGCACCGGGCGGAGGTAGCACCCAGTGGAACCAGGCCCACGGCTGGGGCAACCACGCATCTGCGGGATATATTTCATCAGAAGTAGATCCTAAAATTTCCGCTAGCTTGAGCGCTAGCAGCGTACCCCGATGGAGTGGCACCCAATTGGCAGCATCTTCCATCTCGGCAGGCGCGGAAAACGCGACTATAACAGGTACACCATCTACCTTGGGTACCACGATCTCACCGGGTGGTACCCTGCTTACACTGAGAAACCCAGGCGGTGGATCAGCCCCTTTTTCTAGTTCAGAATCACGTTTATCTTTTGTCAAAGGTAATGAGCAAAGGGGCAACGTTCGCACCTCTGGTAGTGATTTTGTCATCGAATCTTTATTTTCGGGACAACTGTTGTTTAGGGCAGGAAATCAGGACCGCATCACCATAGCGTCTAATGGCAATGTGGGCATAGGAACAGGTGCTGTGACAGGCGCGCGCCTCGCAGTAGCAGGTCAGGTTCTTGCAACGCAAGTGAAAGTTCAGGCTCAAAGCAATTGGCCCGACTATGTTTTTGAAGAAAACTACGACCTGATGAGCATCGACGAGCTTGGACAGTATGTCAAATCACAAAAGCACCTTCCCGGCTTACCATCAGCCCTTGATCTCGAAAAAGCAGAAGGTGT
>JBBQZU010000022.1:0-55541 GCA_038207425.1 Flavobacteriales bacterium | reverse complement strand
ATTCTGTTGCGCTGAAAAAAGAAAACGCCTGCAAAGGCCAATACAATCACAAACCCACCTGCAAACCCATTTCGCACGAGCATTTGCCTTTCAAGTTCTTCTTGGGCAATTGCATCTTTCTTATCCTGTTCGGCCTGCGCTACTGCTTCTTTCTTATCAAAATCGTACTGCATTGAAAGCTCCGTAAGTTGCCGTGTGTTTTCTTCGCTAAACATACTGTCGCGTGCCGCGATATAGTCTTTATAGTGTGCAAAAGCCAGCGAATAATTTCCCTGAGCGCTGTCATTGGAAGCTAAATTTCGGTAGACGTCACCTATATTTACATAACTCCCTATTTCCTTTGAAATACCAAGAGATTCCATATAATACTGCTCCGCTTGTTTGTATTTCTTTTGCTTTGCAAACAGGCTTCCAATGTTGGTGAGTAAAATGGCAACGCCATCCTGATCATCTATTTTTCGGTTTAGTTCTAATGCCTCGTAATAAAACTGCATTGCGCGGTCTGGTTGTCCCAATTGTTCGTAGTCATATGCGAGATTATTCAGGGCATTTGCTTCGCCGTATTCGTTGCCGAGCTCACGGCTCAAATCCAGGGCGAGAGAGTCATAGTACATGGCCAATTCAGCATTTTTGAGCCCTGTGTAAAGTTGACCGATGCTGTTGTACACAAAATTGAGCCCGTATTTATTTCTGGTTTTTTCAAAATGCTCCATGGAAGCCGTAAAATATGGCAGTGCTTCATCGTATGATCCCATCTGGCTGTGCAAAATTCCAATATTCAACCGGCAGCCTGCGGCATCGGAAAGTTCCCCCAGTTTCTCATAAATCCGGAGCGCTTCCAAAGAAGACTCTAATCCCTTTGGAAATTGACCTTTATTCACGTAAGATATACCCAGGTTGGTATGTGATGCGGCTACTTGTTTTGAATTACCGGAAGCTTTGGCAAATTCAATGGCCCTGAAGAATGTTGAAATGGATGCATCAAAACGGCCCATATTCTGCTCTACACTGCCCCGCACGTGCAAGGCCGACGCTATGCCCAAGTTGTGGTTCAGTTTTTCTGACAATACCAGCAATTGATCAGAATAGATGAGCGCTTCTCCGGGATTAATGGTCACCAATTCATTGCTTAACAATGAAAGTGTCCTACCTATCAAAGTATCGCTCATTTGGTCTTTGCCACCTTGTAGAGCCTTCTCAGCAAGCTGCACGTCCAGGCGTTTTTTCAGGGAGTCAACATATTGCTGACCTTGGGCAAGTGCGACTATTCCTGAGAGCGTGAAGATGAGCAAGGGTAGCAAATTCTTCATAAGGAGAAGGTTGGTTATGGTTTAGTTGGGAGCTTGCTAGTTATGTATCAAAATTGGAACGGATATTGGCAGGGTGCAAGGTAATTATTTATCGAAAAGAATTCCGAATTCCAATTGGCGGGATCCGAAGGGGAGATGATTTTCTCGATTTAATGAATAGATTTTTTTGAGACAACTATCGAGTCTAGTAAATGATGAAAACCAACAACTAAAATCCTATTTCAGGCCGCTATTAGTATTGCTCGTACCTACTAAGCGGGCTATAATTACTGCAGGAAAAAGTATACCGATGGATGAGAGAAAAACACTGAACATACGCGCAGCGTCATTGGCTGGCCGTATATCGCCATATCCCACGGTGGTGAGGCTCGAAAGGCTGTAGTAAATGTATGATGCGAAATCATTGTCTGTGCCGGTAAGTGCCACTTCGCCTGTAATTGACTCACCGAGAATCACCGCAATAAGCATTAACACAAATGCACCCAGCAGAGCCACAATAAGGTATACATTAATAGCCCCAAGTATGCGCCAAAAAGTTATTGAATTGTCTCGAAAAAGCAATCTTAAATTAATCAGTCCGAATATCATAAGGTTGAGAATTGCCACTATGAACTCTATGATTTGCCTGGTAACAAACTGATCGTGAAACCTGATGATTTTGAGGACGAGATGCAGAACAAAAAACACTGCGCTAATTACAACCAATTGCTGCGTGTCGGCCGACCAGATACCAACAAAAAAAAGAAACAAGAGCATCACATGAAGCAGGTTGTCGCCGCGCTCCATAGAACTCATAGCTACGGGCAGAACAAATACCATTAAAACCAGCATTGCTAAAAGCGTTGCAAAACTTGCATCGCGCAGCCAGTACACCCGAAATTTTCTGAGATACTTAATCATTACACCGAAGATATCTAATTCACAACATCCATTTATGCAAATGTATAATTACCCCGAGAATTTCAATGGCAATCACAGGATTGCAGCATTTTGTATAGCATTCGTGCAAATATTCCGGCAAATGATGCAACCTTTACATTCTGAAATTTACAAGTCTAAGTATTCATGTCGCCCATTGCTCCTATTAAAGATGTAATAAGAAAAGCCTGCCTAGCGCTGGGCTGGGATCTGACGAAAAACCTGGAATACGACCGCCTTAGCAACCTGATCATGAAAAAAGCGATTGGCGCCAACTCCAATTGCATTGATATCGGATGCCACAAGGGCGAAATTATGGAGATCATTTTAAGGATGGCTCCCAATGGCAATCACACCGCCTTCGAGCCTATTCCTGAATTGCACGAAGGCCTGCGAAGAAAATTTGGCAACCAGATAATAGTACTTCCCTACGCCCTGGGCGATGAAAATGGCATGTCGACATTTAACCATGTAAAGAACGCCGAAGCATACAGTGGTCTCAGGCAGAGAAAATACGACACGCAGCACCCCGAAATAAACATCATTGAAGTGGAGGTGCGAAAACTCGACGATGTGATAAACCCATCAACCAAAATTGATTTTATCAAGCTCGATGTGGAAGGCGGCGAATTTGCTGTGCTTAAGGGAGCAAGGAGAATTCTCAAAGAAAATAAACCCACGGTAGTTTTTGAGTGCGGCATTGGCGCCAGCGAATATTACGGCACAATTCCGGCTTCTTTATTTCAATACTTGCGCTTAGAAATAGGTATGAAAATAAATACCCTGAAGGGATATATTGAGAGCGAAGCGCCGCTCAGTGAAGCTGCGTTCGTAAAGCTTTATGAGCAAAACCAAGAGTATTATTTTGTGGCTTACGCCTGAAAATAATGATCAAATACTATCTATTCGAAAGTTGTTATATCTTTTATTCAGTTACCTTATTATCACCGATGGTTTTCTGTAACTGATAGTTTACCGGAAGGTTATACCTCACGCTTACTTTCTCTCCATTGTGCATGCCCGGCACCCAGGCAGGCATATTCATCAGTACTTCCATGGTGGGCTCATTAAATCGCACATCGGCGCTTTTCAGGATGCGGATATCTGAAATGAGTCCATTTTCATCAACCACAAAGCTGGTGTATACAAGACCTTCAATACCATCAGCGATGGCACTTTTTGGGTAGCGAATATGTTTTTTCAAGTAATTAATCATTGCTTCTTCCCCGCCAGGAAATAGCGGCATTTGTTCGGCTATGCCTTGGTAACGCTGCTCAAAATCCAACGACATATCATGGCCCTTCAATAACTTTATATCCGCTGTATCTGATTCAACCGATTCGATTGCAGGAGATACAGATGGCCTAGATTCGGCCGGGCGTTCGGTGCACCCTGAAATGGTAATTGCGATAAGAAAACAGCATAAAGTATGGTTGTGTGTAAATCTCCTGGAAATCATAAACCGGAATATTGAGAATACAAGAATAGGTGTTTTGATGAAACTCATCTGATCAGTTGCCAAGCTTACTCTTGATCTCAAAAAGCAACTCTTTTAACACTTCATCCGGAATTTCATGCGCACCACTAAAATGCAGCCAATTACCTTGAATTCCAATTGGCTCAAGGTGTTCGTTCATTTCTTCTGCAGATTGATCTGTGATAAAAGGGTCGGCATTGCCAAGCACAAACCAAACCGGCAATTTCTCGAAGGCATTTCGGGCTTTTACTATTTCCAGATCAGGAGGAAAAGAACCTGCCCATAACACTGCCGCATCGGGCCGTGCATTGCCAAGTGCAATCCATCGCGAAATAGTGGCTACACCTTGTGAAAATCCGAATGCGATAAGCTGCTGCTCTGCGTTGCGATTATGCAAACCACAAGCGTGGTGCACCGAATTTAGGTATGCTAAATAATCATCAATATCATCGAGTCTCGCTTCCCGGGTCATCCAGGTGGCGCCAACCCTTCCGGAAAATCCTTCCTGGTAAAAACGGTGGAATCCTTCAGGAGCTATTACATAATCTGTATTAGGATCGAGTGTGCTGAAATTTCTAATAAAATAGGCCGCCAACTGACCGTAACCGTGGCAAACGAACCAAATACGCTTCGCTTTGGTTATATCATTTCCTTGTGTATAAAAGCGTGCGGTTTTATTTACTGCAATTTTGTGCTCGATTGGTGTCATGCCCAAAATTATCAAAAAGCCTCAAGGATTATGAAAAGTGATTTTTTTGATCAAATCATGCAGAAACTATTCAGAAAAGACACTGGCATAAGTGTTTCACAACCATTTGTTTCTGAAAAGCTAATTAGGAGCGATACATTTGCCGAAAAGTACAAAGAGTGGAAAGAAAAAAGACGGGTAAACAGGCGGCTTGATGCGCTTAAAATTGCGATGGATGAATTGAATAACCACGCTGGTTCACACCCGTACCTTGTGCGGTACAAATCACCGGAAGCAAATGGATTTGCCTTGTATGCAGGTTTTGGATTTCGCGACGAAGAGTATAGTTTTCTGCTTGATCATTTCGGCGAAATCATCCTGACTCTCGGCTACCGGATTTATACATCAGACCGCAGGCACAGCGATAAAGGTGAGTATGTGGAGCGCATAGACAGGCATTACATCAAGCCCGCACCTTCATCAATTGCCAATGCGCCTTTGAATCAACTATACGGAAACATTCTCATAGAGCTCATACTGCGAAACGATAAGCCATTTCTGCTGAAACTTATAGCCAGTGTATATGCGGGAAGGCAGTATTCGGAACCACTCACATTTGACGCGCTCGTTGAAGTACTATTTGCCGAAAGCTGAACAGCTTAAGTGATTACCCTTTTGTAATGTTCAAACTGGGTGCGTATGCTTTTCACATACTTGTATGGCTCCTCGCCGCGGCAATAACCGTGTTTTACCAGTTCGTGGTTGTAGTATATACTTTGCGATTTCATAAGGATGCATTCTGCCACATTGCCATCCCATTTCTGGGGATTGTACCCGAAGCTCAAAGCAAGGTTTACAGCGTCGTTTACGTGGCCAAGGCCTACATTATATGATGCAAGTATAAAGGCTATGCGTTCCTCCGGGTCGAAAATACGTTCTTTCCAATAGTCGTCGAGCCAGCTTAGGTAGAGAACCCCTGCGCGTATATGTTCTTCGGCTGGCGATGAAGGGCTAATACCATAAATAGCGGCAGTACCAGGCATAAATTGCATGAGTCCAAAAGCACCGGCCCACGAGCGGGCTTCTTCATTAAACTTGCTTTCCTGATACATCTGCGCTGCAAGTAAGCGCCAGTCCCAGTCAATTATTTTGCTGTACTCACGCAAGAGTTCATCATAGTCTGAAATTCTATTTCCTTTCAGCGATGAATACTCGCCATTGAATTTATTCCATTGCTCGCGCGATGCCTTGAAATACTTATTGTAGATATAAACGTGCACTGATTTCTTGCGGTCTTCATCAAACCAACCATTCACCGCATTGAGCAGTTCGGGTGCATTTTGCCTCACCGCCCATGCTACTTGCTGGGGAAAACTTAGCTGCACATCAACATCAATATTATCGTAATAAGTGCCATTAAGATTTGCAATATTATCATCAGCAACAGTATAGGCTATTTCACCATCGGCTACTTTCTTGATGAGCTTTTCGGTATCAATATATCCGGGCACACTTACTATATCGATGCTTCCGCCAATTTCATTTTGTAAACTTTCAAGTCTGCTAAAAAATGGAGAAGTACGATTCACATATACTTTCTTGTCAATCAGCTCTACAGGGCCGGTTACAATATGTTTGTGCTTTTCTTTCAGGGTCATTTTTTGGTGGCCTTCAGGAAGTCGCTGCACCAGTACCTGACGCGTAAAATTATAGGGTTCGCTAAAACTCACCTGCCTCATTCGGTCGCGGGTTACTACGAGGTTACAGGCAATTATATCACCTTCACCGCGGTTCAACAAATCAAACATGGAATTGAGGTCGGGTATAATTCTTATTTCAAGCTCGAGACCCTGACTGTTAGCGAATCGCTTAAGGAGCTCATATTCATAACCCATCGCCTGTCCGCGGTATACGAAGTACGATGTAGAGCTATTGAGCGTAAGGGCAACAATTTTACCTCTTTTCTTAATTGCATCGAGATCGAATGTAACCGGAGTATTGGCTACAGTTTCGGGAGTAGCCATAGAAGTTTTGTCGTGTGCAGCATCATACCTGCACGAAAAGGCTATAATTGCCACAACGACAACAAATCTTTTAACTTTAATTTTCTGCTTTCCTGTGCGCATAGCTCGCTGCAGTATGGCTTAAACCACAAAGCAGCACGGGTATACGTTTATAGGTACAGAGGGTTGCAGAAGCCGCTTTTGGCTAATCGCCAAATGTATCGGCAATGGCCTGAGCGTAACGCCCTTTGACAGCCCCTTCGAGCTCCGGAAAAAAGACATTAAATGCAGATTTAAGCTCAGTGAAGTTGGCCTCTAGTGCCGGAATGCTGTTTTGCATATTTGAAGGAAAGGAAGCTCTCGAAGCGAGCCCGGTAAGGGCTCGGTTCACACCTTCAACCGACTCATACCCTTCGAGCCAGCCGTGACGTGACATATAGTGCAATGTCCGCTTTGCCTTCTCATTCAGAATAGGTTCGTAATGCGCAAGGGTGCGGTATACTTTTTTGGCGAAAGCCGGAAGCTGCTCAGGGTGGTAAAGCTTCCAGTCGAGTGCCAGAAAGTGATCAAAAAATACATCCTGAACTACGCCGGCATATTTTGAAAAATGCGGATAGAGTATGGCTCTGCTCTCCAAAACAATCGGATGAGTATCAGTATATGAATCTATGAAACGGTGCACACTGATACCGAGCAACACCTCTTCAGGCAGGTGCACTGAGAGCGCTCCGCGAATAGAGTCGGCCATAAAATTACCGGCCATAACTGGTGGCGATTCAAATGAAAGATATTGATGCGCTAAGAAATTCATAGGTTCATGGTGTGCTAATGTACATTTAATCATATTACTTTAGTGCGACAAATGAGCGACGAAAAAGCGATATACTGGCTCACACAGGTTTGCGGATGGTTTGGCTATGTGCTGCTCATACTATTTCAGAATTTACTTGCCGGACAGGTAGATTCCGGAATTCTCAAAGTACTGTTTGCCAACTTTTTACTTGGCATCACCCTCTCCCATGCCATGCGAAGCATCATAATCCGCGGGGGTATGCTTGCCATGAAAATACTCAAAGCCATACCGCGTATTGTGGCACTCTCAATCATGTTTGGCATCATTGCTTCGCTCTTGTATGCGGGTATTTCTGACACGCTTTTCAGCCACGTGCCCACCATACTTACCCCACCATTCAGGCTATTACTTGAATTGTTTTTCCCTTTCTCAACGGTTTATTTATTCTGGAACATCCTGTATTTCGCAGCGATATACCTGAAGAATTACGAGCGCGAAGAAGTTAAAAATCTCAGGCTCACCTCATCCATCCACGAAGTAGAACTGAGCAATCTTCGGTCGCAACTCAACCCGCACTTTATGTTTAACGCGCTGAACAGCATCAGGGCGTTGATAGATGAAAATCCCGACCTCGCAAAGAAGAGCCTTACACGCATGAGCAGCATACTGCGCAATAGCCTTATGGCAGAAAAAAAACGCTTTGTAACGCTTGCAGAAGAAATGAAAGTAGTGCAGGACTACCTTGAACTTGAGAAAATCAGATACGATGACCGGCTCACGTTTGAAATAGAGATTAGCGATGATGTGCGTGCTGCGCAGATACCACCACTCATAGTGCAAACTTGCGTTGAGAATGCTATCAAACACGGCATAAGCCACCTTACTGAAGGAGGATTGGTGAAAGTCAGTGCACGGCTGAGAGAAGATGGAGATGCGGAAATTCAAATATTCAATTCAGGAGCATTCAAACCTTCGGGCAATGAAAAACCTGAAAGTACGGGCATAGGCCTGGCAAACTCTCGCCGGAGGCTCAACCTACTTTATGGCGACTATGCGCGCCTTGGAATAGGAAGTCACGACAACGGTGTAATGTGCACGATAAACTTACCTTTAAAAGCAATAAATCAACAACCCGATTATGAGAACCATCATCATTGACGACGAACGGCTGGCGCGCAAAGAAATGGCGAGCATGCTGGAGCGATTTTCTCAAATAGAAATCATTGGCGAATGCGCAAATGCCAGCGAAGCCCTAGAAATGATAGAACGCGAACGACCCGACCTGATTTTCCTTGACATACAAATGCCTGGAAAAACAGGATTCGACTTGCTTGAAGAACTGGAATTCGTGCCCAAGGTGATATTTGTAACGGCCTACGATGAGTATGCTATAAAAGCATTTGAAGTAAATGCGCTCGACTACCTTCTGAAACCTGTGGAAGACAACAGACTGGAAGATGCTATTAAAAAGATTCAGCTCCCTCAGGCAACTGAAACAAATGAAATTCTGCATCCAGTTTCAAATGACAGCCGCCTTGCACTCGATGATCAAATATTCCTGAAGGATGGTGAAAAATGCTGGTTTGTTACACTCCGTGAAGTGCGGATGTTTGAGTCGGAAGGAAACTATGTACGGGTGTACTTTGAGATGTACAAGCCCCTCATTTTAAAAAGCCTGAACAACCTCGAAAAACGGCTCGATGAAAAGGATTTCTTCCGCATCAACCGCAAGTTTATCGTGAATCTGAAAGAAATTATCAAGATAGAGCCTTGGTTTAATGGAGGGCTGCAAATAAAGCTTAAAAACGGCACCGACCTTGAAGTATCGCGGCGTCAAGCTGCCCGATTTAAGGATCTTATGAGCCTCTAGGTTAGGATTTAAACCATGCATTGTTCAAAACTTTTAAGGCTTATCATCTATCTGGCATGATTGGTCTATCTCTTGTGGCTGTTGGTAGAAAATATCTTGATTGTACGCATTAAATAATGAACTTTCGTGAACCAATTTCAGTATGAAAGGTGCTAATGCGTGAATATGGATAAATTTATACGAATACCTACCAAGTCAACCCCCTACGTCCATCTTGATGCTGATTCAGGCACCTACGTAATCGCTGGTCGAAGCATTCCACTCGACGCGGAATTGCTCTACAGACCTGTACTCAACTGGCTTGACGAACTTGCCACCCAACCCGCCTGTAGAATCGAATTTAATTTCAGACTTGACTTTTTCAATATAGCCAGTTCTAAAAGAATTCTCTTCGTATTGTATAAACTTGTAGAACTTAAAAATCTTGGATTCAGACCTTCTGTGGTGTGGATGACTGAAAAGTTCGATGAAGATATGTACGAGATAGGCCGCGACTATGCAGTGATGATCGCTGAGCTGACCTTCAGTTTCGGTACCTTTGACAGCAAAGAAATGTCAGATTCAAAGATTCTGAAATTCGGTTAAGACTATTTGGCGTAAAGCCTGATTAAAAACGGTTATCACCGTCGATCAAACCTCCCAAAGCACCCAGAATACTTCCTTCTTCTCTGCGCTTACCACCCATTTTCGGGGCTGATGCTATGATTCTATCAGCAAGCCGGCTAAATGGCATACTCTGAATCCATACTTTCCCAGGGCCGGTAAGGGTAGCCAAAAACAAACCTTCACCACCAAAGAAAGCATTTCTGATGCCTTTCACCATTTCCACATTGTAATTTACTGTGCGGGTGAATGCCACCAAGCAGCCAGTATCAACCCTAAGCAATTCTGATGGGCCGAGCTCGCGCTCTATGATCATACCACCCGCATGCACAAAGGCGAGGCCGTCGCCTTCCAGCTTCTGCATAATAAAACCTTCGCCGCCGAAAAGACCTACTCCGATGCGCTTCTGAAACTCTATACCTACCGACACTCCTTTGGCGGCGCAAAGGAAGGCATCCTTTTGGCAAATAACCTTGCCTCCGAAAAGCCTCAGATCGAAAGGCACAATTTTTCCCGGAAACGGGGCTGCAAATGTAACGTGGCGCTTGCCGTAGCCATGATTGGTATACACCGTAAGAAACAGACTTTCGCCTGTAAGTACGCGTTTTCCGGCTGATAGGAATTTATCCATAAAACCTTGTTCCTGGGCAGAGCCATCGCCAAAAATTGTTTTCATTTCAATGGCCTGATCCATCATCATCAGGCTGCCTGCTTCGGCTATGACCGACTCCTGTGGGTCGAGCTCAATTTGTACACATTGAAGTTCTTCACCGATAATTTTGTAATCTACGTCGTGGCTGCTCATGGTTTTATTTCGTTGTTTACGAGTTTCTGAAAATCACTTCCCGCTGGGTCTTCAAACACTTCAAGATCGAAGTGGGGCACTATTGCAAGCAGGTGATCGAAAATATCGCTTTGTATATTTTCGTATTCTATCCATGTCTTGAATCTGCTGAAGCAATAAACCTCTAGCGGCACCCCATGTTCGGTAGGGTGCAGTTGGCGCACCATATACATCATTTCAGTGTTTACATTCGGATTTTGCTTGAGATAAGCATTGCTGTATTGCCTCAATACGCCCAGATTGGTCATTCTCCGTCCGTTTACCAATGATGACGTGGTGTCTATATTCTGCTCTTTATTGTAAGTATCAATCTGTTGTTTGCGTTCCTTGATGTAGTTTTCAATGAGTTGAATTGTTTCTAAACGCTTCAACATTGCCTCGTCACAAAATTTTACCGACGAAATTTTGATGTTAATGGCGCGCTTTATCCTTCGCCCACCGCTCTCCTGCATACCCCGCCAGTTGGTGAAGCTGTCGCTTACAAAGGAGTAAGTGGGAACGGTTGAGATGGTATTGTCCCAGTTGCGCACCTTTACAGTTGTAAGGTTTACTTCTATTACATCGCCATCAGCGCCATATTTGGGCACCGATACCCAGTCGCCGATGCGCACCATATCGTTTATGGTGAGCTGAATACTCGCGATGAATCCCAAAATGGTGTCTTTAAATACCAGGATAAACACAGCAGAAATGGCGCCCAGCGCAGTAAACATGCGCAAAGGGCTTTTGCCAAAAACGATGCTGAATAGGATGATAATACCTATTGACCAAATAAGAATCTTGGTAAGTTGGGTGAAACTTGCTATTGGCTTATCCCGAAATTTGGGTGATTCGCCAAAATACTTTCCGCTTGCGTTAGTGAATGCTATAGCCAGTCGCATAATCACCAAAGTCTCGAATACGCCTGTGATGGCCCTGATGGCGGGCAGCCACAATGGATAGTCAGTGAACACCACTGCAGACAGGCCGCTGATTACAACAACAGGAACAATATGGCCTAGCTTACGGAATACCTGATAGCTCAGCAGGTGATCGTCAAACTTAGTCTCCGTTTTGGTGACCAGCCTATTTAATACCTTGTTTATAATTACTTGAGCAATTATCCAGAACAACAAAGCGATGAACAACATCGAAGCAAGCAGAATAATCATTTTTAATACCTGGGTGCTTTCCATTGGCACACCCATTTGTTGGTGTAGCCATTGATGAATAAATTCAGCAAACCGCGTTTCAGCATCCATAAGGCAAAGGTATAAAATGCAATGTTGACGCATCCCGCAAACAACATGATTGGAAAATGGGTTTTATGGATGGTAAAATGACTAATTTTAAACCATGCAAGGCTTCCACTTCACCGAGTACATTCCCGAAAAAGACAAACGCACTCCTTTTGAGCGCCTTCTCGAAATATTTCTTGAGCTTCTCACTTATACATCGGGCGATGTGGATGAAACGCTCGAGTGGATGCGCGAGCTCGACAAGCAGCACAACCTCACAAATGAAAATTATACCATCGACGATTTTATTGAAGACCTTTTCGAGAAAGGCTATCTCAGCGATGGCAGCGGTACCAGTGGCGGCAACGCCCTTACGGGAAAAACTGAACAGGCCATCAGGCGACGCTCCCTCGACCAGATATTCGGCAAGTTGCGAAAGGGGGAGCGTGGTGGCCATACCACCCCGCACTCAGGCAGCGGCGATGAAGCCACCGGCGAGTCGCGCCCGTACCGTTTTGGCGACAGCCTAGACAGCATAGACTTTACTGAAAGCATACGCAATGCCCAGCAAAGAGGGCTCGAAGGACTCAACCTTAGCGAAGATGACCTTGAAGTGCGCGAAAAAGAGCATAAGTCGTCGGTGAGCACCGTGCTGATGATAGATATTTCGCACTCCATGATTTTGTATGGAGAAGACAGGATTACCCCTGCGAAAAAGGTAGCCATGGCCCTCGCCGAATTTATAATAACCCGCTACCCCAAAGACACGCTCGACATCGTAGTATTTGGAAATGACGCCTGGCAGGTAAGCATCAAGGACCTGCCCTACCTTAAAGTGGGGCCATACCACACCAATACCGTGGCCGGTTTGCGCCTTGCCATGGACCTGCTGCGCCGCCGCAAAACATCCAATAAGCAAATATTTATGATCACCGATGGGAAGCCTTCCTGCCTGAAAGTGAAAGACGGCTATTACAAAAATAGCTTCGGGCTCGACCCCGTGATAGTGAATAAATGCCTGAACCTTGCCACAGAATGCCGCAAGTTGAAAATACCGATTACCACCTTTATGATTGCCGAAGACCCCTACCTGCAGCGCTTTGTGGAAGATTTTACCAAAGCCAACAGCGGCAGGGCGGTTTACACAGGATTAAGCGGCCTTGGTGAGTGGATTTTTAACGACTACGAGCGAAACAGGAAGAAGAGGGCGTAGCTTCGGGCCAGGGGCATTCCGCAAAAGCTGAGGTTATTGAAAAGTGTAATTTTTCACTTAATGCTCAAATCATTTCAGTATTGCTTTGAGTTTCAAATTTTCATAATTCGTTTTCCCATAAATTGTCCGTTGATCTCAATTTGTAGCCAATACATACCATCAGAGAATTCCTGTAAATTAATCTTCATACGATTTCCTTCCTTTTCCGCTACTACATCCAATAACCTTCCGGATGAATCATACACTCGGAATTGACCTGCTGTAAGTTGCTCTGATCCACCACCTGCAGAAATGTAGAAAATGGAGTTGGAAGGATTGGGGAAAACTGTACATTCGGATTTTTTGTGCAAATGATTGTCAGCGGATAGGGCAGGATCGCAAGGACCATGGAGTCCATAGTACTGCAGCATTGTATCGTTGTGGGTCATGCAGTGTAAAATAGTCATGTAACCCGAAATATTTTGCCAATGCACCTGAAAAAGTCCCTGAGAATTTCCAATGCCTGCAATCCACGCGCCTCCTGATGAAAAGCCGTATAGGGTATTCTCAACACTAACGGCTCTTCTGTAGTACCCATCACTTATAATTATTGAGCATGCATAATTACAAACCGCGAAAGGGACGATATCAGGCCATCACACTTATTGGTGTAAACCTATTTTAGGACAAGTCAATTGGTAAAATCAAATTTAAGAAATACAATCAGATGAGCATTGCTTCTGGGAAAGAAAAAAAACGAACGATCCTGCATTGCTACCTGTTAAAAAAGAACACAAAACCAGTATAAAACTTCCCGACAAAGACTTCGAGCAACCGGCTCTTATCGGGCGCAGTTATCTCTAAATCCAGATAATTTACGAATGAATTCTAAAAAAATCTTGCATTTTTTCGAATAGAATCTCTAATTCACCGAATATGACTTATTTCTTAAGTAAAGTAAGAAGTACGGGCTTTTACACACTTTCAAATCCAAGAGGAATCCAAACACTTCGGCTAGATTACCAAAAGCCTTTGCCTACAAATAACCGGATAGCACTTTTCGCGATACACCGCGAGAATTCTTTTGAGCTGCTCAACGGAAACTTAGGTAAAATCTTAGCAACTAAGGACGAATCTCTGCATTAAAAGTCGCACCATATCTACGCATTGTCGCTTCTGCTGCACCCGCTGCCCTGATAAAAAATTTGCCCAGTGAAGATGAACTCTAATTGCCGGATTATTCATCGTTATATCATTGGTTTCTGGTAAAAACAAAGCCCTGGGGCTTGCGGGATATAAACGTCCTTTCAGTGGTCAATTTTCCTGATTTATTTAAAGTATATCTAAAATAAAATAGATCCGCTCATTCCACAATCAGTTTTTTTACATACTCTCCGCCCCTGGCATCCACAGCCTTAAGGATGTAAATGCCTTTTGGCAAGGTACTAACATTTATAACTTGCTCGCTTTGGTTTACCGGTGTAGAAAGCACTTCTCGGCCTTGCATATCATGCATGGTAGCGTGGGTAAGTATGGCACCCTGCAAGTGAAATCTTACGGTGGTGGTAGCTGGGTTCGGAAACAGGCGCAGTGCGCCTGCCTCGCGATCGTTGGTTGCTGAAAGGTTGCCACAAGCGGCCATATCCTCCCCGTAATGATAATTCATAAAGGCAATCATCACCTGTACCAGTGAGTCTGCAAAAGCGTGCCGATTGACCCACGAGTCGCGCACACCGGTAAAATTACACTCCACCTGCACGCCATCCACATTGTTGTTGGTGGCATACGATGTATGGTTGGCGGTAATGTAGCCCCCGCTAAAGTAGTTGGTAGTAGTACCGGGAAAAGGAATTTGTTCACTGGGCACACTGGGATATCCATGATTGCCCAGCAAAGTGCCCAAAGCCAGCGGCCCGCGCAACAACTCCGTATGGGTTTGGTTGTTCGCATTGTTTGCAACGAGATTCTGTATAGAGCTGTAACCCACAAAAGTGCTGTTATTTAATGTAGCATCAGGGAGCTCAAGTTCGTCATCGTATAGCAGATAACCCAGTTCAATTCTTTGGATAGGATTGCCATGCCCGTGCAGGTCAATAAAAAATATTTTTCCTTCATATTCTGCTGAAGCTGCTTGCTGAGCCGTGCCGATGAAATCATGAAACTCTTGCCATGCTGTAATTCCTTCAGGGTGGGCACAGGCGCCTGATGCCAGGTTGCGGTTGGCATCGAGCTTGGTGCGGCGCAGGTTGCAGTAAATTACGTGGGGGTGGCATCCTGTGGCTTCAAAGAAGGAAGAGTCAATGCGTGCACCAAGCTCCTGCGTAAAAGCATCCATAGCGTACACCGGATTCATACAGGTTCGGTCGGGTATACTCGCAGGAGTAAGGTAGCCCCCGTGCGGTACGGATATTACAATGGGCAGGGTACCTGTATGGTATTCTATGTAATTATTGGTGCCGTAGATTACCTGGCTTAGCACCAAATGCGAAAACAGCAGAGCCAGTGCGGCTGTGAAGAAGAATCTTGACATCGAAGTATATTTGCGATGAAGATAAGGAATTCAGTTTGAAATCGGAGATGATGCGTTGTGACAGTATCTTATAATGAATAGCATATCAATCAAATCTCAAAAAATCAAATGAATCTGTGTGGAAATGACTTACTGATAAACATCCAATTGTAAGAATATTACAGCAAAACTTGCCCGGCATTGACTGTTTCGGCAGAAGAATGAAATTTGATCGGTACTGAATTGCGCTATGATTTAATGTATTCTACAAATTTTGTAGCGATCAGGTCACGGTCAAAATAGTGCGATACGCAGGCCCTGCCATTTAAACCCAACTGCCTGCAAAGTGCCCGGTTAGCAACAAGTTCAGCTATTTTAGCCGCAAGGTCTTCACTGTTTTCGGGCTCAAAATAAAGTCCGGCATTTCCACCTTCAATGAAAAGCTTCCTGGCTTCACCGTCTACACCGAGTAGAACCGGTTTCTGCATGGCGAGAATTTCAAATATCTTGCTTGGAATAGCGCCCAAAAAAAGGTCCAACTTTCGGAGTGGAATGATGGATGCATCAATTTGAGAAATTATACCGAGCATTTCTTTTTTTCCCACTCCATCGCTGAAATACAGGTTATGCAGTTGCATCTCCTTCTTCATGCGGAGCAGTTTTTCCTTTTCGGGGCCTTCGCCCAATAGCACAAACTTTACATGGCTCAAATGCCTGAGCCTTTCAGCGGCATAAAGTATTGTCTCAAGGCCCTGCGCAAGGCCAATGATACCGCCATAAAACAAAACAAAATCGGTTGGTGCAATGCCCATTTGCTTTCGAAAATCAGACTGAACTTGCTTTCCGGGGTCGTACAGCGCAAGGTCTACCCCATTTGGGAGCCAATAGGTGCGCACTTCGGGGAAACGCCGGCTTATGTCAGCGCAAATACCCTGTGTTTGTCCTGTTACTACAAAAGCGCGTTTGTAGGCTGTGGCTTCGAGACGGTACGCGAGCGACAACAAAAATTTATTCGTTACGATATTGAGTTTCTCAGCGCTCTCGGGCCATAAATCACTTACGTTGAAAATGAGTTTTGCCCCGGTTCGATTCGCTATGCGAAAAGCTGAAAAAGCAAGAAAAAGCGGCGGCGATTCACACAAGATATAATCATATAATTTGTCGATGTGACTAAGGCCGGTGGTCATGGACGACCATACAAAGGAAAAGTAATTTCGAAGTCTGGAAACAATGCCCCTGTTGGTCGATACATATATAGAAGTGCGGTGCACTGGTATACCGTCTATTGTTTCGGCCAGGTATTTTTTGCCCCTGTATTCTGCCATGATTTCCATTTTAGGATAGTTGGGCATGGCCGTGAGTACATGCACATCCATGCCTTTTGCCATAAGGCGCAAGGCCAGTTCATGCAGTCTGTTTTGGGGTGCACCCGTCTCAGGGGGATAGTACTGTGTTAGAAAAAGTATCTTCACTTCTACACAGTTCTATGGTTGGTCATATAAATCATTTCGGGAAAAAGTGTTTTGGGAAAAGTAAATCAACGCATTAAAAAACGCGAAGAAAATAACCCCGCTTTGCTTTTCAAGCATGCTCTCTACCATAAAATTCATTCCAATGGAAATCAGAAAAAAGGCATAAAACCAATTGGCTTCCTTCAGTATTTTCAGAACGGGAAAGAGCAGCGACAACACAAAGAAAATCAGAGCCAGTATGCCCTGAGCGAGTGCAATCTGCAAAAAATTGTTGTGGGGATTTAGTTCTATCTCAGCGAGTGCATCATAGCCCATTTCGCGGTAGCGGCCTACCAGCACATCATTAATATCGCCAGTACCTACACCCAGCGGATGCTTACGTATTTCTTCAAAAGCTATTGACCAGCCAATGATGCGTGCCTGATTGCTCTCAATTTCATTTTTACCTTGGCTTTCGCCTGCCGCGGTTTCCACCGCTGCAGATACCCTCCTGCCTGCCACAGGATCATTGGCAGCAAAAATGAAGACCGTAATGGCAATGCCTGCAATCAAAGCAATGCGATTCCATGTAAATTGCTTCCAAAACCAAAGCATCAGAAGCATAAAGAATATGAGGAAAACAAAATTGATCAAACCGGCCTTGCTCGCCGGAAATACCAGCGATACCGCTAACACGGAGAGTGCAACACGTGCCGCGACACCCCATTTTCCGGAAATGCTGCCTTGATAAATTCCTATTAGCAATGCCGCTATGGCAAAATTCATATACATGGCGATATATGAAGGGTGATGCGCCGGTGAGAATTGCGACATATAAAATTCCATGGCATCATGGGTGAGGGCGTAGTCGCTGTATGAGCTAATAAAGGCAATAAGAACAGCCAATACGGTGCCGGCGCAGAAAGCATAAATCACGGATGCAACTTCGCGCGCAGTGAATTCGCGCACTGATCCGTAAAGCAGGGGAAACACAAGCAGCGAGACTTTCTGTTCCAGATCGTTCAGCCCCCGGGGTATATTTTCTGTGTAGAGCATTCCCAGAAGGTGAAACCACCAAAGGGAAGCAAAAAACAAAATGATTTTCCAATTATTTCTAAATCTTGATTTGGGTGTGAAAAGCCATGCGAAAGCGGTGAGAATAATTGGAATTTGAATACCGTTTTTGAAAACCGGAAGACAAAATGCAATAAGTATACTCCCCATTGCGAAAGCCCTGCCACTATCAAGCCAGAGGGTTTTTAAATTGCTGATGCTCCGGGATGCGGTCATTTTGCGAGTTTCTTTTTGAGTGTTTTCAAAAATCCGGCAAATCCTTGCCCACCACCAATTCTGAAATAAGGCGTGAGCGCACCGCCAAAACCTCTGAAATACTGTTCGATGGAAGGCACCGATGACCCCAAAAAATCGAAGGAGGAAATACCCCGCTTCTTGGCTTGGGTTATTCCGTTCCAGAGCGCCCATGTGCCGGCCAAATTATCTGCGGCGACATGGCTATGCCCACCTGCGAGGTAATAAGCCCGGTTTGCATCAAACCCTACTACAGCGGCGGCAAGGGGCACACCGTGGTGCATTACTACCACCCAAAAGCGCCAGAAATCGTTTTCGGGATTCAGAATTTTCTTCAGTTCGGCGGTCTTGGTTTTTTCGCCCGCCTTTTTTAAGGTTTCGCTTATGAGTGAAATGGCAACCTCATGATTTTGGTTAATTTGAATATCATAACCGGCTTTCTCTGCATCGCGGATATTCTTGCGGCGCTCAGCACTCATATTTGCCAGTAGTTCACTTTCGTGCAAAGTGCAATCGAGCAAGTAGGTATACCTTGGACTCACCGTAAGTTCTTTCCAGATAAATGGCTGCACATCGGTAAACCCGGCAGGCAAAGCAATATCCACATAGCAATTACCCGCTTTCTCAGCAAGGTATTCGGCCATTGGGCGCAGCATTCTTTTGGCATCGGTTTGCGATGCATATTTTCCTTCTGAATTTCGCAAGAGCTGAAGCCCGCAGTGTGGCGCCATGGGGGTTGCGATCAAAAATGGCTTGCCAAATTTGGCGTATTGAAAAGTGTGAAACAAGGCCACCGGTTGCTCGCCTTTGAAGATGCCTTGCAGCGATACTTCCTTGCCGAAAAGTGCGAGCCAATGGTCCTGCACAAACAGATTCAAGCTGGTGCTGAGGGAGTCGCCCACTATTTTGGTGCTGTTTATTTCCCTTATTTCCATGAGCTCATCATATGGCGGTAAGCACCAATTTGTAATTTCACATTGTTCTTAAACTCAAAATGCGACAGTACGAATATACGTCCATTCCTTCCCATTCCTGTTGCAAGGTCGGGGTTTTCAGCAAAGCGAAGCGTGGTATCAGCAACTTTGCTTTTGCTGATGTTGAGCAGCAAATAGCAATAAGCCACTCTATGTTCTTTTCCAAACCTATGCCTTTGACGCGTCATTCAAAACAGTTTCATAAAGGGTTAGCATTATGTCGATGCAATGGCTTTGTGCGTAGAGTTGTAAAACGTGTTCACGAGCCGCCTGGCCCAATGTGCGTCTTATTTCAGCATTTTCTATCAGCTCCAACAAGGCGTTAGCTGCTGCCCTGGGATTGTCGCGGGGAACTACCAGACCTGTTTTGCGGTGTATCACTACTTCCGGCAAGCCACCCGCATCGGAAACCACGGTTGGTAGGGCCATTGCACCTGCTTCGATTGCCGCCACACCGAAGCTCTCGCTATCAAGTCGGCTTAGAGCTACAAATACATCCATACGTGCAAGTACTTGGGGCACTTCTTCATGTGGTATACTTCCAGTAAACGTCGTTACATCGCCAATACCTTCGCGCTGTGCAAGCATTTTGAGCGCTAATAGATCAGGGCCGCCACCAGCTATGAGCAACCGAATGTTTGTGTTCGGTTCGACCCCTAATGCAGTAAGCTGCCTCGTGCACATTGCGAAGGCTTCAATCAAAGTGTCGATGCCGTATTTATGGTCCATTGTCTTTACGGTGCCTATAGTAATGATAGAGGTGTCAGTAACCGGTTCTTTCCCTACTGGCGAAAACTTTGTTTCATCTACACCAAAGGGGGTTACATCCACTTGTGTACCAGGAGCGACCAAACTCTGCACCTTTTGCGCCATGCACTCGCTGGTGGAAGCTATTCGCGTGGCAGAGGCAAGTATTTTTTTAATAATAAGGCGGTGGAAAGCACTTGCATCCGGAAAATCGTACACATCACTACCCCATACCGAAATAACAAATGGCTTGAAACCGCTCATAGCGCCAAGCAGGCCGTAGCTCGTTGCATAATGGGCATGCACTATATCGGGTGCAAAATCTTTAATAAGCGTTCTGATGGCAGGAATAGCTTTCAGATAAACCATCTTGCTGAGCAGGTTTGACTTCAGGCCTATCGAAGCCGATTGCAGAGTAAGCTGTGCTTCTGAAAATCGGGAATAAAAATCGCCTTCAGGCTTACCAAGACTATAGAGTGCTACTTGAATATTCCTGGCAATAAGGCCCTCCACCCATCTGCGGGTATGTATGGAATTGGCATCGGAGAGCAGTAATACTTTCATGGTTAATTTAGATGCAAATCAAAGCATTCTGAGCAAATCTTCGGGTTGGTTCATTTTGCGAAAGCACTATACCCTGCGCCCCAGCGATGCAATGCGCAAAAACCAGTAAGCGAGAAAGGCATCCATGAGTGCCCCAATTACCGTCATAAAAATAAGCAAGGTATAGAAATCAAATTCAAGCAGTGCCAAAACAAAAACTCCGGTGATGGTAACTACCGTGAACGACACAGAAATTGCAAAAAATGTACGTTGCCTCTCCACCACCGTGGGCAACAGCGATATGGGCGATACTATGAAGTTGAAAAATAGCCAGGGAGCCATGATGGCGGCGTACCTGCCAGCCTCGCTCCATTTGCTGCTGAAGAAAACTCCAAACAACTCTTGGCCGAAAACCATAAGAGTTGTAAATGGCAAGATGCCCACCATAGCAAGCAGAGCCATAATTTTGGTGATTTTTGGTTTGATGGAAATGCCTGCATTGAGATCGCTCGCAAGTCGGGGCATCACCACCTGGCCCAGCGAACTTCCAAACACTTGTACAGGAATGCGCAAGTACCTGAAAGTAAATGCAAAAAGTCCGAAAACATATTCGCCATAGTAGGCTGAGATCATGAAAAGCAGCACGGTTTTCTGCCCTTCGTCGTAGAAGGCATGGGTAGAATTCACAAGTGGAAATTCCTTATATTTCGAAGCAATCGCCCTGATATTCTGTGTATTATGCCTGAGCCTTCCAATCATTTGCCGCAAAGGCCTTACGGCCAAAATGGCCAATACCGGTGCGAGCAGCCCAATAAGATGACCTATTACAAGTCCGGCCGCAGTAGGAAATCGAAGACCGATCAGGTATTTTGAAAAATGATTGCCTGTAGTGGCAATGACCTTGTTTGACGCAAGCAGTTTGAAAAGCCCTACCCTGGTGATATACTGCGCCATAATTCCCAAAAAACCCGTAAGTAAAATACCTGGAGGCAGCCACCACAGCAGGCCGGGCAAATCCTGGTTGTCGAGTAGCACTCCTAACTGATTTCGGAAAGGGATAAAGACGATAGCACTTGTCAGTGTTACTAAAATCAATATTCGAAATGACAGCACCAGAATTCCCTCCGCTTCTTTATCATCGTCAGGTAAAATAATTGCATACTCGTAGCGTAGTGCGGCCAGAACACTCACAAGCGCGATGAGCTTTGCATACAATTCGAAGCCCGCAAAATCCTGGGGTGAAAAAAGCCTGGTGATAAGCGGAGCCAGCAGAAATGGCAGGATAAGCGACAGCCCGTTGCCAGTAAACATCACTAGGATATTCTTGGCGAACGCTGAACCTAAGTACTGGTCTTTGATTTGTTTTATCATCGCTTACGCGGGGTGCTCAGAGCTAATAAGGATGCTAATCTATACAATAACCTACTATTTAGCAGCCAGGGAATTCCAATACCAATTTATAGCGTCTCTGATACCATTTTTGAGTCGATAGTGGGGATCATAATTAAGCAGCATTCTGGCTTTGGAAATATCCGCAAGTGAGTCGCGAACATCGCCGGGTCTCGCTGCTCCAAAATGCAGTGGCACATCGGCTATGGCACTGTCAAATAGCACAAGTTCGGCCCTTAATGCTGCAATCAGGTCTAGCAAGGTGGTGCGCTCACCACAAGCCACGTTGTACACCTGATTAATTGCTGCCGGGTTTTGTGTGGTAAGTGCAAGGTGATTGATATCAATAACGTTGGAAATATAGGTGAAATCACGTGTTTGCAAGCCATCGCCGTGCACCTCAATCGATTGGTGTTCTATAAATGCCTTGATAAATCTGGGTATTGCCGCTGCATAGGCTCCATCCGGCGTTTGCCGTTTTCCGAATACATTGAAGTAGCGCAAGCCGATGGTTTCAATACCAAATAGATTCGCATAAACGTGTGCATAGAGCTCGTTCACGTACTTGGTAACGGCATAGGGCGAGAGCGGCATCCCGATTCTTTCTTCCACTTTGGGCATATCTGGGCTATCGCCATAAGTACTGCTGCTCGCTGCATAAACCACACGTTTCACTCCGCACTCTTTGGCAGTTTGCATCACGTTTAGAAATCCGGTGATATTTACGGCATTGGTAGTGAGCGGATCGTTGATGCTACGTGGTACACTGCCAAGCGCCGCCTGATGCGATACCAAGTCAACTCCTTGCATAGCCCCTTTCAAGGCATCCACATCACATATATCAGCCTGCAAAAATGTAAAACCTTCACGGCCTGTGAATGGGCTTATATTCTCAAGAGTGCCGGTAGCAAGATTATCAAAACACCGAACCCTGTTACCGCTATCGAGGAGCGACTCACACAGGTTAGAACCTATGAAGCCTGCTCCTCCGGTAAGCAGTACAGTTTTATTTCGCAATATACCGCTCATGGCGCGCTACTTAGCGTAGTTTACTGCGCGTTTCTCACGTATCACGGTTATTTTAACCTGACCGGGATACGTCATTTCGTTTTGAATGCGTTGAGAGAGATCAAAACTGATCGCATCGGCCTGATCATCGCTTACTTTTTCACTTTCCACCATTACGCGGAGTTCCCGGCCCGCCTGTATGGCGTATGATTTCGTAACACCCGGATAGCTCATTGCGAGATTTTCAAGGTCCTTCAGTCGTTTGATGTACGACTCAACTACCTCACGCCGTGCACCGGGACGTGCTCCGCTTATGGCATCGCACACCTGTATGATGGGTGAAAAGAGACTGGTCATTTCAATCTCATCGTGGTGAGCGCCAATGGCGTTGCATATTTCGGGTTTTTCGCCATACTTTTCAGCGAGCTTCATACCGAGTATCGCGTGTGGCAGTTCCGGTTCATCTTCGGGCACCTTGCCTATATCATGCAGTAATCCGGCGCGTTTTGCCACTTTGGGATTGAGCCCAAGCTCTGATGCCATTGTTGCGCAAAGGTTGGCTACTTCGCGGCTGTGTTGCAGAAGGTTCTGACCATAGGAAGAGCGGTATTTCATCCGGCCTACCATGCGGATTAGTTCAGGATGCAGGCCATGTATACCCAAGTCAATACAGGTACGCTTGCCTGTTTCGGCAATTTCTTCTTCGAGTTGTTTTTGAACCTTGTTTACAATTTCTTCAATTCGGGCCGGGTGTATGCGTCCGTCAGAAACAAGTTGGTGCAGGGCTAAGCGTGCTACTTCACGGCGCACCGGGTCAAAACATGAAAGAATAATCGCTTCGGGGGTATCATCAACTATTATCTCAACGCCTGTAATGGATTCAAGCGCCCTGATGTTTCGGCCTTCACGGCCAATGATGCGGCCTTTGAGCTCATCGCTTTCGATATTGAAAACAGAAACAGCATTTTCAACGGCGTGCTCCGTTGCAACGCGCTGAATGCTCTGAATCACCACTTTCTTGGCTTCGGCAGTAGCGGTGAGCTTGGCTTCGTCCATGATCGTTTTGATGTGATGCATGGCTTCGGTGCGGGCTTCGTCTTTGAGGGCTTTTATCAACTCGGCTTTGGCATCGGTGGCTGAGATGCCTGCGAGTTTTTCGAGTTGCTCCACATTTTGAGCATGGGCCTTTTCTACTTCTTTTTGCTTTAGCTCCATTACTTCACGTTGCCTTTTTAGCTGATCGCGTGATGCATCATTGTCGCGCAAGGACTTTTTATTTTCTTCGGCATGCTTGCTCACCTGCGCTTCGCGTTGCTTTAGTTTTTCTTCAAGGCCCTGCACGCGTTTGTTGCGTTCCTTGATTACATTTTCATGTTCTTCCTTTAGCTGAAAGAATTTCTCTTTGGCCTGAAGCATCTTTTCTTTTTTGATTGCTTCGCCTTCCTTTTCGGCTTCTTCGAGTATAGAGTTTCGCTTTTTGTTGAATACAGCATTGAGTGCTACCCATGCTATTCCACCACCTACTATTACTCCTCCCAGAAGACCGATCAACAGTGATGTTACATCCATATTAACAGGTCGTCATTGTGCGCATAAAGCGCGGTTTATGGATGCACAAGAAGGGGTGTATTGCTTACAGTAACTTATCGAGCAGGCGTTCTATTTCCGCGAGTTCTTCGTCGTCGGCGTTGCCTTTGGTGGCTGCTTCAGAGCTGGAGAGTTCCGTAGCCAATTGCAGGGCGGTCATGGCGAGAAGGTCTTGCTTGTCCTTCACGGCATAGTTACTCTGCAGGGCCCTGATATCATCATCGACCCTCTTTGCCGCATTGCGCACTTTTTCCTCCTCTTCGGCTTTCACCGTGATGGGGTATATGCGCCCTGCGATGGATACTTTTATGGACAGCTCGCTCATTTTGCTTCGACTATCTGTTCAATAATGCAATACACTTGTCAATCTCGCGCACCAGTTCATTCACTCTAAACTTCATATCGGCTTTATCGCCCGGTGTACTCACCAGGGTTTTGGCCAGTTTAACGCGATTGTTCTCATCGGTAAGCGCCTCTACCTGAGCTGATTTTTCTGCCAGTTTCTGTTCAAGAAGGGATTTTTGCGCCCGCAAGGATTCATTGTCGCGCTTTAGGTGGCTCATCAGCACTCCTACACGATTTAATTTCCTTGCTATGGCTTCCTTTCTGGCAGTCATTTCTATAATCTCAAAGGCTTATACCAAAGAACAAATCTCCGGCAAAGGTACTTACGGGTACAAGATTACCAAAATCATTGGAAAGTTCACATGAATTATGTTTTCACTTTGATTTGTTCATAGATTGAAAAACGGAATAAACCGCCAAACTCCCCAGGTTACTACCTTCAACAGCTAATTCAGGGCCAATTGCCCGATGCCTCATATTTGCCGAAAGGCAAGCCACAAAGATGAAAGTAAGACCTGCCATATATTTTGCAGCAGCGCTGTTTATTGCTGTTTTCGCACCAAGCACCGGTGCTTTTGCTCAGGAAGAGCTCCCTGCTTTTGGGCCACCGCTTGAAATACCGCTCTTCCTCTCGGGAAATTTTGCCGAACTCAGGCGCAACCATTTCCATACGGGTATTGATATAAAAACCCAGGGCGTGGAGGGGCAGCGGGTCATAGCAGCCGAAGAGGGGCGCGTGGCACGCATAGGTGTGTCGGGCGGAGGCTATGGAAAGGTATTGTACATAGAGCATCCAAACGGCTATACCACTGTATACGCTCACCTAAAATCGTTCGCGCTAAAAATTGATAAGGTGGTGAAGCAGGAACAATATGCCAAGCAGAGTTTTTCAGTTGATTTCAGCCCCACAGAAGATGTACTTTTGAGCCGGGGAGAGCTCATTGCTCTTAGCGGCAATACTGGTGGCAGCGCCGGAGCGCACCTCCATTTTGAAATAAGAAAAACCCAGGGAAGCCGTGCTCAGAATCCACTGCTATTCAACTTTGCTATTGTAGATAATCTTCCTCCGAGAATCAGAGGAATTCGCTTTCATCCGCTTAGCGATACAACATTTATTAATGGAAAGCATACACCGTTTAACCTTGTCGTGGAAGGCGATGCAGGAAAATACAGAATAAAGGTCGGACAAAAAGTAGCCATATACGGCGCTTTTGGTGTTTCCATTCATACCCTTGATTTCCTGAACGGGCAGAGCAACCGCTGTGGGGTATATGGCATAGAACTCGAAGTAGAAGGGCGCCAAATTTGCGCCCAGGAGTTTAATGAAATCGATTTCGCCACTTCAAGGCAGATCAACTGCTACAAGGATTATGAAAGCTTCCGCAAAAATGGCTGGCACTACCATAAATCATTTATAGAACCTGGAAATGAACTGGAAATATATGATCCGATACCTTCTGATGGCGGAACAATATCAATTGCCGAAGCCGGAGTAAAAAAGGGGAAATACACGGTTACAGATGCCTATGGCAATAAGTCGAACCTGAATTTCGAGCTTGAAATACTCGCAAACCCTAACGGTGTGCTTCCGCCACCGGAACCTTACGAAGCCTGGCTGTATCGTGCCCAGGAAAATACTTTTGAATACCTGGATGAAATAATACTTCGCATACCCGCAAAAGCATTGTACAATGACCTTCCTTTTCAATTTGGAACTGAGATGCCAAAGGGTGATGCGCTTGTGCCCTACTACCAGCTACACCGCGATGATGTGCCACTCGATAAGGCCATAAGTATAGAATTCAATATTTCAAAGGTACCACCACACCTGCAGGGCAAACTGGCAGCAGCGCGCTATGGAACAACCGGCAACCCATCATATATTGCCGGCACACTCAGTGAAGGTAAATTCACGGTGGTCTCCAAAGATTTCGGGAAGTTCACCCTGGTTGCCGATACCATAAAGCCCTCGCTTTCGCCAAAAAACTATAGAGCCGGAATGGTACTTACGAATGGTTCGGAGCAGGCATTCACCATAGGCGATAATATGTCGGGCATAAAACGCTACGATGCCTGGCTGAATGATGAATGGGTGCTAATGGAACACGAACCTAAGCAGAAAAAAATCTGGCTTACTGCGGGTGAACTCCCTTTTAAGAAAGGAAGCAATACCTTGGAAATTTCAGTGATAGATCAGTGTGGCAATGAAGTGCGACGAAGATTCACCTATACCTTTTGAAATAATCAGGTGTGGTATGCTACCAACCCATCGATTGGTGCCTGAATAATTTTATCGATGGTAATGCTGTATAGCGCAGCCCGCTTCTCAA
Organism: Flavobacteriales bacterium; assembly: GCA_038207425.1. Taxonomy (GTDB): domain Bacteria; phylum Bacteroidota; class Bacteroidia; order Flavobacteriales_D; family Cryomorphaceae; genus JBBQZU01. The sequence goes on along the minus strand of JBBQZU010000022.1, from coordinate 28,435 downwards.
GTTGCTCTCGGTAGTAAAAACCCACCGATCCCAATATCCTCAAGGGATACTTCTTGTAGTCGGGATATTGAATGATGTAGCGTTCAAAGAATTTCATAAAAGCATCATCAACCAAGGCCTGAAAATAGGGATGGTCTAAATGCGTTTTCACAAACTTGCTGAACGAAGCCAGGAACCTGTTGGGGAAGTGTTGCTTATATACAGCAAATGTGATTGCGTCTTTGGTAAGGCCATGTTCTTTCTGAAAAACTTCAAGTACATCAGGTGGCATCAAGTCGCTCATAAAATCGCGTATCACCTTGCGGCCAATATGCATTCCGCTGCCTTCGTCGCCAAGTATATAGCCGTGGCCACCGAGCGTTTTTACGATGGCTCCATCAATGTACAAACACGAGTTGGAGCCGGTACCAAGTATGCATGCTATACCTGAATCGTTCAAAAACAAAGCCCTCGAAGCACCAAGAAGATCATGAATGATTTCTACTTTGGCATTTGTAAAAACAGCCCTGAAGCCTTTTTCCATAAGGGCCTTATTCTGGGCGGTAGAACTGCCGGCGCTGTAAAAATATACTTCAAGAATCTGCTCGGGCACAAAGGCGCCAAAGTTAATGGACCTCAGCGTTTGGGCCACAGTTTCAGCAGTGTGGAAATACGGGTTTATTCCCTCGCTCCAAAAAGAGTGCATCTCGTCCTGTGGGGTGATTAGTCTCCAATCAGTTTTGGTTGATCCGCTATCGGCTATTAGTTTCATACGGGGCAAATCTATATATTTTGCCCATACTGGGTCATCGTGATGAAAAGAGAAATTTATTTACATTCACGAGATGTGACTTCACGGCGTACATCACAATGGACGCTGTATTCTTTACGCCAAGCTTTTGCATGATATTTTTGCGGTGGGTATTGACGGTATGTGGACTTAAAAAAAGCATCTCGGCTATCTCAGTATTGGTATAGCCTTCGGCAATTCGCGTGATAATTTCCAGTTCACGTTCAGATAAATGCACCGGGGCGCAATTAAAATTTTTCCAGTTTCCACCTTCCACATCCAATTCCACAGCGCGGATAGTTTCGAGAATTTGCCCGCAAAAAAACTTACTCCCTGCCGCCGTTTCCCTCACCGATGAAACTATTTCGCCTAAATCACAATCTTTTTTAATATAGCTCACAACACCCGCTTTCAAAGCATTGATCAGGGTTTCGCCTTCCTGATCAGGGGTAATGGCTACGATGCGCATCGCGGGGTTTTTTGAGCTGAGAGGGCCTATTGACTCAAGTGAAAATCCTTTTGACGTAAAGTCCATCATTAATATTTCAGGCGATCTGGATGCAATAAGTTTCTCCAAATCAGCAAGGTTTGATACACCTCCTACAAATTCAAAATCAGTTTCAGCAGCAAGTACATGCTCCAGGCCTATGCGAACGAGCATGGTACTGTCGGCTATTGCTACTTTGATTTTCTTCTCGCCCACGTGCTACTTATTTAGACTTCTTTTAAATAACAAAGATACAGTGTGCAAAGTTTTGCCAAAATGTTATTTATGAACAGACCCCACCGCAATAGTTTGACCTTCATACGCCAGCGATACTTTTGGAAAAACTGCGGCGGCTTCGGTGCGAAAGTGGTCTATATCGCGGTATCGCGCGCTAAAGTGCCCAAGCAGTAAATGCTCTGCTTGTGCTGCATGTGCTACCTCAGCAGCCTGCCTGGCTGTGGAGTGATAGGTTTCTTTAGCGCGTGCTGCATCACGTTGCAGAAAGGTGCTTTCATGGTAAAGGAGGTCAACGCCTTTTATGGCTTCCGCCGAATGAAGCTTTGGCGCAGTATCAGTAATAAAAGCATAACTGCGTGCAGAATGCGGCGCCGATGTGAGCGACTCATTTGGTATAATCTCTCCCTCGGGCGTGGTGAATGAACCTCCTGCTTTTATTTGCCTGATTCTGGCTATTGAAAGTTGGTATTTTGAAATAGCTTCAGGAAGAATGTTTCGCGGTTTCGTCTTTTCTCTGATAATGAAACCGCAAGTAGGTATCCGGTGTGATAGCGGGATGCTGAGTACTTCAATGGTTTTGTTTTCGTAAATGGTATGCACGCCTTTGTAATCAAGTGGGTGCCATAGCAGCTCGAAACGAAGCCTGGAGTAACTGACTTTGAGCTGAATGCTCAGGGCTTCTGCAAGATCAGGATGGGCGTAAATATGCACCGGCTTTGTGCGGCCAAGCAAATGCAAAGTAGAGAGCAATCCGGGCAAACCAAGGCAATGGTCGCCGTGAAGATGGGTTATAAAAATATGATCAATGCGCTGAAATTTCAGACCGAAACGCCTGATTTGTAACTGAGTGCCTTCACCACAATCGAGCAGAAAATACTTCTCTTCGTAGTTTACAAGTTGTGCCGTAGGCGAGTGCCGGAGTGTAGGAGTGGCCGAACCACATCCGAGAATGGTTACTTCAAATTTCATTCATGGGAATCAACCCTTGCTTTCGCCGTCCTGCAACTCGCGCTCTATTTCGTCCATCATTACCCAGTCTATGGCTTCATTGCGCGATGGGGTAATATTGAGCACCGAAGTGAGTTGCGATATTTGAACGAGCTTCTCAACGGCAGGCTGCAGGGTAGAGACTACGAATGTGCCCCCTATTTCTTTGCAGAGTCTGTTGCCGGTAAGCAATGCACTTAATCCGCTTGAATCGCAGTATCGCGTATCACCGAGGTCAATGATGATATTTCGCTTGCCGTTCTTGATAATGAAAAGTATCTCTGACTTCAGGTCGGGTGCGCTGAGGGTATCGAGTTTTTCTAATTTCGAAACGATCACTGAGTACTTTTCTTGATTTTCTACGCTAAACTTCATGGTCTGAGAGGTCATATGGGCCCAAATATAAAAATTTAAGCCTTGCGTTCAATTTTTCCTGCCAAAAGGTACAATACTGCCATCCTGATAGCCACTCCATTTTCTACTTGTTGAAGTATGATGCTGTAATCGCTGTCGGCAAGATCGCTTGATATTTCTACACCTCTGTTGATTGGGCCGGGGTGCATGATGATTAATTCTTTATCGAGCGAGTCGAGTAGGGATTTATTAAGTCCGTACATCATGGTATATTCTCTCAGACTCGGGAAGTATCCTATGTCTTGCCTTTCGAGCTGTATGCGAAGCACATTGGCCACATCGCACCAATCGAGCGCGCGGCGCAAGTTGTGCTCAACACGCACGCCAAGTGTGTCAATATATTTCGGTATCAGGGTTGTTGGTCCGCATACCATCACTTCTGCGCCGAGCTTCTTAAGGCAGAAAATATTGCTTAGCGCTACACGGGAGTGAAGTATATCGCCAATGATTACAATTCTTTTTCCCGCAAGGGTACCGAGCCGCTCTCTGATGGAAAAGGCATCGAGCAGTGCTTGCGTGGGGTGTTCATGGGTGCCATCGCCTGCATTTATGATGGCTGCATGTACATGTTGCGAGAGGAAGTGCGCTGCGCCAGGTTTCGGGTGCCGTATCACTACCATATCCACCTTCATGGCGAGTATGTTGTTTACGGTATCTATCAGGGTTTCGCCTTTACTCACTGAACTCGAAGAAGAAGCAAAATTGATCACATCGGCTGAGAGTCGTTTTTCGGCAAGTTCGAAACTTAGCTTGGTGCGGGTGGAGTTTTCAAAAAAAAGATTGGCCACCGTAAGGTCTCTGAGCGATGGCACTTTTTTGATGGGGCGGTTTATAACTTCCTTGAAATTATCAGCAGTGGTAAATATTTTCTCAATGTCTGCAGCCTGAAGGTCTTTTATTCCTAGTAAATGACGTACGCTCAGGCTGCTCATAGGTTCTTTTTGGTTGAATAAAGTATTACCTGATCCATTCCTTCGGTTTCAATCCAGTCTACCATTACTCTTTCACTTGCAATACTATCCACACTCCGACCTATATAGTCAGGCTGCACAGGCAAGTGGCGGCTGAAACGCCGGTCAATAAGTACCATCAGCTCCACTTTACGCGGCCTGCCAAATGCGAGCATGGCGTCGAGCCCTGCGCGAATGGTACGACCTGTATAAAGTACGTCATCCACCAAGACCACATTAAGATCTTCAATTTCAAAATCTATTTGTGTTTCACTTGGTATTGGCGGCACGGCCTTTCGGCGAAAGTCGTCGCGGTGGAAAGTAATATCCAGTGCACCGTGGCGAATATTTTTTATACCGGTAATTTCTTCGAGTCTTTTCACAATTCTGTCGGCGAGATATACGCCCCGTGGTTGTAGGCCAATAACGGCAGAAGATGAAAAATCGCCGTGGTTCTCAATCAGTTGATGACAGAGCCGGGTGATAGTGATGCCGAGCAACCGGCTGTCGAGAATTTGTACCGGATTCATTGTTGGTGTGCAAAGATAGTATATGCGGGCGATTGGAAATCACGGTTGGGTAAAATCATTCAAAGAGCTCTTTCAAACTTCTAGATGTATAGAATTTCGCAAGGAATGACACTTTCAGAAATAAGGTCTTCAAACTTCAAATCAACGCATTCTATTGATTTTTCAAAACAAAAACTTACTTTGGTTCTTCACTAATTTCACAAAATGACGAAAAGCATCTGTCGCTCTGTCGCAATGTATTAGATTTTTAGCTTTGAATTTAATACTTGCTCAGTCTTAACCGGTATTGTTTGTTAATAAAACAAGTTGCCCAATCACTGCTATTGCACATTGCGGAAATTGTGACCAATTCCTTATCAATGCCCCTTCTGATGAAATTATTGTGGCACCACATTCCTTCCATCTTTTCACAGATCTTAGTATAACAGCAGCTGGCTGTAATGGCGAATTTGCCTATTTTAAGTATGCACTTTTTCCCTATAATGTTTGGTAGGGGATAACATTCGATGCATCCACAAATCCATCAAGTGCTCCATGTGAACAGATTCCCTCATGTATTAATATCACTGTTGCATATCTGGAATTTGATCCTGTAGACTATCCATGTCTTTTGGGAATTTCGCGAATAACAGGTGAATACTACAATTTAGGTTCTTCCGGTAGTAGTTGTCATATTGTAATCAGAGAAGAATAAAAATTGGAGTAATGAAAAGTCTAATTGTTATTTTGGCATGGGCTATTTGCATTAATTTCACATCAGAAGTTTATGCGCAAAGCAATCTAAATTATGTCGATCACCTTATTTTTTCAGCCACAGAAAATTCATTGGTCGATCAATCTGAAGCGATAAATGTTTCAAAATCTCCTTTTTCCAGTCATTATTTCAGTAGGTTTTCGGCGCAATTCCATTCTAATGTTGATCTGGACCTATCACTTGGAACAACACCGGAGAATCACAGTTTTATACCACTTTGTTCCAGTTGCATACAAACACTCTTTCGATTCCATGAGAGCAATAGCCTGCAGGAAAGCTTTTCAGTGCTTGTCAAAAAATCTTCACCTCCAATAAACAATTCTGTGTCTGACAAAGGCTTTCAATATGGGCCAAATGGATATATGATAGATTTGATTCTCGATACTGCTTCGGTAGCACATGCTGGCAATGAGATGCTTCAAAATAAATCATCTGTTTATAGGACATCTGAATTGATGCTCTTTGATTATAACCAATCTATGTTTTACAAAAGGTTGACCAAATTCAAAGATGAAATAAATTATGTACAAACTGTAAGAATCAATAGAGCCAAATACAATACACTCATAGGAACAGATACCTATTGCCTGGACTTTTCGTTTAGGGATACTTTAATTGTTTCTAGCAACTTAGAGATCGACACCTTGGTTGCATCAGAGCGCAGTACTTATCTTCATGTCGTTAACAACGAACTTCAGGCGCATAAAGGAATTATTGGTTATGATGGAACGTTTATCCACCAAATATCGGTGGTAGTTGATGATTCTGTTTATCGGGTGTATGAACTTTCAGGTACGGCAAATCTTGAGCCTAGGGGTGTATTTACCTATTCAACGCCTCAGAATCACCGAGAGCTGATGCTGGTAAAGTATGAACCTGAAGGCAATGTGATATGGGTTAAAACCATCGCTGCAGACGATGCTGGGTCTATGATCAATCCGGGAAGCTACGTTGTAAAAATGGTTCCGAATGATGATTATCTCGCCTTGGGATACAATTTTTAAGGCAAATCCGAATGGTGCTAATATTACTGGAACTTTCTACAGCTATAGCGATTCTGGGGTGATTGAATCCGATTATTTGCTGTTCTCAGGCCAGTATCGCAACAGCCCATTTTATCTCAATATGCTTTCAACATCGGAAGGCCAAACTATCAAATCGTACGCTGCGAGGTTTACCGAAAACCCATGTTCCTTTGCAATGCGTCTTGCCGGCACCCTGGACATAGATTATTTTGATCAGGAACTCATTGCTTTGCATGGCAAGCACCATGCCCAATTACAATCGGCTTTATCAGTGCAATTAATCTATCCTGAAAGTTCAGTCATTTCAGAAGGAAATCTGCCAACAATGCCTCTCGAGTCCGAATTTTACATTGTTCCTGTTCAAGGATTCAACGAACCTGAAAAGGTGATCTTAACAGCCCGGCAAGAAACGGGTGGTAGCAATTTCGTGCTCGAAATAGCTCCTTATGGAGAAAATCAATTTCTGTTCAGCGGTTTTATATTGCAAACGATTTATCTTAATTTTCTGAATTATCCTTCTTTGACTTTAAGCAATTTTCCTGATTCTTATTTCGGTTTTGACGCATTGGCCTCATTCACTGAGAAACCTGCAAACGCTTTGGAAGACAGAACGGCTTCAGTCTTTGCAATTTATCCTAACCCAGCCGAATCGGAGATCTATGTGGGTTCACAGCCAAACAATTCAACCTACTCAATTCTCGAAATGACCGGTAAAGAAATAAAAAAGGGTTCGCTACAAAATCAGCAAAGTATTCTGGTAACAGAGCTACCTTCAGGAATGTACATTTTAAAGCTGACCGACAATATATCGGGGCAAAACACTTCACAAAAGTTTGTTAAACAGTAAAGTTAAATGGCGAGCAATAAATCACAAAAAAGCCCGACAGTGCCGGGCTTTCATATTTTAAATCAATCAAATATCTCAAGCTACTGACAATTCCCTAACGATAAGGTCAGCAAGTTCTTCGCCAATCCTGTCTTGCGCTTCAAGCGTTGCAGCGCCAATATGTGGGGTGCTGATTATTTTGGCGTGCTTGAGAAGGTCTTCGCGGGGAGTTGGTTCATTATCGAATACATCGAGTGCTGCACCTGCTATATGACCTGAGTTAAGCGCATCGAGCAAGGCTCCTTCTTCTACTACGCCGCCGCGGGCGGCGTTTACAATGAACGAACCTTTTTTCATCAATGCGAGCTCTCTGGCGCCAATCACTGCAGAGCCATCTTTTTGCTTGGGCACATGTATCGATATCGCGTCGCTTTCGCGCAAGAGGCTTTCCATCTCAACTTTGGCCACATTTACTGCCACATTGCCATAGCCTTCTACCTTGAAGGTTACTGCAGTACTTACGTCAAATACATCGGTGCAAATTACTTTCATACCTGCTCCCAATGCGTACTGAGCTACTGCATTTCCAATACGTCCGAAACCGATTACACCCAGGGTCTTGCCGCGAAGCTCTACTCCTTTGCTGTACTTCTTTTTGAGCGTATTGAATTCTGTTACCCCATTGACAGGCATCTGTCGGCTGGCATCATACGTTTGGCGCACCAGGCTGAACAGTCCTGCCATTACCAACTCAGCTACCGACTGCGAGCTGCTTGCCGGTGTATTGGCCACGGTCATTCCCTTTTCTCGGGCGTAAGCTACATCAATATTGTCCATGCCTACCCCACCCCTGCCGATAAACTTGAGCCCCGGACAGGCGTCAATAAGATCTTTGCGGGCGGTGGTAGCACTGCGCACGAGCAGCACTGCCACGTTATTCTGGTTGATGTATGCCGGGAGTTTATCCTGAGGCACATTGTTAGTTTCTACTACAAAACCTGCTGCTTCAAGTTTCTTCTTTCCGGCATCAGAGATACCGTCGTTTGCTAATACTTTCATTTGTTTGTTATTATGCTGTTCTTTCAAGTTCTTTCATCATGTCCACAAGCACCTGAACACTTTCTATAGGCAGGGCGTTGTACATCGATGCGCGGTACCCGCCTACTGAGCGGTGCCCTGGTATGCCACTTACGCCGGCAGCTTTCCACATCTTATCAAAACGCTCTGCATGCGCAGCTTCATCATTCAAAACAAACGTAGGGTTCATGCCACTGCGGTCTTCCCTGGCCGTGGTTCCTTTGAAAAGTGGATTGCGGTCCACCTCATCATAAAGCAATATAGCCTTCGCCTCATTTCTCCTTTCTATTTCCTTTACACCACCCAGGTTCTTGAGCCACTCAAGGGTAAGCATTGAAACGTAAACCGGAAATACCGGTGGGGTATTGTACATACTTTCCTTTTCGTGCTGCAAAGCCAGGTCGAGCATGGCCGGAAGCTTGCGACCTGTTTTGCCGAGCGAATCGAGCTTTACAATATAAACTGTGGTACCGGCAGGACCCATATTCTTTTGTGCGCCAGCATATATCAAGTCAAAATCGGCTACATTAATCACCTTGCTGAATATATCGCTGCTCATATCGCAGAGCATAGGCACCGGACTTTTCGGAAAGGTTTTATACTGGGTGCCGAAGATGGTATTGTTTGAAGTGAAATGGAAATAATTAGCATCAGCAGGTATTTGAAAGCCTTTGGGTATATAGTTGTAGTTGGCATCTTTGCTCGATGCGATCACATTCACATCGCCCAATAGCTTGGCTTCCTTTATAGCCCCGCTTGACCATGTTCCTGTATCGGCATAAGTTGCTTTCCCTCCTTGCGACTTCATATAGTTGATGGCAGAAATATAAAAGCCCAAACTCGCTCCGCCACCAAGAAACAACACAGAATAACCGTCAGGAACACCTAAAAGTTCTTTCACAAGGGCTCTTGCCCTTTCCATGATCTCGATAAATGGCTTGCTGCGGTGCGACATCTCAATAAGGGAGAGTCCTGACCCGTTGAGCTCAATTACACTTTCCGCGGCTTTTTTGAGTACTTCTTGCGGTAATATACAAGGGCCTGCGCTGAAATTATGCACTTTTGACATGGTGAAATCGGTTCGTTTTGAAGGCTTTCATTTGGCGAGAGCCGCGGCAAAACTAAGCCTAATTTTCTTAAAGACAAGGACGAGAAGGCGAAGTAAACGTTAAGAAATTATTTACCGTCTTGGGCAGGAGCAGGCTCTCTTTTCTTATTCAGATCAGGCCGTGCAGGAAAGTTAAATTGCGACTTGGTTTCAGCGCTCTTTGGACGCGACATTTCGGTGTTCAGTTCAAGCTCCCAGATACCTTTTACAAGTCGATAAGCGTTGTGGGTATTGCCGGGGCCATAGTAGGCGTAATTGCCTAACGCATATCCAACGCGGGGTTGCATATCGTCAAAAACAAAAGCTTCTTTCTCAGAAAGGTAATTTAAGGTCATCTGCACATCTTTGGCATATTCCCAGATTCTTCGCGAACGAATACCCCGTTCGCTGGCAAAAATCGGCCTACCGAAGATTATTTCACCTTTCTTGTCCAACTGCAGTGCATCCATCACCTTTTTATTTGATGATTTGTTGTTTCCATCCCAGCCAAGGAGCACGTAATAAGTTTCTTTTTTAAGATTTACAGGCTGAATATGGTAATACAACGCTCCATACCACTCCTGGGCAGTGTAGGTGCGAAGCTCGTCGGAGTGCGTCAACTCGGCATTGTCCTTGAATTCCACAAATCCCTTACCTTCAGGATACAGTAGGAAAGTATGGTAGATATATTTTCCGCTGGTTTGAGGAACATTCCAGCCTATAAGCCTGAAGGCTCCATCAGGGCTGCTCACTTTACCCAACTTAGCAAGATTGCTGAAAGGGTAGTTATAACCCCCAGGTGTTCCGATAATTTGAAGCAGCTTTTCGCGAAAAGATTCTGATGCCCGCTCTCGGTCCAGATCGGTATCACCGTTGCCAATAATATGTTGCAACGGAACCATCATTGATTCAATTGAAGCAAAATCTTGGGCAGCAATATTTGCCGAAAGGAAGAGAAAAAATGAAAACGAAAACACTTTCATATAGCGAAGGTACACTTTTGCGTTCAACGCACCGGCATCAACAATAATTGCTCACAAGTGCATAAACTCCTTCTTCTTAAGGAGCTGCTCTTCGCTTTCGCGGAAATCGGGATCGTCAACACAGCAATCTACGGGGCACACGGCAGCACATTGAGGTTCATCATGAAAACCTACACATTCAGTGCATTTATCAGTTACTATATAATAAACATCCATTGACTTAGGCTCCTGCTCAGTTTCGGCAGTGTAATTATTGCCCATTGGTGTGGTGAGGCTTCCCTTCAGATCGGTTCCATCGGCCATGCGCCACTCTATGCCACCTTCATAAATTGCGTTGTTTGGACATTCAGGTTCGCAGGCACCGCAGTTGATGCACTCATCAGTTATAATGATAGCCATAGCTTCTGATTCTTGTTTTGATTTAGATTTGCAAATATATAGCACCTAAATTACATTTTTGTTTCAAATTTTATCATGATAAAATCTCCCCAACCATTTAACAACGAGACAATAAATGCCACCTATTCGATACTCGTGCGGGCTGCAGCGCTCGCTACAGGTGCAGAACCGAACAGTGAACGAGAGAAAAATTTTGCAGAAAAGATAGAAAAGGCTCGTTTGCTAAACCCCTGGTTCACGACCGAAAATATAAGCAACGCTTTCAGGGAGCTCGCCCATATGCTGCGCCCTGAAGCTTTCGCAAAATGGAAAGTGGATTACAAACCCGTAGATAACTCAAAAGTAATTGGCCTCATACTCGCAGGAAATATACCCATGGTAGGCTTTCACGATATTTTTTGCGCACTCGCGGCAGGGCACAGGGTATCTGTAAAACCTGCTTCTCAAGATGCCATATTGCTACCCGCGTTATTTGAATGGTTTGATGAAGCTTTCCCCGGGGCATCGATGAACGTAACCTGGATTGATGGCCGATTGAACGGTATTGACGCAATAATTGCGACGGGTACCACCAATACTACCCGCTACTTTGAATATTACTTCGGAAATATACCGCATATCATTCGCAAAAACCGCAACTCAGTGGCTATACTCGCAGGGTCTGAAACCGATGATGAGTTAAAATTACTCGGTGCTGATATATTTTCATATTTCGGCATGGGCTGCCGCAATGTATCGAAGTTGTACATCCATGAATCGTTTGACATCAACCGTTTTTTTGAAGCAATATACCACTACCACCCGATTGTAAATCAAAACAAGTACGCCAATAACTATGACTATTACAGGGCACTTTGGATGATGAACCGCGAAAATATTCTCGATAACGGTTTTATGATTCTCCGACCAAGCGAAGCCATTTCCAGCCCTGTGGGAACCGTGTTTTACGAGCGGTACAAAGATGAGATCGCTCTGCGAAATGCGCTCATTTCAAGAATGGAAGAAATACAATGCATCGTTTCAGTACACGATGTGCCATTCGGTAAAAGCCAGCAGCCGGAACTTTGGGATTATGCTGATGGAGTAGATACAATGGATTTTCTAACGAGCCTTTAGGAATTACTCCGGCTGAAATTCAAGGCTACCGAGCGGCCTGGGGTTGGCATATGGAAAACTTATAAGGTCGGTAGCTGGCAATACCCCTCCTGTATTTGTTCCCTTACCGCGCACAAAAGCATCTTCGCGCAAGCGGAAATCGCCCCCAGTAAAATTTTGAAATCCGGGCGTGTCGTTCACATAGATCATACCTGATAAGTATTGATCCTGAATGGCCTGAATAATCTCAGGTTCCGAGCGAAGTAGGCAGTACGTAAAGGTTAGATCAACAGGAACCTGAGTATCCATATCAAGCCCAAACTCATTGATTCCATTGCCGTAAATGATACAATTTCTGAAACGGCTATTTACCACGGGCCTCACTTGCACAGTGGTTGGACCTACCTGCACAAGATTAGTAAGAAAAAGAGAAGGAGTTTGCCTGATGCTCAAATTCCAGTTATTGGCAAAGGTGCAATGGTCAAAGCGATACTCACCTCCTCCTTTCCCCTCCAGAATATACTGCCCAGCATTGCTGGCAAGTAAATTTACGGCACTTATTCTATAGTTCTTGCTTAAAATTGATGAGATGGATGTGTTTCTTATCACCACATTCTCAAGCACAAGCCTATTGGCCGATGTTGGTGCGTCTATATTGTATTGAAATGGTAAGGTCTCTACCTGCAAGCCGATAAAATTGTTTTTGATAATCACATTCCTGAATGTATTATCCACACTGCCTTCGTTGATCCAAATTCGATCCCATTGACCGGGTTGCTCTTCGAAAAATGGCTCGAGCCTATCGCCCTGAAAAGTTACAGGCTCTTCAGGACTGCCATTTACCTGGATATTGCCATTCCGGTATACCCAAAGCCCCGATGACTGATGAAAAAATACGCGGGTTCCGGCCTGCACAATGAGGGTTTGGAGCGAATCTACCACTACATAACCAAACACAACGATGGGCCGGTCGGGCGTCCAAACTACCGTAGCATTCGGGTTATTATTATCAATAAGTGTATAATCGGGCAAGCCGTTGGTAGGAAATTGCGTGGGATAGTAGAATATAGCATCCCAGCCCCAGGCCACCAGCTTTACTTCTTGTTGCTGGCCATTGGTAGTGAACTGGATTGCGCCATCAACAAATGGGTAAAGTTCGTTCGAGTTTGGATTGACCGTAACTTCTATAAAAATGAACATGCTGTCATTGCCCAAAATCTCCAGATCGCTGAAGGATGCTCCTGAAAGACCGTCAACATTGATTCGATAGGAATTACCTGGATCGTTTACAAGACTTATTTGCGAAATGCGCACCGGCGACTTGTCGCGGTTGTATACTTTGAGTGCGCGGGTGGCGCTGCCTATGGTCGTGAACACGGTGTCGAATACCACTGAGTCGGTACTAAACGCCAGCCTGAAATCGGGCGACTCATTGAAATCGCGGTCGCGGCAGCCGGTAAGCGCTACGAAAAGAAGCAACAGAGCGAAAGAAGAATATTTAATAGCACGCAGCAGAAACCGATTCACGATGTACCTTAACAGAAATTTGCGACAAATATTACATTTTTTACCGATGTATTTCGTCAATCAAAACAAAACTGTACATTTGCAGCCCAATAAATGAATTTAGGTCATGAGAAAAAATATTCATCCTGAGAACTACCGACTTGTTGTATTCAAAGACATGTCCAACGAATATACCTTTGTATGTCGCTCCGCTGCTGCAAGCAGTGAGACCATTGTATGGGAAGACGGCACCGAATATCCACTGATAAAGCTTGAGATTTCTCATACATCACACCCTTACTTTACTGGCAAAATGCAATTTGTGGATACCGCAGGACGTGTGGACAAGTTCCGCAAGCGTTACGCGAAGTTCGACAAGCAGTAATCTCGTTAAAAGTATTTAACAAAGCCCTTCTGATCACGGATGGGCTTTTTTATTGCCTACATTTCGGCATGAAATACGTGCTCGTTGATACCTTCTGGAAACAGCTTTTACCCATTACCTTCACCCGGCCGGCATCGCATATGTATATTGGCATAGATACCATCTCTGATAAATGGACGAGACACTTGCGTCAAAATGTTACCTTATGCACTGCGGCCCATCTCAGAAATATTCACCCAATCGAATCGCAACCGCAGCAAACCCTGATTAATAGTTCAGTTATCCCAACAGAAGCCTTGGCCGAAGCCATCCGCCTTTTGCCGGAAGGCAAGGTACTTACCTGCAAGGGGCAATTTGTAGCTGCACATTGCGCCGCAACCGATGCCGACGTCATTTACCAAAAGGTAGCAGCCGGTGAACCTGTATCATTCACGCATTTCCAAAAGGAAGAAGCCTATTTCAATGAACACCTGACTTTCATAAACAAACTTTCAGACATTTTTGCAGAGAATGACACGGTATTACGGAATGACTTTAATGAGCTTACCAAAGGATTTCGTTCTGCCCAACTACCCGCTGGCGTATTGCTAAAAGGTGATGCAATCTATGTAGGGAAAAACGCAGTGTTGAACCACTGCGTGCTAAATACTACAACAGGCCCTATCTACATTGGTGAAGGCGCTGAAATTATGGAAGGCGCAATGATTCGAGGCCCCTTTGCACTTGGAGCCCACAGCGTAGTGAAGATGGGCGCTAAAGTATACGGTGCCACTACCATAGCGCCTTATTGCAGGGTGGGCGGCGAACTGAATAATGTGGTGATGCACCCCTATTCCAATAAAGGCCACGACGGTTTTCTGGGTAACTCGGTAATTGGTTCATGGTGCAACCTGGGCGCCGATACAAATACATCAAACCTTAAGAATAATTATGGCGAAGTAAGTGTGTGGAACTACGCCTCAGAAGCTTATGAAGCAACCGGAAGGCTTTTTCACGGACTTATTATGGGCGACCATTCGAAGGCAGGTATCAATACCATGTTCAATACCGGTACCGTAATGGGTGCCTGTGCTAACCTTTTTGACGGCGGCTTTCCGCCAAAATTTATTCCTTCATTTTCGTGGGGCACTGCATCGGGCTTCGAAACCTTCAAAATCGAAAAGGCTTTTGAAGCCGCAAAAGCAATGATGCAAAGGCGCGATGTGGCAGTCACCAAAGATGACGAAGAAGTGTTCAGATTTATTTACGAACACGATAGACACCTAAGAAAATGAAAAATGCTTTGGCACGCAGATTGACCACTAGGGGCGCGCACCCTATTTTCTGATACAGACTGCCATTGTGGCGCATAGAACAACGAAGAGTATGAAACACATGTTTGAAAATATTGGACTTACCGACATGATAGATACCAATACAGAATTCATCCCGCTCATAACAAGCGAAGATGAAGACGCAATGAATAAGGAGGAAACCCCGCTTGAACTTCCAATTCTTCCTATCAGAAATACTGTCCTTTTCCCGGGTGTGGTGCTGCCTATAACGGTAGGCCGCGACAAGAGTATAAAACTGGTGCAGGATGCCTATAAAGCCCAACGCACTGTTGGGGTAATCAGCCAAAAAGAACAAAGCATAGAAAACCCTGACTTCGACGATCTGAACCGTATAGGCACGGTCGCTCGCATAATCAGATTGCTTAAAATGCCCGATGGCAGCACCACAGTAATCATTCAGGGCCAGAAACGATTCGAAATGCTCGAATTACTGAGCAACGAGCCTTATATGAAAGCCCGGGTGAAAGAGTTTGCCGAAATCAAACCAACTACCAAAATCAAAGAATTTCACGCACTTGTTGACTCACTGAAAGATCTGGCGCTTCAAATTATACATCACTCGCCAAACATACCCAGCGAAGCAGCTTTTGCAATAAAAAATATCGAGAGCCACAGCTTTTTGATAAATTTCATTTCGAGCAATATGAACGCTGAAGTGAGCGATAAACAAACCCTGCTCGAAACCGCCGATTTGCGAAAACGCGCAGAAATGGTGCTTCAATACATGCACAAGGAATTGCAATTGCTAGAACTAAAAAACGATATTCAGTCAAAAGTTCGCACAGATATAGATCAACAACAGCGTGAATACTTCCTGCATCAGCAGATGAAAACCATACAGGAAGAACTCGGCGGCAACCCGCAGGAAGAGCTAATAGCCGACCTGCGAATGCGCGCTGCCAAGAAAAAGTGGAATGAGAAAACCGCCAAAGCTTTCGGTAAAGAGCTCGAACGATTAGAGCGCATGAATCCTCAAGGGGCAGACTACTCAGTACAGCTCAACTACGCTGAGTTGCTCCTGGACCTTCCGTGGAACGAATTTTCAAAAGATAAATTTGACCTGCCACGCGCTCAGCGCATTCTCGACCGCGACCACTACGGCCTTGAAAAAGTTAAGGAGCGAATCATCGAGCACCTTGCAGTACTCAAGCTGAAAGGCAATATGAAATCGCCGATTATTTGCCTGTACGGCCCCCCCGGCGTAGGTAAGACTTCACTAGGCAAGTCGGTGGCTGAAGCACTTGGCCGCAAATACGCCCGAATGTCATTGGGCGGCATGCGCGATGAAGCAGAAATACGCGGCCACCGCAAAACCTATATTGGTGCCATGCCAGGCCGCATCATTCAAAACATTCGCAAAATAGGGACATCCAACCCTGTATTTATTCTGGATGAAATTGACAAGCTGAGCAGAGACTCCCACGGCGACCCTTCATCGGCCATGCTCGAAGTACTCGACCCGGAGCAAAACAGCACTTTCTATGACAACTACGTAGAGCTCGATTTCGACCTTTCCAATGTGATGTTCATAGCTACGGCAAACTCGCTCAGCACCATTCACCCTGCCTTGCGCGACCGCATGGAAGTTATTGAAGTGAACGGCTATACTGTAGAAGAAAAAATTGAAATAGCCCGTCGACATCTGCTGCCAAAGCAGCTTGAAGAAAATGGCGTGAGCAAAGAGCAGATTAAAATCGGCAAGGCGATCCTTGAGCAAATTGTTGAAGAATACACCAACGAAAGCGGTGTTCGCGGACTCGAAAAAAAAATATCAAAACTTGTGCGCAACCGCGCCAAGCAGATTGCCATGGACGAAACTTGGCAAGCCAATATTGAAAAGAATGAATTGCTCAAAGTACTCGGCCCGGCGCACGCAAAGGACAAATACCAGAACAATGATGCTGCCGGCGTGGTAACCGGTCTTGCCTGGACGCCCGTAGGAGGTGACATACTCTTCATAGAAACTTCGCTTACCAAAGGCAAGGGCAAACTTACCCTCACAGGAAATCTTGGCGATGTAATGAAAGAATCGGCAATGATTGCGCTCGAATACCTTAAAGCCCATAGCGAATTGATTGGTCTCGATCAGGAAGTCTTTGATAAGTGGAATGTGCATATTCACGTGCCCGAAGGAGCTACCCCAAAAGATGGCCCATCGGCAGGAATTACGATACTCACAGCGCTTGCTTCGGCATTTACACAGCGCAAGGTGAAGAAGTATTTGGCGATGACCGGCGAAATTACACTTCGCGGAAAAGTGCTCCCTGTAGGAGGAATCAAAGAAAAAATACTCGCTGCCAAAAGAGCCAATATCAGGGAAATAATTCTTTCATCGAAGAATGAAAAGGACATTAACGAGATCAACCCGAAATACATTGAAGGTCTTACCTTTCATTATGTAAATGAAATGATCGAAGTGGTACAAAAAGCCCTGACCAACCAAAAGGTAGAGCAACCACTAAAGGTGGCTTGAACACATAACATCAATCGGTAGAGTATCGAGGCAATATCAAATGCCTATCTTCGTTTTCGAAAGAATACTGATGAGAAATCCTCTACCCTATTTAGTTCTGTTTTTGCTTTCGGCAAATGTTGCAGCCCAAACAGGTGGTACAAGCAGCTTTCAGGTATTGCAAACCATATCGCCTGCTCGGATAGCTGCACTCGGTGGCAGCGCAATTGCAGTAAAAGATGGTGACTTGAATTTGGGTCTCATCACACCTTCATTGCTCGACTCCACCGCTTCGAAACAGATCGTGTTCGGCTACACACGCTTTTTTGGAGAAGCAAATATTTCACATGCGGGCTATGCGCATCATTTTAGAAAACTGGGTACATTGAGTTTTGCCATTCAGAGTATTGGTTATGGAGATTTCAATATGACTGACGTAGCCGGTAGCAACATAGGTTCATTTAACGCAGGCGAATATATATTCCAGAGCGGAATTGCCAGACAACTAAATGAGAAATTCAGTATCGGTGCCAATGTTAAGTATATCTTCAGTCAGCTTGCCGAGTACAAAGCGAGCGCGCTGGCAGTTGATGCAGCAGGAACCTATCACAACAAGGAGCAATACTTTACAGCCACTTTTATGCTAAAAAACATAGGAAGGCCACTAAGCAGCTACCGCCCGGGTGTAGAAGAGAATGTTCCTTTCGAAATTCAAGCAGGTATTTCCAAAAAACTCGACAAAGCGCCCATTCGCTTTTCGCTTATAGGCGAAAATCTTCAAACATGGGACCTGACTCCTGAAAGCAATGACGAGGTAGTAGTAGACCCGCTTACAGGAGAAGAAACGCGGGCAAATAAAGGCGGCTTTGGCGAAAATCTCGCCCGTCATCTGGTCGCGAATGCAGAAATTCTACTCACCGAAAATTTGCATGTGCGCATAGGATACAACTACAACAGACGGCAGCAGCTTAAAATTGAAGAACGCCCCGGTAGCGCTGGCATTACCTGGGGATTCGGTTTTAGAGTATCTAAATTTCACCTGAGCTACGCCCGCGCAGCATATAGTCTCGCAGGTGTGAGTAACCATTTTAATGTCAGCGTTAAGTTCGACGATTTCAAAAAATCTTAGCTAGAGGTATTCCACACCTGTTCATTCAGTTTATCTTCGCAACCTGTGAAGAAGAAGATCAATATCGCCATTGATGGCTACTCCTCCTGTGGCAAGAGCACCCTGGCTAAAGCGCTTGCCAAAAAACTGCACTATAATTATCTTGACTCCGGTGCGATGTACAGGGCTGTAACGCTCTATGCTATGAATGCCGGTATAGCACAAGTAGGCAAAGTAGATATTGAAGCGCTCAAAGAGACACTTGACGAAATAGATATTGACTTTGTAAACAATAACGGCATAAACACCATCAGGCTAAACGGAGCCGAAGTAGAAGGTGAAATAAGATCAATGGAAGTATCAAATCTTGTGAGCCTTGTAAGCAAAGTGGCCGAAGTACGCCGTAAGCTGCGCATTATGCAGCAAAAAACTGCTATAAAAGGTGGAGTGGTCATGGATGGTCGCGATATTGGAAGTGCTGTACTTCCTGATGCCGAATTGAAGATATTTATGACCGCCCAACCTGAAATCAGAGCCCAACGCAGATATAACGAACTTCATGCAAAAGGATCAAGAATCAGTATCGAAGATGTGCGCGTAAATCTTTTGGAGCGCGACAGGATCGACACTACCCGCGAAGAGAATCCACTTATACAGGTAGCTCAAGCTTTGGTGCTTGACAATTCACACCTTTCAGAAAGCGAGCAACTTGATGTAGCGCTGGGCTGGGCCCGGGAAATCATTGAGGCATAGCCAAAGCCCGTTCTAAAGTTTCGTCAACGGGAAATGTATTCTCAAAATAGCTAAGGATGCGTTGCATTACCCTGTCTACTGTAGCATCAGGACAAGAAGCTCCGCTGGTGAGTATAATTCGCAAAGGCTTGTTCATTGGCAGCCATTTATCAGTACGCTCCATAATTTTAGCGGGATAATTGAAGTGATGGATCACTGTGTTACTTTCAATCTCCGTTTCGTTCTTGATAAAAAATGTTGGCATTTTCAGTTCGCAAAGCTCAACCAAATGCGAAGTATTGCTGCTATTGTACCCACCTACTACCAGTGCTAAATCAGCCGCATGCTCAAGCACACCGTATGTAGCCTGCTGATTGTCGTTGGTGGCGTAGCAAAGGGTATCCCTGGTATCAGCAAAATGGTCTTGCGAATTTTGAATACCATATTTAGTGTTCATTAATTGCCTAAAATAATCAGCTATTGCTTGAGTTTCAGTTGCAAGCATGGTAGTTTGATTGACCACGCCAACCCGTTGAAGGTCCTTTTCAACATCGAAACCGGCACTGTACTTTCCTTCAAATAGTGAATAGAATGTTTCTGTAGGTCGGTTTCCCATTACAAATTCAGCTACCAACTCTGCTTCAGCCATATTCTTAATTATCAAAGAAGGGGCATTCTGATAGCTTCGTGAAAAGGTAGCGCGTGTTTCTTCATGACGGTACTTTCCATGAATAATAACGGTGAAGTTATCCACCCCCAGCTTCTCTGACCTGTTCCACACCTTTTCTACAAATGGGCAGGTGGTATTGTACTTCTGAATTTCAATTCCTTTAGCCTTTAGCAGCGCCTCAATTTCGACAGTGGTGCCAAAAGCCGGAATGATCACTACGTCATCTGCCGTAAGGTTGTCCCAGGGAATAAACTGATTCCCTTCTGTGTCCATTATAAACTTTATACCGCGGTATGCAAGGTCATCATTCACTTCGGGGTTATGTATCATCTGGCTGAGAAGATATATCTGCTTATCCGGATTCTCAGTAAGGGCCTTGTATGATATTTCTATGGCGTTTTCAACTCCGTAGCAAAAACCAAAATGACGGGGTATTAAAAACTGTACTGGCCCAAAGTCGAGCAAAGAAGGAGTAAAGTCTTTCTTTCGCGGATCAGAAACTTTTCGGGCTTCTTTAACTCTACCTATAATTGATGACTTATAAAATGCAGGGATTTCAAATTGCTTCATGACGTGCTATTAACTGCAAAGTTATGTTTTTGTTTTTTGGCTCTTTGTTGCGATATTGCGGCGATAAAGCTTTCCATTTGAAAAACCTTCTGAAATTCACCAATATTATAGCCGCATTTGCATTGCTTAGCTCCTGCAATCAAAAGGAAAGCCAAGGAGATATTGAAATTACAGCATTCCGGCTTTTTACAAATTTTGAAGGAACAACAGACACATTAACTCTTGAAATGGACCTAAGTAAGGGGCCTTTGCAGGCAGTTGTGCTGCCCGGACACGGAATTGAGTCTTTTCAATTTCAGTTTAGCTGCACCAACCTTTCGGGAAATGCCATTCCTGTGGCTTACAAAATTTACTACCAGAACAAATCGTATAAGCATCCTGAATGGATAGAATCCTGGAGCGACAAAAAAATAAACCCCGAAAGTTCCGACAATTTTTATGGTTCATGGATTGAAGATACCCTTAGCGGTTTTAGATACACAAGTATTTTGGAGTCCGGCAAACATGCAACTTATACAGATGCATTCACTATTTCCGGCAATCCGAGAAATGAATTGCGTTATTTTGGAAACATCAACCAATACCAACCAATAACTGAAGAAGCTGTGGTTGCAATGATTGATGCCATCAACAACTCGCCCGACTGGCTTAAATTTCTCGTTGAGAAATCAAAAACGAACGATATACCACTTGAAACATTAAAGCGCAACAATGCCCGCTGGGTGCTTGAACACCCGGAAACGAAGCCAGAAGAAAATCATAGGTGGAAAAGAAATCCAAGAGTTGGCCTGTATGAATTTATGCTCGTGGCAGGCAGTCCCGATGAAGTGAGCAAGCTGCCCGAATACATCAGCAATGTTGGTAAAACTTTAACTGACTCGACCAGTTTTACGAATCCGTTTGCATGGTTCTTTTTGAAAGACAATGAAGGTATTGCCACAGTTCAAAAATCGAATCAATTATTGAAAACTTTTGCGGTGCTAAGGCCAAACCAAGGTCTCTATTATTCGGCATCGGCATTCAACAACAAACCCCCAGGCTCTGCAGGTTGTTCAGCCGATTCATTGATGTGGGAAAAAGCCCACTTCATACAATACGTAAACTCAGCAGTGCGCGACTCTTCGCTCAATAATATACAAGCTGTGGCCGATATCGTTGACGAAAATTTTAATAAACTCAGGTATGATGAGCTGCGCAAAAGTTCGAGAAGAGACAATAAAACTTTCGTAAAAATGGCTGAAGAACCTTGCACCACGGTTTACCTTTCAGAAAATGGTGAGTATATTACCTTAGAAAATCCGGGTAATACCGATCCTCCATATTATAAAGAAAACGCAGGGGTAGAAGGCCGTTTTGGCTTCACTTATGGCAAATGGAGGGCTAAAATTTCGTTTCCGACGACAATGAGTCATGAAAACGTATGGAACGGAGTTACCTGTGCCTATTGGCTTAAATTTCAATATCTTGAACCATGGAATAACCGCAGCGCCTGCGAGAACGGTGGCTATGTAATAAGCGGTGAAGAAGAATCAACGGCTTCGTACAACAAATATGCTTCGTACAGTGAAATTGATATAGAAATAGTCAAAGAATCGGGGCGCTGGGCGCGACATCCTTATGGTTCAGCCAAAAATGCAGTATTGGCCAATGAAGCTTCTGAAAACAGAAATCTGGTAGTTGCCTGCACCAACTGGGACCAGGCCTGCGCTGATCCTCCAAAATTTGTTGCGGCTGGCTCCGGCGAATTTATGCATGGTGGTAAAAAATTTGAAACCAACCGCTGGTACAGGTGGTACAAGGCAATTTCAATTAAAACAGAACGCGATCACGACCTTACCGTCGGCTCACCTATATGGTATGAAATTGACTGGCGGCCTGACACCATCCAATGGCGTATCGGAACATCGCCTGATGCAATGGATTTGGTTGGCTATATGGATGCTACAGGCACCAAAGTACCCAATAATCAAATGTCACCGGTGATGAGCCAAGAATGGCACTATTCCCATTGGTGGGTTACAAATCCTTACCCTCAGGGCAGCTTGCCCTATCCAAAAAACCCTATAAAAGGAATGCTCTTTGAGATCATTATAGAGTAAGAAAACATTTGCCGGAAGGGTACAACATAACTAAAAATCGTTACCTTTGCGCTCCTTTTTTGAAAGAGTGGCCGGCGAAAGGCCCTATGTATAACCCTCCTGACTGTTTTCGCCACGGACTGGATACAAGTAATAAGCCTTGATGGCAAATAAAGCAAAAAAGGTTTCGGAAGAAACCGCAGAAGTTGAAGCAGTAAGCACTGAACAAGAGCTGACTGCAGATCAGGAAGCGACCAACAATGAAGCAGTTTCGGAAGAAGCAGCCACCGTTGAAGAAGTTGTGGAAACTGAAGAAACAGAAGTTGAAATAGCTCCGGTTGTATTCGCAAGCGATGACGATGAAGAAATTGTTATAGCCCGAAAAAAAGACGATGACGAGCCTATTGAGTATGAAGATGAAGAAGATCTCCAACTCATCAGTGCAGGTGAAACTTTCGATCCCGCTAATTTCAACTGGGAAGCCTATGCTGACGGTAGCGACCGATACAGCGCAGAGCAGCGCAGCGCCTATGATTTACGCTATGACGATACGCTGAACGCTATTCAACAAGGCGAAGTAGTGAAAGGCTCTGTCGTAGATATCACTAAAAAAGAAGTAATCATTAACATCAACTATAAGTCAGAAGGTGTAGTGTCAGCGTCAGAGCTCCGCTACAATACTGATCTTAAAGCAGGTGATATAGTTGACGTATATGTTGAGACCCTAGAAGATAAAAACGGTCAGCTCAGCATATCGCACAAAACAGCGAGAATGCACGAAGCCTGGAAGATGGTAAACGAAGCATTAGAGCAAAACACCATCATAACCGGTTTCATTAAGTGTCGCACCAAGGGCGGGCTTATTGCCGACGTATTCGGCATTGAAGCATTCCTTCCAGGCTCGCAGATTGACGTGAAGCCTATTCGCGACTACGATGTATACGTAGGCAAGAAGATGGAATTCAAAGTTGTAAAAATAAATCACGAATTTAAAAACGTGGTGGTCTCGCACAAAGCCCTGATTGAAGCAGAGCTGGAAGAGCAGAAAAAACAAATTATAGGCGGACTTGAAAAAGGTCAGGTTCTCGAAGGTACCGTGAAGAACATCACATCATACGGTGTATTCATTGACCTGGGTGGTGTAGATGGTTTGATCCACATTACTGACCTGAGCTGGGGTAGAATCAATCATCCTGAAGAAGTGGTGCAACTTGATCAAAAGATCAATGTTGTTATTCTCGACTTTGACGATGATAAGAAACGTATAGCACTCGGCTTAAAACAACTTAGCTCCCACCCATGGGATACTGTGGGTGATAGCCTTGAAGTAGGAAGTTCGGTGAAAGGTAAAGTAGTAGTTTTGGCTGATTACGGAGCTTTTGTTGAAATAGCCCCTGGTGTAGAAGGACTGGTTCACGTAAGTGAAATGTCATGGTCGCAGCATTTGCGCAGCGCTCAGGATTTCCTGAAAGTAGGCGATGAAGTAGAAGCTGTTATTCTTACCCTTGATAAGGAAGAACGCAAAATGTCACTTGGTATCAAGCAACTTATGCCCGATCCATGGAGCAATATCGCCGAAAGGTATCCTGTAGGCAGCAAGCACAAAGCGACTGTGCGAAACTTCACCAACTTTGGTGTATTCGTAGAGCTTGAAGAAGGCGTAGATGGTCTGGTACACATCAGCGACCTTAGCTGGACTAAGAAGATTAAACACCCATCAGAATTCTGCGCTTTAGGCGATGCACTGGAAGTTATGGTGCTTGAAGTAGATCAGGAAAACCGTCGTTTGAGTCTTGGCCATAAGCAGGTTGAAGAAAACCCATGGGATGTATTCGAATCGGTATTTAGCGAAGGCTCAGTGCATGAAGGTACCATTACACAGGTCGATAATAATACAGCTACCATTTCAATGCCCTATGGTATAGAAGCAGTAGCCCCTGTGAAACACCTGCGCAAAGCCGATGGTTCATCTGCCAAACTCGAAGAAAAACTCGACTTTATGGTATTGGAATTTAACAAAGGCGGACGCCGCATTATGGTGTCGCATACACGCACCTATGAAGAAGACCCAAAACTCACAAAGTCGCGCGAAACCAACGAAAAGAAATCAGAGGCCAGCGAAGCTTCAAATGCAGTGAAGAACATACAAGCCAAGCAAGAGAAAACAACTCTTGGCGACATCAATGTTCTCGCTGATTTGAAAACAGAGATGGAGAAAGATGAAAAGAAAAGCAAGAAAACAAAAGAGTAATCGCTTTTCAGATATCATATTTAAAGGAGCGCCGGTGGCGCTCCTTTTTTTATTTCGCAGAAAAAAAATGCCGCCAAAATTTGATAGAATTCCTGTCTGAACAAAAGCCTGAAATTTGCCAAATTGATGGTTGATTTTACTAAATTTTTTGACTTAAAAATGTATTTTGCTAGATTTCAACAACATAAAATCATCACGTAGCACTTGCGCTATATCTTCTTTTATTCTAAATTCATACTTAATTTCGATTAATCTGTTGATTGATTTCAACGGTACATCGAAAACCCAATTAACATTTAACCAAACTTAAACCTATGAAAACGAATTTCAACAAGTTCATGATTGCCTGTTGTGCCTTACTATTGACTTTAGTATTCTCTTTTAATTCTGAGAACGCCAAAGCTCAAGTAGGGATCAACGAAGGTTTTGAAACCTTAACCACCCTGCCTACTGGATGGGTGGGCACATCCTGGTTCAGCACTACTACACTACCTTGTACAGGCACGAGAAGTCTCAGAACCAATCTATGGTCTAGCGGTCCACAAAGGAGTATTGCCCCACCGGCCTGGACTTCAAATGGAAATGACCTCAGCATTTCATTTGACTACAAACTCATCAACTTCTCTTCTCCAAATTTACCTACACCTGCAGGTTGGGGGAATATGAAATTTCAATATTCAATTGATGGAGGAACAACCTATATAGATTATTTTACCATCAATGATCTTAACCATACAGCATCTGCATCATGTGCCAACGTGAATCTTAATATACCCGGAGCTTCATTGCCAAATGGAAATAGCATTCGTGTAAGATGGTTTGGTCAGTGGGTTGCAGGTGATTATTATTTCTACCTTGACAATGTGGTCTTGCTTCAAGAAGCTACCACACCACCTTCTTGCAACGCTGCACTTACTACACCTGCCAACAATGCAACCAACGCGAATATTACGGGTGCGCTCGCCTGGTCGGCGGCTAGCGGGGTTCCTACCGGATATAATGTTACTGTAACCCAGATAACAGGAGGCCCAACAGTAATATTCAACCAAACGCTGGGTAGCGCAACTTCGGTAAATATTGGTACGCTTCAATTCAGTACGCAATATTCTGTTGCCATAGTACCATTTAATTCTTTTGGCTCTGCCACAGGATGTACCACGTATAATTTTACGACCCAAGATCCTCCATTGCCCGGAGTAGTTTGCTCTATCCCTCTTGGCATTACATCATTGCCCTATTCAACCACTGATAACACCATCAACTATGGCGATGATTATGGTTCAGTTAATCTACCTGCAGGACCTGCTTTGTATCCTAGTATATCAACTGGCACCCTCAGTGGTAGCTATTTAAATGGCGATGATGTGGTATACAGTTTTATTCCAACAGAAGATATGGGTGTTAATATAACCGTTCCTACAGGTCATGGTACTTGGTTAGGTCTGTATGTTTTCACCGGCTGTCCGTTTTCACAGACAGTTGCTTTTCACATAGCATCAACTTCAACAGGTAGGGCAATTAATAACTTACCTCTTACAGGGGGAACTACCTATTATATTGTGCTTTCAACATTCCCTTCTCCGCAGAGCTCTGCTTACACACTGAATATTGAAGAAAACATATTTGACTGCCCGCAGATCAATGCCAATATAGGTTCACCTTGTAATGACGGCAATCCAGGCACTTTTAACGACATAGTACAACAGGATTGCTCTTGTGCAGGTACTCTATACGACTGCCAAAACCTGAACGCCAATATTGGTTCTGTATGTGATGATGGTAATCCCAATACTGTTGCTGATGCTGTTCAAGCAAATTGCACATGTATAGGAATACCTATTTTAACCAATGATCTACCCTGTGCTGCTGAGCCTATCTCTTGCGATGCATCTATAACCGGCAGCACATTAGGAACTACTGCTGACGTACTCGGCTTATGTGGAACTTCCGATGGCACAGGAGGCGGTGTATGGTACCTTTTCAACTCACCCGATGGAACACAAATTACTTTAAATACATGCGGGTCGCTGTTTGACACCAAATTAAGAGTATTCTCAGGCACTTGTGATGCGCTGGTTTGTGTTACAGGCAATGATGATAGCCAGGCCTGTGTAGGTCTTGGACAATCAGGCCTGCTTTCGCAAGTGCTCGTTGATGCCCAACCAAACACTGATTACTATATCCTGGTTCATGGTTTTGGAACTACTCAAGGCACCTTCACCCTAAATGTCAGTTGCAATGATTTTGATTGCCCTCAGTTAAATTCCAATATCGGTGATTCTTGCAATGACGGAGATCCAGGCACATTTGATGACCTCACACAAGCTGATTGCTCATGCGCCGGCACACCTTATGACTGTCCTCAACTTGGCGCAAATATTGGCGACGGTTGTAATTTCAACGGAGGCCCGGGACAGGTAGCTGCCGATTGTAGTTGTGAGGAAATTGTATTTACTGGATGCACGAATGGAATTTCTTTCGGAACTCTTACACCTCTTTGTGGTGGACCACAGGTTCAAGTTACAAATGCATGGGTAAATGAATATTCAACTGTGAATATTCTAAATCAGGCCACGTACACTTTTACTACTACCCCGAATGTGAGCATTCCGTTCATATTTATAACCATCACCGATGCTGCCAATAATGTATTGGCTACTGGTATATCACCGCTAGTGTGGCAAGCCACTTATCAGGGACAAGCCAGATTCTTCTCTCATGGTGGCGCTGATTGCTCAAGCCCGGTAACAGGTTCTGCATCTGCGCACCTTCGTCAGGCCATAGCTGATTGTTCTACCATCATATACGACTGTCCATCCACTCAGGCTTTCATTGGTGATGCTTGCGACGATGGCGATCCTACAACAGACAATGACACTGTTCAGGCTGATTGCTCTTGTGCAGGGATACCATTTGATTGTCTTCCTGCTCTATCGAATATTGGCGATGCTTGTGATGACGGAAATCCAGCCACGGTGCTGGACGTAATTCAGGCTGACTGCACATGTGCCGGCGGACCTGCTCCTGTTGGTTCAGTTTGTGGTGCTCCAATTGTAGTTACTGGATTAACCTACACGAATTCTGGAAATACGGCAAATTTCCTGAATGACTACACCAATACTGATGTGCCACCACTCCCAGCGCTGTTTCCTGCTCCTATTTCTACAGGAACTGGCAGCAACTTCTACCTCAGCGGCCCTGAAGTAGTATACTCCTATACACCAGCAAGTACTCAGTTGGTGAATATTACCCTAAACAATCTAACTCTTGATGGTGGTCCATGGGTAGGTTTGTGGGTATTTGCCGGCTGTCCATTCACAAGTATCGTAGCTTATCATACTGCCATTTCTGGCACCACACGCGCTATAAACAACTTGCCAGTAACTGCAGGTCAGACTTACTATGTAGTAGTTTCCACCTGGCTTACGCAAACTGCATCAACTCCATACGATCTTACCATTTCCAAAGTACTTGATTGCCCAAGCCTCGGAGATATAGGTGATGCATGTGACGACGGCAACTCAGGCACCTTTGACGACATCATTGGCGCCGGTTGTGTTTGTGCAGGTACTCCATTCGATTGCCCCTCGCTAGGAGCCAACATTGGCGATGCTTGTGATGATGGAGATGCAGGAACAGAGAATGACACCGTAGGTGCAGACTGTACTTGTGCAGGTACACCAATTACTGGTTGCAATGTTGACGGAGGTACTGTTGCTACCACCAGCC
>JBBQZU010000021.1:0-61420 GCA_038207425.1 Flavobacteriales bacterium | reverse complement strand
ACTAGGTGTTATCATCAATGGCGATGTGAATAATAACAACGTCATTAACCTTCCGGATGTATCCTTGGTAAATGCTTCGTTCGGTAGTACAACATCTTCT
This sequence comes from Flavobacteriales bacterium, assembly GCA_038207425.1. GTDB lineage: Bacteria > Bacteroidota > Bacteroidia > Flavobacteriales_D > Cryomorphaceae > JBBQZU01. Next base: position 61,320 of record JBBQZU010000021.1, on the reverse strand, counting down.
GGAAACTATAATCCTTTAGCTGACTTGAACTGCTCTGGAAGCGTGAACCTGACCGACGTTTCTCTCTTAAATGCGGGCTTCGCCCAAAGCGGTGCTACGGCTCCGCTTTAACCACAAGTGAAACAAAGCAAAACAGAACAAAAATCAGAATAACCAAACCATCAGCGAGCCGCCCTGAATGGGCGGCTCGCTGATGGTTTTGCCTTGTTGAATTTCGAATTGGGCACCGACTTATTGGCCACCAATACGTAAAATGCCTAAGTGTGCCTCTAGCCCAATAATAGGTTGAGTAATATGATTATCCGTTTACGCACGAGTATTGCGTTCCCAAAGCTATCAAAACTCTGTCAAATAGGTACTTGCCGAAGTATCTCCTATTGATTTTATAACAGAATTCTTTCAAATAGAGCTGCAGGTTCTCGCCGCTGATTTTGTGATAGATACCTAAGAAATTGCGCTTTGCAATACTAATATTGATATGCACCCATTGAAGGGTAGTACGCGCTGATTTCTTATCCGACTCTACAGTATAACGTGCTTCGACAAAATCAGCAATATCCACATAGCTTTTGCTTGTGTCTGAAAATACCATGCTCAGCTCATCGAGATTCTTTTCAATGGTCTCATTGATGCTTTCCGCTCGTTGAGTTTGAAGGGCTTTCATTTCTAAATACCTGAAATGTTTACTCTAATGGCCTGTCGTTGGATCTTCTAAAGGAGTTGATTCAGCCATCACAGCAACATTGATCTGTTTCTGGCTTCCTTTACCACGTTTAAGTTTAGTGTGTTTTGATGTGGCCTTCTTAAAGTGCCCTTCGTCGAATTCAATCATGCCTTTTAATTGGTATAAATCGTCTCGCTTGCCCATCGCATCGCGTATGCGATGCATCATACTCCAAATGCTTTCATACCGCTTATGGTTTAGCTGTATCTTGAGTTCACATGCCGATACACCTTTCTTGCTGAAGGACATAAAGGCCATCGCTAAATACCATTTCCGCACTGGTAGCTTCGCACTTTCCATCATGGTTCCACTTCGCAACCCAGTCCTGAAGCCACAAGCGGCACATTGTCATTGCCATTTCGCCTTGAGCCAATAATGCTTTTTTCCTTGACACTTTTTGCAAATTACACCTTGTTTTTCGCGCATTAAACGGAAATTTTCTCTGCAAGAAAATTCATTAGGAAACTGCTCTGCAAATTCTAATATGTTCATAAACATTGTTTTGAACCAAAAGTAGAATGCCCGAACGTAACCTATGTACGTTGTGGTAACTTTGCGGAGAATCATAAAAAATAATGCTGTACCATAAGCGACGATATGAATTTTCTATAGGCCATGATCACACAAGAAACCGGCTCACTTTGGAGAAGTGGCTTGACGCGAAAAACGACACGAATGCCCAGTTGCTTATCAACAGATTTGATGCAAACAGGGCAGGGTACGTAGTGCTTTCATTCATTTCTGGATTTTGCGGTGCCTGGATTATTGGCACATTGGTCTTTGGCAGGGGAAACATCGTTCCATTTATAGCAACAGGTGCAGTAACACTGGTAGCCGGAGTTATTGTAAAAGAAGCTGCTGATGATAATGGAGAAGCCATTGCCAATACTTACAACCTAAAGCTCGGGATGACACAAGTAATGCCCGGGAGCAATAACTACACCCCAACACTGGGACTTCAATATAATCTGTACAGATAATACCGCAGTCTATGTATCTTAGATTACACCTACCCCATGCCTTAATTCTGCTGCTGCTTTACATCACGCTTTTGCCTTCTGCTTTAGCACAAAGAAAAAATTCCAGCAACTACAGCTTGGTTATAGAAATTCAGGGTGTTTCGCACTCAAAAGGCCCCTACAGGATTAGCAGCATAAGCGATCAAAGAACAAGCAAGGATACCCTTGGCTATGCAAGGATTGGCAACCTGAATAAATCAGTGCCGATTACCGCTGCCCAACCCATCGAAAAGTCATTTGAAGTCTACCTCAATTCATTTTTCAATCATTGTCCTACCTGCACCCCGTTCAGCATGGTAATTCAAAAGATTGAACTATCAGAGCTGAATGAGTCAGGTTCAGAACATTCAGTTGCAGCAATTGAAGCTGATTTCTACTACACTGACTCCACCGGCACAGAAGTGCGCTTCTTTACATCAAAAGCAATGTCGAAAACACCCCACCGCGATGCCACCGCCTGGCTTGAGGAAGAGTTGCGGAAAGCGTTGGCCTTGACCCTTGATAAATTTGGAAATGCAGTGGAGAACTCCCAACTTTTTAATTCCACCAATTCTTCAAAATCATCAATCGCGAAAAAAGAAATATGTACCGTGGAGTTCAATCCACTCCTGAACAGATTTATGCTCTGTGGCAAGCCCAATACTACTGCAATGGTAATGGATAAAATAGATTCTAATATTGACCCGCTGCTGTATGCTGAGCTCGAGAAATACAAAAGCAGTCGCGATATTGGCACCCTTCTGGGCGTGCTGGGTGGAGTGGCAATAGGCCTTGTGGCAGCCCAATTTATAATTAATGATGAGTTAATACCAGGATTGCTTATTGGTGGTGCTGTGTCAACATTAATTGGACTAGGAGTTCTGCTTACATCTAAAGAAGCTGGTCGCGAATCAGCAAGATTGTATAATCTTTCTCTTGGCATTAGAAATATTGAGTCCTCAACAAACCAAAAGGCTTTTGTGGCAGGCTATAAATGGCAATTTTAAAATGCAATATCTTGTAGATTTCTCAATCTCTGTTCTCCTCTTGTTTTTTGCGAAAGCAACCTTGCAATGAGCCAATATGAAATAAATGGCAGCCCTGTACCAATGAAATCAAAATTTGAATACTTTGGCGCCTGCAAAACCAAGCTCTTTGAAAAAACCGCAATTATTGATACTCGCAATTGCCCTGCTACTCACAGGCAGCCTAATGGCGCAACGCGACAACGACAGAGATAAACCTTCACTGCTCACCATTACTGCAGGGTGGGGTTATGCCGATTTGGAGCAGGGCGATGAATCGACCGATACAAGAAACGGCATTTTTCTCGGGGTGCGAAAAGCGGTGCGAATTGTACCGATGGTTCACCTCGAAACCGGATTGCTGTATGTGCAAAAAGGTGCTACGCTAAAATATCAAAACATACCAAATCAGGAATTCAAACTAAACTAACTTGACATTCCTTTGGCCATCAAAGGTTTACCGGGCCCAGTGTAAGGCATTGTAGGTGTATCAGGCAACATCAGATTAACTTCTGAGATCAACGGCACTAAAGTTGAAGATATAGGAGGCTTTGACCTTACATCGCAAGTGGGCGTTGGTATTACCTTTTTGATAATTTCGCTTGACCTGCGTTGGAACCGCAGTTTGATTGACGTAGCACCTGAATATGCCGGCGGAAATGTCTACAACTCCTATCTGCTGGTAGCCCTTGGCTTTAATATAAATAGAAAGTAATTTATTTGCAGGCATTTTATTCGATCCTTTGAGATTTTGTTAAACACCCGGCTTTTCCGGGTGTTTTGGTTTATAATCTGATTTAGTTGCTATTAACGTTTAACTTTAGCAACGATCAATCAAACTTTTATGAAGCCCATAGTTATCATATTCACATTGATCTCCTTCAGCACTGCTTGGGCGCAGGACCTTCAAGGTTACATCACGCATGAGGTGAACTTCAGGCAAACAGGCATGCTGGTACTTGGCTCTTGGGCTGCGGCCAATATAGCAGGTGGGCTTGTGCTTCGCGTCAATACCGAAGGTACTACACGCTACTTTCACGAGATGAACGCAATCTGGAATACCGTAAACCTAGGCATTGCAACTCTGGGCTATTTTGCTGCAGCCAAATTAAATACGGACATGTCGGCGCTTGAATTGCTAAAAGAGCAAGGAAAAATGGATAAAATTCTGCTATTCAATGCCGGACTTGACCTTGCATATATTGCAGGTGGTTTTTGGCTGCAGGAACGATCGCGTAATACCGCAAATAATCCTGAAAGGCTTATGGGCTATGGCCGTTCAGTGGTGCTTCAGGGGGCTTTCCTTTTTGCTTTTGATATCACCATGGTACTGCTTCACCAAAAGGTGCACGTCTCTGAATCGCTTATACTTAGCCTTTGCCCTCTACCCGGCATGCAGTTGGGTCTGGGCTGGAGTTTTTAGTATAGCGAATGTCGCATTTCGCGAAAGCGATAAATACCCGTTTTAACCCCGCACCAACTTCTTGTACCTGATTCTTGTTGGGCCGTTGTCGCCGAGGCGTTTCTTTTTATTCTCTTCATATTCGCTGTAAGTACCTTCAAAGAAATACACCTGTGAGTCGCCTTCGAAGGCAAGAATATGGGTACAGATACGATCTAGAAACCAACGGTCGTGAGAGATGACTACGGCACATCCGGCAAAGTTCATAATACCCTCTTCAAGGGCGCGTAGTGTATTCACGTCAATATCGTTGGTAGGCTCATCGAGAAGCAGCACGTTGGCTTCGGTTTTCAGCGTCATAGCCAGGTGCAGCCTGTTGCGCTCACCGCCTGAAAGCACGCTTATCTTTTTATTCTGGTCAGGCCCGTTGAAATTAAATTTTGAAACATACGCCCGTGAATTTACCTTCTCGCCGCCAATTTCGATCAACTCAGTACCGCCTGTTACCACTTCCCAAACTGATTTATTCGGGTCGATGGATTTGTGTCGCTGATCCACGTAGCCGAGTTGCACGGTATCTCCGATTTTGATCTCTCCGCTATCCGGCTTTTCTTCGCCAAGTATAATCCGGAAGAGTGTAGTTTTTCCGGCGCCGTTTGGCCCTATTACCCCTACTATGCCCGCAGGTGGAAGCTTGAAACTCAGGTTTTCATACAGCAGTTTATCATCGTATGATTTTGAGAGATTCTTGGCTTCGATTACTTCACTTCCCAATCGCTGTCCGTTAGGAATAGGAATTGCGAGGCGTGCTTCTTTCTCGCGCGATCCTTCAGAGAGCAGCTTGTCATAGTTGCCAAGTCGGGCCTTATTTTTTGCCTGCCTGCCTTTAGGATTCATGCGCACCCACTCGAGCTCACGCTCCAGCTCTTTGCGGCGCTTGCTTTCGGTTTTCTCTTCCTGAGCGAGTCGCTTGCTTTTCTGATCGAGCCATGAGCTGTAGTTTCCCTTCCATGGAATACCTTCACCCCTGTCGAGTTCGAGTATCCATCCGGCTACATTGTCGAGAAAATACCGGTCGTGGGTTACGGCAAGTACGGTGCCTTTATATTGCTGCAGGTGTTGCTCAAGCCATTGCACGCTTTCAGCATCAAGATGGTTTGTTGGCTCATCGAGCAGGAGTACATCAGGTTCTTGCAGCAGCAATCGGCAAAGTGCAACACGGCGGCGCTCTCCACCTGAAAGGTTTTTCACGGGGGTATCGCCATCAGGAGTGCGGAGTGCATCCATGGCAATTTCGAGCTTGGTATCGATTTCCCAAGCGTTGGTAGCCTCTATACGATCCTGCACTTCGGACTGTCGGTCAATGAGCTTCTGCATTTTATCAGGATCGCTCATGATCTCCTCGTCCATGAATTTATTGTTGATCTCTTCGTATTCGGCCAGAATGTCGGTAATTTCCTTCACGCCTTCCATCACTATTTCCTTCACGGTTTTGGTTTCGTCGAGCTCAGGCTCCTGGTGCAGGTAGCCCACTGTGTAACCGGGAGCCCACACTACATCGCCCTGAAATGACTTATCAAGACCGGCGATAATGCGCATGACAGTAGATTTACCTGCACCGTTCAATCCGAGAATACCGATTTTGGCTCCGTAGAAGAACGAGAGGTAAATATCTTTAAGAATATGCTTTCCGGTAGGCGTGGTCTTATTGACCTTCACCATGGAGAATATTACTTTTTTATCGTCGCTCATATGCGTTGATTTTGGGTAAGTGAAATGAGAATATCGAAAATTATTAAATGCAGAATTTGCTGCTACAGGCTTTCATTGGAAGGCAACATACTTAAACCCCGTCTTTCGCCAAAAGGCAAAGCGAACCAGAATTAGTGCATCAATGCGCCCCGTTCATCGGCCACTTGATGGTGTCTTCGTCAATGAAAAGCGGCCCCCATTGTACGTCCATTACGATACCGGCATCAATCCAAAACACCATTTCATTGTCTTCTGAAGTAAGCGAAACATAATCAGGAGTCTCGTCAGAGCTCCAGTCATCTTCGGCAAGGTTTGTCAAGCCCATTTCATCGAGCAGGCTTTCGAGATCAGCGCGGGTTATACCAATAACTTCTTTGCCGATAAGGGTGCAATCAGGGTCACTCACTGCAATGGTGCAAAGCTTCCAGTCTTCAATTTTCTCAAAGCTGATAGAAATTTCCATTTCATCATAGTGCCATGATTCGGTAATATCTTCACCCTGATCGTCGTGGGTGTATGATTCTACTTCATCGGGTTCACCGAGCATGGTTTTAATTTGTTCGCGGCTCATGCCAAATTTTATATCACCAAGGCCTTCGCCGGGGATGATTTGAGACAGGTTGTTTTTCATTACAGCATATTTTGGGTGCAAAGATATCATTTGACCCTAAAGTGTTGACATGGGAGCAGTTTATTCGTTAAGATTAAGAAAATGTAAATAATCACTTGTGCAAAATTCATTTTATTAGTTTTGTGCGCCAATTTGCGGCAACTAACCAAATATAATAAGGCATGCTCATGAAAATAATGACAAGACTGTATCTAACTTGAATTGACCTGCGTAATAGGCACTGACAACAAAATAGAGCGTCGAGATTCCCCTTTAGACTATGCTTTTTAATTCGCTTGAATATCTCATTTTCTTTCCTGCAGTACTGATTTTATACTTTGCAGTAGGTAAGAATTGGCGCTGGATGCTGTTGCTTGCAGCGAGCTACTACTTCTACATGTCGTGGAAGCCTATTTATGCCCTGCTTTTATTGGCATCTACCGGTATTGACTTTTGGGCCGGACTTCAAATGGGTAAGCGTAAAACCAAAAAGGAGCGACTGCCCTATTTGGTTTCAAGCATCATGTCGAATCTTGGTATTCTTTTCTATTTTAAGTATTTCAATTTTTTCAGCGAGAATATACACGCTGGCCTTTCGCTCGTCGGGGCTGACTATGATCCGGTAATGCACTATGTATTATTGCCATTGGGAATTTCGTTTTACACGTTTCAAACCCTGAGCTACTCAATAGATCTTTACCACGGCAACATAAAACCCGAAACTCACTTTGGGTATTTTGCATTATTCGTATCCTTCTTTCCGCAGCTTATTGCAGGACCTATTGAGCGTTCGTCGCATCTTATACCGCAGCTCAGAAGGGGTACAGCAGTGAACTTACAAGACGTAAGGTATGGATTAAACAAGATTGCCCTGGGATTCTTTAAGAAGGTTGTGATAGCCGATAATGTGGGCGTATTTGTTGATTATGTTTTTATGGATCTTTCTGTATCAAATGGGTTACAGTTATGGGTCACGCTCATATTCATGTCTATTCAGATCTTTTGCGACTTTAGCGGATATACAGATATTGCAATGGGTTCGGCACGTTTGATGGGTATTAACCTCATCGAGAATTTCAACCGACCCTTCTGGGTTAAAAGTTTCAGAGAATTTTGGAGCAGGTACCACATGTCGCTCACGCAGTGGATATTTATATATATGCAATACCCTTTGCTGGGAAAGAATCCTGATAAGTATCGCAGACTTTGGGTAAATATTTCGGTTCTGGTGACAATAGGATTTTGGCATGGAGCAAATTGGACTTTTATCATTTTCGGTCTGTACCACGGAATCATTATGAGCACACAGGGTATTATCGAAGGTGTTCGATGGATTCCGAGAATACAAAACAAGGTGTATCGAAATTTTTTGGTTCCATCTTGGAATCTGATTCTGTTGTGTTATTCAGCACTCTTCTTCAGATCTAAGGATTTAAATGACGTGATAGTCGGAACAAAAAAAATATTTACAGAATTCCATTGGGGTTTCGATCAGGTGATTTCCGGATTTAATTCTGGTGCTTCATTCTGGCTCATTACTTTCCTGAGCCTTTTGCTTGTGCCCACAGCATTTTTCAGTCGCGAGCTTACGTTTCGCAACAATTTGGTTTACCTGATGATCATGTTTGTGGTAATAATAATTTTTGGACAAGATGCGAGTCAACAATTTATATATTTCCAATTCTGATAAAAGAAATGTGACCCCTCGGCTCGTAGCTCAAAAGTTATGGCCGTTGTTGGCATTCATTTTCATATTTCTTGTTGGTATTGATTTCGTTTTCACACAAAAGCTTATTTTCCTGAATGATTTTTCGAATCAGGGAAAGGTGAAGCGGCTTATTGATGGCAGTAACCCCAATGAAATTCCTGTATTCGGATCTTCTTTGGCACGCAGTTCATTTATACCTGATTCCATAAGCCCTGATTGCTATAATTTTGGCATGGGAAAAGCATTGTACGATGTAACCCGAATCTTGTTAAAAATTGAATGTGGTCACGACAAAGAATCACCCATTATTTTTGAGCTGAATCCCCGAACATTTATCAGAGATCCTAAATCATCCATAAATACATCTACGTTCATACCATTGCTATACGATGCACGTATAGAGCATTTTATGCGTGAAAGCGATACTTTCAATTGGCAATACAAGGTGCCCGGATTGCGCTATTTTGGAAATTATTTTGAATACGGCATCAGTCCGCTCAGAAGAACATCTGGAACAAAGCGCGATAATCGAGGGGTAATGCTGGAAACTAAAACCCAGGATTCTACTGAAATATCCGTTTTTGCGCGAAGATTGGAGAATATGACTTCAGAAAGAAACAGGTTGTTGGAAAAACTCCATGACCCCAATAAATATTTTGATCCCGTTGACGATTATATCTTGAAACAGGTTAATTCAATGATTTACTTCTCATACGACACAGCCTACATTGAAGAATTTGAATCTTTGATAAGAAATAATCCGAAGCGCAAATTTATTCTGGTTACCGTGCCAGCGAACCCAAATTTCATTGAGCCATTGCCAAATTTTGATTCGTTTTTAAAATTCGCAAACAATTTGGCCGAAAAATTTCCTAATGCCTATTATCTGGATTATCATCAGCTCCCTACAGAAATAGATCATTATAAGGACCCAATGCACTTTGGCACAAAGGGAGCAAATGTATTCATGACTACATTTCAAAAAGATTTTGAAAGAATAACGGGTATTGCTCAGAATGGATATAAAACCTCAGAATAATGAGGCGTCATATTTGAAATTTTAATCAATTTACCGCCTGTATGGGCGATATGGCAATGATAAGCAGGATCAATTTCCATTGGAGCAATTTGAAGCTCTAAATCTTCGTTCACAGTGATATAGGTTCCATCAGAAATTGAAGCCAACGGTATTAACATACCCCGTCCATCGGCCTTTATTACCGCTTCTTTGAGCGTCCAATACCTGAAAAACTCGTGCTCGGGATTTTCATTTTTCAAAATATTGCTCCACTGCGCCGGACTCATGGAATTTTCAAAATCAGAAAGTTCAATTTTCCGGAGATACTCCAGGTCAATACCCAATTTAATGTGGATGCCAAGCGCACAAGCTGCAATAGCATGCGAATGAGATATGCTGAAATCAATGCCAGGTAAATTCAAGAAAATAGGTTTTCCCCTTTCAGAAAAATACATTTGCTGATATTTTTCAATGCCGGCTTTTCGAAGTAAATGCTTAAGAAGTAATCGCCCAAGGATACTCAACTTAATATCATCGATGCGCCGGTATTTTAGCACACCACTACGCCATGAAGGATGTATGGAATTTAAAATTTGATTAAGCTCAAAATTTTGGTTGAATAAAGAAATATTGCAGTAGGCAAAAAAAATGCGTGGCTCATAACCGGGCATAAGACTGAGCAATAGAATTTAATTCAGATACCATAGCATGGGCAGTTTTGAATATAAAAAAATGATCACCCTCGCGGCATGAAAAATCAGACTTACCCTCAAAAAAATCTTGCCAGCGCATCACGGACTCAAGAGAAAAGTGTTCATCCATACCCCAGCGGAAATATAAATCAGTTTGTATTTTCAAGAATTGCTTCACATTGGTGTGATAATTCTCGACGGCATGGATATCTGATTTTAAAATCGGCTCAAAATAATTACGAAGCGATTCATTCTCAATTAATGCTTCAGGTGTGCCATTATAAACTTTCATGGATATCCAGAAATCCTTTCCTGAGAGAGTAGAGAAGTTGCTCTTTGACCGGTATCCCGGAGCCTGGCAGCTAGTAAAGTAGGCAAAAACGGGTAGAGCACACCCTTGATCCCTTGCCAAAATCAACACCTGATGTGCAAGTAAAGCGCCCATACTGTGCCCAAAAATAGCATACTGTCTAGGCCATCCTGTTAATTTTATTGTCTCAAACAAATCCATTGCCATAGATGGAATATCGGTAAGTAGAAGTTCCTTATTCCTCGACCCTCTTCCTGGAAGCTCAAAGACATTAAAAACTATGTCGGATTCGGGCACGTCAGTACATGCTTTTACAATGTTTCGGTAGCAAAATTTATCAGCTCCTGCAAACGGGATTGCATAAATTTGAAACGTACCGGAATGCTTACTCATCTCCCGTATTTTTTTCTATAGCCGACACCAATTTGGATAACCTTCTCTTGAAAATCCAGCTTTTCTCGAGCTTTTCTATGTTCGTTCCTTTTGCTTTTAGTTTTGCAACAATTGCCTCTTGCAACAATAACTGCCAATCGGTTTCGGAGTCGCTTGCAGCGTCATTTTTTAAACTTTCAGTGGTACCGTTCTTAGGTGCAGTGGCAGCGGTGACTTCAGTTGCAACAACAGGCGTTTGTTCACTTTCCGGATTTTTTTCAAAGTCCATTCGCACTTCGATAAGAAATAGGGCGAGATCGTTGATCGTTCTTTGATCGAAAATTATAGTTGCTGAAAGCGGTGTTCTTAGCATTTTAGAAAGCCTCCCAACCAACTCGGCAGCCATCATTGAATCAATACCAAGGGCAAAGAGATCGGCATCGAATTCAATTGCATTCACATCGTCTATTTTCACAACAATTGCTACTTGTTTTCTGATTGCAACTGAAAGCACAGCGATTCTGTCGCCAGGTTCAGTTTTAAGCAGTGTTGCATATAAATCATCCAAAGGAGTATCAGAACCTACTTCACCGTTTGCTAAGATGTTTCGAAAAAGTGGTTGTATGCCTCCCTGAATCAATTCAAAGGGAGTAGAATTTTGAAGGGTGAGAGCAGCAAACATGACTTGAGCCGTCTGTAAGTGATGTTTAATCGCATAACCGAACAAATCCATACCCGGCTCTGCGTCGAGTAGGTCAGCACCCCTGGTGCGCATGTATTTTCGGAAATCATCTACTTTATCTTCTGTAAGCAAACCGGTAATTACCGACCAAGGGCCCCAGTTGATCGTACAGGCTGCAAGATTTGATTCTCTCCGAAGCTGAGCTATTTGATCTGCAAAAGCATTCGCCACAGCATAATTGGCCACACCTGGTAAACCCGAAAGAGAAGAAAATGAAGAGAATATTATAAAATTCTCAAGGTCAGCATGTTTTGTTGCCTGATGCAAATTCCAGGTACCTTTTACTTTCGGAGCCATTACCAAATCGAAAAGCTCCGCAGTTTGGTCTTTGATGAGTGCATCCTTAATGGTACCTGCGGCATGTATTATGCCTTTCAGAGGCGTTTCAACAGGAATGATTTTTAAGGCAGATTCAACTTCCAAGAAGTTGGTAACATCCACTTGCTGAACTGTAATTTTAGTTCCGGATTGTGTCATTTCTGCAATAGCTTCGAGTGCAACGGCAGTGGGTTTGCTTCGGCCCCAAAGCACCAGGTGTTCCACATCGGTATTCTCAGATATCCACTTCGCAGAGAGCAAACCCAATCCTGAAAGACCTCCAGTAATAACATAGGAAGATTTGGGCGAAGGATTTTTAATCGAATCCTGGGATGTTCGATATCTATTAAGTCTGAGCACTTTAACATCTGACTTGATTATTCTTGCTTCATTTTCTGAATCGAGGGTAAGAATATTGGCACAGAGGTCTTTCGGATTCAGCGTATGTCGGTCTACATCGATCAACTTAAGCCCTACAATACTCTCTTTATTGAATACACGACCAAGACCCCACAGTGTAGCTTCGGGAAGGTTGCGCCCGCTTGAGCTAAATCCTTCAGTAATCCAGTGGATGGTTTTGAGAAAATTCTTTCCCTTTTGCGCCAATAGCTTATCAATTTCCTGCAACTGGCTCAAACCTTCAAGAGCTACCGTTTTCGCCTTATCAGTGGCGTCATCCTGAGTGTAAGCTTCAGGATCCCAGAATACTGTGAGCATATCAAAATCAGTAAAACTCAAGAGTGCATGTGCCTGATTCCAGTCGCCCAAAATGGTATGAGGGATGCCACGGTTCTTTATTTCATTAACAAACTCGTAGTAGCGTTCACCAAGAATATCGTTGCATACAATCAACCAATTTTGCGGAGTAGATTCTCTAAGCGCAGGTTTATGAGGCGCCCATTCAGGGGCGAACATCCAGTTGGTGCGCAGCCTGTTGGCCGAAGAAACTATTTGTGATGGTGCAGCTTTTCGGCACGTAAAATTATATTGCCCGATATAAGCACCTGAAACCGCGAAAAACTGCACCTCGCACTTTATTACGTCCGAGTTGGCAATGCTGCCAACGGACTTTAGCATAGCCCAAAAAGATGTGTGGGATTTTTCAGCGAGATATAGATTTTCTATTGATACAGGCAAAAATGTGTCGTTGCTATCCCGCTCCAAGGCCATAAGTAATTGAAATGCGGAGTCGAGCAATGTAGGATGCAAAATATACTTATTAGCTGCTGCTTCACTTTCGGCTTCAGCATTTAGCGTCAACAATCCAAGCGATGTATCTGCTGATGCGTAGAGCTCCTTAATACCCTGAAAATTAGGGCCATAATGGAAGCCTATTTCTGCAAAATCGCTGTAGAATTTATTTAAATCAGTAACCTGATTGAGCGATGATTTTGCAGAATTTATATCCAGATAGGATTGAGCCGGAACCGGTATTTTTACACCAAGAAAGGCTTGTACATGTGTGGTCCATTTACCTTCATTCTGATCATAGCTGTGAATACCCAAAGAAAGCTTGTCCGATTGATGATCTCTTTCAACAATGAGTTGCACCTTCTTTTCAGAATCGGCATCTAAAAAGAGAGGCCGCTGTATGGAAATTTCGCTGATAAACGAAGGCTTTCCAATAAGGTCTAAATACTCAAGAATAATTTCGGTATGAAATGCGCCAGGAGCAATAAGCGCATCTAATATTTGGTGATGTCTGAGATAAGGATAGTTCTTCAAGCTTACAGTAAGCTCATATACGCCTTCCACACCTGCCACTCTAATGGCTCTATTGATAAGCGGCTTACTTACTTTCTCTGAGTTGTCAATTGAAAGATTACTGCTTCTTTCAATCCAGTGTTTTGATCGCTGAAACGGATAAACTGGTGTAGCAATAAACTTTGATTTTCGACGGTTATAATATGTGTTCCAGTTTACAGCTCCGCCTTCAACATGGTACATACCTACACTAAAATGTGCTGCATTCATCAATAAATCATCTGCCGTCGCAGAATGAAGGAGTTGTATTTTTTCAATACCGTTGATTTCGAATCTTGCTATTCCAAGTAAGGTGGGCTGAGGGCCCACTTCTACAAAAATATCACATCCGCTTTCCACAAGTGTGTTGAGCCCATCACTAAATCTAACGGTTCTGCGAAGGTGATCTACCCAATATTGCGGAGTGCTAATTTCAGGGCCGGCTACTTTTCCGGTTACGTTGCTTATGAGCGGAATCCTGGTGGCGCCCATATTGAACGATTCGAGTACTTTTCTGAAAGGCTCGGTAATAGCATCCATAAGCGGTGAGTGTCCGGCACGGGCTATTTTTAGCACCTTGGTTTTAGCACCTTTGGCAGCAAAATGAGCTGCCACTGATTCTACGGCTTCCACTTCGCCTGAAACAACGGTTTGGTTGCGTCCGTTAATCACACCTACTGCAACTTTTGATTCTTTTCCCTTGATTATTTCGAGCACTTCTTCTTCAGGTGCCTGAATTGATGCCATAGTACCGGGTACGGGCATACCATAGATTAGCTTTCCGCGAAGCACTGTGAGGCGCATAGCATCTGAGAGACTCATTACACCGCTTGCGCAAGCTGCTACAATTTCACCAAGACTATGGCCTATGACCATATCAGGCACTACGCCAAGTGATTCCCACCACTTAAACATAGCGTACTCATATGCAAAAATTGCCGGTTGCATGATATCAATTCGGTTGAGCAATTGCTCATCGTCGCTGCCCGGCTCGCTGAACATAACCTTCTTGAGATCCACATCCATAATACTTCGGGTAAGCCTGAAACATGCGTCAATGGCTTCGGCAAATACAGGTTCAGTATCGTAAAAATGACGCCCCATACCGGCGTATTGTGCTCCGGCACCAGTAAATAGAAAGGCTGTTTTTCGCCTAGAAATCTTAGTTCCCTGGCTGAAAACCCAAGGAGTTTCTTCGCCATCAATAAAATCCTGCAAGGCTTTTATTGCCTGGGCTCTATTTTGTGTGGCTACCACGCAGCGCTTTGCAAAATGGTCCTTATGAAGAGCCAAAGTAGAAGCAATATCTGCCGGAGTAAGATTTTGATTGCTTGTTAAATAGCGAATCAAATCGGCGGCGCGTTGCTTCAATGCCTTTTCGTCTTTAGCCGAAAGGCAAAGCAGTTGCGTATTGCGGGCGGGCAGGCTGAGAGTGCTGTTTTCATCTAATTTTGCTACCGGGGCCATTCCCATTATTATATGCGCGTTCGTTCCACCAAAACCAAAAGAGCTCACGCCAACATACACATCCGTTCCTTCAAGTTTTGTATTGCCGGCTACCACCTTCACAGGGAGTTTATCCCATGATATCTGTGGGTTGGGATTATTAAAATGTACCTGTCCCGGCGCAGTTCCATGTTGTAACAGAAGCGCTGTTTTGATAATACCTGCAATTCCTGCAGCGGCTTCAAGGTGTCCTATATTTGCTTTTACAGCACCGAGCAAAAGCGGCGATTTACGATTGGTACCATACACATTTCCAAGGGCATTTACCTCTATAGGATCGCCCAGGATGGTACCCGTGCCGTGTGCTTCCACATACCGTACTTGTGCAGGGTCGATATGTGCATCGGCAAGTGCGCTCTTAATTACTTTCTGCTGAGCAATGCCATTGGGCGCTGTGAGACCGTTGCTGCGTCCATCCTGATTGATTGCCGAGCCGTGAACTACTGCTATTATCTGATCACCGTCGGCAATGGCTCTGCTTAGAGGCTTCAGCAATACTACACCGCATCCTTCACTGCGCGCAATGCCATCGGCAGCCGCATCAAATGTTTTACAATGACCATCAGATGCCATAAGCCCGCTTTGCGAGAACGACATCGTCACATCAGGTGTGATAATAAGATTCACTCCACCGGCCACTGCCATTGAGCATTCCCCATTTCTGATAGATTTCACTGCCTGATGCAATGCCACTAGCGATGATGAGCATGCAGTATCAACTGACACGCTTGGGCCTTGAAAATCGAAGGCATAGGATACCCTGTTGGCCGCAATACTCAGGGCACTGCCTGTAGCACTGTATATATTTCGTTCAGTAGTTTGATGGCTCATCAGATCGGAATAGTTGCTGTGCGATATTCCGAGAAACACACCGATGTCCTTCCCTTTCAAAGATTCAGCGGCATAGCCTGCAGATTCAAAGAGCACTTGTGTTTGCTCAAGCATAATGCGTTGTTGTGGATCCATTTGCTCGGCTTCGCGCGGTGAAATGGCGAAAAAACCTGCATCAAACAGATCGATATTCTTCATAAATCCGCCCCACTTGGTATTCATTTTATCAGGGGCCGGTGTTTCGCTGTATACATCTTTATAATTCCAACGGTCAGCAGGAACCGTTTCAATACTGTCAACCTGATTCAGCAGATTTGACCAGAATTCATCTACATTCTCTGCACCTGGAAATTTGCAAGCCATTCCGATAATGGCTATTGGTTCCTGATTTACCTGATTATTGGCTGCTTGAGCAATATCGGTGCTTTCATCCACTCCCAAAATATGGTTGGTGAGAGCGTTGATGGTAAAATAATCATACAGGGCTGACGCCGGGATTTCAAAGCCCACTTCAGCGCTGAGTTTTTCTGCAAGCTGTATACCCTGGATTGAGCTCAGGCCCAAACTGGCAAAAGATGTATTGTTATCAACATCAGCCACATTCGTACCAACCGCATCGGCTATAAGCTGCTTCATGGTAAGTTGAAGCGACGCAGCCCGAGGGTCATTCAGTAGGGTGGTATTTGACGATTTGGTTAATGCTTTATTTACAAAATGCTTGCGGGACTCGTTCGCATTCCATTTATAGATCAAACCATCAATTTCATTGTTTTCGTAAAGTTTTTTGCAAAGTGTTCGCTGTATTTTTCCGCTGGTTGTTTTAGGTATTCTTCCCGGGCTAATAAAGGCTATGGCGCTAAGCGAAACTTCATGTGTTTGCGCCACATTTCGGTTTATAGCTTCTACGAGGGCTTCCGCATCAAAATTGCCGGCGCTGGTACGTGCTATTTCCTGAAAGGCTACGAGTTGTTCCTTGCCATTTTCATCTTCCACTGAGAATACGGCTCCTGCATTGCTCTGCAGGGCATCATTGGTAGCCTGTATGGTAGCCTCAATATCCTGAGGGTAGTAGTTTGCGCCGTTAATGATCATCATTTCCTTGAGCCTACCTGAAACATAAAGGGCATTATTCCACATGAAACCCATATCACCGGTTTTCAGAAATACGCCCCTTCCGGCAAATGGAACACCTTTGGCATCTTTAATAAAAGCGCCAAACACTTCACTGTTCAATTCTTTTCTATCCCAATAGCCATGAGCTACGCAGGGTCCTTTTATCCAAATTTCCCCAATTTCGTCGGGTGCGCACTCCACGTGGGTATCGGGGTCAACAATTGCTGCGCTGTAACCCGGAGTGAGTGGTCCGGCACTTACCAGCTCAATCGTGGTTGATTCAATAGCTTCTTCGCCTGCAGCTTTAACTTTTCTGGAAAGGAAAGAAGCTTTATCGAGCGTAAGCATTTCAACGAAGTTGTAGTCGCCGCTTACCATCAGGGTGGTTTCAGCCATACCATAGCAGGGGAGAAATTTATCGATAGTGAAACCAACTTTTCCAAACCTTTCGGTAAATCGGCGCAGCGTTTTGGCTTTTACAGGCTCTGCGCCATTCATGGCAATCAAGAGGTGCGAAAGATCGAGCTGCTCAAGTTCTTCATCCGTTATTTGCTCGATGCAAAGATCATATGCAAAGTTTGGAGCAGGCGTAGCCTGTGCTTTGTACTTGGTGAGTGCCTGGAGCCAGCGCAATGGTTTTTTAATAAAATCAATAGGCGACATAAGGGTGGTAGTACCACCCACATACACTGTATAAAGTATTTGCCCTATGAGGCCCATATCGTGATAGATGGGCAGCCAACCTACCACTTCTTTCGCCCATCTGGAGGCCAAAGCAGTAATGTGGAGGTTGTGCATAATATTGGAATGTGTTACCTGAACTCCTTTTGGACTACCTGTTGAGCCTGAAGTATATTGGAGAAAAACCAGATGCTGATCCGTGAGCTCAGATAATGTTACTTCTACTGTCGTGGAAATACCATCTGTTTCGAGCCACTTTACCTTGCTCATGCTCTCAATATTATCAAACCAACCTTCAGATGATACCTTAATAGCACTGGTAGTAAGGGCCACTTTCGGCCCGCAGTCCTTTGCCACATTTTCAAGCCGGCCCAGCCTTCTTCTTCCCGAAGGTGGGTACATTGGCACAGCCACGAGACCTGACAGCACACATGCGTAAAATGCCCGTATAAACTCGATTCCGTTTGGGTAAATCAGCAGTGCCCTGTCGCCCGGAGCAGCAATCTTCATCAATTCTCCGGCAATGGCCAGAGCATCATCATAAAGCTGTTTGTAAGTAATTGTGGCGCCTTCAATTTCGCCATTTTCGAGAAATCGAAAAGCGATTTGGTTTGGTATTGTGAGGGCTTTGTCTTTGAGAACTTCCTTTATTGAGTTAAAGGGCAGGGTGTAATCTTGCATTACTTATATGAAAATGAGAAGGTTAATTACTTGAAAAAACAACGGAATAGCGCTTACGAAACTATGAAAAAACAAGTAGCACTGAGGTTCAAACCTTCAAAGAATTTAGTGTTGAGTTGATACAAATGAGATTTATATCAACTCAATACTAAGCTCAATCGCAAGTTGGGGTCAGACTTCGTTGATTTTAAAGATCGGAAAGTATGAAAGTATGTTGTTATCATAATCTTCCTTGAGCCTCGGTATATCGGTAAAATGGTAAATTTCGTTGGGCAATATTTCAGGCAGCCAACCATGTTTTTCTGCATATTCCACCGCTTCAACACCTTCG
Source organism: Flavobacteriales bacterium (assembly GCA_038207425.1). Taxonomy (GTDB): domain Bacteria; phylum Bacteroidota; class Bacteroidia; order Flavobacteriales_D; family Cryomorphaceae; genus JBBQZU01. Next base: position 42,763 of record JBBQZU010000021.1, on the reverse strand, counting down.
CTATAATTGGCATAGTGGGTGTGTACATGTATGTGGCGATGGATGCATTCGAGGGCTCTGTAATTGGTAAGCACCATACCTTCCTTCCACCCCGCGGTGGTGATAACGCCTTGTCGACCAAGAATTTTAAGCGAAATGCGGTATACGGGCAATCCAATGTAATCAACGACCATAGCCATATCTTTGCCCCCGCTGATGCGGTGTACTTCCTCAATAAAGTGATTTTCGGCCTGAATATATCGTCGTTTAAACTCTTTCTCAGATGCATATTTGGTAGGATCGTATTGCATATCTGCGAAATGTCTTCTATCGATTGGGTGCATTCCTTCCTTTGTAATATTTGCAAGTCGCTCATCGCCCGAACTGACCATGATAACATTGAAACCATCATTTTTAGCGAGTATTCCCTGGGCGAATGACACTCCGCCGCCCCAGGCCAGTACCCATTCTTCATTTGGGTTTGCTGTTTCCATTTGCGAGCGCCAGCAGCGCAGAGCTATTTTATGATTGGCCCAGGCCGTGACATATCTCAGCGAAAATGCGGCCCATTGGCCAAGGGTATATTTGGTGTTTTTTGGAATAGGAATCACTGAATGGCCGGGCATTTTAGATACCCGTGAAAGTACCCCCATAGTTCCAGGGGCATCGTAGCCCATAATCCTTATGGGATAACCCCACTTATCAGTAATACCAACACAAAAAACAATGCAAATATCACCAATCTGGCAAGTGTTTACCTTAGCACCTTTTTCTAGAATCCTAACCAAGCCAGCATTGCCGATTACTACTTTGTCTTCACCCCTTTGTAGGGCTATATCAACCGGTCGGCGATCAACGGCGTGGCTCATATTGCCTTCCCAGCAGCCAAATAAAGGCTCTACCAGAACTTCATTGTCATTGATATTATCAAAAGTAAAATCTTCGAAAACCAACTCACCCGGTGTTCCATCGCCTTCGCCTTTGTGAAGCGTCCAGGCCTTGCTTGTAATTTTTGTCATAATTAGTGTTGTTTAAAGTTAAATTTTGTGGAGCGAAACTAATGAATAATTAAACATAATTGCCCGCGCGCTTTTGATTTACGGACATTGAATATTGCAGTTACAAAAAATTTACCTTGTAAGTTTACCCCGGCGATAATAGCTTACATCAGGTCTCCAAGATATCTTCTCACTCAATGAACCAGATGCTGCACGTATTTAGCATTATTCGAATATCGCCTATACTTTAAATGGTTGCAGTAGGCATAGTTTTGGTACAGGTATGAACTGAATAGGGCACAATCGGAAAAATCAGGCTGCGGATAAAATCAGGCTCAGATTTCCATGGTATTAAATAAATCTAAACTTTTCGGGAGTATTTGGTTGGTAGTGAATGCAGTGCTGATACCTTGCGCCAATAAGGCTCTTGCTGAATTGAGGAAATATACTGAATAATCGCTTCACGGTGCAGAGGTACTCAGCAATCTGATAGGAGCATTTAATTATTTCTGAAGACTTAATATACCTTCACCGAACCGTGAGATGCATTAATTTTTATCAATTTCTCTCCTACCCCTTTGCCTTGCAGAGAGTAGCTCTCATCGTTAAAATCCTTCTCGGACTCAATTACAGTGAAGGCGCTTGAATATTTGAAAGTTGAGAATGATCCATCAAGGTCAATTCTATAGCCATCCTTCGGCACATTGGCCAATTCTACTGCGCCGAATTGAGATGTAACATTGAGCAAATTCAGGCCGGGAAGTACATTTTCAACCTTGAAGGCACCGTGGCTTGTATTCACACGCACTTCACCTTCAATCTCTGTAACTTTTAAAGTGCCAAACTGCTGCTTGAAGCTCACATTCTTCAACTTGCTGAGAGTTGAATTTCCATGCTGCACGTCTACGTCGGCATTGGTGATCAATGCACCGTTGAGACGGCCAAACTGCACCTGGATTTTATTATTTTGACCGGTTGCTGAGCCTATGTAACAATCGCCATGCTGTTGCTTTACATCAAGGCTGCCCTTTACGCTTGCTATGGTGGTATTGCCAAAGCTGTTTTTCACAATCAGGTTGGTACTTTCCGGCATCTTCACAGTATAATTTATTCTGAAACTATTGCATCCTTTGGTCTGCTTGATTTCATTCTTTGTTACTACATCTACTCTACCTCCCGATTCTTTTACGCTTATATTGATATCGTCAAGCTGTTTCGCAGCTTCTGATGGCTTTTCATTGTTGACAGTAATTACCACGGTCATTTCTATTTTGGAGCCTCCGTGCGTTGTAATATTCACATCGCCAAAGCTATTGGATATGGACAATGTAGTTGCGACAAACGATTTCTCAACTGTCCTTTCACTTTGGGCTTGCGCGCCAAATGCACTGCCTAGTAAGAACGCTGCAAGCATGATTATTCTCGTCTTCATATTGAATCATTTTGTAAGGTAAAATTCTTCTTTTGTTCAAGCGCCTCAATCAGCTCGAGCCGCAACCTGAAATTTTCAATCATTGCGGTAATCACTGCCTCGTGTCTGCCACTTTCGTAAAGTTGTTTTTCAAGCGAATTATACTCTTTACCCAGATTTTCCAGTTCTTCGAGTGCCGACTTTACTTCAGGATCATTTGCCGAAAGGGTTGCGAGAGCTGCATATCCCTTAGCAAGCTCAGAGTCGTAATAAAATTCCACATCGCCAAGCTCACGTGATACTTCCCCAAGACTTATGCTTCCATAATGCACGTCATCAGGGTGGTTGAACCGGGGAATGATGAGCGATGCCGCCGCAACTACGATCACTGCAACTGCCGCCACAACGCGCCAGAAGGTTACGGTGGAGTGGTGCTCCTTTTGTTCATTTTTTTCAAGCTTTCGCAAAAAACGCTCCTGATGACCTTCAGGTGGATTGGCTCCATCAAAGGCTTCCCTGTTTCGGTTTATGTATTTTTCCAGGTCAGACATATAGTTCGTTTACAAGTTCTTTAATTCTGTTTTTGGCACGTGCATACTGAGCACGCGATGAAGCCTCACGTATGCCCAATTGGGCTGCAATAGCTTGATGGTTCATTTCTTCAAATATATGGAGGCTAAACACAATTCTGCAACCTTCCGGCAAATGCTCCATCGCTTTGAAAATTCGCTGCACATCATAATCAGCATTGTCGGGACTACCAGTTGTTGCTCCGGCTCCACGCTGCTCCCAACTATCATCATACTCCAGTTTCACACGGCGCTTTTTCAGATGATCGAGACATTTGTTTATGGCAATCCTGCAAATCCATGTGCTCAGCGCGCTCTCCCCTCTGAAACTGTCAATTTTTGCGAAAGCGTAAATAAACGCCTCATGCATAAAATCTTCAGCCTCGTGCGCGTCGCCAAGTATGCGCAGACATGAGTTGTACACCTTACCGCAGTATGAGTTGTACACTTCAGTTTGCACACGGTGATCGGCTTTTAGCGAACGCCTAAGGAGCTGGAAATCTTCAATTGCCATAGGATTTCATAGACTTTGTTTTGAGTATTGTCAAATATCAGACGAAACTATGCATTCATTTGCTGCAAAGCAGCCAAAAATATATCACAAATTATTGATTTTCATTTCCATAAAATAATAATTCGAATGTAGAAAAATCTAAAACTCTTAATATCTATCCTTGAAATGAATCATTACATTGGTACTAGAATTGCAATTAATAAAAATGGATTGGTCCTATGCAAAAAGCAAACAATATGCGCGAAAGTCTTACATCAGTAATGGGGCTCAGTATAATCGTAATTTCACTTGTAGCATCGTATTTTATCTACTTTAACCTACTTGGGAATCCTAATAATTTCGTTGACGGCGATCCATCAAAAGATCCTTTAGTCGGAAATTATCTAGGCATCATTTACAAAGGAAGTCAGTTGGTGATTCTACAGATTTCGTTCATCATTATTTTGATTACTTATTCTATAGAGCGCGGCTTAACCTTGGCCAGGGCAGCAGGTAAAGGAAGAAACAAAGAATTTGCACAAAAAATAAAGTCGTTGCTTATCAAAGACGATTACGATGGGATTGCTGCAGCCTGCGACGAGCAGCGCGGTTCATTGGGCAACGTGGTGCGCAAGGGAGCAACGGCCTTTCGGCAAATAGAGGGTTTAGAAAGTTTGCGCCCCGAGGAAAAAGCCTTCAGACTCAAACGCGAGCTCGAAGAGGCATCGCATTTGGAGCTTCCTTTGCTTGAGCGCAACATGTCGATTATTTCCACCATCGCATCTATCGCAACGCTTATAGGCTTATTGGGTACCGTAACAGGTATGATTACAGCCTTCAGTTCGCTTGCTCGAGCAGGATCACCGGATGCTGTTGGTCTGGCAGGTGGCATATCGCAGGCATTGGTTACCACAGCCGTTGGTATAAGCACTGCTGCAGTGGCGATTGTAGTGTATAATTTTTACACGAGTACCATTGACCGCATCACCTACGCCACCGATGAAACCAATTACGCACTGCTGAGCAAATTTAAAGATATACAAACCGCCTGATGTCATTCAAACGAACAATCAGAAAAGCACCTGGGCTTGACATGAATCCTATGGTGGACATGGCATTCCTGCTGGTTTCGTTTTTTATGATGACCACTACTTTCAAGGCCAATTTACCCGAGGAGATTCAAATACCTGCTTCCACATCAGAAATTAAACTTCCTGAAAGCGGCATTTGCACCATTACCCTCGGCGAGTCGGGCAAAGCGTATTTCAGTATGGACAATAAATTCAACCGCAGAAAATTGCTTGAACGGATGGGAGATCAGTACAGTGTGGTATTTACCGAAATGCAAATGCATACCTTCTCCCTTCTGAATGGTTTTGGAGTGCCCATTGCCGAATTGCCGGCAATGCTCGATGCCGAACATGAACAAAGACCATACAATCAACCCGGAATACCCACGGACGCTGAAGCGAATGAGTTGTCCGCATGGATTCTTACTGCGCGACTTGTAAACCCCAACCTCCGATTTGCAGTAAATGCCGACCGCCATACAAAGTACCCTTCTATTCATGCACTATTCGAGACCCTTCGCGACCTGAATATTACCAGATTTAACCTGGTAACCGACACCAAAAAAACCGATGCTGCCCAGCCTTAAGGACATAGAAGTAGACCGAATTCACAGCGCTGCCACTGGCAGTGAGACGCGTGAAAAGCGCAAGGTATCTGTAGACATGAATCCCATGGTGGACCTTGCTTTTTTGTTGCTTACTTTTTTTATGCTTGCCACCACCTTCATAAAGCCGCAGGCGATGGAATTGCTCGTGCCAGCCAAGCCAAAAATGGATGATGTAGAAAAAGAAACACCTATAAAAGAGTCGAAGACGCTCCACCTTATTTTGCTTGAATCAAGACTTGCCTGGTACAAGGGCATTACTGACCCGGAGCCTGTAATGATGCCTTTCGATGACAAAAAGATGACTTCACTTGTAGTGAAGATCATGGCTGAAACTGAAGGGCTTGTGGTGCTGATAAAACCTCTTGACGAGTCCACCTACGAGCATTTGGTACAGGTGCTCGATGTTATGACTGTAACGGGCATAGATCGGTATGCGCTTGATACGCCTTCGGAGTTTGATAAATCATTGGGCGAATTTGAGAAATGAGTAATCAGAAACCGACATATGGAGCAGAAGATCTTTCGCAGAAATACCCGGTATTTGCATCGGTTTCGCTGTTGGTATCGCTGCTGCTTATATTAGGGGTTTTCGTGTACCCATTTGTGCGCGATGCATTGAAAAAACCTTCATCAGAGCAAATCCCCGTAAAGGTAAGCCGGGTGATAAACTACTCAGAACTCTCGGCACCACCGCCCATCGATCTTGAGCGCAGGCTGCCAGAACCGCTTACTGCTGCGCCACAAGCCAAGGTGGTAAAATTTCTGCCCCCTGTGGTGAAAAAGGATGAAGATGTGCCCGATGATGAACGAATGCCTACGCGTGATGAGATGAGTGCTTCGCAGATCGGCACGGCAAATATTGAAGGTGTTGACAGCATTTTTGTCGAGCGGCAGGAAGCGGTTGAAATTCTACAACCAGAACCCCTTCCCGAAGAAAAACTCTTCAATTTCGTAGAAATAATGCCCGAGTTTAAAGGAGGAAAAGATGGCTTGTACCTGTACCTTGCTGAAAATATGCAGTACCCGACCATAGCGCGCGAATCAGAAATTCAAGGCACCGTTTACGTAGCTTTTGTGGTCGAAACTAACGGAAGTATTACCAATGTGGAAGTGTTGCGCAGCGTACATCCATTGCTCGATGAGGAGGCGGTGAGGGTAATAGCCGCCATGCCTGCATGGAAGCCTGGGAAGCAAAATCAATCGCCCGTAAGAGTGAAATTTTCCCTTCCAATAGGGTTTAAGCTCAAATAAGTTTATGAGCAATTCATATCTAATAACCCTTATTTCGCTGGGTGATATAATACACCACAGCAGTAACAAAGCTGAACGCAACTGCAGCGATGGTCCAAATAAGCTTCTCAGTATCGGTGAACCGTTTGTTTTTGGTCCAAACCTGGTATATTACCCAAATTGCGCAGGCGATTAAAAAAAGGGAAATAATAATTCTTGACATAGTCGTTTTATTTATTCAGAAATTCCGAGTTGTAGATTCACCACATCGTAAACCAGAATCTGTTTTTCGATGGTAGTCATATATCTGTGGGCTTGTTTGGTATCTTTTATAGCCATTGCTTTGAGAAGCCATTCGCGTGCTTCACGTGGATTTCCCATCATTTCCGCTGCCACAGCGAGATTATATTGCGCCCTGAATGCAACCTTGTCATCAAAATAGTCGGTCAGGTCCTTCCACTTACGCGCCGCTTCTTCCCAATTGCCATCGTATTCCAGATTTTGTGCTATGCGGTACATTGCTTCAGAACCTGTTTGATAATACAGCCTAAAATCTTCCTTCCAGTGCGGAGCTATGCGGGTATAGTAATCAGCACCGGCAAGATAAGCCACTTGCGACATAGTAAGGTTATCGATGCCCATTTGAAGGGCTTCGCTTTCGCTATAAGCCACCGAAGTGAAAATTCTCTGGTAGGTTTCCTGATAGGTATCTGTAAGTACTTTGTAGTTATTATCGTACAATCGCCATCCGATGCTGTAGGTAATCTGACTTTCATTATTGAACTCAGGTACCCGAACAATTTGTCCGAAATCGTCGGTTACATTCACTACCTGAACTTCACCCTTGGTGCGGATACTGAGCTCGGCTCCGTCAATCGATGCAAATCCATCCAAGTTCAGTGTGCGACAAATACTATCAACCTGTTCAATACTGAGTTGCTCACTCATGAATTGTTTTCCACCCATAAATCGCGGTGGAAGTGAAAATGTTATCAAATCAAACCTGCTCAGCACTTCATTGTTCTTTATAAGCTCCTGAATGGTTTTATCAACTGCTTTAAGTGGAAGTCCGCGAATAGACTCGAAGGGAATTCCCTGGGTGTATATTACAGCATCAGTTTGCGCGGTTACGGCGCGGTTTACCACCCCAAGCCTGTACACCTTTGCAGGAACATATACTTTTGAAGGCTGAATAAATTCAGCATAATAGTACGAAGTTCCACAGCCCGAAAGCAAGAATATGCCCATCATTGCGTTTATGGTTCTGTACCATTTTGTCTTCATCATGGAGTAAAATTAATATTTGACCTAAACCTAAACCGAGGTTTCGCTACTTTTGTCGTGCTTTTATGAAGAATTATATACTTATCGTCTTTTCCGTACCTGCTCTGGTCTTAACATCATGCTGGGAAAAGTGTGAAGATCCTGATGTTTCCAGAATAAACGCGCTCTATTTCGAATTTGAGCGCGATGGCTCCGGCGGCTTTACTGATGAAGAACTCAACAGCGTCTTTTTTGTAAGATACGTACCCTTTTCAGAACCGCTCCTCGCCGATACTCTAATTATCAATGGCAATTTCCCGGAAGGCTTTGGAAAGTTTATTGTAAACGATTTCTTCCCATTTAGAAATATCGGCGCGCCCTATTTTGTGGTTTACGACTATCTGATAGTTGAGCCAACAACAGGTTTTGTGGCAAGTATAGAGCGCATTGTAATTGGTGGGGAGTATGATGGTGAATGTGGCTATACCAATACGAAAAGAAGCTTCTTTTTCAACGGTGACTCTCTCGACAGTGCCGGGCTTACCAATGCGCTCATCATTTCCCGCTGAGGTACAAATCGGGTAAGGCAGGTGGCAGATTGTGTTAACTTTGCCGCGAAAATTGAACCACCACTTAACCCCAATTTCCAATGAAAGAAGTATATATCATTTCTGCCGTTCGCACACCCATAGGCAGTTTCAACGGGATACTATCACCAATCAGTGCTACACGTCTCGGCGCAGTTGCCATAAAAGGAGCTGTTCAAAAAGCCGGAATAGATGCAGCCTTGGTTGATGAAGTATACATGGGCTGCGCACTCCAGGCTGGTCTTGGTCAGGCGCCGGCGCGCCAAGCAGCCATTTATGCTGGTTTAGGAGATACTGTGCCTTGCACTACTGTAAATAAAGTATGCGCTTCGGGTATGAAAGCCATTATGTTGGCAGCACAATCCATAGCACTCGGTGATGCCGATGTGATCGTGGCCGGCGGCATGGAGAGTATGAGCAACACACCACACTACCTTCCAGGCTCTAGGGTGGGCACCAAACTGGGCAATATAACCGTGCTCGACGGTATGGTATTCGACGGACTTACCGATGCTTACAACCAGCAGCATATGGGTAATTGCGGCGACCTTTGCGCACGCGAATATAACATAAGCCGCGAGGAGCAGGATGCTTTCGCCATTCAATCCTACACACGCTCAGCCAACGCCTGGAAAGCAGGGAAATTTGCGGCAGAGGTAATTCCGGTAGAAGTACCCCAGCGCAAAGGCGATTCGCTCGTGGTCAATGAAGATGAAGAGTACAAAAATGTATTTCTTGAAAAGATTCCTACCCTGCGACCAGTATTTTCAAAAGAAGGCACAGTAACCGCTGCCAATGCAAGTACCCTAAACGATGGTGCTGCCGCGCTTGTGCTAATGAGCAAAGAAAAAGCTGAAGCGTTGGGAATAAAGCCACTGGCCAAAATAGTGAGCTATGCTGATGCCGCCCAAGCTCCTGAGTGGTTTACCACAGCTCCTTCCAAAGCCATTCCTAAAGCATTGAAGAAAGCAGGACTAAAAGTAAGTGATATTGACTTCTGGGAGCTCAATGAGGCTTTTGCAGTAGTAGGCCTTGCCAATATAAAAGAGCTTGGCCTTGACCCATCGCGTGTTGATGTAAATGGTGGTGCAGTATCGCTAGGCCACCCGCTGGGTTGCAGCGGTGCGCGCATTATGGTGACGCTTATTAATGTGCTTTCGCAAAACAATGCACGCCTTGGCGGAGCAGGTATTTGCAACGGTGGCGGCGGCGCATCAGCAATGGTGATAGAGCGTCTGTAATTAATTCAGATTTTATGAAATAACAAGGGCGGCCTATTCAGGCCGCCCTTGTTATTTAGTATTGGTTTGTGGCTATCTGCTGATGGCAACCTTACGGGTAATTCTGCTTACACCGTCATGGATGTCGAGCAAGTATACACCTTGCGGCAAATGGTTTAAGTCGAACTCGTAATTATTCAACCCATCCACACTCACTGTATTTTGAGAATATACAAGCTTGCCAATCATATCCATTACCCGGATAGTTACTTGTGCCTCGGCCTGAGCCATAAATGAAACGAAAAGCGCTCCACTGGAAGGGTTCGGGTAAATGTTCACATCGGAGTCAATGTCGAAAATACCCGCAGGTGCTGATGGCGCGGCAATGGGCCATGAGAATGTGGAGTATGCTGACCATGGCCCCTGCACTGATGGTGAGCAACGGCAACGCACCCGCCAGCGGTAATTACGCTGCTGCGGTGCAAAGATCGATGCAGGCACAAGGTATTGTGATGGCTCTGTGCCATTCACCTGTACTGACTGAATCGGCCCTGTGCCATTGGCCAAGCCACCTTCAAGCCTGCAGGAAGTAGATTCTGGAACTGGATTCCAGTTGAACAATACCCCATTGGGTTGATTTGAAGAAGTAAGACCATTGGGGGTAAGATAAGGAGCAGTGCAAACCGGGGCAGGCAATCCTATACAAAATGAATGAACGGCTTGGCTTCCGAAGTTACCATTTGGAGCACCCATAACTACTAGTAGGTCGCCGCCACTGTTAGATGTAATAATGTAATCACCGTTGGCGCTGCATGTAGGGTATTGTCCTCCGGCTAGTCCATCACCAAAACTGTCAAAAATGGTAAAGGTGTAACAGCCTTCCGGCAAACACAACTGAGCATTCTGCACAGTACCGCCAGTGCCGCTTACGTAAGGACCACCACTTGCAACTATTGATCCTGATGCATCGCTCACCACTTGCCATGAAGTTTCGGCTCCCCAACAATCGAGAGTAAGACTCAGGGTGGCAGTTTGTGCGTTGAGCACTACTGAAAGTGGTGTAACCACAGTGTTGTTTGATAAATTACTATCAACATTACCATTGGGGTTTGAAACTGAAGCAGTATACGTATATGCTCCTGAATTGGCAATATTGATTGTAGGCAGCGATACCTGTGTGCTCAGACCTGAAGCGAGACTGCCTGTCCAAGGCACGTTTACGGCAGCACTGCCACTGATTTGGTAGGTTAATGTGGCGGAAGTAAGTGTAGTAGTTCCCAAATTTGATAGCGTAACAGCCGGCTGATATGAAGACTGGTTGCAGCCAGCAGCACTCAGTCCTGTAACGTTTGCAACAGCTACATCAAAAGTTCCCGTAGGTGCATTGGGATTGTAACCATTAATAAAAAGCGGATTGGTGCCAAGCGGGTCCAGCCAATCTATGAGCCTTGTGGCCGCAGTAGTTCCGGTGTTCCATGATACATCAAATCGGCCATAATAATCATAAGTTCCGTTGTTTTGTGTACCTGAGCAAGCGGCAAGCCCACCATACAGTTGGCCTACAATTCGCTTATTCTGATCAAACAATGGCGAGCCTGATGACCCAGGCTCAGTAACGCCAAGTTCCCACTGATTAATCCACCACACCTGAGCACCGGCGGCGGTAGATTGGTATGGCGAATTATTTTCACGGCATATTTTCTTAACGTCACCCCTGGGATGATGTATACCCGTAGCCTGAGTGGGCTGGGTGGTAGCTCTGCTCCAGCCAGAGTAATAGATATTATAAGATGCCGGAGGTGTGCTATTCATTTGCCAAAGGGCAAAATCACTTCCGGAGCGCTTGGCCCGCAAAATGCCTCCATTGATGGTATTGGTGGTTGGTCCATTGGTACTGCTGGCATTGGTAGCACAAATGGCAGTTGGCGATTCCCATTTAAACAAAAATGTAAGCCCGCCGCCATAATTAGTACCACAATGATTTGCCGAAAGGAAATACGGTGTACCATTATTGGCAGTGTTGTTCACCAGTGCTCCGGAACAAAAAGAAGAGCCATTGTTCATCATAATTGCTACAGAGGCTATTTGTTCATCCCACTCACCAAGAGCGCCGAATGGACTACCTGCTACCTGCGAGCATTTCGTATCATAATTGCACTTACCGGCCTGGTTTAAGGCTTTTGCTTCATTGTACACTGCGTTGAAAAAACTACCTATTGGGCGGTAACCGTGTATTACCGATTTTATAACTACCTCAGCGTACTCTACTTTACCGGCAGGTTCGTAATACTCTACAATAACTCGCTGTCCGCTTACGGGCATGGTTGCCAGTTCTCCATCAGGCTGATTGTTGGCATGGGTATAAGCGCCGTCTACTTCGCTCCTATCCGCATTGTATACGTGAAGGTGTGCACCTTCCGGTAAATGAAATGCAGAAAAGAACAAGTTCATCGTAAGGGCATCTTTTGATACAAACTCTATACGGCAGGTTCTACCTCCACCATAAGCATTATCCCAAACGCCGGCCTGTAGAATATCTGTATTTATTTCTACATGGTGCCCAAAGCGCCAGGGTCCTGAACGCTCAGCATCGGTTATTGCATCTTGGCTTTTAAGCACATCTGTGTTTACTACCGGTAACGCAGCAATCGCCAGCGGTTTCAGCATTGTCTTTGCCAACCATGACTTGGGATTACCAACATCAGTTGTTTGAGCAAAACTCAGCCATGGACAAGATACCAGGAACAATGTGAGTGCTCCTGCAAGAATAAAACTTCTGTTTTTCATTTTAAAAAATTGATCGTGATAAATTAAACAATAATGCTCATTGGGGACGAATAGATAAAGTTCAACGGGTTATAACAAACCTATAGGAACTGATCACATCCTGCTGATTAATCATTTGCATGAGGTAAACGCCAGAAGGCAGGTACCTTAAATCAAGCTGGGTAATTCCGCTATTCACTGAACTGTTGCCTTTGATTGCAAATACTTCTGCCCCTACAGTATTGAAAATTCTCAATGTTCGGTTTTCATTTTCTGAAGCAGGGATGGAAATATTTAACAATCCATCGCTAGGATTTGGGTAGAGCGTAATTTCATCATTCGATTCAGAGCGGTTTGAAAGCGGAGCTGCTATTCCGGCAGGCGGCGGGTAGGTAAAAGTTGCATAAGGCGACCAAGGTGCTTGCACATCATCAGCGCAGCGGCAACGAACCTTCCATCTATAATTTTTGGTACCAGGTGCAAAAATGGAAGCGGGTGCAACAAACTGTGTAGGCTCATTACCAAAAACTTGCACATTCTGGATAGGCCCTGTACCATTGGCGAGGCCACCTTGAATTCTGCATGCAATTGAGCCGGGTACTGGATTCCATTGCAGGAGCATACCATCGGGGTGAGGTGATGCAGTAAGACCGGTAGTTTCAGGATATGGCAGAGAACAGGGGGGCGTTGTATTTCCTATGCAGAAATTGTGCGAAGTGCCACTTCCGTAAGCTGCGTTAGGCGCTGTCATAGTAAGGAGCAGATTTCCAGTGGATATCTCTGTCATAAAGTACTCACCATTCACAGCGCAGCCGGATGACTGGCCGTTCATACCGTCGCCAAATGAGTCATATATATTGAAAGTGTAGCAGCCTTCATTCAGGCATCCATTCCAAGTAGAAAACTGCGTATTGCCATAAGTGCCGGTAGGAGCTGAAGCTACCACCACATTACTTGAACTTCGGATATCCCAGCTTACCTCGGCTCCTTTGCAATCTGTACTCATGTAAAGGATAACGCTGCTGCAGTTATATTCACATGAGCCGTTATCTTCAGTAGCAAGTGGGTTATAATTGGAAGCATTTGGATCAGTGCAACCGGCTACCAAATTCGAGCAGTCGGCAGTCATAATGGTTACAATTTGTGAGGAACCACCTTCAGTGGTGATATAGAAAGAGTATGATAAGGCAGGAATCAAGCCAATAATTGTAAAGCTCGAAGTGTTTGATACTGCGCCACCGGTTTGTGAAGGATCTACGCAAGTGAAAGGCAGGTTGCCAAAACGATAGCACACTGTTTGGGCGCTGCAGTCATCACTGCTGAATGTGCCGCTAACGGTAACTGTTGCATCGAAAGTAGCGGCTAAAGGATTGTAAACACAAGCACTTTGAAGGCTAATGGCTGACGCTATGCACGGTTGAGAAACTACGCAGGCGTTAAGGGCAAGGTCAAGTGAGTTTTTCACGTTCAAGCGACCACCTGAAACAGTAAGCCCTTGCAAGCTTGGCACCGGGTCAACTCCATTTAAGATGTAGCTTCTTACCATATTGGCACCAACCTGCGGGTTCGAACGGGCAATATCGGCAAGGCTCGTGCAGGGCGCTGAGTACACCAAGGCTATGGCTCCGGCTACACAAGGGCTGGCGAATGAAGTACCGCTGGTATTGCTGTAGCTGGATGTACCTGAAGGAAGGTATACATTGCTACCCGGGGCGGCAAGGTCAATTGTAGTTGCTCCATAGGCTGAAAAGGTCCTAAGGTCCTGATTGTTGGTAGCAGTTACAGAAACCATATACGGACTGCTGCATGCAGTTGGCATATCGCCTACTACATCTACATTCACATTGTTGTTTGCAGTAGCGCCACAATTGAGAATACCTACTGTACCTAGCGTATTATAATACCCGCACCACACAGGGTAGTTATTCGCGTTTGCATTGTCAATACCCCATGAAGCGTTGGTAGCTACTACAAAAGCACCCTTTACGCCATTGGTAGTATTGTAAAGATTGCGCATATTTAGTGGATACGCATAAGCAGAAATTACATTCGACTCTGTGAGGCTTCCCACCTGAACCTGCATGATTTTTACATTCCAGTTTACTCCTGATCCTCCAATACCATTATTGCCTTTCGCACCAATCATTCCTGATACGGAGGTACCGTGACCACCTAACTGAATATTGTCATTATTGCTACTAGGCCTCCAGCCATCGTAATCGTCGATGTATCCATTGTTATCGTCATCGATACCGTTGTTGTTAATTTCCTGAAGGTTACGCCAATGATTGGGAAATACGTCATTATGGTTATAATTTGATCCACCTGGTTCAATAACACATACCACTATTTCATCGCCATTGGCAGTGAGTCCGCCGGTTGTAATATCCCATGCCAGATTGCTGTCTATGTCTTTATCAGCGGCATTTACGTGGTGCCATTGTGTACCAAGTTGAGGATCATTTGGTACGGTAGCCCTTTCGGTAACGATATGGTTGAACTGAGCAGCTTGAATCTCTCTAAATTCTCGGATTTCCCTAAGAAGAGCATATTCATCCACAACTTCGTTGTTAAATGAAAAGAGATGAATGTTTGCAAAATCCGAAAGTACCTGAACATGCTTCAAACCGGTAGCTGAGCCATCAAGCATGGCATATTGGTTCTCGACAATTTTAGGATTCACGTCCTTTTCGAACATAATAATAAGCTCACCAGCAACAAAAGGAGTTTCACCATTTTGAAGTTGAGCGTGAAGATTGAAGGAAAAAATGGCAGAAATTGCCAAGAGAAGAGAAGATAACTTTTTCATTTAAACGGTTTTGCGCGATTCTAGATCGCAGTTAAGAGTGATCTGCAAGGTAAGACTTAATAAGGTTTGGATCAACCTTTTTTAGCATCATTATAGGATTTCTAAAAAAAAGTGGGGCGTGCCTGACGGCACGCCCCACTATAATTGCAATCCTGAGTGAAAGGATTATTTATTTATCACTACACGCTGAGTAGACACTTTGCTGCCTTCAGCTATATTGATTACATACATTCCTGCTTCAAGTTCGGTAAAGTCGAAATTCATGAAGTTGGCACCTGTATTTACAGCAACTGTTTTGCTAATAACGAGTTTACCAACCACATCGAATACACGAACCGTTACATTGCCATTAATGGATGCATTGTAAGCCGCGTTCACTTCGCCCTTGCTTGGGTTAGGGTAAACATCAAATGATCCGATTTTTTGTACTGCGTTCTTGCGAAGTTCACCTTTTTCAGAAGGCACCAGTTGCTCCGAAAGACTCTTGGCAGCAAATACCTGCTTGCCATCGCCGGTGCTTAGACCAACTGTTGGGCAGCTTTGAACAGTAACTGTAATGATATTGGACGGGTCAAGGCAGCCTTGAGGGTTTTGAGGATCAATTGTTCCCAAATTAACGCCAGGACCATAAGCCAGGTGGAGTACTCGGTACGTTCCAGCGCCTAGAGTTGTAAAATTAAACACCCCTGTGCCATTGTTGGCAAGAACAGTAGTACTGGTTTGGTTCAACACTGCCCAACGGAAGTTAGGACCAGTATTTCCTGTAACGTTGAAACTTAGTGTACCCGGACAAAGTGTTGTTGGGCCATTTGCTGTGATTACACCACCATTTACTGCAAATGATGTAACAGGAAGCTGATTTGAAAGATCAAAGCAACCTGTGAGCTGATTGGCGTTGGTAATACCGGCTATAGCTGACAAAACAGGCACTGCTACGAAACCCACAAAATAATTTCCTGCAGGGAAATTTTCCATGTTGAAAGTTCCTGAAGCATTGATGGAAACTACATCAAGCGATGGGTTTTTCACAAGACCAAATCGACCTACACCAACATTGCCTGTTACAGTAAGCTGTACCACATTCGGCGCACCATCGCCTACGCAAAGGTTAATTCTTGGGCTTGTAGAAGCAACGATTCCACCATCAACAGTACATGTGCTAATTGGAGTACCCACACACTGACAATTCGCAGTTATCTGATCATTGGTTGTGTCTGCATTACCATCATTACAAGGTGTTCCTAGAGGGCCTAGGGGGCAAGTACAGGTTCTGGTAAGCGAGAATGCGCCGGCATCTAGGTTGGCATATGAATAAATCCTCAGAAGATAATTGCCTGCAGGCAATACACCGGCATCAAGTGTTTCACTGGTTGTAAACTCATCGTCAGAACAAATAAGCGATGCGCCAATGCTATTGCAATTTGCACCGCTGTATATTGAGAGTACTGCATCAAAGCCGCTAGAAGTAAACGAGTTTGCAAACACCCCATCAGATGTAAAGCTGTACCATACATCGAGCGCTCCTGCAGCGGTAAAACCATCGCAGATTATCGGAGCCAATGATTGGGTCGCACCGAAGGTAGTTCCAGCAATTTGCTGCCCACATGCTATGGCCTCTGAAGTACAAGGACTGTCATTAGCAGCACCTTGGCATCCTGGGCTTCCTGAAGGAAGGAATGTAACTACAGTTGCAGCTGTTGAATCGCACAAACTTGCGAATGGAGCGGCGACATCAGCACTTATGGCTGGCCTGATTATCCACTGGCCTTCCAAGGGTGGAAAAAGGTTCGTGGAAAGTACTCCGTTCAGATCGTTGTCAAAAGAGTATGGATACGCAACATTTGTAAGTACGAATGCATCACCAAGCGCTCCTGTGCCGTTTGTACCAGGACGGAAAAGCAACACAGACACTCCTGCTGTAGGGCTATTTGGTATGGTTTGAGGAGTGGTGCTAACATTACCGATCTGACCTGGACAAAGCGATTGAGTAGCAGAACCTACCAAGTCACCGGCATCACATGTAGTAATAGGCACACATCCAGGAGCATTACTAGCAAGGAAATTAATGGTAGTACCCGTTGCACTAGAATCACAAATACTTGCAAATGTCGTTGACGTCAATGAAACTACCTTAGCAGTCCACGTTCCTGCGAAAAGCGGAAAAGAGTTCGCAGAGAGAGTACCATTCAAATTGCTGTTGAAAACATAAGGAAAAGGCGGAGTGGCAAAAGTAAGTACGAATGCTCCACCCAATGCACCAGTGCCGCCTTGCGGACGGAAAAGGATTCCTGAACGACCACCAACCGGAACTACAACTCCCGATGCGTTAATGGTAGCAGTAGCTGCAGGGCCACAAAGATTCTGCACTGCATCTCCGACATAATTACCGGCATCGCAGGTAACAGGAGGTGGGCACGTGGCGCCGCCAAGATATGTAATGGCAGGATAGCCATTGTTAACAGCGGTATTTGGACCTCCGGTTGCACAATTGGTTGGACCGGCTTGAGAAACAACAATGAGGTATGTACCACTCTGTGATGCCGTCCATGTAATTGCACAAGTTGAAGCTACATCAATTCCAAAATTGTCAATTGAACCCGTAGGTGTGATAATTGTAAATCGGATTGGCCACGTTCCTGCGCCTGGTCCATTGCATGTGCTGAACCTGTACTGACCACCGGCAATGATATTTGCCATTTGGTATGCTTCGGAAGCAAATACTTCAAAAGCGGTAATCTCATTGGTAACAGGTGGAGTGGCTGAACAAGGAGCACCTCCAAATGTACTGGTAAAATCTGTCCATCCCGTAGTAGGCGATGGAGCTAACCAGGTAGTGCACTGGGCAACTGCGCTGAATGCGCCGAACGTGAGTGCGGCGGCAATTAATAACATTCTCTTCATAAGATTAAATTTGGTTAAATGAGTGAAACGGTTTAAATTTTGACTTACAGCGAAAAAGAATCGCCAAAGCGCCGACTAAGGTAGATGAACCAAAGAGAAAAAGCAACGATATTCGTCGAAAATCAAAACTTAAAAATATCCATCAGCCTTTCACTACGGTATTGAAATATGTTCTGTATTTGCTTTTCTGCAAAAAGTAAATGGGCAAGGTCGCCCAGAAATCCCAGGGGCATCGAATAGTAAAGCACGTCTTTCATTTCTGTGCCGCCAGCAACTGCCTTAAATTCATGAATATGATGCCAAAGTGCAAAAGGACCTTTCAATTGTGTGTCAACAAATCGCAGGCCGGGTTCCACAGCTATGATTCTGGTAACCCACGTTATCCTAATGCCAGCAAAAGGAACTACAGAATGTACCACACACATTCCGGGGTATACGTATTCAGAGTCAGGTTTAAACACATTCTGAAACATCATCTTTGCAGGCGTGAGCAGTGCCAGATTGACCGGATTCGAGAAAAAATCCCATGCTTTCTCTTTAGATATCGGAATGAATTCTATTTGTTCGAAACGTCGTATGGCCATCTGTAGAATTTGATGTACATGAATAAGGTGAAATTTGTGACTTTTGTTTACCACTAACCGAGTTCTACAACATGCCGGTAGAGTTTCTGGCTGAGCTCTTCTGAAACTGGGTATAGAGGTAAACGCATATGATTGCCGCAAATACCCTTATGTTTTAATATTTCTTTGATTCCGCCAGGATTTCCTTCTTTGAAAAGATCTGCAATGAGCGGAAGAAACAAGTAATGTAATTTTCGGGCTTCGGTCCATTTACCTCCTGCCGCGTACCTTACTGAATCAGCAAATCTTTTGGGGTAGGCATTGCCTAGAACAGAAATTACTCCATGCCCTCCGCATACCATATGCGGCAACACAAGCGAATCATCACCCGAGAGAAGAAGAAAGTTATCAGGTAATATGCTGGCCAATTCCATCACTTGCTCAATACTTCCGGCAGCTTCTTTAATACCAGCAAATTTTTTACTGGCTTGAGTGAGACGTAGCACTGTAGCCGGCAAGATATTGCTGGCAGTTCTTCCAGGCACATTGTAAATTACAATGGGTAGCGATGATGCTTCTGCCAGGGCCAAGTAATGTCTGTATATCCCTTCCTGTGTTGGTTTACTGTAATATGGACTTGCTGAAAGAAATGCAGCAACACCTTTTGTATTGAATGCTTTCATTTTGGAAGCAACTTCGGCGGTATTGTTTCCACCCAATCCAAAAACAACCGAAAGCTTGCCGCCATTTACTTCGATTACAAAGTCAAGTACTGTTTGCTGCTCCTTCAGAGTAAGTGTAGCGGCTTCGCCTGTAGTACCCATTACCACGAGATAGTCGGCACCCCGGTGCAGGTGCTTTACAAGGCGCTCCAGCGCCGTGTAATCTACATTGCCATTTGCCCGAAAAGGGGTTATCATGGCCACTCCCATTCCTTTAAGCTCCTGCATGCTTGGTATCTATAACGTTTAGGTAATGATTCACTTGATCTACGTAGCCGTCAAAGGTCGTTTTGCCGGCGGTTTTGAGCATCAAATCGTATAGTTCTTTCCAATCTTCGTTGTAGTAACCTACTTTGAAGGATGCCCTGCTTTGAGCGACTACGAATTGCAGAGGAAGACAAGAATCTTTTTCCAAGTCAATCAGGATGTCAAAGTCGCTTTCTATAAACCTACTAACTTCATCACAAAGAGGTATTGAGCGCCAGTTCACATTATTTCTTGTAAAATAATCGTACTTCAAACGGTGCACATGGTAATGGGGAACTGACTTTTTATCATCGATATAGCACAGCGCGAGCACTTCCTTAATGCCGTATTCGTTTTTGAGGAACTGGACGTATTGTTTCACCAAAATAAAAAAGCTTTCACCCTTCTCACGGTACACCAGTGCTACACTTTGTGCGTTGCCAAAATTATAGACAGCTTTCTTTCTGGCTTTTGATGCAACCTTTCGCAGTTCGTTTCTTCCAAACCAATTGCTTATGTGATTAATATAGCTCATGCCTGGTTTATCATCGCTGTAAATCGGGCTTCATCAATGATGGTAACTCCCATATCTTCCGCCTTTTTTCTTTTTGATGGGCCCATGTTTTCTCCGGCCACAAGGTAATCTGTTTTTCCTGAAACACTACCGGCCACTTTGCCTCCTTTAGTTTCAACAAGCAATTTCAGATCATCTCTTTCAAAGTTTTGAAAAACTCCGCTTATTACAAATGTTTTTCCCGAAAGGGGTCCATCTTGAAGTGCGGCAGTTCTTGCAGTTTGAAATTGCAAACCATGGGCTTTAAGCCGTTCAATGATGCCGAGATTCTGCTCATCAGCAAAAAACTGATGAACCGAAACGGCAATGGCTTCGCCAATATCTTCAATACCGGTAAGTTCATCCAGCCCGGCTACCTGCAGTGCATCGATACTCCCGAAATAGCGTGCAAGTTTACGGGCAATGGTTTCGCCAACGTGGCGAATACCCAAGGCATACAGGACCCGTTCAAACGGAATTGCTTTTGACGCCAGCACCCCGGCAAGCAAATTATTTACCGATTTTTCAGCCAAGCGATCCAGCGGCAGCAGTTGCTCTTTGGTAAGGTCATATATATCGGCTGCATTGGCTATAAGGCCTTCATCATAAAGCTGAGCTATTGTTTCAGCGCCGAGGCCGTCTATATTCATTGCCTTTCGGGAAATGAAATGCTCAAGTCTGCCCTTTATTTGCGGAGGGCATCCTGCTGCATTCGGACAGTAATGTTGTGCTTCGCCTTCATTGCGCTCCAGAAGGGTACCGCACTCATTACAATTTGTTGCATATACCAGAGGTGTCGAGCCCGAGCTGCGTTTTGAAATATCTACAGCAATCACTTTGGGGATAATTTCACCCCCTTTTTCAACAAATACGGTATCGCCTTCGCGCAAATCAAGTTTTGCAATTTGGTCAGCGTTGTGCAATGACGCTCTCTTTACGACGGTGCCGGCCAGCAGTACCGGTTTCAAATTCGCCACAGGTGTAATTGCTCCTGTGCGTCCTATCTGGTATACTACTTTTTCAAGAAGGGTGCTTACTTGCTGGGCTTTAAACTTATACGCTGTAGCCCACCGCGGCGATTTTGCAGTAAAGCCTAGTTCGCGCTGGGCTTCATAATCGTTTACTTTTATTACCACACCATCTATGTCGAAGGGTAGTTTGCATCTGGCTTCATCCCAATAAGCAATAAAATTTTCAATTTCTTCGATGCTGCTGCAGAGTTCTATCTGCCGGTTTAGGTTTGACGGCACCTTAAAGCCCCATTTGGCGGCAGCCTGCATATTGCCATAGTGCGTATGTGCCGGCAGGCGCTCACCGTAGATTCCATATAGAAAACAATCCAGGCTGCGGGATGCAACGGTTGATGAATCCTGCAATTTCAGGGTACCCGACGCGGTATTGCGGGGATTCATATATGGTTCATCTCCATCTTCGAGACGCTGTACATTCATTTCTGCAAATTTGGCCAATGGCAAGAATACCTCACCGCGAATCTCGAAATCATCGGGGTAGTCGTTGCCGCGAAGCTGCAAGGGCACTGATCGGATGGTTTTAATATTGGCTGTAACATCTTCACCGGTTTCGCCATCGCCACGGGTTACGGCCCTGAGCAGCTCGCCTTTTACGTAAGTGATGCCTATAGCGACTCCATCATACTTCAGTTCACAAACGTATTGTATTTTTTTATCAGTACCCTTTTTCACGCGGACTTCCCAATCGCGAATTTCATCAATATTGTATGTGTTGCTGAGCGAGAGCATTGGGTATCGGTGCTTCACTTTGGCAAAGCGCTCTGTAATGTCGCCCCCTACCCTCTTGGTTGGTGAATTGGTATCAGCATATTCAGGATGTGCCGCTTCGAGCTGTTCGAGTTCTTTGAGCAGCAGGTCAAATTGATAATCGTTTATGGATGGCTTATTCTCGGCATAGTAGCGGTGATTGTGCGTATGTAGTTCATCGCGCAGGGCTTTGATGCGTGCTTCGGCATCAATATTCATCTTTAATTGACTCATTGAAAATGGAGCGAACTAACCTTGTGAAACGTATCTGAAGTGATACGGCAAATATAGGACTGCTAAATGATTTATCGACACGTGGCGTACGCGCCCAAATGCGGCGGTAACCAAAATTTGTTCCCAGACCGAGCCAGTGAAATATATTGTAGGTACCAAAAACGGAAAGTTCGGTAACGCTGAAAGGAATCTCGTCAACCCGCACATAATAATTGGTGCCATCGGGTTGGTATCGCGCCAAAATATTCCCTCCACCTACATTCGCAGAAGCGCCTAGATCCCAACGTTTATCGAAGTATAGCGTGCGGTCGTAATATATTGTGTTGTACTTAAAATCATATTCTAGTAGTTCAGCATCAATCTCATAGTCAAAATTCTGTTCAAAGATTCTTGTATTCAAAAAGTAGAAACCAAGTCCGAGTTTATGCACCCTTCGGTATTGCACTCCTATCCTTATGCCACCCACCGCGATCCAGTTGTTCAAAAACAAACTTCTGCGCGCATCAAGCCTGAAATCGGGTTTTAATTTGTTTTGGTAAAGTAGCAGTTCCCGCTGTCCATTTATGAGGCGCACGGTATTGTCCTGATTGAACTGAGCAGCGCAATCAACGGACATAAAAAGAACTGTGATCAGAAATATTTTTCTCACTCTTTGGAAGCCTTCACCATTCGATCGTTGCCATTAAAATCTTTCTTGATCTCAACATCAATGTACGCCCTATCGCGCAACAATTGCGCCACATCGGCACCGTAAGCCCTATTTATTTCGAAGAATAAAGAGCCGCCTTTATTGAGATGCCCATCAGCGAGATCGGTAATTTTACGGTAATAAATGAGCGGGTCATTGTCAGGAACAAACAAGGCTCCATGCGGCTCATGGTCAAGTACATTTGGCTGCATGTGCCCCTTTTCGGCAAATGTTACATAAGGCGGGTTGCTTACCATCATATCAAAATTCATGAAGCCAAGGCTTTGCTGTTGCAAAATGTCAAATTGAAAGAAGGATATTTCGAGATTGTTGCGCTTTGCATTGTCCATAGCAACGTCAAGTGCATCAATGCTATTGTCTACACCATAAACCTGGGCATCGGCAAAATGATCTTTAAGTGCAAGTGCGATGCAGCCCGAGCCTGTGCCAAGGTCAATGATTTTTGATCCATTATTTATTCCACTTTTTATAATCCAATGAACCAATTCTTCCGTTTCGGGTCTTGGTATGAGCACGCTCGGATTTACTTTTATAGGCAAGCCATAAAATAAAGTATGGCCTATAAGATACTGTATTGGCTCTTGGTTTTTAAGTCCTTCAACGATGGCTTCAAACATTGAAAACTGGGTGATACCAACCTGAGCCTCGGCTTTCATATGCACGTCGGTTTTTGAAAAGTGCATTACATCTTCAAAGGCAAGTGCTATAAATTGCTCTATTTCCCGAATGGGATATATAGGCAGCAACTCAGCTCTGAACATCTGTGATACCAGAGAAACGGTCCTCGGTTGGTTGATCATAATCGTTGGCGCAGTAAGTGCTAAATTAACACTTTCTATGATACACGGTACTGCAATTCAGGATTTCAAAAAAATATTGGACTAACTCTTTGTAGGAGTGCTTAATTTGCACCCTGATGCCACACTACGAAAACTACATGAGGCGCTGCCTGCAACTTGCCTCAAATGGTTTGGGTATGGTAGCTCCAAACCCTATGGTTGGGGCAGTGCTGGTGCATGATGGTGTAATTATTGGCGAAGGGTATCATCAACAATACGGAGGGCCTCATGCCGAAGTGAATGCCTTAGCATCAGTGCATGACAAATCGCTGCTCGAGAAGAGCACTCTTTATGTAAACCTTGAGCCTTGCTCGCACTATGGCAAAACACCTCCTTGTGCTGACCTTATAATTCAGTCAAAAATACCGCGTGTAGTAATTGCCCAAAGCGACCCTAACCCATTGGTGGCAGGCAAGGGCATAGAAAAAATGCGCAATGCCGGAATTGAAGTTATATCAGACATTCTAAGCGACGATGCTGAGTATCTGAACCGTCGGTTCAATACCTTTTACAGGCTCAAGAGACCTTATGTTGTGCTCAAGTGGGCGCAGACCATTGACGGTTACATTGACGTAGACCGAAGCAAAGTACAGGTAAATGGCATTCATTGGATATCAAATCCTGCCACTAAAAAACTGGTGCACCAATGGCGCAGTTGCGAACTGGCAATACTTGTAGGCGCCAGAACCGTACGAAATGACAATCCATCTCTGACCGTGCGTGAGATTGAAGGAAAATCACCTTTGCGGGTTGTACTCTCTGAACGTGGTAATTTGCCGCAAGGCTCGCAATTGCTGAATGACGGCTTACCCACCTGGGTTATTAATCGGGAGCGAAGCGAAATAAATGGAGTAGTGAAATACATAGCAGCAACTGCTCAGCAAAGCCTTATAGATGCCGCTCTCGAATCACTTGCCGCAGCTTCAATAATTAGCGTGCTGATAGAAGGTGGGGCTCATACGCTCAAATCGTTTATCGATAAAGAAATTTGGGATGAGGCGCGAATCATTACTTCGCCATCGCGCATGCCAGCCGGAAGTGGCGGCGCCAAAGCTCCAACAATCGAAGGTACTGAAAGAGAAAAATTCAGCTATGCCGGCGACCTGATTTCAATACTAATTCCAGGAGCAAAATGATATTGCTTTTGTTGAGCATTTTGAGCTCTACCGCGATTTATGTGCTTTTTAAATATTTCGGCATCTGGAAGCTGAATACATTTCAAGCCATTGTAGCGAATTATTTTGTTGCAGCAATATTTGGTATCGCAAATGCTGAGGAATCATTTGCCCAAGCTAACATCATAAATGAGCCCTGGCTTCCAATGGGAATTCTGAGCGGCTTACTCTTTATATCACTGTTTTACCTGATGGCGTATACAAGTCAGGTTTATGGGGTATCGTCTACCTCGGTAGCCTCAAAAATGTCCATGCTTATTCCTGTATCCTGGTTTGTAATAGCCGACCCCGATGAGAAGCTCGATGCACTTAAATCAATTGCGATAGTACTCGGCATAATTGCTGTGATTCTTGCTACAGCTAAAAAAAAGAAAGCCGAAAATATTCAATCATTTTCTTGGCTTCTCATTGTTTTGTTTATCGGTTCGGGAGCACTTGATCTGATACTGGCTTACACTGAAAAGTTTATGCTTCTTTCGAGTGATGCGACGATACAGTTCACAGCCATTCCGTTCATTACAGCATTTGTGGTAGGAGTAGTTTTACTAGCCGCAAAACTTATTCGCGGAAGCGCACATCTGCATACAAAAAGCTTGCTTGCAGGGGTGGTACTTGGTCTGGTTAATTATACTTCCATTTATTTTCTGCTGGGTGCCCTTGGCAGTGGATTTTTGAACAGGTCGGCTACCCTTCCGGTAAATAATATGGGCATTGTAGCTGCGTCGGCTATAGCAGCCGTAGTAATTTTCAGGGAGCGACTATCTCCGAAAAATATTGCTGGAATTTTATTAGCACTCATCAGTATTGCCTTGCTTATTTTCGAGACAATATGAGATATAACTATACCACGATAAGCACTTCAGGCGAAAGCCAATGGAAGGTAAAAGGCAGTAAGCACCTTGGATTTGCCATTCATGCGCCCGAAGAATTGTTCATTAATGATGCGTTAAATCAACTTCGCAAAGCACACTACCAGGCCAACCACTTATGCTATGCCTGGCGCCTTGGAGCGGATAAATTGCATTTTAGGGCCAATGACGATGGTGAGCCCACGCACTCGGCCGGAACACCCATACTCGGACAAATAGAGAAGTACGATCTCACCTTCGTTTTGGTGGCTGTAGTGCGCTATTTCGGGGGCACAAAACTTGGTGTGGGGGGGCTAATTGATGCCTATCGCACTGCGGCGCAAATGGCTATTGATGCTGCCACAAAAATTGAAAAGCAGCTTATGGCGCATTACACCCTGCACTTCGGCTATGAACGCATGAGCGATGTAATGCTCGCCCTGCGCATAAACGGATGGGAAAGCTTTGAACAAAATTTTCAGGAGTCGTGCAGCCTTGATATTGCTGTGCTTCCGCAAAACAGTGAAGAAGTATTTCGGGCTTTTGAAGCTTTTCACGACATTCGCACCGAACCAAAAGGAATATTCTAATGAACCTCGATCTGCTTAAAACACTTTGCTCAATACCTGCTACTGCTGGCGATGAATCAAAAATGACGGAGTACATCCTGAAATATTTTTCACTCCATAGCAAGGATTTTAAATCTATGCCGCAGGTATTTTCCGGTGCTGGTTTTCAAGATATGATAATTGCCGTATTCGGGCAGCCCCGCACTGCAATATTTGCACATATGGATACTGTGGGCTACTGCGTTGCACATAAAAAGGAACTTGTAAAAATCGGGAATCCCAAAGCTGTTGACGGTACCAAACTGGTAGGTGAAGATGACAAAGGGCCTTTTGAGTGCACCCTGATAGTTGAAAAACCAAAAAAGGATAAAAAAACAGGCGCTGAAGAGCAAGTATACCACTATAAAGCAAAAAGAAATATTGGCGCAGGTACGCCGCTTACCTACAAGCCCGACTGGAAACAATCAAAGGAATTTGTGAGCAGCGCCTACATGGACAACCGCGTAGGCGTATGGAATGCACTTACTCAGGCCCATACCATGGAACACGGTGCTATTGCGTTTACTACCTATGAAGAAACAGGAGGCGGAGGCGCACAATTTGCGGGAAAATTTCTTCAGGAAAATTTCGGAATACAGCAGGCGCTCATCTCTGATGTTACGCTTCTATCGCCATCAATAAAGCACAAAAAGGGTGTGGCCATCACCGTGCGCGACAGGGGAATACCCCGACAGTCGTTTGTACGAAAGGTAATTCAGGTAGCAAAAGATGCAGGAATAACATATCAACTGGAAGTAGAAAAAACCGGCGGCAGCGATGGAAATTCGTTGCAGATGAGCACCTTTGCCTGGGATTGGTGTTTTGTAGGTCCACCGGAAGATAACTATCACCGCCCGGGTGAAAAAGTAGCGTTGACTGACCTGAAAGCGATGCTCGACCTTTACAAAGTTTTGATCGAAACTCTGTAAACTTAAGAAGACTCTAGGCTATTTCAACTTTTTCAGTAGAGAACATTGCAATGAGTTCGTGAAGTTGCAAATCGTCGCGGCGAAGGTCTTTGATAAATCGCCCCTGCTCAAGAATAATGATTCGCGGACATGTATCATACACGTGGTGCAAATCGTGGCTACTCACCAAAAAAGTACTCCTAGCGCTTTGATCAATCACCAGGCTTTTGAGCTTCAATTGCGTGCTGGGGTCAAGGTTGGCAAATGGCTCATCCCAAATAACACATTCGGGCCGGCCAATAAGCGTTCCGATAAGGCCTACCTTTTTTTGATTTCCCTTTGACAAATCGCGGATTAATTTTCCTCTGCCAAGAATTTCACCGTTGAATATATCTTCAAATTGCCCAACGTATTCGACCGTTTCAGCACGGCTTCGGCCAAAGAGCTCACCCACAAAAGCGAAGTATTCTTCCGGGGTGAGAAAGCTGATCAAAAAACCTTCATCCAGATAAGCTGATGTATATTTCTTCCAATCTTCGCTGGTTGAAACATCTGTACCACCGGACAGAATTGTACCGCCATCAGGTTTTATCAAATCGAGAATAAGGCTAAAGAGCGTAGTTTTTCCGGCTCCGTTATTTCCCAGCACACCTACTGTTTCTCCTACCTTGAAATCCAGGCACGGAATGTTGAGCACCTCACGGCCGCTATATACTTTCGAAAGGTTCTTAATTTCTATCATCTGCATTAAGCTTTGCGGAAAGCTGAGGCTATCCTGTATTTATTCTTTTTGAAAAGTTGCACACTTAAGTCAATCACCTGTCGGTGAAAAAATATACCTGCAAGTCCGATAGCTGCAAGTAAAGCAAGTCCCAACCATTTACCACCAGCGAAATCGCCAACTGCAAAAACAGCAAATGGCATAGCAATAAGCGGAATAATAATCAGGTAATGACCAATGCCAAATCCGTCCATACTCATTAAGCCACCTGCTTCGGGTTCAATGCGCTGCGAACTGGCACTTGCGAGAAACATATAAGCAAAAACCGACACCGTACTGTTATACAAAAGCATCGCCGTAGTGAACCACAAATAATCTAAATTCAGAAATGCATAAGGCAAGCAAAGTAGCCACATGAGCGCACATGAAAGCGAGAGCATATAGTATTTTGCTTTGAAAATATCTGAAATTGAAATCCCTCTGCTCAGCAGCAAATCGAAGTGGGTGCTATTCCATGAGAGCATTAACTGCCCGTGATTGAGCGCCAGCATACTGGTAAGTAAAAATGCATAGAACAGAATGAGGTACTGAGAAATGCTTTCGCCTAGCGAGAAAAGTGGAAATGCCAAAATTACCAGACTGGTGATGGCATACTGCCGCGCCCGTGGCAACCGCTGAACTATTTGCAATTCAAGCTGCATAAGGGGCGCCACCCTCGCGCCGAAGCGCTTAAAAAATGCAATATCTGTATTGAGAATACCGCTATTAATCGCAGCCGATGCAGCGCGCACGTTGAGCTTTCGCAGAATAAAACCGTGCATGGATTTGTAAATTCCAAGAAGCAGCAGCGGAAATAGTGCGATGCTCAATCCAGATTTAAGCAACCATGCAGATAGTGGTTGAAGCAAGCCAATGAGCGAAAAATAACCCGCATACTCGAGATATAACAACACAATAATTGCTGTGAGAGCTACCGCGGGCCATGACTTCTTCACGCCCAAAGAAATATTCAAGGCAAAACCTGTGTAACTTGCCAACAAAGGCAAACATATAGCGGCAATAAGAAAACCCGAAGGTTCTATCATCCCTCCTTCTGTCGAAACTTCGCGCAGAAAAAAAGGCACAACAGCAAAGAGTGGCAAGATATTGAAGAAATGGATCGCCGAACGGCTAAGAAGATAGTGGCTAATCACCGATTTACCGACAGGTAAAATCATATAAGGTTTAACCTGCATAACCGGATACTTCTGGAAGAAATACCGCACAAGTACGTCGGCGAGAAAGTAGAATATCAACGCTGCCATCGCTATTGGCAACACGGGTTGTTTAGGATAAAATTGCCTTATAAGGTCGCCGCCTATTACCCCGATTGTAACCATCGATACAATAGCATACAGCGCGAAAATGGCAAGAACTAAGGCTTGAATAACATCCCTGGCAAGCAGCGATGTTCGCCTTAGTTGAAGAAAATAATGCCTGTATAATTTCGCAATCATAGCACCAATATACAGCGATATAACAATACCAATAAATACATATTACACCAACGGCTGATTGCGAAGACTACCGCAAAATAATTTAAATTATTGGCGGCAATTGTGCTGGGTAATCGTCCAGCCATTCTTCTTATCCAGAACAAAATTTGCATTGCAGTTCCATGACCTATTGGCCTCAGGCAATCCTGCACCTACAAGGGTAAAGTGGCATGACGCGATACTGTCCTGCAAACCCAGCATTTTTACATCCAGGTATTTTTTAACATGGAGTGATGCAAGGCTGTCGGCACCCAGCGGAAGGATGAGCGATTTACCGCCCGGAATAGTTTCTTCGCAGTTGTCCATAAACTCGTTGCACTTCAAGTAAACCACATTTGCCCCAAATTCATCCTGCACTGTAATTTTCGTTTCTACTTCTCTGATTTCAAGAAGCTTTATGAGTATGTCTGAATGGGTTTGTTTGGTATTTTGAGCGAAAGCAGAAATGGTAAAAATGCAAAGTGAAGCAACTAAGAATACTCTCATGTTTGGGTTGGGTTAGTAAACAACTACGCTTTTATAGCTTGGTAAAGATAGGCACTTAGCAGGCGAAGATGCAATAATTAATTAAATAATCTGCTTTGAATACCTTTCTCCATGGCACCAAACCTGAATCTAAGGAAGCCCATGGCAAGAGATAAATTAGGCCGTACATCACGAAGAAAGAAAAGTACATCGCGAGAAGCTATACCAGCTTCCCAGGCTCCGTTGTTTCCGATAAAATTAAACCCTATTGGAATTCTGAATTCATAATTTTCGCCTGCTGCAAAACCAGTAGAAACTCTGAATGCATCACTTACCAAATATTCACCACCCATGGCAAACGACATACGGTCAATGTTGCCCGGCTCTTCATTCATCGGAAGAGCAATATCCAATCCCAATCTGACTTTTTCAGTGGTGAAATACGCCATTCCTAACCGCAATTGTGTGGGGAGATTGACCTTTTGTTTTTCGAGCCCATTCCATTGAAAAAGTCCGTCATCGCCCGCAAAAACATCCAATTGATTAAAGAAATTATAACCGTCCAAACCCTGCGTATCTATATCATACACAAGGGTATCGGCTGATGCGTATACATTGCCGTCGAAGGTAATAGATCCAATATCGGTTACTGAAGCTGAAAACCTAAACTGATCGTTGAGCTCCATAGACACTCCGAAATCAAATCCAAATCCGGTGCCTACAGGTTTAAAACCGGTGCCTTCAACCCGTGACGGATTGGTAAGCGCTCCGGAGCCATAATTAATATCAAGCGCAGGTGTGGATGCGGTGAATGCATTGACCACTTGATTTTCTGCAATTACGAGATTAAGCACATAAAGCCCCTGTAGATATTTCAAACCAACGCCTGCATTTATTTTAAGGTTATCGTTTTCAAACACCGTACGGCCATAGCCCAGATTATACTCCGTATAGCTCATACTGCGCACGGTGGTATTGTTATACAACGCAGTAGCAGATTGCGGGTTTGAAGAAAGTCCAAGAATTACATCATTTACCTGAGGAGAATTCGGACCGCCATTAGCAATGGTATCATTTGCTCCGCCACCACCGGGCACTACCCAACGATCGAAATATGGATCAACATAGCCCAGCCATAAATGGTCAGCGCCTATATCATTAAACGAGGAAAAGTGCGAGAATCTCGTGCCGATGGAGAAAGCAAAATTACCGGCACTCTCTGTATTAACCGAAAAACCGAGCAACATGACGTTAACGTCGAGTGAAAGAACAGTATTGGCAAAGCGCTTGGCAGCGTCGAATTGGTCAGCAACGGGCAGTTTATCATCCGCTCCGGTAATAGCACCCCATAATTCATTGCGGGTAAAACCTTCGCCGTAATTTGACAGCGATGCCTGCGCAAAACCAAGGGTATATTTTTTCTTGTATTCATTGCCAAAGGCCAGGTTTGCAGGGTTAATGCCCAGCGCATGATAATCGGTCACGAAAGCGTTCACAGCGCCGCGGCCGGTTTCTGTGAAGGCCGCCTTCTCCGCTTGAGCAAAGAGTACCGAAGTGGCAGCAATTCCGAAAAATGACAGGATAATTTTTTTCATGATTGATTGGTTATCTAAACGAATGTAAAGAAGTTTTTGAAACCAAAATAAAAATGATCCATATACAGCCATCGGTCAGTTTTCAGCCCCTTTCGTAAAAATATGCATCAATCCATCAGCATAGCATTGGATATTTGAACTTGGTATTTCGAATGTTTAGAAATTGGGTGCATTAAAATATGTCAGATCACAAAATGAAAGCGGCAGTATTCCGCAAATACGGACCACCTGAAGTGGTGGGGATTGAGGTTATAAACCGCCCGATTCCCACAGCCAAAGAAGTACAGGTGAAGGTACATTTCACCACAGTGAACCGCACCGACTGCGGTTTCAGGAGCGCGGAGTATTTTGTATCGCGTTTTTTCAGTGGGCTGTTTGTTCCGAAACAAAAAGTATTGGGCTGCGAGTTTGCGGGTGAAATAACCAAAATCGGAAAAGAAATAACTAGATACAAAATAGGCGATAGGATATTTGGCTTCAATGATTCAGTATTTGGCGGGCACGCAGAATACCTCACCTTGCCTGAAGATGCCGCCATAGTGGAAATACCAGCAGCGTTTTCATATCGTGATGCCGCTCCATTGAGTGAAGGTGGGCACTATGCGCTTAGCAATATCAGGGCAGCAAAAATTACAGCCGGTCAGCGCGTGCTGATCAACGGCGGCACCGGTGCTATAGGTTCGGCAGCTATTCAACTTGCAAAACATATAGGCGCTGAGGTAACCGCAGTATGCGCCACGCAGCATCTTGACCTGGTCAGAGCACTCGGTGCCGATGTAGTTATTGACTATACAAAGCAGGATTTCACGCTGCTGCAAAATAAATTTGATGTTGTATTTGATGCAGTCGGGAAGAGCAATTTCGGGCGCTGTAAGCCGTTGCTCAATGACACAGGAATCTATATGTCGACGGAACTCGGACCCCATTTCGAAAATCCTTTCTTGGGAATAATCGGCCTGTTTCGAAGCGGTAAAAGAGTGTTATTCCCGATTCCTCTGCTCAAACGCGACGACATACTTTTTCTTAGAGAACTCGCCGAAGCCGGAAAATTCAAGCCAATAATAGACCGCACATATCCGCTGAGTGAAATTGTAGATGCTTACACTTACGTGGAAACGGGTCAGAAAATCGGGAACGTACTGATCAGTGTGAATCAATGAGCCGCTCTTGGGTTTAAACCATATACAAATTACATCCAGGGCTCGTTGTATTTTTCAATTTTATAGAGCATATAATTGCGCAGTTCTATGGCGTCATTTTCCGAAAGGTAGCTAATGGTGCGACTGCCGGCGGCGGTATACAAATTGAGATGGCACAGGCCTCTCCGCTTCAGCAGAACATTTTGCACCAAAGCAATAGATTGAAGTTTGTGCGTAGGTATAACAATACGCTTTGGAAATATCCATCCTCGCAGCATTAACAGATAAGTTTCGTTGAGAAGAATCGATACCCGCTTACCGTACTGATATGCAAAAAAGGCCACCGGCAGGTACAAGAGTAAGAGCATCAGTGCTTGCCAACCCAACAGAAAAAAACTACTGACTACTCCGGGAAGTATTAACAGTGACCATAGAATGACATTAATTCTTAAATAGGCCATCGCATTGGCCTTAAACCCACTCACTGGCACTTCGTACCCCGGAAAAATCCCTTCAGCGAGAAGTTCACTTTCGTAAAATTTCAGGGCTGGAATTTCATTTACTTGCTGCCTTGGCACTTCGCCTACCGGGTTTGTAGGCTTCAGTTTAGCCGATTCAAAACCCGCTAACCGCCTTAATGGATTTGTTTCCCATTGCACAAACTGAATTTTATTGATCGGTATGCGGCTGCGTTGTCTTTGCAGTAAGCCGGTGCTGATCTCCACAGCATCGGATTTGAGCACAGCCTTCAGGTCATAAAACCTTAGCAGGGTGCGCACCAAACTTATTACCACCGAAATAATGATGTAAAAGAAAATAAAAGTAAGTGCCAGGGTAATTCCTGCATTGGCTACCTGCTCGGCATATTCATCCACATATCCTTCCAGATACTTTTGAATATATTCCTGATACTGGCTAATATATCCAAACGTAAAAGCCAGCGCAATGATACCAGTACGAAGGTGATTTTCCGTAAGGCCCACTTTTAATAAGTCTTTAAGGCTTAGATGAACAAGAATTTTGTCTTCGGTTTTTACTTCAGCCAAAACCGATGTATCTCCATCAGTGCTTACATCAGGCGGCTCAATCTTTTTGATTTCGTACAATAGCTCTTTAAGCATTTCAGCGCGCGATACCTCAAGTGCCTTAATAGACAATTCGCTTCCTTTTGATCCTGCAGTATCCACCTTTACGGCCACCACCCCAAGTATGCGTTGAAAAAGATTCTCGGTAATCTGAATACTTTGAATCCTATCGGCAGGTATTACCACGCGCTCCTTGAAAAACACTCCTTTGTGAATAATGAGTTCTTCGCCCGATACATGAAAGGTAAAATTGCGGTACTGATACCAGGCGAGCACTATAAGAAACACAATCAACGGCCCTAAGGCAAATGAAGCATAGAGAAAAAATTTCGGGTTGGTAGCTCCCACAGCTATCACCGTAATAAAAAGCGAAAGCACAATCCTGAAATTGCGGGCTATGTAAACCAGCACCCCAACAAGGCTTTGGCGCTGCGGTTCGTGAAGATTCCACTCAGGCATATGTTGCGGCTTTACGGGCTATATAATCACGCAATTGTTGTGCTTCATCCTGCTCCAAGCCGGGTACCGAAAGGTCAGATGTGCTTCCGCCGGCCGTGTATATCTTTAAGGTGCATAGCTCAAACTTTCGCTCCAGCGGGCCCTGCGATACTTCGGTATGTTGTATACGGTTGAAAGGAATCGTTGTAGTACTGTAGAAAAGCCAACCCTTTTTGTAGGTTATATCATTTTGCCGTAAGGCATAGCTTCTGCGCATAAATCCGTAATGCATGGTTGTAAATGAAAAAACAACAAACAGCAGCAATGAAACCCCAACCCACAATGCCCACCAATCTGGATTTACAATTGCCGCAATCGCAAAAGCCAAACAAATAATACCCAGCCATATGCCTCCTATCAAAAACCGAAGGCTACGGTAGCGCAACGGATGGCTCTGAAAATGAACATTTTCCACCTGCGGCAATTCCGAAATTGGCACCTGAAGGTTCTCCCAAACTGTTTCCATGTGCCGAAGTTACACAGGGTGCGGGAATTGCAGCTAAATTTGCAACTGAATTTTACAACAATGAAAAATATAGGTACCGGTCATTACATTTTCGCAGCCATTTTTGTCGTGGTTTTCTTGGCGGGCATCATATGGGCGTATCGCAAAGACCTTAAGCGGGTAGGCAGCCAGTACCGCCGGGTATGGCTCATTATTTTGCTTATCCTGGCCGTATATTTTAGCATATTTTTCCTATACCGTAATACCTAGCCTTTCGGCAAAAGAACAGTATGGAAGGCTTTCGTCAAAAGCCTTACTTTTGAATTAAATCAATGCGAATGAGAATTATCAGGCCCTTGCGGGTGTTATGTTTTTTGCTGATGGTATTGGCAGCAGGTCATAGCCAGGCTCAAATCAAAGAATTTTATGGTTCTACTGAGTTGGCCATGAACTTTCAGTTTGCCCAAATAGAAATAGAAGGGCGAAGTGCGGATAATATAATTCGATGGGCACCCGTAGTCAATTTTGCTGCACATAGCAATTATGATTTAAATAAAAATCTGGGCTTCACCTTTGGCGTGGGCATTCTAAACACAGGTTTCATTGCAAGCTTCCCCGACGCTCCGGCAAATCAGCGTGTGAAATACCGCACCTATAATCTGGTAATTCCAATAGGCTTCAAATTGGGCAACCTTCATCAAGACAGCCCATTTTTTCTTTTCGGAGGCTATGAATTCGAATTGCCATTTAATTACAAGCAAAAAACCTTTGAAAATGGCGAGCGCATAAAGCGAACCACAGCCTGGTTTACCAATCGCACACCGACAATTGCACACTCGCTTTTTGCCGGATTACAATTTAGAAATGGCATTGCTATGAAGGTAAAATATTACCTAACCAACTTTTTCAATAAAGACTATGTGGAGTATGTTGACGGGCCTGAGCCGGGGCAACGAAGTCCTACCCACCCTTTTGAATTGTATGATGTGCATGTGGTAACATTCTCCCTGACCTTTTTTCCTTTTCAAAATGTATTTAACGCAGCGCGAAAAGCTGCGGAAGAAGAAAAGAAAATGAAAACTATTACGGTGCAAAGATGAGCATCCTTACCAGCATAAATCCATTTACAGGAGCCTTAATAGGTAGTTATAAATCATTGACTGATGCAGAAGCGCTCAATAAAGCAGAACTAGCAGAGGCAGCTTTCACCAAATGGCGCCATTCAGCATTTACTGAGCGAAGTGAGCGCTTGAAAAAATTAGCCGATGTTCTTGTACTTCATAAAACAAAACTCGCAACCCTTGCCACGTCCGAAATGGGGAAGCCAATTGCACAAGCCGTTGCCGAGGTAGAAAAATGTGCTCTTCTATGTCACTACTACGCTGAGCACGGAGCGGGATTTCTGAAATCGGAGAAGGTATTTTCTGAAGCAGATACATTTATAACCTATGAGCCACTTGGTGTAATTCTCGGTATAATGCCTTGGAATTTCCCATACTGGCAGGTGCTGCGATTTGCCGTACCAACGCTGATGTCCGGCAACACAGTGCTTGTAAAGCATGCGTCGAACGTGCAGGGCTGTGCTGCCGAAATAGAAAATTGCCTAGCAGAAGCTGGATTGCCGAAAGGGTGCTACGCCAATTTGTGCATAAACAGCAAGCAGGTGGAATCAATAATACGCATCCCGGCAGTAAAAGCGGTAAGCCTTACCGGCAGCGAACAAGCAGGCAGCGCAGTAGCGCGTGTAGCAGGTGAAGTAATCAAGAAATCGCTCCTCGAGCTCGGCGGCAGCAATGCCTTTATTGTGCTTGCTGATGCTGACCTTAACAAAACGTTGCCGCTTGCAATCACCGCCCGCATGCAAAACAACGGTCAGAGCTGCATCGCATCAAAGCGATTTATTGTTGAAGCTTCGGTTGCTGGTGAGTTTACTGCGCGCTTTTGCGAAATGATCGCAGCCCTTACCATTGGCAACCCTATGGACGAAAGCACCAACATCGGCCCTCTGGCACGCGCCGACCTTGCCGCCGAACTGCATAGGCAGGTAATGGAATCGGAAAGGATGGGTGCAAAAATACTTTGCGGTGGCAAGATGCAAGACGCTTTCTACTACCCTACCCTACTTGCTGAAGTGAGGCCCGGCATGCCGGTATTCGATGAAGAAACTTTCGGCCCTGTAGCTGCTCTTACTGTAGCCATTGATGCTGACGAAGCTATAGAACTCGCCAATACTACTCTATTCGGGCTCGGTGCTACCATTTGCAGCAGCAATATTGATAAAGCCAAAATGCTCGGAAAGCGCATCAATGATGGAGCGGTATTTATAAATGAAATGGTAAAATCAGACCCGCGATTGCCGTTCGGCGGCACCGGCATTTCGGGCTTCGGGCGCGAGCTGGGGATGCAAGGTATACGCGAGTTTGTCAATGTAAAAACCTGGTATTGCAAACCCTGAAATTCCATAAACCCAGTGAGCCGAAGTGGCCCGATTATGGCAAGGCTTTGGCCGTGAAAATATTCGCTTTTCTTTTTTTTTTTAATCTTTTCAGGGAGTGCGGCTTTCGCCCAAAACAGAGTAGAGGTAAAAGATCCAGATCTTAAATTCTCCTACATTCTACCCGATGGATGGCAGAGCAACGATGAGGAACTTTACCACAATATCTTCCATCCTGATGGAGTCGCTTTCGTGAGCCTTACTTATTTTGAGGGAAAATGCCCTGTTCTTAACGATTGCTATCTGGGTGAAATTGAAGCCCTGAAAGCTGGTCTTGTAAACAATTTCAGTTTTGATGCAAATGAAACTGAAATGATCGACGGCAATCTCGCGTACTGGTTTCGCTACAGCGGAATGAATGAGGAAGGCCAGAACTATCAGGCATACATGTACCTTTTTATCTGGAACGATCAGTACTTTCAAATTCAGGCATTCATACATGTTGAGGCTTTTCAAACTTGGAATGAAACTGTTTTGGGCATTATCCGGTCACTTAAAGTTTCAAAAAAATAAGACGCATCTCTCTCATTTACTGTATTATAATTCGAATTTTTAGTCGCCAGAGATGTTAATATTCCAATATTTCGTCCCAAAAGATCGAATTATATCACCTACATTTAGTCACATAGTTTATAGCTCAGCTCATTGCATAATACTGGTATAATCAATTAATAACCACCAATATGAAATCGAAATTTAAAAGATCATTGAGCACCGCCGGCATCCTTTTCCTGATGCTCTTTGCAGTAGCAAATTCATACGGACAAGCAGCGTTGGCGCTGCACGAGCCCAAAGGTTTTATTGAAAACAAAGGGCAAATTCACAATCAGCACCTGAAACAAAACAAATCTGTGCAGTATTTAAGAGCGGCTTCAAACGGACTGAACATACAGCTCCGCAGCGATGGGTTTGCATACGACACCTATCAAAAAGTAAGTGGCAGCAACGGAGAAATTGAATTTCACCGGATTGATGTACGCTTTCTGAATGCAAATCCAGAAGCAATACTTCGGGGCGAGCTACCTGAAGCTTCGTACCAAAATTTTTATAACCCCTACTATACTAATCTGAATGCCGAAAATGTGCAGTCATTTGGAAAAGTAGTTTACGAGAATATTTACGATGGCATAGACCTGCATGTGATGCTCACGCCCGATGACGGAAACTTCAAATATGATTTTGTTGCTAAACCCGGTGCCAACCTCAGCGCCATTCAGGTGGAATATTCAGGATATGACCATGCCGAAGTAGGCGACGATGCCATCATATTTGATGTATCGGGCAGGCAGCTTATTGAGAGCATTCCAGTGAGCTACACCCTTCCGGGAAATGACGAAGTAAAAGTAAAGTATCAAACAATTTCTAAAGCCGGAGGAAAGCTCGTAGTAGGTTATAACATGGAGAGCAATTCATCCTACAGCGCTTCAAAAACCCTGGTGATTGACCCTCTGATTAATTTCTCATGGAGCACCTACTACGGCGACAGTCTCTATGATGTAGGCTATGCTGTCGCTACCGATACAGTTGGAAATGTGTTTGCTGCAGGGGCAACAAGTTCGCTACAGGCGATGGCATCGGAGGGCAGCTTTCAAAACAATTACGCCGGTGGCGACCTCGATGCATACCTGGTAAGGTTCAACCAGCATGGCTTGCGCCAATGGGCTACCTATTACGGTGGCAGCGGCAGCGACCTGGCACTCGGATTACATATTTCGGTCAATGATTATGTGTACATGGTTGGAGCTACCACTTCAGTAGATTCTATCGGTGGCGAAGGAACCCTTCAACCAGCAAACGCGGGAAGTACCGACGGCTTTGCAGCCAAATTCAGCCGTCACGGCACACTTATCTGGGATACCTTCATAGGCGGCTCAGGTGATGATATGCTCACATCCTGCTATAGCCTTTTTAGCGGTGAGTTGCTGATAGCCGGAGAAACGAACAGTAGCGATATGAGCCTTCCTGAAACCACTTTTTCGCAAGGGTATTCAGGTGGTATGGATGCATTTGCCGTAAGGCTAAACCCTGCCGGCCTGCCAGTTTGGGCAACATATTTTGGTGGCCCGAATGACGAAACCTGCGGTGGAATTGTGCAGGATGAAACCGGCTTTGTATTCCTTGCCGGAGCCACACAGTCACAGACTGGAATTGCTTCAGGCAATGCGCTACAAACGGAACTTACAGGTGAAACCGATGGGTACATTGTGTCATTGAACCCCGACGGATTGATCAATTGGAGCACCTACTATGGCGGACCCGAACAGGACGCTATAACTGGCATCGCTGTAGCAAATGGTTATACCTATGTTTGTGGTAGTACCAATTCAAATAATGCTTTTACTGATTCGCTTTCTCATCAGGCTGAATTTGGTGGTGTAGAGGATGCATTCGTCGCCAAGCTCGATTCTGAGAGCGCTACTTTATGGTATTCCTTTCTTGGAGGTGATGAGCTCGATCGCGCTCATGCCGTAAGTACCGACCGCGATGGCCACGCTTACATCACAGGGGTAACGCGAAGCCAAAACGGTATTGATCCCAACGACAGCACTGGAACATCGCACAATGGGTTGGACGATGTGTTTATTTCAAAATTTCTTGAAAGTGGTGAACTCGAATGGAGTTCATACTACGGTGGTGATGGCGACGACGCAGCCTACGCAATAGTAGTTTATGGATACACTGCAGTATACTTCACCGGTGGTACAAGCTCTGCTGATTCTGTGCTTGCTATTGAAAGTCCTGTGGAAGAAATGGTACATCAAGGTCTGTTTGGTGGTGGTGAGCGTGATGGTTTTGTAGCAAGAATTACACAAAATAAATCTACACCCCCGCCAAATATTTGTGTTTGTCCAGGTGGTGGCGGCGGCAGTGGTAGCAGCGAATATACCCCATACCTCCTTGGTTTATGCCTGGGTGAAAGTCTTACTCTAAACCTGCAAGGCGGTTGCATTGGAAACGATGCCGAATGGGTTTGGTACGAGTCGGCTTGTGGCGAAACAGATGCCTACCTTGGTGAAGGAAATTCTTTGACCGTAACTCCAACCCAAACTACTACCTACTTCGTACGCGGTGAAAGCGTTTGGGATGTAAGTGCTTGTTCGAGTGTTACGGTTTATGTTGATACAATCGTTCCGGCAATCGTTGATCCCGCATTTTACATTGCTTGCGAAAACGGGTTGTTATTTTTAACATCAACGAGTGTTGGCGCAGTACCATTGGACTACTACTGGTATAACAATGCTGATAGCCTCACAGGCTCCTTAATGCAATCAGTAGTAGACTCGCTGACCCTTGATGGGTCGGGTGAGTGGTATCTGGTAGTCGAAACCCAGTTTGGTTGCATTGACACGACATACTTTCCTGTGACTGTAAATCCGGCGCCGGTTTATGTAGCCGTAATTTCTCATCCTACCTGCGAAGGTCGTGAAGACGGCTTCATTGCTTTTACCCCGGGTGCTAGCCAAACACTGGAAGTCTATATGGATACTTTAGCAACGGCTGAGTTGTACTATGATTCGCTTGGTGCAGGATACTACAACTTTACAATAATCAATAATTATAATTGTCAGGCATTTAATTCCATTGTATTATTTCCGCCAACGAATCCTGTAGACTCACTGCAATCTGTTACTGCCTGGTGCGACAATGCCGATGGTAGCCTGCTGCTTTTCTTAAAT
This sequence comes from Flavobacteriales bacterium, assembly GCA_038207425.1. GTDB lineage: Bacteria > Bacteroidota > Bacteroidia > Flavobacteriales_D > Cryomorphaceae > JBBQZU01. Next base: position 2,022 of record JBBQZU010000021.1, on the reverse strand, counting down.
GGCGAAGTTGCCCCGTATACCGTAATTTGGAATGATGGCGCTTACTTCGGTGAAAACCTGAACAGCATTCCAGGCGGCGATTATGCTGCTCAGATATTCGATGCCAATCAATGTCCTTTTGAATATGTAGGTTTTGTTGATAACCAGGGTTTCTTCACGGCCATTATAGAACCTGATTCGCTCACCATTGATTACCAAACCAGCGTGGAACTGCTCGTTACTACCTTGCCTACGCCTGAAGGTCTTACCTATCTCTGGGAGCCTGAAGGGTCATTGAGTTGTTTTGATTGCCCTGACCCTACTGCGATACCGTTTTCATCCATATGGTACACCGTGCTGGTGCAAAGCGGGAAAGGATGCACAAGCAGCGATTCGGTTTTTGTATTTGTGATTGTACCGCCATCGCAGGCATTTATGCCCACGATATTCTCGCCAAATGGCGATGGGCTTAATGACCAGCTCTGCGTACTTGGCGACCGCATTGTGCAACTTACCCTTGAGATATATAACCGATGGGGTGAGCGTGTATTTTCAGCCAATTCACCCGGTCAATGCTGGGACGGACAGTACATGGGATCACCTGTGAACAGCGGCATATTGGTGTATAGTCTTCGTCTTTCGCTCGACGATGGTGAAGTAATAGAAGAATCAGGCAATCTGAACATCATAAGATAATGCTGCCGCATAGGTCATATCCTATCATCCTTCCGGGATGTGCTTGCCTGTGGCTACTCATTGCTTCATACTTTGCAATTCCTTTGCCTGCAAAGGCCCAGGATGCAGTGTTTGCTCAGCAAGAACTTGCGCCACTGCTCATGAACCCTGCACTCGCAGGCAGCGAGTATATGGTAAGGGGCTCAGCAGCCTATCGCTCACAAACTTTTGGAGCAGCTATTCCTTTCAAAACTGCCTATGCCGGATTCGATATGCTCGTAAGCGGAAGCAAAGACAAAACTACACCTGCGGGCAGGCTCGGCATTGGTGTATATTTTTTGAACGACAGAGCCGGCGACCCCACGCTGCGCACTACACAGGCGATGTTTTCAACGGCCTACAATATTTCGCTGAGCAATAAGAGCACACTCGGTGCAGGATTTTCTCTGGGTTTTGATCAGCACCGTCTCGACCCCGCCTCGGGCAAATGGGGCAGCCAGTACAACGGAATTGCATTTGACCCTGGCAAACCAAGCGGTGAAAGTTACGCCGGCGACAGCCAGTCGCATATGGATATTGGTGCAGGGATAATTTACGGCTTTCGCAGCATTCAAAAAAAGAGAAGTACTGCAAAAGAGTATTCGGCGCAAGCAGGGTTGAGCGTATTTCATGCAGGTAGGGTTGTGCTCAACAAAGGCGACTATTTCAGCTATGCCGTGGCTCAGCGCTATACGGCTTTTGCCAAAGGAAATATTCCTTTCGGATCAGGATATACATCGATACAGCCCGCACTTTGGGCGCATGTTCAAGATAAATATTATCAGGTAATGCTTGGAAGTATGGCGCGGTATACCATCGACGATGCTTCGGCATTTATGAGCTCCGGAGAACCCAGCGCAATATCAGCCGGTATTTTTTTGCGCACCGGCGATGCAATGATCGTGAGGGCGCTTTTCGAATGGTCAAATTATGCAATTGGCGCAGCATTCGAAATTCCAGTGTACGGCTCAGGCGAGATAACACCAAAAAGGGGGGCTGCAGAAATCTCAATAGCCTGGCGAAAAAACTGACTTTTTATGCAAGTATCTGAAAGGTTCTTTGTTTGATTTGATTATCCGTTTACGTACCAGTATTGCGTTCCCAAAGCTATTAAAACTCTGTCAAATAGGTACTTGCCGAAGTATCTCCTATTGATTTTATAACAGAATTCGTTCAAATAGAGCTGCGGGTTCTTGCCGCTGATTTTGTGATAGATACCTAAGAAATTGCGCTTTGCATTACTCATATTGATATGCACCCATTGAAGGGTAGTACGCGCTGATTTCTTATCCGACTCTACGGTATAATGTGCCTCGACAAAATCAGCAA
>JBBQZU010000020.1:0-62697 GCA_038207425.1 Flavobacteriales bacterium | reverse complement strand
GATTCCGTCTGCATTGCTTTGGTCAAAGACCTTTCCGTCAGTAAAATACCCGCGGTACGCCACCTTCACCGTAGACGATGGGTTGGGGTTTTTGCCAGTACCCGTCTCTTCATTTACATAATAGAGTCCGCCACCTAAACTTATGGCATTCAAATCATTGTCGGCAATGTATTTGAGAATAATCTCTTTGTCAATTTCAGTTTGGCTTTGGTGGTCATCTATATTGCAATGGATAGACATAAATGAGACGAGTAGAAATAAGAAGATGCGCTTCATGGGGATTTTTTAGGGTTGAATTATTGCAAATATACGTTTGTGGATGGGAAATTTTGTAAGGTTTCTCGCAAAGTCGCGAAGGGACAAATAAAGGGATAGGTGACGCCCTTTAGGTAGGAAGGACCGGTTTGTTTTTCTCGCAAAGGCGCAAAGAAAGGAGCCAGAGGCTGGAGTACACTTCACTCGCTAGACGCGAGCGAAGTTTGTTGCAGCCTCTGTGCTGATGTTGTTATTGTAGCTGTGAGGGCCAGCGTTGACGTGCTTGGATATCTGTCCCCAGAATAAGGTTTTATAGAATATCAATCAAATGCACATCGAATATGAGCACGCTATTCGCCGGTATGCCGCTGCGTGGGCTGCTGCCGTAAGCCAATGCGGATGGTATGAGCAGCTTGCCCCGGCCGCCTTTTTTGAAATAAGGAATTCCCATGGTCCAGCCTTGAATGACCTGGTTGAGACCGAAGGTGATTCCAGCTGAATTGCTTTCGTCAAAAACCTGTCCGTTGGTAAAATATCCGCGATACGCCACCCTCACCGTAGATGATGGGGTGGGGTTTGCGCCAGTACCCGTCTCTTCATCTACAAAATAGAGTCCGCTGCCCACATTTTGGGCATCCAAATTGTTGTCGGCAATGTATTTGCGAATAATCTTATCGTCAATTTGAGATTGGTCTTCAACATCGTCCTTATTGCAATGGATAGATGTACATGCGACCAGTAATAATAACAAGATGCGCTTCATGGTTCTTTTTGGGAATTGAAAAGGGGGTAAAGATACATTCGCTGTGCGGAGAATGGTTTGAAAGTTTCCCACAAGTTGGACAGGTTGGGAATAAAGAAAATGGGTGGACTTTAGCCGTGTCAAAATCGAAGCTCCAATAGGCTTTGCTAATTGGCCATAAAGGGCGACCGCATTTTCACCACCAAGCACCCTGTAAACGGGTGGGATGGAAGTTCTCCAAATACAGGTTACTATGCCGAGCCTGAAGTGTATTTGTGGTCCGTATGGCTCAGAACGCCTTTGGGTGTCGAAAAACGCGATGGCCATGTGACCTTAATTAAGTAGGTTTATTTATTGAATCAGTGGTGCATATTGGGATCACTATGGACTTTTACAAAAGAATAAACGCCAGTAAATCGCATCACTTAAACAGGCTGGTTCCATCTCACCAGGACACCAATATCGGAGACCAATACGGCATTGTAAGACCTAATGTATGCCTGCTACACTGCGGGCGCCTGTGCTTTCTGCGCATGTCGCATACAAAGGATAAAAGATTCGAAACTTGAAAAGCGATCTACTGTCAACCCCTTTAAGATGGCTGCGTATAAATGATGAAATTTGAGTCTATAAGAACCAAATGGATAGATGGTACAGTAATTCGCATATTGATTCTTGGAATAGGCGGCTGTTTAATTGCGTGATGGATTTTTAATTTAAAACGCATGCGACGGCGTGACTATTATCGGAATACGCATCTGAAATCTAATGCCTGGTTGAGAAAACGCTATGTTGTTCTTAATCGCGACAATTGGCAGTGCGTGTACTGCGGAAACCAAGCAACGCAGGTTCATCATAAACGCGATGCACAGAAAAATATCGGAAAAGAACCTATTGAATAGCTGGTTTCCGTTTGTAAACCTCGTCATAATAAGCTGCACTAAGAATAAAGCCAATCTACCACACCCACCTGCATGAGTGGGGCTCTGTGAAGGGCTGTGCAGCGCATGCATACCCACGGTTGAAACCTTGGCTTTCCCATTTGCCGACCCTACGGCACGGGTCCGGCCTGAGAGTGGATTTAGTTTGGGTTGGTGTAAAAAAACCAGAGGCTGGAACAGCCCGCGCGCGAGACTCGAACTAGTGGAAAAAGGATAATAAAGGGCCATTTTTAGGGCATTTCTCAGGACTTGGTTCTGACAGCGCGCCTGGTATCGAACTAATTGCTTACCGCAATAGTTTCGAAGCACGCATTGCCGAAAAGGACTTTAGCTTAGATTTATGTATCTGAAAAGGTGTTTCATGCTGGTGTGCCATAGTTTGCCCATGCAAAATGCCTGAAGAATATTAACTTTTAGCGTGCCTTATTTCCTTTTACCATGAATGCATTTAAAATGAAAAACAAACTACACTGCACGCTGGTATGCGTCCTTTTACGCCTGGCGCAAAATATTGATGCACAAACTCCTGATTGGCTCTGGGCTATATCCGCAGGAGGAACTGGTGATAATCGTACAGAAAGTATTTCTATTGACGCAAGTGGAAATATTTTGGTAGCTGGTCGTTTTAGCAGCCCTTCTATTGCTTTTGGCGCAACTACATTAAACAATACTGGCATAGGAGCTAGCACTGATATTTTTATTGTGAAATACGATCCATCTGGCACTGTATTGTGGGCGAAATCTGCTGGAGGAAATAATTTTGAACGTGCTGAGTGTGTTTCCACTGATGCGAGCGGCAATATTTTAATAGCTGGCTATTTTCAGAGTCCTTCCATTACTTTCGGTACTATTACTTTAACCAAAGAAGGCACTGGTGTCAGCAACGATTTTTTTTTGTGAAATACGATGCATCTGGTAATGTTTTATGGGCGAAATCTGAAGGAGAATCTTCTGATGAACTTGTAAGAGAGATTCACATAGATCAAAGCGGAAACGTTTTGGTAATTGGTTACTTTTTTGGACCATCGCTTACACTCGGAGCAACTACTTTAATAAATGCAGGCGCAGGCAGCAGTGATATTTTTATTGCGAAATACGATGCCTCACGAAATGCTCTGTGGGCAAAATCTGCAGGTGGAACGGGTCATGATCAAGGAATATGTATTACAACAGATTAAAGCGGAAATGTTGTGGTGACTGGTCTTTTTCAAAGTCCTTCAATTACTTTTGGTGCGACTACATTAAACAATACTTACGTAGGAGACGATTGTTTCATTGCGAAGTACGATGCCGCTTGCAATGAACTATGGGCAAAATCTGCGGGAGGATTTGGATTTGATGATGGAGAAAGTATTACAACAGACACAATCGGAAACATTTTCGTAACAGGTTGGTTTAGTAGCCCTTTTCTTACCTTCGATAACACCACCTTAGACCAGGTTCGATGATCTGATATTTTTGTTGTTAAATATGATGCACCGGGTAGTGTGTTGTGGGCGAAATCTGCAGGGGGAGCATCTTTCGATTACGGGATAAGTATTTCTACTGATACGAGCGGAGGTGTTTTTGTAGTGGTGGTTTTAGAAGTTCTATGCTAACCTTCGGAACTTCTACTTTAACCAACGGAAATAACGACAGGGATATATTTGTTTTGAAATATGATTCCGCTGGCAATGAACTTTGGGCAAATAGGCTGGAAAAATTTCTGAAGATTTTTGTCAGGCTATTTCTGTAGACGGAGTGGGAAATATTTTGATTGCAGGTTAATTTGTTAGCCCCATAATTACTTTCGGAACGAGTACCTTAACCAAAATAGGTATTGCCGATATATTTGTTGCGAAGATAGATCCTACAGCGGTAGGAATAGTAGAAATTAACAACATCAGCGCAGCCATTTTGTATCCAAATCCTTTCAATTCCTTTACAACCATTGAAATCAAAACAGCCTTCAACAACGGACAACTCAATATTTACAATGTGAATGGAAAGTTGGTCAGAGAAATAAAAAATATTTATGGGCAAATGCTTACAATCAGCAGAGAAAGCCTTGCCAGCGGCATCTATTTCATCAGCTTGACTGAAGACAATAAAGTAATTGCATCACAGAAAGTAATAATTACCGATTGATTCTAAAACCACACATTACTAAACAAAACAAAATGAAAAAGCTTTACTTCTTATGCACATTGGCATCTATGCCAATTGCCACATCTACTTTTGCCCAGTATACCAAACTATTAGACTTTGCAGGTGCTACAAACGGAAGTTTGCCTTTTGGCTCTCTAACTTATGAGGGTACCTTTCTGTATGGAATGACCCGGTATGGCGGAACAAATGAAATAGGAACTGTTTTTTTCAAATAATGCCCGATGGAAACGGCTACGTAAAACTATTAGACTTCGATTGGCGGCACAAATGGTTTAGGAACTCTTTTTAAAATCATGCCCGATGGAAGCGGCTACCTAACACTATTGGATTTTGCAGGTGCTACAAATGGAAATTTTTCATGGGGCTCTCTTATTTCCTACGGGACATCTCTTTATGGAATGACTCTGGAAGGCGGTACAAATAATCTTGGGGTAGTCTTTAAGTTCGCTTTAGGAGCTGTAGGTATTGATGAGTTGTCAATGGACACGTATGAACTATCGGTGTAACCCAATCCTGCAAATGAGCATTTCACAATCAGCACCAAGGCAGTGCTGACAAATGCGCAGTTAGAAATTTATAATGTATCAGGCGAGGAAGTTAACAGCGCAGTGCTCAATAACAAACAAGAAACGATTACACTCAACAGTGTCAATCTTGCCAGCGGCATCTATTTAATCCGCGTGACTGAAGACAATAAAATAATCGCATCACTGAAATTGGTAATTATGGACTGATGCATATAACGAAAGAGTTCTTGCTTTAACCACTGCTGCATTTACGCATATACATCTTTTCATTTCGATTGGCTGCCGATTGGTAGCTCCTCATTACCTGACCGGTGCAAGATCGAAAACCCTGGTTTTCGACCCATAGAATTTCAGAAGAGGATGTCGGGACGCATATAAGCACGCAGCAAAGTCGTAAGATCATTCTGAAGCGCTTTTAATATCGCATTCAGTTCATCAACTTTTACCCTGCTTTTGAAAAGTACCATAAACGGGCTACAAAGCCCGGTTGCTGAAACTTTTCTCATGATTTGGTACCCTTTAGCTCCTGGCATCTTGCTGATCGCTTATCGCAAGAGTTTTAATACACGAAATACGCGCAAAATTATTCACTTTGTTCAGGGCCGGTGAGAAGGAGTTTTAGGTAAGATTGACATAGGCAGTATGCATCAGGAATTAAAAAGCCGATATTTTTCTTGAACCGCAACTAAATGCAAAATAAAATCATTGAATTGATTCTATTATTTATTTATTTATTCTGATTAAATCTTTATCGGTGGATATATCTCAAACCCAAATTTAGCGTATGGCCGGCACCTTCTGACCTTGAGAAGGCAAAGTCTGAATAGGAGACTTCAACGCCCAAGTTGTTAGTAATTTGATATTTGCCTCCTATGCCAATCTGGATAAACGACTGGGTCAAATCAAATTCTTCCTGCCCCATTCTATTTACAGTTTCAAACCGGGGAGAGTACTGAGCAAAAGCAAAAACAGTCGATTTTGAAGTGGGAAAATAACTAAGAAAGGCGCTTAGGGGCGTTCGAAAGAAATCGTACCGCTGAACGGTAGGTCGATTGAACTGGTATAGCAGACTGGCTTCTAAAAATATCTGGAAGTTATCTCCAATTGATTTGTCGAAGAAAAATTGTGTGAACCAAGTATAGCGATTGTGGGCAACAAACCCTTCTGATTCCAACTTATCTGAAATAGGGATCCATAAAGCGCTTTGAACAGAAAAGCGCGGTAGGCTCTTTAGGGGAACAAATTTGATTCTCGGAGCAATATATGATATGAGCGTTTTATTGAAAAGTGCATCGGAATTGCTGAAAATATTCAAAGCGCTTTTTTCACCCGCAACCGTTCTGGCCTTCGATATAAAAAGATCCAAGCCAACATTAAATCGAGACTTCTTAGACAATCCGGTAGTAAGCATTATCATGGACGTAAAGAAGTTTTGGGTCTGCCCCAAAGAAACCAGTTCGCCTGCTTCATCTCTAATATGCTGCTGGGAGTAGATGCTATTGAAAACATTCACTTCGAACTCACCTCTATTAAAAAGTGCTGAAGGGGTAAATAATTGCAAATTACTCTTGGTTTTAGCGGCTTGAATTCTTAACGTCTCATTTAGGCTCCAATCGTATTTTGTATATTTTATTGAAGCATCCGGAGGAAAAGCTTCCGCACCATACTGGTTTATAAAGGCGATTATTTCGTTTTTGTTCTTTCCAAAATCGGATGCAAACCACTCGAAGATTTTCGATAGGCTTATCGTGTAGGTCTCCTTATCAAAACTGGCGAAGTATTCATCGCTTATTGTGGTGCGAGATTGCTCATTCAACTGCCGCTCTAAGTCATCTTCAAAATATGCATCTGACCGAATTTTCGGACAGCCTAAAGCTGCGCAAACAAGCGCGAAGTGCAATCTTGGATCTGGATATTTTTTGAGTAAAATTTCTTTTTCCAAGCCATTCAAACTTACCAGAGTCCCTGACAAATTCAGGCTTTCGGCTGTAAAAAAATCTTCCACTTCCTGTGGTGAACTTATGGGGTAATTTTCTATTACCTGCTTAATAACAAAGATGTTATAGGCGTTTATTAAAAACGATTTTTCACCTTCAGGGCTTAGGCCATTTAAGGATAAGGACGAAATTAGCGCAATCAAATCGTCTAAATCCTGCTCATTTGCTGCAATGCGGCTGTAGTCAACCAATCCATTTTGAACGTAGGTTTTTAAAAACCGGTCAATTGAAAGATTGGTTTCCCCAACGGATTGTGATTGGAGATGCGATGAGAGAAAGGCAAGCAAGCCAATAAGGACAAACCTCATTCGCTGGCTGTGTAAATGCCTCTTACCTCCATAAACATATAGGTGCCATCAAGCCTGATTTCGTTCTCGCTCAGCCCAATTACAAGGGCAGCTTCTTCGCGTGAAGTGCCTTTGTCGAACAATATGGTCGTATTGGCGAAATCGAGCTCCCATGTGCCTGATTTAACTTGCTGATTGTCTTCAGCACCACAAAGATTCATTCCACCATTGTACATGCAGGTGCCATTGGCATTGAGCACCATTTCATCATCCAATCTGCAATCGGTGAAGGTGGTGAGTCCGGCAAGGGTAAATCCGCTAGCCATCCACATTTTGGTATCGCCGCCATCAATAAGGGTTTTAAATTCCAGAGAATCGCCTGCAATGATATCAGCCTCACCGATGGTGTTATCTGTTGCGGTGTTTGAAGGGGCATCATCATCACTTTCATTGCATCCCGCAAAAATCAATGCGGAAACGGACAGGGCCAAGAGTACTTTCTTCATTTTTTTTTATGCAATTTATAGCAGTAGGGTTTTCTTTTATGTCGCCTGGAAGACAAATGAATTTTTTCAGTTCCCACAAAACTAGGGATTATTTGAATCCTATTTTTCTTTTTTGAACCCGCTACCCTGTATTTAGTGAGATGGTATCGATAGACTGTACAGGTTTTATTCACACTTGGTTGTTTGTGTTTGAAAAGATGGAGTAGGTGAGAATTTCCCCCAGCTTCACCTCCGTGAAAACCCCAACCACCGGCGACCCTGCGATATTCCAAAAATCTTATACCCTGGATTACAGCCACTATTTGGATTTAAACCCCATGGATGAAGCACTCAATAGCCAAGGTATTTCGTACTTCGTGATGGAAACGCCCACTGGTTAAATCAATTGGTTGATTCATATTCCCGATGAGGGCCGGGCAGATTTTTACGCATTGGTGGTACAGCATCAATTCAATCTCTCCGCGATGCATCAGCCTTTTTGGTTTCAGGATCGGAACAAGGATGCGGCATTGGATGGGTTGATGTCTAAAAATGCAATTAGGGCCATAATGGTGGTGGTGTTGCTGCTGTTGGTGTTGGTTATCCTCGGCTATGTGCGATGACCTGTTTCTTTGCTTCATACTTTTTATACCAATCCCCACCAAATCAGGTGTAAAAACCTTTCCGGAAATGCGGCTCTTTCATTCCGCATAAATTCACGGATCATTTCCCGAATTGCGCATTCCTGATGAAACTTATTCCGGCTTTTTTCCTGCGCAAAACTGCCGTGAAAAAGTGGATATTTCGACGAGGTATTGTCGTACAATGCCTACCTGTTTGATATAATCCCCTGGGCAAAATATGAATTCGAATTTGTTGGAGTTACAGGCAGATATCATGGAGAAGCGCCGCGGGCTTGAAGAAACAAGGAAGGAACTTGAACTGCAGTTTGCAGGCCTCGACCTGGTATTGGATGAAGTATTCGAAACAGCGGGCTTTTGGTATTTATTTCCCGAATTGCAGGAGCGGCCCATGGTGATAACTATGCGGGGGCATACGGGTGTGGGCAAAACATCAATAGTGCGGTAACTGCGCAGGCTGCTCGGTTTTGGCAAACGCTATTGCCATTTCCACCTGGGTGAAGGCAATGAAACCGCAGGATCGGAATCGGATATAGCACGGGCTTCTGATTATCTGATATGCATTATCAAGGAAAGCGACATGGGTAAAATTCCGGGAGCTTATTATTCAGGCAGTGGCCAATAGCAGATTTATTTTAGCGACAGCACAAATCTTGAAATAAACCATATGGCTGAGAAGTGGCCCACCCAAGCCATGCACCTGGCCAATGCGCTCAGAGAACAGGAAGTACTTCTCCTGAAGATGTCAGACCATCTCAGCGATCACCTCAGCCTGATGAGGGAAGAAATAAAGGGAATGGCAACCCGGTATACAATGAATTTTCACATCGGCAATATAGTGGATTACAAAAGTTGCGCCTTTTACGGGCAGCGGTTGAAGGAGCGGGCTGAAGGGAAGATATAAATCAGAATTGCCGGCTGTACTTTAATGCCGTGATTATTGAAGAATATGAAAGGCAAAAGTATCGGTGTTGGTTTGAACCTTCGCAGAACGCACTTATATGCTTGAAGTATGCAGCCGTATCGCTGATTGGGAAAATTTGGGGAAGGGTTGGCGGTTGCAGTAAATGGGTGATGTACCATACATACCCTGACCACTAGGATTTCAAGTTCAATGGTTTTCTTCTCGACGGCTATACGGGTATATTTGATATCTTCGGTTTAGGAAATAGGCAGTAAAATGGCCAAATTGAAGAAAATCCGTTTGCTTAATCTGCTGTTTTTCATTGGATCAACGTCAATTTTTGTGGGTTGTATTTCTGTAAGTCCCCATCAAACAGGGCGCACGCTTGGCGAAAAAGGTGCTGTGCTGCATGGCAGTTATAATTTCGGAATGGTAAATGAAGGGCAGGTTTTTCGTGGCGACAAAGGATCAACCGAAATAAGAGATGATGACAATACAACGCTTCATCTTATAGAAGTTGGCGCTCAGGCTGCGCTGAACGAAAATATCGATATTGGTTTTCGTATGAACAATTCAGGGCATTTCACTGGTACGCTTAAAGGACAGATACTGGGCAACAAAAGTTCTTTATTTGCATCGTCAATGGGTACTGAAGCTGGATTTAATGCGTTCGGAATAGTTAGCGTAATGGCCGGCTTCCACGTTGCTTTCTCATCATTCAACTCGCTTCATGTTACTGATTATCTCGCAATCGGTTTTTCACCTAGGTACATTTTTGTGGACGTGAGCGGATATGGACCCTTCAAATCTTGGTCGTACAGCGGCTCCATGCTGGGTTACTCTGCGGGTTTGTATGCCGGCAGGAAGCATATCTTCTCACTTGAATTTTCGCAATATGCTTTGGATATGCCTTACAGAGCTTACCATTCACCCATTATAAGCCTGGGTGTAAATTTCAGACTGCAGTAAAAATTTACGGCCATTTACCCAACCAACCAATCAAGCAGTTCCTTGCCCTTCGCTGCTTCTCCAGGCCTATATATTGCATGGTATCTCTTTATACCGTTGAAGCAGGTTCAATAGTTCAGGTTTGGACAAAAGAATCGATAAAAAAATATTACAAGATAAATTGAAAAAGCCGAAGATTCATCGTTAGGGCATAATTGCTTTTGCTTAATTAAGCTGTATTCAAAATGATCCGCCATGTTTTTCAACGTTGCTGGTATTGGAATGCTCCCATATTAGTGAAATATTGCTCGATAGTTCTTTGTCTTCGCTTATAAATATACCGGGAAAAATAGGTTTATATTTCTCTGGATTTGCTAAAACAAAAGCTGCCAAAACATACTGTTCTGAATAAAATCTATCGCACATAAATTGCGGGTAGTCATAGGGTAAATATATATCATGTAGGTGAACGAGCACTCCTTTTTTAAGGTAAGGTAATACATCTAAAAAGCACACTGTGGCATCTGAATTTGGTAAACATCGATGTGAATTATCTATGAATAGAATGTCGTTTTCATTTAATCCATTAAATATAAATTAGTCATTAATAATTTCAAGAGGTTGCCGAACAACTTCATCAGCCAAATGGTCAATATTTGCCCTGGGGAAAGCATCGATGGAAATTATCTTCGTATTTAATTTGTTATCCGATACACTTTTTCGAGCCACTTTGGTTGAATTTCCAGAACCGATCTCTATATATTTTTTTGGCTTATAGTGCGTTATAAGTGTGCACAACGACACAATGTCGAGTCCAGGTAAAAATTCATTGTTCCAAGCAGGCTGATTCTCATCTTTTTCGAATTCTGCTGATTTAATTTTCTGAAATGTATCTATACGGTTCAGTATTTCCTGAAGCAATTCCTGATATACTGATCTGTTTCGGTTTATGATTTCATACAGCAGTGCATGCGGCTCATGGCCGTAACCATATCTCGGTTTCTAATCAACTTTATAATCCAAAATCAACTTTTGGTATTTCGGCATCAAATGCTTCAGAAATGTTTTCAATGAATCAACCATGCTTAATTTTTTAAAATGATAATTGTATCAAATCCCACACTTCACGAGCCCTGTGGTTTATTCTTCAATACATCTCATTTCCCCTCAACAATTCCATCGATCAGCCCTTTGTCAACCAAATTTGGCAGCGTAACCCTAAGCAGCGGCTCTTGCTCCATAGCACGCTGAGCGGCAAATATAGCGCCTTCGTTGCGGGCCCATGAGCGGCGCGCTACACCATTGTTTACATCCCAATGCAACATGCTTTTGAGCCGTTTTTCGCTCGTGGCGGAGCCATCGAGCAGCATGCCGAAACCTCCGTTTACCACTTCGCCCCAGCCTACGCCGCCTCCATTGTGCAAACTCACCCAGGTGGCACCGCGAAAAGCATCGCCCACGAAATTTTGCACTGCCATATCGGCTGTGAATGCCGAGCCGTCGTATATATTGCTCGTTTCTCGGTAGGGTGAGTCGGTGCCCGATACATCATGGTGGTCGCGGCCAAGCACCACCGGGCCTATTTCTTTCATGGCAATGGCTTCGTTGAAGGCTTTGGCAATGCGCACTCTTCCTTCGGCATCGGCATAGAGTATGCGCGCCTGCGAGCCCACCACAAGCTTGTTGTCATCGGCTTGTTCTATCCAGCGAATATTGTCATCCAATTGCTGTTTTATTTCATCGGGGGCAGTTTTAGCCATTTCGAGCTGTACCCTCAGGGCTATATCGTCGGTGCGGCGCAGGTCATCGGGCTTGCCGCTGGCACATACCCACCTGAATGGCCCGAAACCGTAATCGAAACACATGGGCCCCATAATATCCTGCACATAGCTCGGATACTTGAAGTGTATGCCGTCGGCGGCGAGTATATCGGCGCCGGCGCGGCTAGCTTCCAGCAGGAAGGCATTGCCATAGTCGAAGAAGTACGTGCCGCGGGCAGTATGCGCATTTACCGCGGCAGCGTGGCGGCGAAGGGTTGCTTGCACGGCTTCGTGAAAAGCTGCCGGATCAGAGGCCATCAGTTTATTGGCTTCGTCAAATTCCATATCCGCAGGGTAGTAGCCACCGGCCCAGGGGTTATGTAGAGAGGTTTGATCAGAGCCCAGATCCACATAAATATTTTCCGAAAGGAAGCGCTCCCATACATCCACAATATTGCCAATATAAGCGAGCGAAACCACTTCCTTGCCTGCCTGCGCCTGGCGCACACGCGCTACAAGGGCACCCATATCGCTGATCAGTTCATCAACCCATCCCTGGCTGTGGCGCGTATGGGCTGCCTTGGGGTTTACCTCTGCGCATACCGTGATGCAGCCTGCTATCTTACCGGCTTTGGGCTGGGCACCGCTCATGCCACCGAGTCCGCTCGTTACAAATATTTTTCCCGAAAGGTCTTCGCCATGTTTGGAAATCATCCTGCCTGCATTCAGCACGGTGATGGTGGTGCCGTGCACAATGCCCTGCGGACCTATGTACATGTACGAGCCTGCCGTCATTTGCCCATACTGCGTTACGCCAAGGGCGTTGTAGCGTTCCCAGTCGTCGGGTTTCGAATAGTTGGGTATCATCATGCCATTGGTTACTACCACGCGGGGCGCATCTCCATGCGAAGGAAATAAACCCATGGGGTGTCCGCTGTACATTACGAGCGTTTGCTCATCAGTCATCTGGCTCAGGTACTGCATGGTAAGCAGGTACTGCGCCCAGTTTTGAAATACGCCGCCGTTGCCGCCGTAGGTAATGAGTTCATGCGGGTGTTGCGCCACAGCAGGGTCTAGGTTATTCTGGATCATCAGCATAATGGCTGCCGCCTGTGCGCTCCTTGCCGGATAGGCGCCTATAGGCCGCGCGTGCATAGCATAGCGCGGGCGGTACCTGTGCATGTATATGCGGCCGTGGGTGTTCAGCTCTTGCAAAAATTCATAGGCAAGCACTTTGTGCAGCCCTTTCGGGAAATAGCGAAGTGCATTGGCAAGGGCCAGTTTTTTTTCGGTGGGGGTGAGGATGTCTTTGCGTTTGGGCGCGTGGTTTACCGCAGGGTCATAAGTCTGCACATCGGGCAGCGTAGCAGGTATGCCTGCTTTTATACTTTCGTGAAATACTACTTCTTCGCTGCTGCGCGTATCTAATTGCATGGTGATGGGTATTATTTAATAATGCGCCCTTTCTTACGGTCGAAACCATAGGGACAATGGCGGCAGCCGTTTTGGCAACAGTAGCCGCGCTTAAGATGGTATTTTTCAGTGAATACAACAAAGCCCTCATCGCTGAGGTAGAATTCATCGGGTTCAAGATTCTGTCGTTGGCCGGGCAGGTCAGAGTCTTTGCTCATGGGGCAAATTTCGTTTTTTTAGTGGTATCATAAATAGAAACACAAATTTTGGAGTTTTGATTCTATTGCTCTTAACTTAAAAATCAGATGCATGTAATTATCGTATTTTCGGCGCCGCAACGACGCCTCAAACATAAAATAAAGCCTTTTCATTACAGTGGCTGTGGCTGGGGTGGTTGCAAAAGTTTCGATCTACAGGTATGAAAATCGCCGTCAATACCCGCTTGCTGATTGCCGACAAACTTGAAGGTATCGGGTGGTTCGCTCACGAGACCTTGAAGAGGATTGTGGAAATGCATCCAGAGCACGAATTTTTATTTTTTTTTGACCGGCCATACGACAGTCGTTTCATTTACGGAACTAATGTGACACCCATCGTTGTTGGGCCGCCAGCCCGACATCCGCTCTTGTTTTATATATGGTTTGAATGGCGCTTACCAGCAATTCTTCGCAAACACAAAGTGGATGTTTTCCTATCGCCCGACGGCTATTTGAGCCTGCGCAGCGATGTGATGCAAATTGCCGTTTTTCACGATATAAATTTTGAGCACTTCCCTCATTACGTGCCCTTGGCCGCTCGGCTGCATTACCTCTACTATTTCAAACGCTATGCTCACATTGCCAGCCGTATTGCTACGGTATCTGCATATTCAAAAAAAGATATTGTGGACACCTACGGCGTAGATGCTTCAAAAATTGATGTGGTATACAATGGGGTTAATACATCATACGTTCCGCTGGCGAAAAAAGAAATTGATGAGGTGCGCGCAAAATTTTCGGGTGGGAAGCCTTACTTTCTTTTCGTGGGTTCTATCCATCCGCGCAAAAATTTGGCCAATCAACTTAGGGCCTATGTGCACTTCAGGAAAGCGACCGCACTGGCTTACCCTTTTTTGATTGTTGGTGCCACCTATTGGCATGATAAAGAAATAGATCAAGTGATTGGAGATACAGCATACCGCAGCGATATCTTATTTCTGGGTCGAAAAGACATGGAGTCGCTCATAAAACTCTACGGCGCGGCTGTGGCCCTGATGTTTGTGAGCCATTTTGAAGGGTTTGGAATTCCCCTCCTGGAAGCCATGCGGGCCGAAGTTCCGGTGATTACGTCCACAAAGACTGCCATGCCCGAAATATGCGGAGAAGCCGGCTTGATATGCGATCCGAACAACCCGGAAGAAATTGCCGATGCAATGAAGCACATTGCAGAAGATGCTGACCTGAGAAGAAAATTGATTGAAGCCGGACGGCATCAGCATGCCAAGTTCAGTTGGGATCGCACTGCAACGGCACTTTGGCAAACCATAGAAACCTCCTTGAGAAAAATATGATATAATCGCTTTTTTGGCGATTGAAACAAGAAACAATCTGCTAATTGCACGGTCGCTGTCTTTTTCCGCAATATTTCCGTATTGTTGGACTGAGAATACTACACTGAATGCAAAAGAAGTTTTTATCCAGTTTAAGCCTTATTCTGCTGCTGAACATACTTGTGAAGCCGCTGTACATACTCGGTATTGATGCCGAGGTGCAAAACAGGGTAGGGCAGGAGGCTTATGGTACTTACTTCTGGCTGCTCAATCTCAGTTTGATTTTCAATATTCTCATCGATTTCGGGATCAATAATTTCAACAACCGAAACATAGCGCAAAATGAACAGCTTATAGGAAAACATTTTTCAAAGCTTCTCACCGTAAAAGCCTTTCTGGCTATAGTGTATGCCGCGGCTACCATGTTGCTCGGCCTGGCACTTGGTATTGTCGAAGGCAACTTCGAAATACTCGCTGTAATGGTGTTCAACCAGGTACTGGTATCATTTATACTTTTTGCCAGGAGCAATCTGGCGGGCCTGCACCTGTTCGGTCGCGACAGCGTAGTTTCGGTGCTCGACCGGGGCTTGCTGATCATCTTTTGCGGGATATTGCTCTTTACAAATATCTCGGGTGGAAGGTTTGAAATTTTGTGGTTTGTGTACCTCCAAACTGCGGCCTATACCCTTACCTTGGTTATGGCTTTGCTGATGATAGGCCGGCGCAAGGTCGCTTTCAGGTGGGATTTCGACAAGCCTTTTGCATTGCACATTTTGCGCAAAAGCCTGCCTTATGCACTGTTTATCCTTTCGGGAAGTATGTATACCCGCATTGATGGAATAATGCTTGCCAAGCTATTGCCCGATGGTAATTTGCAGGCTGGTCATTATGCCCAGGGTTATCGTTTTTACGAGGCTGCGGGTATGTTTGCGTTTCTCTTTGCCGTGCTACTGCTGCCCATTTATTCCAAAATGCTCAAAAAGGGTGAGGCGGTAAAGCCTATGGTAGAACTCTCAGCGCGGCTGCTGCTCGGCACGGGTCTTATGGCAGCGGTTTTCTTTTTGTTTAAAGCAGATTGGCTGCTCCATTGGCGATATGATGTGGTAGTGCCCGAAGCGGTGTATGCCTTCTCGGCCCTGATGTTTGGCTTTGTGGGTGTGTGCATGTTTTATATATACGGCACACTCATGACTGCCAATGAAAACCTGAAATCACTGAACCTGATATCGGCAGGAGGATTACTGCTCAACCTGGTACTGAATTTTATACTCATACCCGAGTATGCCGCCTTGGGTGCAGCAGTCACTACCATGCTCACCCAGCTTTTTGCCGGTGCTGCTATGATGCTTTTTCTGGTAACGCGATTCCGCATGGGGGTCAATTTCAGGTTGATTGCACAACTTGGATTTTTCACTTTCTCATTTTTAGCAGCAGCATATTACATTGACCTGTATATGCCTGATGAGTTATGGAGTGTTGCTTCAACCCTTGCTGCAGGGGTTTTTCTATTGCTCATTTCAGGAGTATTCAGGCCAAGGCAGATTGCTACCTTCCTGAAGGCTGAATAAATAGCCCGCCTCAACAACTAATATTGCTACTTTTGCCGCGTTTTATCGCAATAAAATCTGAATGGAATCTAATAATCTCAATTTCTCTTCGCTGGTTGATCTGGCCAGGAAATACATTAAAATTTACATCATCGTAGGCCTGGTTGCCTTGGCTGCAGGTGCTATCATCACTATGCCGTCCATTATGAAACCCAAGTTTACATCAGTGGCCGTAGTGTATCCACTCAACCTAAGGCCTTACAGCGATGAGTCAGAAACGGAGCAACTGTTGCAGTACTTCGAGTCGAGCTCGGTGCGCGATAGCATTATCAATAAATTTGATTTGTACAGCCGTTATAATATCTGGACCGATATGGAATCTGCGCGTTACTATATGCTTGCAGAGTTCAGCGATCGCTTTGTAGTGAGCAAAACGCTATATGAATCGGTGCGGGTGGAAGTAACCGACGAAAACCCTGAAATGGCAAAGCGCATGGCCGATGAATTTCTGAATCAGGTGAATAATAAAATCAATGCTTCCATCAATAAGCAGGGAGCGCTGATGGCCACCTCATTCAAGCAACAAATGGATTATCAACGCTCGGTGATGGACAGCCTTGAAGCAGCTATAAGCCGCCTCAGTACGGAGAACCGCTTGCTCGACTATGAGAGCCAAACCCGTGAATTGATCAAGGGGTATATTGAACTTTCGGGCAAGTCATCCTCATCGCCGGCACTGAAGGAAGTGCGCGAATGGCTTGACAATACACAGCAATCGGGCAGCATATTGCGTATGCTTCAAAACCTGAGCTACTTTGCTACCATACAGCATGATCAACTCGCCCGAGACTACTTCAAGTTCCGGGAGTTTGAATACCGTGATGTTAGCTACCTTGACGTGGTAATAGAACCTGAAATAAGCGATAAAAAATCATGGCCTGTGCGCTGGGTCGTACTTGCTATTTCAGTAGGTGCTGCGCTGCTGCTGCTTACTGTAATTCTCGCTGTGGCCACTGCACTTAAGAAGTAATGAACTTCTCGCGCTCCATTGACTTTACTAAACCCGCATTCCTGCTTATTGTAGGGGTGGTTTTTGCATTGCTCAATGCGTTCGCAATTTCCAAAGAAATTTATGAATTGTGCCTGTTGCCTTTTGCCATCTTTGGTGGTTGGCTGCTCTTATACCGCCCCGATTGGGCGCTGCTCGGAGTGGCTTTTCTCACCCCCCTTTCGGTAAATATCGAAAATCTGGCTTCACTTGGCGGCATTGGTATATCACTGCCAGCCGAACTTATTTTGGTGGGCCTGCTCTTTCTTTACATTTTTAAGTTTATTACCGGCTTTCGCGAAAAAGCGGAACTGATTTCGCACCCGCTTACCGTAGCGATTATTTTCAGCCTTATCTGGATGTTTATTACCTCTGCCACATCCACCATACCGCTGGTGTCATTCAAATTTTTTCTGGCGCGGCTCTGGTTTGTCGTAGCGATGTACTTTCTGATCAACCGGTTTTTTGCTGAGGAGCGCTTTATAAAATGGTTTCTGTGGCTGTTTATGACCGGTCTGGGTATTGTGATTATCTACACCGTAGTTCAACACGCACAGCACGCTTTTGGCGAAAAAGCCGCACATTGGGTCATGTCGCCGTTTTACAAAGACCATACTTCCTACGGTGCTGCGTTGGCCTTGTTTTATCCTTTGGTGATCTATCATTTTTGGAAGGCGAAGCTCTTTACACTTGCACAGATTTTTTGGGCGGGCCTATTGCTCGTCTTCACTGTAGGCCTTGTGCTTTCGTATACACGTGCTGCATGGGTGAGTCTTTTAGGAGCTTTTGGGGTGTATATCATCATGAAGCTGCGCATTGATTTTAAGCTGGTGCTGCTCGGGGTACTGCTTCTTGTGGGTGCCTTCTTCGCTTTTGATGATACCATCACACACCAAATTCGCAAAAACAGACAGGACTCATCGGGCGACTTGAAAGAACACGTGCAGAGTATTTCCAACGTATCGAGCGATGCATCGAATCTCGAACGCCTCAACAGGTGGAATAGCGCATTGCGAATGTGGAAGGACCGCCCATTATTCGGGTTTGGGCCGGGCACCTATATGTTTCAGTATGCCACCTACCAGAAAAGTTCTGACAAGACCATTATTTCCACCAATCAGGGTGATGGGGGCAACGCCCACAGCGAATATCTTGGCCCTCTCTCTGAACAAGGTGTGTTTGGTACGCTGGCAATCCTGCTTATTTTTATATTAAGCCTATATACGGGTATTCCACTCTATTATCAATTGGAGCCGGGCAGCTACCTGAAGGGGGTGGTATTATGCACCGTGCTTGGCCTTATAACGTACTTCCTGCACGGCATTTTGAATAATTACCTCGATTCTGATAAGGCATCGGTTCCGGTATGGGCCATGATGAGTTTGCTGGTAGCCATCTCATTCTATCACAAGGGCCAAAAGACTACTTAAAGCGGCAACAGAGTAAAGCAATATCGTCAAAGTAAGGGTTGGTGCCCCGGTGCACGTCAATCGCATCGTTAATGGTGGCGATCAAAGAACCAATGTGAGCCGGTTTCGATGAAAAATCCTTGAGAATATCGCCCAAACGCTCATGGCCAAATTCTTCTTCGCTTTCGTTTTCAATTTCTATTACACCGTCGGTATAGCATATTACCATTGCATCATACCCCAGTTTTAGCTCACCGGTATTGATAAAGGGCAATTCCTGAAGCATGCCGATGCCCACAGTACCCTTATTGAGGCTATGAATTTTTCCATCGGTGTATAATACCGCGGGGTTATGACCGGCATTGAGATACTGCAGCTTTCGGCTTGGTCGGTGAAAATAGCCCATGAACAAAGTCACGAACCTATCACCTTTTACCAGGTGCATTACGCGCTTATTCAGCTCTATGGCAAGGCTTGGCAGCGTCCAGTTGGTATGCTCCAGCAACGCGCGAAGCTGGGCTTGCACATTGGCCATAAGAAAAGCAGCGCTCACACCTTTTCCCGATACATCAGCCACGCAAAAGAAGGCTTCATCTTCATTGAATTCTATAAAATCGCAAAAATCGCCGCCTACCTGCAGGTGGGGTTTGTAAAAAGTAGCCACTTCAAAATGCGGGTATTCACGCACGCCGCTGCCTACAAGCAAGGCCTGCATTTCGGCAGCCAGTGCCAGCTCGGTATTGATGCGCTCCTGCTCCAGGCTGCGGCTGAAGAGTTTTTTGTTTTCTATGGCTACGCTGATGATGTTGGTAAGCGTTTGCAAAAAGCGCATGTGCTTAATGATGGGGCTTACTTGATTGGTATCATCGTTAATATCACCGATGAGAAGAAATGAAAGTGCGCTTTGGTTGTGAAAAACGGGAATTACAAGATCGAAATCTTTAAGAACAGGCGTTTCAAATGATTGTGTGGTTACTATTTCGCCGATGGCCCCAAAAGCTTCGTGCACATCATCATGTATATATGACTTTTCTATGCCGTATTGCAATACACTGCTCCATATTCCTTCAGCAAAGCTGAAAAGAACCAACCGCGGTATGAGTAATTGATTTTCTACAATTTCACGGTAATTTGCAAGCAGCTCAGGTGTGGTGAGGTTGTTGTTGATGGCCTTGGTAAGTTCAAGCAGCGATTTGAGCTTGAACTCCCTTTGCTGAAGCTGAGCCTGTAGTCTTTCGGTTTTCATCCTAAGGATTTTTTGAGCGATTCAATCTCTGCAATAATATCGGGAATACGGCGCGTATAGGCCATTTCTTTGAATTTTTCGCGTGCTTCATCAGCGGGAGTGCCAAAATAGGTTTTGCCCTCTTCAAGGTTTTTTGAAATACCACTTTGAGCCATTACCACGCAGCCTTTTCCTAATACCACATCGCTGCGTATCCCTACTTGTCCCCAAATGGTTACACCATCTTCTACCACTACGCAGCCTGCTATACCTACCTGCGCCGCAAAGAGGCAGTTTTTGCCCACGTTGGTGTCGTGCCCTATGTGCACGTGGTTGTCTATCTTAGTTCCGGCACCTATTCGCGTGGTGCCGCTTACACCTTTGTCTATGGAGCATCCGCAGCCTATCTCTGCATCATCTTCTATAAGCACTGCCCCGCAACTATGCATTTTTTCGTAGGCCGCTGTAGGGCGCTTTTTATAGTAGAATGCATGGCCGCCAATTACGGTATTGGCATGTATGATCACGCGATCACCAATGGTTGCATTGTCGTATATTACAACGTTAGGGTGTATGATGCTACCAGCACCAATACGTACATTCCGCCCCAGCACCACACCCGGAGCTATTTGGGCAGTTGGGTGTATTTCTGCCCGCGCTTCACCCCAGGCCTGATCGGGCATAAACTTTTTAGTAAGAAAATTGAATACGCTGAATGGGTCTTCTGAAATGATCAACGCTTTGCCCTCAGGTGGTTCAACTTCTTTATTGATGATGATGGTAGTGGCTTTGCTGCTGAGTGCCTTGTCGTAATACTTCGGGTGATCCACAAAAACTATGTCGCCGGGCTCCACCATATGTATCTCATTGATACCTGTAATCCCGTGATTTTCATTGCCTAAAAAAGTAGTTCCCGACAGTTGGCATATCTCTTTAAGGGTATAGGTACGCGGCAGTTTCATCGCAATTCAATTTTAAGGGTGAATTACAGCATTTTTTTGTGTCAATCGGAGTTTATCGCCGGGTGAATTTAACATCTTACTATGAATAGCTTTTGAAATAGGGTAGGGCAGGCTGGAGCGATACTGTATCTTTGGCAAATTTTGAAACCAAATTTGAAGATGAGGATTTTACTATTTGTCTGCGCTGCCCTTATGGCTGCACAAGGATATGGCCAGTACTGGCAGCAGCGAATGAAGTGCTCGATAGCGGTAACGCTCGATGACTCAAATAACCAGTACACCGGCACCGAAAAGCTGGTATACTATAACAACTCGCCCGATACCCTTTTCAATATGTACTTTCACCTGTATCCCAATGCCTTCAAGCCTGGAAGTATGTTTGATATGCGTTCGCGCAGCATTGAAGATCCCGATGAGCGGGTAGCCGATCGCATTGAGAAGCTCGCCCCTCATGAGCAGGGTTTCCTCAGCGTGTCGTCGCTTACGCAAAATGGTAAAACGCTTACATTTCGCGAAGCCGAAACCACACTCATAGCCGCTCTTGATAAGCCCATCCTTCCGGGAAAAAAAGCCACTTTCGAGATGAAGTTTAAAGGTCAGGTGCCCTTGCAAATAAGGCGCTCGGGCCGGATGAACAAAGAAGATGTGGCCTATACTATGGCACAGTGGTATCCTCGCATTGCGGAGTACGATAGGCTCGGATGGCATGCCCACCCTTACATAGGGCGCGAGTTTCACGGCGTTTGGGGCGACTTTGATGTTAAGATCACCCTCGATTCTGCTTTTACGGTGGCAGCAACCGGCGTATTGCACAACGCCCAATCAATCGGTAAGGGCTATTTGCCGAAAGGCCAAACCCCAAAACGTCCTGAAGGCAATATGCTTACCTGGCATTTCAAAGCCGCCCATGTGCACGATTTTGCTTGGGGTGCCGACAAAGATTTTGTGCATACAAGCCGCATAATGAAAGACGGAACCACGTTGCGCTTCTTCCACAAAAACAGCCCCGACCTTGTAACCAACTGGCAGAAACTACCCGAGCCTACCGAAAAAGCTTTTGATTACATCAATGAAAATTTTGGAAAATATCCCTACCCTGAGTATGTGGTAGTGCAGGGCGGCGATGGCGGCATGGAGTACCCAATGCTAACCTTTATTACAGGCAAGCGCAAAATGGGCAGCCTGATAGGTGTTACTATTCACGAAGCGGTGCACTCCTGGTACCAGCTTATGCTCGCATCGAATGAAGCGCTTTATCCATGGATGGATGAAGGATTTACTACCTACGTTTCAAAACGGGTTATGGACCACCTCTACAAGCCTGAAGCCGATAAGCGTATAGGCGACTACTATAAAGGCTATATAGGAATTACCAAAACCGGTCGTGAAGAGCCTATGAGCCGCATGGCCGACCATTTTACTACCAACTATGCATATGGCGTGGCCGCTTATGACAAGGGAGCTGTATTTGTTGCCCAACTAGGGTATATCATGGGTGAAGATGTGCTGCAACGCGGATTAAAACGTTACTACAACGAATGGAAGTTTAAGCACCCAAATCCATTCGACTTTATACGCGTTATAGAGAAGGTGAGCGGTATGCAACTATACTGGTACCTGGATTATATGATGCACAGCACTGAAACCATCGACTACGGTATTGAGCTTGCATCGGCCACAGCCGATAGTACCACCATACTTCTCAAAAGACTGGGTAATTTTCCTATGCCCATTGATCTGGATATTACCTATACCAACGGCAGCAAGGAGCGTATCAATATACCTCTGCACATAATGCTCGGAGCCAAAGCTGCTGAAGACGAAACACCTTACCGCGTGGAACGCGAATGGCCCTGGACCCATCCTGAATACACCCTTACCTTGCCTGTGCCGAGGAGTGCGATTTCTAAAATTGAGATCGATGCCAGCACCCGCTTGGCCGATGTAGACCGGAGGGATAATATTCTGGATTTTAATCAAGCAACAAATTAAATGAAAAGCACTTTTTTACAATTATTTATTCCGGGCTTGCTGGCGTTCACCTTCGCCGGCTGCCAAACAAAAACACCTGACGATATGACCAAGTACGCCGCCGAAGCGCACAGCTTTGCACGCCCCAACGAAATAGCTGTAACCCACCTGAACCTAGAGCTTGACGTGAATTTTGAAACCAAAGTGCTCACAGGCAAGGCCACATACACGCTTGCCCGCAGCAGCGGCAGCACCTTGGTGCTCGACTCACGCAATATTACCATCATTACAGCCACTGCGCCCGATGGCAGCCCGCTTACCTACAGGCTTGTAAAAGGCAATGAGCGGGGCGACAAGCTTGAAATTGATTTGCCGGAAGGCCTCACTGAAGCAAGCGTAAGTTACCACACATCACCTGAGGCAGCAGCGCTTTTCTGGACTCCTGCTGAGCAAACACTCGATGGTACGGCTCCATTTCTTTTCACACAAGGTCAAGCCATCCTCACCCGCACCTGGATACCGATACAGGATAGTCCGGCGGTGCGCTTTACCTACACTGCAAAGGTGAAAACCCCGAAGGGAATGATTGCCCTTATGAGCGCTGAGAATCCTACTGCCATGACCGACAACTCGGTGTATGAGTTCAGCATGCCCAATCCTATTCCTGCTTATCTGATGGCTCTTGCGGTTGGCAATCTCGCATTTCATCCGCTGGGTGAGCGCACAGGCGTGTATTCTGAACCGGGCATGATTGAAAAGTCGGCCTACGAATTTGCCGATATGGAGAAGATGTTGCTCGCAGCCGAAGCGCTCTACGGACCCTACGCCTGGGGTAGGTACGATGTGCTTGTGCTGCCACCGAGTTTTCCTTTTGGAGGTATGGAAAATCCGGTACTCACCTTTGCCACACCTACCATTATTGTGGGCGACAGGTCGCTTACATCACTTGTAGCGCATGAGCTGGCGCATAGCTGGAGCGGCAACCTGGTTACCAATGCCACCTGGAATGACTTCTGGCTCAATGAAGGATTTACCGTCTACTTTGAAAACCGCATTATGGAAGCACTTTACGGTGCTGAGTATGCAGAAATGCTGGCCGTGCTCGGCTATCAGGAACTGCTCGGTACCATTGAGTCCCTGGGTGCTGATAATCCGGATACCCACCTGAAATTGAATCTCGACAACCGCGACCCCGATGACGGGATGAATGATATAGCCTATGAAAAAGGGCGCTTGTTTCTCACCTGGCTCGAGTCGCTTACCGGCCGTGAGGCTTTCGATAAATTTTTGAAGGAGTATTTTTCTTCGAATGCGTTTCACACCATGACCACCGAAGATTTTATAATATACCTCGACAAAAACCTGCTGAGCAGCCTGCCCACCCGGCCCGATGTGGAGAGCTGGATATACAAGCCCGGCCTTCCGGCAAATCATCCCATGCCCACATCCATACTTTTTCAGAAAGTTGATACGGTAAGGATGCAATGGGAAGGGCGTGAAATAAATGCGGCACAAATGCCTTCTGCATCTTGGAGTACCCACGAGTGGCTGCACCTGCTGCGCGGCGTGAGCGATACCCTCAGCATCGATAAGCTCAAGGAGCTTGATATGGCCCATGGCCTTACCAGTACCGCCAATAGTGAAATTGCTGCTGCGTGGTTCATTATAGCCATCAGGCACGATTATAAGCCCGCTTTTCCAGCGCTTGACGCCTTTCTGATGCGGGTGGGGCGTCGCAAGTTTGTGCGGCCACTTTACGAAGCGCTTATGGCTGATAAAAGCAACGAGGCTTGGGCCAAAGAAGTGTATGGTAGAGCCAGAGCTCGGTACCATGCAGTAACTGTGCAAACCCTTGATGCCATCATGAAATACGGTGCCTGATTTAGTTAGAGCCATACCGTTATGTGATCGCAGTTACGGGTTGAATTATTCTTAGACAGTATCTTTGACTTGGTTAGAAAAGAAAAAGTAGATTCGAAAATTAAATTGACGTTCATTTTTTCATTCTGTTTGGTGTTTGGTTTAAGTAAGTGCGGGCCGGCGGGTTCGCACTTTTTTTTGCGAAAGCAGTACCACAACATTCATCGCCATTTCTCGTAGGTATTTCCGTAATTTGCAGTGTTTATGAATCAGTACATCACAACAATGCTAGTCAATAGAGAAAATACCTTGCTATTTAATATTCGAAAAATTGCCTTCCTAATGCTCGCATTAGCCTTCCTGGCATCATGCAAAAAAGACGCTGAGCAGGTGGTACCTGAAGTGGAGGCTGCACAAGCTATACTTTCATCCATTTCGCCCAAAGGCGCAGGCGTAGTTGACCAGTTGCAGCAGGCTGCCTATGCCGCCGATTTCTCGAAAGCGTATTGCGAAATTGAATTTGATAGTACCATGCACCGCCTGCGCACTGACGCCAACTTCATTCATGATTATATGGTTACCTGGAATTGGAATGTGCAATGCATGGACGGGGATGCCGATACAGCGCGATTTAATTTTATCAGCGATGGATTTTACGAAAATTCCCGTCTTCGCAGCGTCGATGTTTCTGATGGAGATTTGACTGTAAGCCAGTTCAACCAGTCAAATCCTTACTACGCAATATCCGGTGAAATAATCCGCGTAGGAAATCAGCAGATGAAGGTGCGCCGGCAAATAAATTTTTCAAGTACCATTACATTCATATTCAGCGAATTGCTGCTCAATAAGACTAACCTGAACATCGAAGGCGGAAGAATGACCGTAAGCATCACCGGATCAAAGAATACCGAAGGTGACTTCCGGTATGATGGCACACTGACTTTTGGAAACAACAAGACAGCATCGCTTGTGCTCGATAGCGGTGAAGTGTACCAAGCAGACTGGTAGCCTTAAACGGTTACTTCAGGTTGGTTTCTTTTTTCGTTGAGCTGCCAGAATTTCTCAGCCAGATTGGTGGGATTGTGTACGGGGCTATCTGCGCTTATAGCCCCGGTTATGGTAATGGTTCCAGCAAATACCCCAACCGTTTTCCCTACCTGATTCAATTGATATGCGAGGTTTCGGATACCCGCTTTTCCGAGAGAGATGGTAGCGAGTGCCGGGTTAGGGTAAAGTGAAGTGCCCCCACCAGTAAGCAATATGCTACCGGCATTGCGCTGCAGCTCAGGCATAAGCATCTTTGCTGCGGCAAAAGCGTTGCCTACGCTGGTTCTGAACCCGCGGGTGAGGTCGTCAGCAGATTCTTCCATAAGGTATCTGTACCGGTAATCCACTGCATTGTATACCAAGACATCAATTCGCTCTAGTATAATTTTCAAATCGCCAATGGCATGCAGGGTGGCATTGGTATCGGCTGCATCGGCTGCTGCATAGTAGGCTTTTATGTTGTCCTTGGCCAGTTCGTTCTGAAAGGCTTCGAGCTTTTCGGCATTGCGGCTTATCATGCCTACGTTGTAGCCTGATTTACCGAATCTTCTAGCTATGGCCATGCTGAGTCCGGGACCGAAACCTATGATAAGAATTGATTTTTTCATTGTGGAAATAGATAACTTATGCAGTGCTAAAGATATGATTCGGATGCTAAGGCGGTGGATGAGTTTTATTTTTTTTTAAACTGACATTCTAACCGTGCTTTTTACTTTATACCCGTTTGGTTTGTGGGTTTGAAACCCTGCGGCTTGCTAAAATAATGTTTAATTGCCCGCGATGCGCCAAGGAGTGAAGCGCAATATCAAAGATAACAAGTCATATTACATCAGCATGACTGTGGTTAGGTGGATTGACATATTCAGCAGAAAATCTCAACGTGACATTTTCATCAACTCCTTGAAGTTTTGCATCGCCAATGAAGATCTAAAAGTTTATGCTTACTGCATCATGTCAAATCATGTTCATTTGATCGTAAATAGCAATGAACCCTTCCAACTCAGCGATACGATTCGAGATTTGAAAAAATTTACATCGAAGGCGATGATCACTGAAATCATAGATGGAAAAGAAAGTAGACGAGAATGGCTCTTGCAGCTATTCAGACAGGAAGGATTGCAAGATTGCAAAAACAAGAACTACAAAGTTTGGCAAACTGGAAATCACGCGATCGAACTCTACGGCGAAAAGTTTACATGGGTTAAGATTAATTACATTCATTACAATCCCGTAAAGGCCGGATTAGTAGATCAGCCTGATCATTGGAGCTATTCATCAGCTTCCAACTATCAGGATAAGGAAAAAGTAGTATTGGAAGAAGTGATTTGTATAAGTCCAAGATTACAGGCACTGTAGTTGAAAATGGACGGGCCGCGGTGTTGCAAGCCCAGCGGAGCAGTTTGCGGAGCAGTTGAAAATGGACGGGCCGCAGTGTTGCGGACCCAGCGAAGCAGGGAGTAGGGCGCGCCAGCGGCGCGCCCCCTTAAATTTTTTGCCGAAAGGATATTTATGACCTATTCAGAAACGACGAGTACATCCAAACCAACTTTTCCTGCTCACGAATATAATCGCTCATCAGTGCATTGGTGCCTTCATCGTGTGCATCGGCAGCAAGTGCCAATATTTCGCGCTGACGAATCAATAATTTCTCAAAAGCATCAAGTATAGACTGCACTCCTTCGCGGCCATCGGATACATTTTTGATGGCTTTGATATTCGACTTTGCGGTGTAATCTTCAAAGGTGTGGAGGGGTGTTGCACTCAGGGTGAGAATTCGCTCAGCCACTTCATCAATCTTAAGCAATAGGTTGGTGTAGAGTTCTTCAAACTTCAGGTGAAGTTCAAAGAATTTCTCGCCTTTGATATTCCAGTGCAGACCGCGGGTATTTTGGTAAAATACCATGTAGTCGGCGAGCAGTGAATTCAGTTTTTTAGCCAGAGTTGCGCTCTTTTCTTTATCCAATCCTATACGGTTCATTGTCTTTTATTTTTGGTTTAACTTCTGCTGAAGCGATTGCCATCCGCCGCCGTTGTATACCTGTGTGAAGCCCTGGCGTTGGAGTGCCGACATAGCCGCTGCGCTACGCATACCGCTTCTACAACACAATATGAGTGGTTTTTGTTTATCCTTCAGCGGGTGCTTTCCTGCCGAAATCGAGTCGAGTGTTATATTCAGTGATCCCTTTATGTGGCCTGATTTGAACTCATTGCCGGTGCGCACATCCACCACCGCTGCTCCCTGTTTTATCAGGTCGTTGTAGTTGGTTTTAGGTCCTAAGCCCAGCATTTTTTTCAGCGCTCCTATCATGATACTTTTACCATGTTCAGTTGATATTCCACATCCATCCATCCGCCGCCGTTGGTGCAGTTCACGCCTTCGCGCTGCAACATTATAGTGGCTATACCGCTTCTATTGCCCGATGCGCAACAGAGTACCAATGGAGCTTCCAATTTTTTGAATTCAGCTACGCGCGTGCTGACCTCCTGCAAGGGAATATTAATTGATCCACGCACATGGCCCATCCTGAACTCATCTGCTGATCTTACATCTACGATGGTTCCTTTACCTGCTCGAAATCTTTCGTTTGTATTCATTGTTGTGTTTTTTGTTTTTGTTTTTGTTTGTTTCTTGTTCTTGAAATTTCATTGGCAATTAAGCCAAGAAAGAGTCCGCCATAGGCAGTGCTGATATAGGGGTTTGAAGCAATTACGCAATGGTCATTGCTGCATCCCACGCGGCTCCAGTAAAGCAAGCCCAGAAAGGCACCGGCCAGAGCCCCCACAATGGTTAAAGCGTTTTTTTTCATCCTTTCGGCAAATGAATTTACAACAGTGTAGTAGGGCATATATAGTCGGTTTTCGGAATGCTGGTTTCAGCCAGTTCTTTAAATCCGCCTTCTACATCTGCAAAATTTTCCCAACCGCGCTGCTTGAGTATGGCGGCAGCGATCATGCTGCGGTATCCACCTGCACAATGAATGATGAAAGGTTTGTTCTTTGGAAATTCCGCCAGGTGATTATTGATTTGATTGAGCGGTACATTGATGGCTCCGTCCAAGTGCTGCGAGTCGAACTCGCTCTTTTTGCGCACATCAAAAACAAGTGGTTTTTCAGCATACATCGCTTCGAGTTGCGATGTGCTCAGCCTGTTTATGGTATCGAATTCTTTCCCGCTATCGGCCCAAGCCTTAAAGCCACCCTTCAGGTATCCAATGGTATGGTCATAGCCCACCCGCGAAAGGCGTGTTACGGCTTCTTCTTCTTTGCCATGATCGGTTACAAGCAGAATTTCCTGCTTTATATCAGTGATCATTTCACCTACCCACATGGCAAAGTTGCCTTCGAGACCTATATTGATGCTGTTAGGAATAAATCCTTTGGCAAATTCTGATGCATCGCGGGTATCGAGTATTAGGGCGCGGGTTTCATTGGCCACCATCTCAAACGCTTCCGGGTCGAGTGGGTGATTGGCGCGCTCCATTACAGTATCGAGGCTGTCATAACCTGTGATATTCATGATTACATTTTTAGGGAAATAACTCGGCGGGGCAGTAAGTCCGGTAAGCAATTGCTTCTTGAACTCATCTTTGCTCAGTGCAGGATTTAATGCGTAGTTTACTTTTTTCTGATTGCCAAGGGTATCTGTGGTTTCCTGGCTCATCATTTTGCCGCAAGCGCTGCCCGCACCGTGGTTTGGGTATACGATTAGGTGGTCAGCAAGTGGCATAATTTTATTTCGGAGTGAGTCGAATAGGTATCCGGCGAGCTTGTCTTCAGTGAGGTCTTCTATCACGTGTTGCGCAAGGTCAGGGCGGCCTACATCGCCTATGAAGAGGGTATCGCCCGTCACAATACCGTGCTCACTGCCATCTTCATCTATCAGCAGAAATGTGGTGCTCTCCATGGTGTGACCCGGAGTGTGGATGACCTTTACGGAATAGTTTCCCACTTTGAAAACTTGTCCGTCTTCGGCTACTATGGCATCAAAGCCGGGTTTCGCCGTTGGTCCGTATACGATATCTGCACCGGTTTTTTTAGCAAGATCAAGGTGTCCGCTCACAAAGTCAGCATGAAAGTGGGTTTCAAAGACGTACTTTATTTTAGCTCCATCTCTCACGGCGCGGTCTATATAAGGCTGCACTTCACGAAGCGGGTCAAAAATGGCGGCTTCACCATTGCTCACAAGGTAGTACGCCGCGTGGGCAATACATCCGGTATATATCTGCTCTACTTTCATAATATTTTCTTTTTCGGGTTTATTAAATGCGTTTTAAACGGTACAAAGTTAATGTGGTTCTTATGAGTGTTTTGGAACCTAGGTTACTTAGCACCATTCCAGCCTTTCGGCAAAAAGAAAAAGGGCTCCGGAAACTGGAGCCCTTGAACGGTGCTTAGAGCACCAACACACGGAATTTTAAATATTCTAAAAAAACGGACTGTTACCTGATTATAAGCTTGAAGCGCTCCACATAATTTTTTGCTTCTACTTCGAGTATGTAAACTCCCGGTGCGAGGCCTTGTACATTGTTTTCAGCTATGCTGCCTTCAGTAATTTTTGTCCATATCCGGGCGCCGCTCGCTGCAATAAGCCTTAAGGTAGCCGGTTCGTCATTTGCCGGAAGCAATACCCTGAAGTATCCGTCGGTAGGGTTGGGATATACAGAAGTGCCCAAACCTCCGCCAAAGAATACACTCTGCGGCGGGTACACTTTTGATGTACCGTCAAAATCTGTTTGGCGCAACCTGTAATACGAGGTTCCTTTCAGCGGACTCATGTCACTGTGCACATAATTGATCGCCGACGGTGAATTTCCAGCACCCTGAATAATTGCGATCGCCGCATAATTGGCCCCATCGCTGCTTCTTTCCAAAGTGAAGAAGTCGTTGTTTACCTCTGCTGCGGTGGTCCATTTTACATCAACCTTTATACCTGATCGTTTGGCTTCAAAGCTGAGCAGGTCAATGGGCAGCGGGTTTACCGATGTACCTGACCCCAGTGTGAACGGACTGAAGTTGAGTATAGGCAATCCACTTGTTACGGTTCCGCTGTTCGCATCGCCGGTATGGGTTAGGTAGCCATGGTTTTGCCAGTTGGTACCTGTCCATCGGCTTACGCGAAGATCGGCTGGGTTTGTAACTCCGCAGCTTCTTACATTTTCAAAGGAGAGAGTCACAGCAACCGATGAGGTTCCTACCTCTCGGTTTAGCAACCAGTACTCGCAGCGGCTCAGCGTTACCAAGCTAGGGTCGCGGTCGGCAGTGGTATATCCGTCTTCTTCCGGGTCCAGATATATATACGTGGCTGTAAACTCAGCGGTAGTTAAAGCCGGTGCAGAGATGCTAATCGGTGCGTAAATACCGTTTCGTCCTACCGGAAATCGAAATGTCTGATTACCGATTTTTCTGCATACACCTTCCACATGGCTTTCGGGAAGGCCTTCGCGGCTATTGGCATCATTGATGTAAATTACTTCATTGGCACCTGTTTCTACAATACCCATTATAAAAACAGTTTCGTCAATAATCTCTATACTGGTATTGAGTATTACCCTTTCGAGTGCAGAAGCTTTATTGAAAATCACCCTGTTGAAACGGGTAATATTTCCAGAAATGGTAGCACTGACACCACCCAGAAATGCCACGGTACCTAGGCTGCCAATTATAGTTCCTAAATTATTGATGTCGCCATAAACCTGCATGGTACTGCTGGCCGTGGTAAGATTGGCGCCTGTTTCTATTTCAAGATTTTTCAGCGGCGCGGGTGCATTTACTGCCGGGCTGAAAGGCGTTCCGGCGGGGATAGTTGCATCTATAAATTGATTGGGCACACCGCTGCTCCAGTTGGCTGGGTTATGCCAATTCGTGCTTATCGCACCTATCCAGTCGGTGGTGCCATCAGGTCCTGAAATGGTAATGATATTGGAAGTGAAGTCGCTTGTTCCGCAAGCGGTAAGATCAGGTGTAAGCTCGCAGGTTATAATGTCTCCATCCAACAAGCCCAAATTGGTATAGGTTGTAGTATTGGCACCTACATTGGTGCCATTTAATTTCCATTGATAGTTCGGTGAGCTACCTGCATTTTGCACATGGGCTGTGAATACACCACCGGTAGTATTTGCCACCACCGCATTTGTTACTCTACCGCCTACATTGCTTATGCTTACATCAGCCAATAGGGGAAGTGTAGGAGCAAGTGCACTTGTATAAATCAATGCACCATTGCGGTAGTAATTTACGATACCCAGTTCCACCGAAATTCTGAATATATCTCCGATTGCGTAATTGCCAAATAACCCTCTGTTTGTTCCATTTTCATAAATGCGAAGCTGTCCATTGCTGTTTAGATCAAATGCATAACGTATGGTATTAAAATTCGCGTTGGCATCGGTATTACTGAGACCCACCATTCGGCGGTGGTTCGTTTGAAATGCAGTAAATTCGAAGTAGCCATTGTCCTTTACTGTATTGTGTGATGCGGCATTTCCGTTCCAGTTATTATTTGATAAAACCTTGAGTAGGTTATTTTCAGTAGCCTGCACATTTTGAAGCGAAGCTGTATTCCAAGCTATATTTTCAATTGCTATGCCGTAGCCGCTTGGTTCGTTGGTTGATTGAATGTAAAAGGTAATTTCAACCGGAAGGTTTGTACTAAGTTTGGTTATTGGCTTTGATGTGTAGGAAAGTTCTCCGCAACCACCCAAATCGGGCGAAAGCACACAGGTTATTATATCGCCGCTGCTCAGTGTGGTATTGGAATATACGTTGCTATTGGTACCCACGTTGCTGCCGTTTACCATCCATTGGTAGGTGGGTGCCGGACCTGCATTGTCAACGATGGCAGTAAAGGTACCGTTGTTGTAATTTGATATTACAGCGTTGTTCACAGTACCGCCTACCTGATTTATTGATACATCGGCTCTAAGCGGAAAGGTAGGCAGGAGGGTCGTTGTTCTCAGCAGGGTGCCATTTCTATAATATTTTATTATTCCGTCGTCGGCTGTTATTCTTAGTAAGTCGCCAGTTTGGAAAGTACCAAATGTTCCGCGGTTTGCGCCATTTTCGTAGATTTGGATGCCACCGTTGTTGATCAGGTAGAATGCGTAGCGTATGGTGTTGAAGGATGCGCTGGCATCGGTTTGGCTGAGACCTACCATGCGGTTTCGGTTTGTTTCGCTTGCAGTAAATTCTAAATAGCCGTTGTTGTATACTTCGTTAAGTGATGATGCATTTGCATTCCAAGAAGAACCTCCCTGGACCTTCAAAAGGTTGTTGCCGTTGGCTTCCGTATTGCTAAGTGATGCCGGATTCCACACCACATTTTCCACCGCAGCATTGCATGCAAAAGGCACTGCATTGGCGGTGATGTAGAAGCTTATACTCACGGGATTTTCTACCTGTGTAATTGAAACATTGTTTGATGTATAAACTACAGCCCCACAACCGCCTAAGTCAGGTATCAGCTCGCAGGTAATTATATCATTGTCCTGCAGTGATGTATTGGTATACGAAACTGAATTGCTGCCTACATTGGTGCCATTGAGTTTCCACTGAAATGTTGGGTTGACTCCTGCGCTGCTCACATTTGCAGTAAAGATACCTCCGTTGAAATTTGCAATCAGAGCACTTGATACCGTTGAGCCTACATCGCGCAGGCTTACATCTACTTTTAGCGGAAGCGAAGGCACCACAGTACTGATGCGAAGCAGGGTGCCGTTTCGGTAATATTTTACCACGCCGTTTTCTACGGCGATTCTGAAAATGTTGCCAATGGCATGCGTGCCAAATGCACCGCGGTCGGTTCCATTTTCCATGATTCGCAGCACACCACCGCTTTCGAAAATGAAGGCGTAGTTGAGTGTATTCTGCGCCGCATTGGAATTGTTAGTGCTAAGGCCCACAGCCTTCCTTAAGGTTTCAGCGTTTGTAAATTCTAAATAGCCGTTATCGGCTACCGCATTTTGCGAGAAGGCACCGCCATTCCAGTTACCATTGCTTTGTACTTTTAAAAGATTATTGCCGGTAGCGGTTACATTGAGTAGTGAAGCACTTTCCCAGGCTACGGTTTTTGTGGCCAGAAAGCAACCTGCAGATACCGTTTCACCGCTGATGTAGAAGTCAATGCTCGGTGAGTTATCTAACGTTTCCAGCGCTATTTCATTCGATGTGTATATGGTAAATTCACAGCCATCAATATCTGGGGTTAATTCGCAGGTTATTGCGTCTCCATCAATAAGCCCTGAATTGGTATAAGTAGGTGTATTGGCACCTACATTGGCACCATTCAATTTCCATTGAAATACAGGGTTGCTTCCTGCATTCTGCACATTCGCCGTAAGGGTACCTACATTGAAGTTAGCGATCTTTGCATCAGTCACTGTTGCACCCACATCGCGTAAACTAACATCTACCAGCAGAGGAAGTGCAGGCAGCACGGTACTGACGCGCAGCAGTGTTCCGTTTTTATAATACTTCACTAAGCCTGTTTCTACAGTGATGCGAAATACATCATTTATAGCATAGTTGCCAAAGGTTCCACGGTCGGTTCCGTTTTCGTAGATACGCAGCACAGTGCCGCTTTCAAAAAAGAAACCATACTTGATAGAAGTGAAATTGGAGTTTAGCTGCACATCGCTCAAGCCCACAGTTTTTCGGGTTATTTCAGAATTGGTGAACTCGAAGTATCCATTGTCAGCGACTGTATTTAGCGATGCAGCACCACCATCCCAATTGCCGTTGCTTTGAACTTTCAAAAGGTTGTTTGTGCTTGCATTTACATTGCTAAATGATGCTGAATTCCACACTGCATCTTCTATGGCAATGGCACAGGCCGATGAAGCAACTTCACCTGCGATGAAGAAGTTTAGCGAAGGCGGGCTTGGTGCTTCGAGCACTTCAATTGCCGATGATGCAATTGCCGTTAACGAACAGTTGTTTATGTTGGGTGTAAGTTCGCAGGTTACTATATCGCCATTGCTCAGTGAGCCGTTGCTGTATACGTTGCTGTTTGCTCCCGCGATGGTGCCGTTTATTTTCCATTGGTAAGTGGGATTGGCACCGGCATTCGCGGCAAATGCAGTGAATGTGCCGCTGTTAAAATTTGAAATTACCGCATTTGTAACCGTCGCTCCAACATTGCGGAGACTCACGTCAACTAGCAGTGGCAGAGTAGGCGCAACTGTACTGATGCGCAACAGTGTTCCGTTTTTATAGTACTTCACCACGCCTGTTTGTACAGTGATGCGAAATACATCACCAATAGCATAGTTGCCAAAGGTTCCACGGTCGGTTCCGTTTTCGTAGATACGCAGCACAGTGCCGCTTTCAAAAAAGAAACCATACTTAATAGAAGTAAAATTGGACGAGAGGTCCACATCGCTCAAGCCCACAATTTTTCGGGTTATTTCAGAATTGGTAAACTCAAAATATCCATTATTAGCTACCCTGTTTAGCGAGGCGCCGTTTCCATTCCAGTTGCCGGTACTTTGTATTTTAATAAGGTTATTGCCTGTTGCTTCATTGTTTGTGAGGGTGGCTCTGTTCCATACTACATCTTCGAGGGTAGTAGCGCAGGCTGCTACTGCAGGGTTTGCGCTTATATAGAAGTTGATGGCATTTAAGCTTATCGCATTGGTAATTAATATTTCGCTTGAAGCAAATGCGGAACCGGTGCATCCGTCAAAATCGGGCGTGAGATCACATCTTACAATGTCACCATCGTTTAGAGATGAATTGCTGTAGCTCGATGAGTTTGTTCCTACGTTGGTTCCGTTGAGTTTCCATTGCAAAATCGGGTTTGTGCCTGCATTTTGCACATTGGCCGTGAAGGTACCGCCATTGAAATTTGAAATAACCGCGTTGGTTACTGTGGCTCCAACATCTCGCAGACTTACATCAGCAAAAAGGGGCAGGGTAGGGGCTACTGTGCTGATGCGGAGTAGCGTACCGTTTCTGTAGTATTTTACTACTCCCTGATCAGCGAATATTCTGAAAACATCATTTATTGCGTATGAACCGAAGACGCCGCGGTTAGTGCCATTTTCGTAAATTCGCAGGCTTCCTCCTGTTTCGAAAAAGAAGGCATAACTGATCGTATTAAAATTGTTGTCGGGGTTGGTATGGCTGAGTCCTATAGCCTTTCGGGTAATTTCGGAATTGGTAAATTCGAGATAGCCGTTGTTTACAACTGAGTTGAGGGAGTATGCACCACCATCCCAATTGCCATTGCTTTGAATTTTTGACAGGTTGCTTCCATTTGATTCAACATTGGCCAAAGCCGCTACACTCCATGATACCAGCTCTATACTGCGTTTACAACCCGACTGCAGCGCGGTAGCAGTAATTCTGAAATCATTCACGGATGGGGTTTTACGCGGCCTTATGCGAATGGTATTGGAATTTTGGATTCCCGTTGCGCACGAACCTACTCCGGGAGTGAGTGCGCAGGTTATTACATCGCCAGGGGCGAGGGCAGTGGCAATGAAGTTCGGTGAATTGTTTCCTGCAGGAGTTGCGTTCACACTCCACGCGTAGCTCGGAGCCGCGCCAGCATTTGAAATCGATGCGGTGAATGTGTTCTGGGTAATATTTCCAATGTGAACATGCCGTAAAGTTCCCCCTACGGTATTTATCGAACAGTCAACCAACAGTGATGTACCCGTGGCGATATTCTCGGTTCGAAGCAGGTTTTGGTTGTGGTAGTATTTTATTTTTCCACCTTCGTTTGCAATACGCAGCGTATCACCTGAAACATATACAGCAAAATTACCACGGTTATTGCCCGATTCAAATATGCCCAATACTCCGCTGCTGCGCAGATAGAAGGCGTAATCGATTGAGTTAAAGTTGTTGTTTTGGTTGTTTGTACTCAGACCGATCATCCTGTTGATATTGGTCTCGTTCGCCACGGTATACATGTAGCCGCCATCAGCTACGAGTGCAGTTGACTCAGCACCTGCGTTCCAGCCATTTCCACCGCCTGATTTTGTAAGGCTATTGCCCAAAACTGTTACATCGCCAGGCGAAGCCCACCTTACCTGCTCTTCGGCTATGTGGCAGCCGTTGCCCTTTAGGTTTGCTGTGGCGGTAAAGGCGCATTGGGCGTTTGCTTTATTCCCTGATGCAATGGCCAGTATCAGCAATAGGGCTAAGCCATAGACCTGATTGAGCCTATTTTGGCAATAGATAATCCTGATCGAATGATTAATCTGGGGGGTTGAAAATTTCATTTTCGTAACAATTCCGTGTGCACGTG
This sequence comes from Flavobacteriales bacterium, assembly GCA_038207425.1. Lineage (GTDB taxonomy): Bacteria > Bacteroidota > Bacteroidia > Flavobacteriales_D > Cryomorphaceae > JBBQZU01. The sequence continues at coordinate 25,801 of JBBQZU010000020.1, read as the reverse complement.
CATACTGTTTTACAGATAAAATTGTTACATAGGTGTTAGGTTGAATTTATTGAGTCGTGAGCCTAGGGTCGTGGGTTCAGGAAACTGGGTTGTAGGTTGATGTTCATGGTCCATGGACCTGGGTTCTGCCCAATTATTAGCTGGGGTGAAGCCGTTTTTGTTAATGGGTTTTTAGTAGGTTTTTTCGAGTACAGGAAATGCATACTTTGATGTGCAAGTATTTCTCAACGATAAGCGCTCTATTCGCTCAATGGGATTTTAAAATAAAAACCAGCCAATAAAAACCCAAAACCCCTTCCCAGCTAAATTCCCGAAAGGGTTGAAATTTCGGCACCTCAGAATAATAATTTCGGCAATTGAAATAGGGAAATAAATAGCATTTCATTTTTTACTTCTTTCATCAAGAACCGCTTCCACATCGCGAAGATTTACTCCCTTCGCATGCAGTAATACCAATGTATGAAAGAGTAAGTCGGCGGCTTCGTTGAGCAAGTTATCACGGTCTTCGCCCAGTGCTTCTATCACGAGTTCCACCGCTTCTTCGCCTACTTTTTGTGCTATTTTATTTATCCCTGAATTAAATAAGCGCGTTGCATACGAATTTTCAGGCATAAGCTCTTTTCGTTCTCTGATGGTAGCTTCTAGTTTTCGCAAAAAACTACCTTCAAAGCTTTCGCCAAAGCAGGTACGTGAGCCGGTATGGCAAACTGATCCAAGAGGAACAGCCCTTATCAGAAGCGTGTCCTGGTCGCAATCGTCGGTGATTGATATGAGATTTAGAAAATTTCCGGATGTTTCGCCCTTCACCCAAAGCCGGTTTTTGCTTCGGCTGAAGAAAGTAACCTTTCCTGTGTGCAAAGTTGCTTCAAGCGCTTCGCGATTCATGTAGCCGAGCATGAGTACTTCAAGTGAATATTCATCCTGAACAATTGCCGGTATCAGACCACCGTTTTTTTCAAAGTTGGGATTCATCGAACTGGAATATTTGATTTAATTAAATAATTTTTTAATTCAGGAATGGTTATTTCGCCAAAATGAAATATGCCCGCTGCCAGCGCTGCATCGACGTTGGTATTTGAGAATAAATCAACGAAATGATCAACAGACCCTGCTCCTCCGGATGCAATTACGGGCAGATTTACAGCATCGCAAATGGCGTGTACCAAATGGTGGTCAAATCCTGATTTTGTTCCATCGCGGTTCATTGATGTTAGAAGAATTTCGCCCGCACCGCGACTTTGTGCTTCCTGTGCCCAATGAATAGCGCTTATTCTTGTTGCCGTGCGCCCACCGTCAATATATACTTCCCATTTACCATTTTCGCCTTTTGCATCTATGGCCACCACGAGACATTGGTTGCCAAATTCGCTGCTTATTTCGTTGATTAATTCAGGTCTACGTATTACCGAAGAGTTCACACTTATTTTGTCGGCACCGGCTTGCAAGAGCGCTCTTACATCTTCGGTACTGCTTATACCACCACCTACGGTAAATGGAATATCAATGCGTTCAGCAATGCGCTCCACAAGTACAGCGAGCGTTTTGCGCTGGTGAATAGAAGCGGTGATGTCCAGGAAGACCAGCTCATCAGCACCATGCGCGGCGTAGAGTTCAGCGAGTTGCGCCGGGTCGCCGGCATCGCGCAGGTTTACAAAGTTTACGCCTTTTACTGTGCGTCCGTCTTTAATATCCAAACAAGGAATAATTCTCTTTTTCAACATAGCAGAGAGAGTTCTTTAAGGGTTACTCGTCCTTCGTAGATGGCTTTTCCTACAATGGCTCCATGCAAACCAATCGCCGAGAGATTTTCCAGATCGCTCACATTGCTCACGCCTCCGCTGGCAATGATTTTACTTTCAGGAAAAGCCGCACAAATTTCGTGGTAGAGTGGCATCGATGGTCCTTGAAGCATGCCGTCTTTGGCAATATCGGTGCACATGAATTGCTGAAATCCCTTTCGCGAAAATTCATCAATCAATTCGATGATGTCGCGGTCAGAAGTCTTTAACCAGCCTTGGGTCGCAATTTTTCGGTGGTGTACGTCAGCACCGATAATGATGGCTTCGGGCCCATACAAATCAAGCCAGAGATACACTTGTTCTGGTTTGTCTAAGGCTATGCTGCCGGCTGTAATTTGCCGGGCACCGCTTCCAAATGCGGTTTGCAAATCCAGCTCAGTTTTTAAGCCACCACTAAAGTCTATTTTTAGAGAAGTTCGCGAAGCGATTCGCTCCAGTGCTTTCCAATTAACTACCTTTCCATGTCTGGCGCCGTCCAGGTCAACGAGGTGCAGGTATCGAAGGCCGGCACCTTCAAATGCGAGGGCTACTTCGAGCGGGTCGTGGTTGTAAATAATCTGTGAATCAAAAATTCCTTTGGTGAGCCTCACGCATTTGCCACCCATAATGTCAATTGCGGGTATGATGCACATTTTCGGATTTCCTGAGGTTGAATTTTCTTTCATAATTCAGTGAAATTTTTTAGAATTTGCGCACCCGCTTCACCTGATTTTTCAGGGTGAAATTGAACGCCGTAGAAATTATCTTTCTGAAGGGCAGCGCTGAAAGCGCTGCCGTAATTGCACGTTGCGATGCTCCATTTTCCCGCAGGCACAAAATAGCTGTGCACAAAATACATATCGCACCCGGGTTTGATGCCCTTGAAAAGTTGACCTTGCAAGGATTCGATGCTGTTCCAGCCCATATGTGGAATTTTCACACCATCCTGAAAACGGCTCGTTTTTTCAGGAAATATTCCGATGCAGGATGTATTGCCTTCTTCACTTTCAGCGCAGAGCAACTGCATGCCCAAACAGATGCCCAGAAAGGGTTGATTGAGGTTTTTTATAGTGCGATCCAGTCCGGTATTGCGAAGGTATTGCATGGCTGATCCGGCTTCGCCCACTCCTGGAAAAATTACTTTATCGGCGCGTTGCAATGCTTCGCTGCTGTCGGTAATTACAGCATCCACACCCAACCGCTTCAGGGCGTTGTGCACAGAGCGCACATTGCCCGCATTGTATTTTACGATAGCAATCATAGTGCGCCTTTGGTACTTGGTATATCGCTGCTGCCGATGCGGGTTACGGCCATGCGAATGGCGCGTGCCCAGGCTTTAAAAATTGCTTCAATTTTGTGGTGTTCATTCTCACCATTTGCAGCAATGTTTAAATTGCATCGCGCTGCATCGCAAAAGCTCTTGAAGAAGTGTTTGAACATTTCTGTAGGCATCTCACCAATTTTTTCGCGGGTGAAGGTAACATCCCATTCCAGCCATGGTCTGCCTCCGAAGTCAATGGCTACCTGCGCCATGGCATCATCCATAGGCAATAGAAATCCGTATCGCTGCATGCCTTTGGCGCTGCCTATCGCACGGCTGAAAGCTTCGCCCAATGCCAGGGCGGTATCCTCAATGGTATGGTGCTCGTCAATGTGCAAATCGCCGGTTACCTTTATGTCCAAATCTATCCCACCGTGGCGCGAAAGCTGTCCGAGCATATGATCGAAAAATCCGATTCCGGTCTGAATTGTGCTCATTCCGTTACCATCGAGATTTATGGTGATCTGAATTTCAGTTTCAGTAGTTTTTCTGTGCACATCGGCAAGGCGGCTTTTACCGCGCAAATATTTATAAATTGCTTCCCATGAAGTGGTGCAAAGCGCAGCACCTATTTGGGTGTTTGCACCAATAAAGATGGCTTTGCAACCGAGATTTTGGGCAAGTTGTACATCCGTAGCCCTATCGCCAATTACCACTGAGTTATCGAGATCAAAATGGCCTTTCATGTAGTGCGTGAGCATAGCGGTACCGGGTTTGCGGGTGGGTGCGTTGTCGGCGGGTCGTGTGGGGTCTATGAGTATTTCGTGGAATCGAATGCCTTCATCTTCCAGTATTTGGAGCATTTTGTTGTGTACAGGCCAGAAGTGCGCTTCGGGGAATGAATCAGAGCCGAGCCCATCCTGATTAGTGACCATTACCAGTAGGTAGTCTGTTTCAGCGGCTATTTTTGCGATGTTGCTGATGGCTCCAGGCAAAAACCGCATTTTTTCAAAATTGTCAATTTGCTCATCTTCCGTTTCGCGGATTATTGTTCCGTCGCGGTCTATGAATAGCACTTTTTTCATGCTTTAAATTGTTTTAGTGCTGAAATTAATTGGTTGTTTTCATCAGTCGTTCCAACGGTAATTCTTAGGGCTCCGGGCATATCGATGCTGCGGTTTCTGATGATAATACCCCTTTCTGCCAGAAATGTATAGAGATAGTTTGCCTCAGCACAAACTACAAAAATGAAATTGGCATCAGAAGGGTATATTTTTATGAAGAACGACATACCACGCAGACATTCTTCCACCCGTTTCCTTTCGGAAATGATAGTGCTCACACCCAATTTCATTTCTTCAGGTTTTGCAAGGTTCAACAGTGCTTCACGTTGAGTAAGCGCATTGATGTTATATGGCGGCTTGATTCGGTTCAGTACGCGAATTATTGGTTTTGATGCATAAGCAATTCCCAGCCTTATACCTGCCATTGCCCATGCTTTGCTAAGGGTTTGCAGCACCACCATACAAGGGTGCTTTTCAATTTGAGTTGTATAACTTTCGCTCTTCGAAAAATCAATATAGGCTTCATCGATAACCACAATGCCATTGAAATTCTCGAGTATCGCATTAATTGACTCAGGATTCATAAGATTTCCTGTTGGATTATTTGGTGAGCAGATAAATAGAATTTTTATGGCGTAATCATTTGCTGTAAGGTTCAGTATGGCAGCTACGTCGGGCTGAAATTCTTCATTGAGAGGGAGTGCAATTACCTCCACTGCATTGATCGCTGCACTCACCCGATACATCCCATAGGTGGGGGTTAGAATGAGCACTTTGTCGCGGTGGGGTTCACAGAATGCGCGAATAAGTAGGTCAATTGGCTCATCGCTTCCGTTTCCGAGAAATATATGGTCGCTATTTATTTTTTTCAGTTCGCTTAGTCTATTGCGGAGTTTTTGTTGCGTAGGGTCTGGGTATCGGTTTAGTCCATTGTTTCCCACCGGATTTTCATTGGCGTCGAGCCATATCTTCGCCTTGCCGCTGTACTCGCTACGTGCACTTGAGTATGGGCGAAGCTGCGTGATGTTTTCTCTTACGAGGGATAGTGGATCAATCATTTTGCAAAGTTTTTAGTCGTATGGAAACAGCGTTTTTATGTGCATCAAGTCCTTCTGCTTCTGCCAGCAATTCTATGGCAGGGCCTAATCCTATAATGCCTTCTTTACTCAATTCCTGAAAAGTTACTTTTTTCATAAAGCTTTCTAGTGAAACACCGGAATAGCTCCTTGCGAAGCCATTGGTGGGCAAGGTGTGGTTGGTGCCACTGGCATAGTCACCGGCGCTCTCACAACTCCATGGGCCGATGAAAACGCTGCCTGCCTGTGTAACATTTTCTGCCAGAGAGCGGGCATTTTCTGTAGCAATAATAAGGTGCTCCGGAGCGTAGAAATTTGAAAAGGCCAATGCTTCGTAATCAGAATTGAATAGAATTATTTTACTATTTGAGAGCGCTTCTTCGGCAATATTTTTTCGCGAAAGCAAGGCCAACTGGGCAAGAATATTCTCATTTATTTGCTCAATAAAATCTATTGCTTTTCCGCGTTCTTCGCTTATTACGAGTATCACCTGACTGTCAGCGCCGTGCTCGGCCTGGCTGAGCAAGTCGGCCACTACAAATGCGGCATTGCTCTGCGCATCGGCAATTACGAGCACCTCGCTGGGCCCTGCGGGCATGTCGATAGCGGTGCCTTGCTGCTGCACTTTTAGTTTGGCGGTGGTGACCCATTGGTTTCCCGGTCCGAAAATTTTATCGATCGAAGGAATAGATTCTGTACCGTAGGCCATTGCCGCGATTGCTTGCGCACCACCCACCGTGTAGATATTTTCAATACCAAGCATTGATGCGGCATATCTGATGGTTGGCGCAACATTGCCACCGCGGTTGGGCGGTGTGCACACCACAATTTCGCGACAGCCTGCAAGGGTGGCGGGTATGCCGAGCATCAGGAGCGATGAGAATAGCGGCGCTGTGCCTCCGGGTATGTAAAGCCCTACTTTCGCGATGGGTATACTTTTGCGCCAGCAGCGCACACCCGGCATGGTGTCTACAAAATTTACGGATTCAAATTGACTTGCGTGAAAAGCCCTAATGTTCGTTGCAGCGAGTTCCATTGCATCCTTGAGTGGTTTACTAATTTCTTTGCCAGAATCCCGGATGCTTTCTGACGGTAATTTTAGGGAAGTAATTTTACATTTATCAAACCGCTCTGAAAATTCGTAAAGCGCAGCATCGCCGCGCAGTTTTACACCAAGGAGAATAGCGTTTACAGATGCGTTGATATTTTCATTTTGCAATGAAGGTCTGGTGCAAAGTTCTTGCCATCTATGTGATTCAGGGTAGTAGTATGTCAGCATTTTCAAAGTATCATTTTTTCAATATTGCATACCAGTATACCTTCGGCGCCGGCATCTTTCAGCTTGTCAATCACCTCCCAGAATTCGTCTTCCTGTACCACGGAGTGCAGGCTGCACCAACCTTCGCGGGCCAGTGGTAATATTGTAGGGCTTTTCATTCCGGGTATCAGGTCGGTGATTGTTTTTATGCTATCATTTGGCGCATTGAGAAGAATGTATTTGTTTTTGGCGGCGTTTTTTACAGCGCGTATTCTGAAGATGAGCTGACTTGTAAGCGCCAGTTTTTCAGTGCTCAGGTTGCTATTTTGCGCAAGCACCGCACTGCTTCGCATGATGGTTTCCACTTCGCGGAGACCGTTTGCCAGGAGCGTGCTGCCAGTACTTACTATATCTACCACGGCATCAGCGAGACCTATGCCAGGCGCTATTTCTACGCTGCCGCTTATTTCTTCTATCTCGGCAGTGAGGTTTTGTTCCTTGAGGAATTGCCGCACAATATTGGGGTAACTCGTTGCTATTTTGCGTTTATTGAGCCAGGAAATTCCGAAGTAAATCTCTTCTCTTTTTACAGCGAGTGATAGCCTGCACTTTCCGAAATCCAGCCGCTCGGTTATGATGAGTTGTTTGGATTTTTCGAGCAGCACATTTTCGCCCACGATACCTAGGTCGGCAACTCCATCGGCTACATACTGCGGTATATCATCATCACGCAGGTACAGCACTTCGAGTGGGAAGTTTGATGCTTCGGCCTTTAGCTTACCACCGTTTATTACTTTGATGCCGCATTGAGCGAGCAGTTCATTGCTTTTTTCGCTAAGGCGGCCACCTTTTTGTATTGCGAGCTTAAGTGTTGTTTGGTTCATTATATGGATTTAATTAAAAACAAAAAACCCTGTCGGGCCGGAGCTGACAGGGTTTTCGAATATGGGTTACACCATTTTTTCTATACCATCACATGCTCCCGGAGTGCTCCGCGAAATGGCTATGATGGAAATGGGTGGCGTTAATTTTCATTGTTGCGCTGCAAAGTTACACTTAAAGTATATGATTAAAACAAAGGCATTGATGTATTGTTTGAAAAAAATGGAAAGTGTTTGACAGCCATGTGTGTAGAAACTTTTTCATTCACTATTGCTTGCGCTGCAAGGAGCGATTTCTGAAATTATTAGAAAAAAATACGCGGACTTTTTGTCCGCGCACTGGTTGTTTAATGTTGATGGTTCTGAATAATTATCGTTTTACCACTTTGGAGCGGCCTATCATCTGCTGTCCTTTGTAAGCAGTGATGATGTAAAGTCCATTTTCAAGTTCGTGCATGGGTACTTCTATCTGTCCTTGTGGAGCCACGCTGTGGCGCGCTACTTCGCGACCTTGTAAATTCATAAAGCTGATACTTACATTCTCGCTACAATTCTTGCAGAGGTCAGTAAGGTATAGTGCATCCGTGGTGGGGTTTGGGTAGATATTCAAGTCGATGGCTATTGGATTCACCGTTTTGCTTGCCAGGCGGCCTTCGAATGAACCTTCTTCAAAGAATACAGCCGATGGCAGGGCGATGTCCATGATATTGCAAACGGCCAATTTCATGTGGTATGTTTCACCATTTATTACGTCAACTATAGCTTCGAACGGCAAGGTATAGCCATTTGTATTAATTGAGCTTGCTACATAAGCAATGTTCTGAACAAAGTATTGAGAATCTGCTTGCCAATTTGGATTGGCTGCTTCGCAAATTGTGGATTCGCCTCCACCTGTGCTGCTACCGCTGTTTACAGTGTTTATTGCAATTGGGGTTTCGGTGCCCGGTATGGTTGCAATATTCTTGGAATTGTTGCTGAACGGTCCGTTTATACCCGGCCCACTTATGAAAAAGCCAAAAGCATCATTGAATATGCTGCATGTGTAAGATTGATATTCAGCAGATGCAAAAAAATAAGTAAAGGCGAGCATATCGGCTTCAACCAGTACATCAAATTCGATAACAGCGCAGGTATAGGACGGTCCTCCGCCAAGCACGGCAAGGTCAGGGTCAGAGAACTGCTCCCCTTGGAAGAATAAACTATAATCGGCCAGCCAGTTTACGTTGGTGGCAGCCATAATGAGTCCTGATTCTACGCCGAGGCTGTCAGACAAACCATTTGAGAAGAGCGCAATTTGCTCGTTGGGTGCCAGCTCTGCCGGTATACCGTTGAATGTAATATTTGAAAGGCTTACAAGTACGCCGGAGTTAAAAAACTGGTTTACCAGGGTTTCAGCAGAGAGATTGCTCTGCAGCACAATCTGAGCGTAGGTTCTTGGCATGAAGGTAAAAAGCCCAATGAATAGGAGAGTAGCGTAGCGTTTTTTCATTATTGGTTTGGTTAAAGGTGGTTAACTTCATCACCGGCAATTGGCTTGGCGGCGGTCTTGATCACTACAAAGACGATCGTAGGTAAGCAAAAGTTGTCTGCTTTATGTAATTTGATAATTAGTATAATATGAAAAAGCGCAGCAATTTGCTGCGCTTTCGGGGTGTGTTGGTTTTTGGTTAGCCGTTGGCACTTTAGTTGGCAATTGCCAGAGTTCAGTCTTCCTTGCCACCAAGCATTTTGAATTCGTTCACGTGCACTTCGGTGGCGGTTCGTTTGTTGCCTTCTTTATCGGTATAGCTGCGGTTTACAAGTTTTCCAAGTACTGCTATTTCCTTGCCTTTCTTGAGGTATTTCTCCGCTATTTTGGCGTTGCTCCCCCAGGCTACCAGGGTATGCCAGTGTGCTTCCTGCACTTTTTTGCCATCTGAATCGCGGTAGCTGGCATCGGTGGCGAGGCTCATACGTGCCATGGTGTTTTTATTTTCAAAGGTTCGCACTTCGGGGTTCATGCCTAGGCGGCCTATAAGGTGTACTTTATTTACTAAGGTGTTCATGGGATGGATTTTTTTTGGGTTTTTTAGGGCGAGCGTCTTGGGTCGAGAGTCTTGGGTTGCCCTATTAGCATACCCGAAATACACTGACCACATAACTTACTGCCGAATAAAAAGTAACACGCAGGGCTGCTCTACCGCACTGTGCTGCCCACGCAGCCCTGCTGTGTATACTTATTCTGTTACAGCTTCTTTTTTGGATGCAAGAATCATAAATTCGCTGGCATGCACATCGGTGCTGTAGCGCTTGTTGCCTTCCTTATCGGTGTAGGTATTGCTCACGAGCTTTCCTTCAAGTGCAAGGAGTTGTCCTTTTTTGAGATACTTTTCGGCATATTCGGCAGTTGGACCCCAGGCTATAATATTGTGCCACTGGGTATTTTCTACTTTGTTGCCGGTACTGTCGCGGTAGCTTTCATCAGTTGCGATGCTGAATTTGGCCATTTTGCGACCGTTGTCGAGGCTGCGTACTTCAGGGTCAGATCCCAGGCGGCCGATAAGTTGTACTTTGTTTACTAGATTGTTCATGACTTCAACTTTTTTAAGGGTTATTTGAATTTGGTTTTTGTTTAAGCGAGTGATCGCTTTTGGGTTTTTGGTTTTGCCTTGGCCGTCGCCGCAGCAGTGATTGTCAATCGACGATGCAAAGATGTAGTGGGGTGATTTAGTGAGTCGTATGATAAACGTGTAGTTCCGTTTATATCCGTATTTAAACGGGTGTAAACGGTAAGAGTGTGAAATGGCGGGGGATGTGGTTTGAGTGCAGCCTATGCCAACTTTTGGCTATTTTAGCTGGAATCGAATGTAAAGGTGGTTTTTAGGAAGAACAAATACTGAATGACCATAAAGTATGCGACAATTTCTGCGCAAATATTTCACAAAGGCATGCGGGAATTTATGCCGTGATGCTACAAATTGAATCGGCAGGTTTATGTCGCCATTTTTTCAGAATCAGCTAAAGCGCAGCGGCCGTAAATCCAAATTTGCACCAATTGCCATTCTGGAAGGCAACGAGAAAGGAGAATGGGTGGGTAACTGGGCTGAACTTCGAATCGTTTACAAAAGTGGTGAAGAAGATACTATTTGGGCGAACACCAATTACCTGATTGAAAACGACAAGATTGTAAGGAGTATTACCCTGTATAATGAAGCAGATATGCTGAGGCGGTTGGGTTATGAGATGCTACCCCCACAGTATTGATCGGTTTTGTTTTTCAGGTTTTTTGTAGTTCATTCGAATGAATGATCGGATGGAATTTTTTCGATTTTACGCTTTGTACTGGCTGGAAATGATAAACCGGAATCGCTGCTGTTTGATATTTTAGGTTCTTTGCATCGCTCTCTTTTGGCTTTGGAGCAAATGGCGCCGAAGGCATATTCCTGAACCTGCCGGAGATGTTTTGATACTGGCCGTAAAATGAAAATGTTCATTTTACGGCATCGGCAGTACCTTGAATAAACGCAACTAAATTACCTTTTCACCACCTTTTCAGTGAGCACTTTATTATTTTCCAGGTCTTCAATTCTGAGTAAATAAATACCGGGTTGCAAGTCATTTACCTGAATAATAAATTGACTTGCCGCGGTGAGATTAAGTTGTTTCACCACTGCTCCTGAAATGCTGTAAAGCGTAGCTATTCCAGAAATTTCATTTTGCAAGAGCGTTGTGAAATCATCATCGGCGGGGTTTGGGAATACGGCGAGTTCCGGATTATTTGGCCATGAGTTCTGCGAAATGTAGGGCGAAGCAATTTGGGCCGTGGGAGAAGTGCTACTGTAGCGTATAATGAGCTTCGGGTGTCGCGTCGCGTTGTTTTCATTCTTGGAAAAAAGATTTATATTCCGCAAAGAGCCAAGGCGGTTACTTTTCAGCGCAAGCGATAACACTCCATCGCCATTTGCTTCATCCATAAATGCATCGGTTACATCCCAATCCATCATGCCTCGTCCAAACTCACCTGAAAGGGCCGCAGCTTCGTATTCGGGTTTGTTATTCCAATTTAGCGATTGCTCTTCCCAGTTATCATCTGCTACAAAATGTGCCGCAAATGGAGTGGTCGGAGCTGCGGAAGACATTGCCTTGCGTTGCATTTGCAGAAACACGCGTTCTACGGGTTGCCCTGCATAATCTGACACATCAAATTTTAGAAATGCAATGCGATCGAAACTGTCATTGCCGTCGTCTTTTATCACAACCTCTATTTCGCTGCCGTGGCTTGCTCCTGCATGTACGCCTCCACGGGCGTATGTATCATCAAGCGGGGTAATATAATTTTTGGCAAGGGTTACAATCAGTTGAGGGCGCTTGGATGCATTGCCTGATTCTTTTGAATGAAAGGTGATGAACCCGTTGGTATTATTCATTTCGGCGATAGCGAGGGTAAGCCAGCTTTCATTCAGCACTTGAGCCTGAAGTAGGTTGGTGAGGTCCCATTCTACGAAAGTGGTGCTTCCCTGCTGTACATCTATAAGTTCCGTAAAAGCGGGCTTCAGTGGCGAATTATATTTTAGCATTATTTCCGTCCAGAAATTGCTCTCGCAGTAATGTAGCTCCTGTTGTGTATTTATCACGCCCTGTCCGCTGTAATTTTTCACGTGTAGCCTGAGTTTGGCATTTAATATTTTGCTCTTTCCTTTGAGTTCATTGATGTTAAACCGCAAAAAAGTTTCAAGGTGGTTTTGTGTATTTACAGCGGCTTTTTTAACCGCAAGTTGATTTTCACTTCCATAATTCACATCGGCATACTGACCACCCCTTACACTGGCATCGTCAGTAGGCGACAGGTTCACTGTAGTCTGCTCGCAAGGTGTATTGTTTTTGTAGCAATCTTCGCTGTATTCCAGTTTAAAATCTACCACGTAGATAGGTGTAGGGTCGCCCAAAACTGCCGGTGCTTGCTGGGTAAGTATACTAATTTCACCGTGGTTATAAAGTCTGTGGGTGTCCATGATAAATGATGCGGCAGGTATGGTTTCCTGAAAGATGAGCGACCATTTTACATAATCATCGGCAGGCGATGCTGTAATAATGTGCAATTTGCCTTGAAAAATATAGAGCAGAAACAAGTTGCCCTGTGCATCGCTGAGCATCTTTGGCCTGGCTCCCTGAAAAGGCAGCATACTTACCTTCCATACACCCAGGGCGTTGCGGTAATGGTGTTTGTAAAACCCCGCACCAAAAATACCTGGCGTTGCGGCGGGGGTATCTCGGTGGTTTACAATTACGTGCACCCTTCCTTTTCGGTCAACAGAATGTGCCTGATCGTTGATCATTTGCATCTCAGGAGCGATATTGGCTACGACGATACCGGGTGAAAAGTAGGTAGCTTTCAGGCCGGTATTTACATCAGCCACTTTCGTGTAATTATTGCTCATCCATGTCACGCCGCCATCTTCGGAGAAGAGATAGCCAATATCGTGGTTGTATTGTGTACCTGAACCCTGGTTTACTTCCCTCCAGGTAAAAGTGGTGTGCAGGGTGCCTTGATCGTCAAACATGATATGGTTGTGATACTGACTGCGGCTATTCGAATTACCAGTGGTTTGGTTAAAGTAAACTCCTGCCTTCGAAATGAAAATTTCATTTGTATTCCATGTTGATGTCACGCCATCATAAAAAACGATGCGGCAATCGCCATTGCCCGGATAGTTATGACGGTAATAGAATTGGAGATTTCCATCGGGTGTGGGCACGAAGCGTGGGTAGGTGAGCAGGCTAAGCGCTTGCCCTTCGATCAGGTAATTGCGCACCGGCGAAAACAGATTTTCATCCCATGTAAAGGCTCCTGGATTATTGACTAGGTCGGGTACTGAAACTTTGTATTTTAAAGCATTGGCGTGGTGATCGAAGGCAATATGTATGGTGCCATCATTGGCGCATATGCCAAGCGAAATTCCATTATGGCTATCGGTGCTGGTTTTGAGATAATCAGTAAAGATTATTTTCTGCCAGTTTTTTTGTGTTACCAATCTTCGGGCAAGGCAAAGCCTGTGGTCTGAATTAAAATAGCCGGCGTATTGATAGCCATTATAGGTTGTAAGCCCATCCTGAACTGCCACGTTTGTATTTGCATTGGGTTTGAATACCCCGTCGAAAGTCTCTCCATTCTGGTCGAGGATGTTGACCTTATAGTCAGTGATAGTTACATTTTGCCCATAGGCAACTACTGCACTACAGATGGTCGAAAAAACAAAAACAAATCTTATTAGTCCAGCAGTTCTCATGGTTGCAGTTATTGGTTAATAGGCATAAATATAGTTTTAAGTTTGCTTTACAGCAAGTTATAGGCTAAAAGATTTGCCTATTACATGCCAGTAAATAGATCGGTAGCTCGTGCTTTGGGTAGAATTATTTCACCACGACAACTACCTTGTTCCAGATTTTACCGGGGGTGGAAATATTGAGAATATAATTGCCTGTAGAAAGGACTGATGGTATTTCTACCTGATTAAGTCCTGTTCCCCGTTTGCTCCACACCGTTTTTCCTGAAAGGTGAATAAGGCGAAGCGCCACATCGCCTTTGCTATAGCCTTCGGGCAAATGGATGTTTAAGACAGCACCCGCAGATAATGGATTGGGATATACTCCGGCATCTTGTGCGGGTGTGTTTTGAACGGCGCTTATTAAATTGGTTTGGAGGTTCACATTATCAATGTACATATTATTGCCCCAGTGGCCTATATTTCTGAAAGCAATCAATAAGTCGCTCTCGCCCAAGTATTCATCGAGGTTGATGTTGATGGTATTCCACTGTGTGGCATTTGGTGAAAAGGGCTGGTTATTGGCAGGCGCCGTAGCAATGGTGGCACCACCCTGTCGGAAAAGCTCCACAAAGCTGTTGCCGCAGTCAGTGGATAGCTCTACGGCGAGTGTATCGCTGTACTGCCCGCCATAGGGAGCGTATGCTACATCAAATGCAAGTTGCGATAAGGTGGCGTTCAGTGTAGAGAATTGAAACCTTAAATCATCATAAGAACCTTGTGAGTCGATATCAAAGTTTCTAAAAACGCTACTCTGACTCGATTGGCCGTAACCACCCACATTCGCAACCGACCATTGCCCTGAGCCATTCTGATCAAATATGCTCCAACCCAATGGTGGAAAATCGCCCTGAAAACCTTCTGAAACAATGGGTGATGGCTCCAGGTAAGCCACGCTCACCCACAGTGAGTCGCTGCTTTGCATGCCATTGCCATCGGTTACGGTAAGGTATGCCTTAAAACTTCCCGATTCAGAAAATGTAACCACAGGATTGCGAAGCATCGAAGTTGCTGGCTCGCCCGATTCAAATGTCCAATTCCAGGTGGCATTTTCATGGTTGAGAAATGAAAAGTCTTCAAAGTAGAATGGCTCCAGATTGCAGAGTACATTTTGCGACAGCCTATCCACTGTAATGCGTGCAATCGGTGCAGCAGGATCTTCGTGCATTGCGCTTTCCCAAATGCCCTTGCCGTAGGAGGCAATACGAATTTTATTGTCGCGGTAGAGTGGCCTTGCGATATTGGTATTGAAAAAGGTGGGCAGGCCGGCATTGTCTATCACCCAATCGCCCATGCTATTATTGCGGTAGTATACTGACTTTTCGGTGCCGTAATATATTCCGCCATCGGTGCCGGCAATATGCACTATGGCCTGCACTGATTCGTTGCTCAATACAGGTGTAGTCAGGTTGCTCCAGTTGAGTCCGCCATTGGTGGTTTTATAAATTTTAGCAGTATTGTTTCCTCCCGGGTAGGCTATCCATAATTCGTTTTCGTCGGCAGGATTTAGTGTCTGCAGCATGCGCCTGCTATTGCCTGCCGGTATGCTTACCGAAGTCCAGCTTGCACCGCCGTTTGTTGTTTTCCACAGCGTACCAACACTGCCCGAAGCGGGTTGCTGATTGAGGTATATTACATCAGGATTTGAGGAGCTGATCTCAATGTACTTCACCTGATTATTTACATTGCTTCCAAAGGTGTAGAGCAAACTGTATGATGCGCCGCCATCAGTGGTACGCCATATTTTGTTCTCTTTTCCGATATAGGCTACGTTGTAGCAATTCGGGTGAAATTCCATTTCGCTCGACTCTGCTGCAAAGTATGTTTGATTGGGGAAGTTGCCCATACTGAAGTACGATACCGGCCCTGTAATATTTGCCGGAAGCACCACACCACCAATATCAGAATAGTAGGTTTTGCGATTGTTGCCGGGATTCACATAGCCCGTTGCATCTTCGCCACCGCCAAGCTCGAGGAAGTTGCCCTCACCATAGTTCTCATGCCATGCCAGATTGCCATTGTGGTATAAGCCGCCTACAAGCACATCTTCATTCCAGCCACTTCCAAAACCCCAATAATCGCTTGCTCGCAGGCCGTTCATTCTAAACTCGGGTTGTGAGGTGAAGAAGTTTGTAGACCGGTATATGCCACCATCGGTAGTTACCCAGTAGGTGCCATTAACGGCCCGAAAATCCTGCATATCTACGTGCAAACTTAGAGGCCCGCCTACATAGCCGGCTACAGATGAGAAGGTGGCGCCGCCATTGTTCGATCTCCAGAGATTGAGTCCGCCGATAAGCACGTGATCAGCATTGGTTTCAGAGGCCATAAGCGCACAATTGTAAAATCCCTGGTTGTAATCCCAGTCTGGCGAACCGGTAGCGAGATTGGGATGTGTAGTGGTAAATGGGCCGCCAATAGGGCCGTTGGGCAATGTCCAGGTTTCGCCGCCATCGCTGCTGCTATACAGGCCAATATACCCTAAGTCGTTCGGTTTTGAATCGCCAATAAGGTAGGCGTATACCCTGCCTGGATCAGCGAGGGTTACTGCCAGCCTCGCGCCGCCATCAAAGCGGGCCGGATTGCTGCTGGTGTACCAACCATCGCTCTGCACGGCCCAGGTGTCACCCATATCGGTGCTTTTGAGAAACTGGCAGATGATCAGCGAAGGGTTGTTTTTTACCAGATACATTTCAGTACTATTGCCGGTATTGCACTTGATATCGTAGCTTTTGTGGGTGTAAAGTTGGGTCCAGTCGGTACCAGCATTGTTACTGCGGTAAAGGCCTTTATCGGTGCATGCGAATACCAAGTTGGCAT
Source organism: Flavobacteriales bacterium (assembly GCA_038207425.1). Lineage (GTDB taxonomy): Bacteria > Bacteroidota > Bacteroidia > Flavobacteriales_D > Cryomorphaceae > JBBQZU01. Next base: position 9,361 of record JBBQZU010000020.1, on the reverse strand, counting down.
CATCGGGATGTACCAGAATTTCGTTTACGCCAAAATCGCTTTGTGGAAGGGTATTGCTCCAACTTTGGCCCCCATCGGTGGTTTTAAAAACCCCGCCATCGGCGCCAATATATACTACATCGGGATTATCGGTACTGATGGCTACGGCTGTAACGCCTACGCCCCAAATCTGAGAGCTACCGCTGCCAAAGTAATTGCCCAGTGAAGCGCAGCTCCAGGTAAGGCCTCCGTTGGTACTCTTAAATACTTCGCCCGGCTCGGTGCCACTGAAGAGTATGTCGGGGTTGGTGAGCGACTGGTCAATGCAATATATATTGCTTTGGCTGCTTGCCTGGCCGCCTTGAATGGCTTGCAGGTTTATGGGGCCCACAGCGCTCCAGTCAGAGCTTTTCTCAGCGGGTTGTTTTTGCAGGTAGGCTTTCTGCCTTTCGGCAAATTCAGCTTCGGTAGGGAAATGTATCCATCCATTTTCATCCACATTATTGATCACCCTTCGCTTCCAGCGCTTGTAGTATTGGGTATGGAAATTTTTCACGAAAGTGTGCTCCCTGTAGTAATCCATATATAGGGTCTCCACCTCAAAATAATTGGGTTGTGCACTGTACATTTTCTGCGCCCATTCAGGCAGCGAATTAATTTCTGCTTCTGATGGCCGGTACTGGGCGTATGTATTTGCCGAAAGGCGAATAAAAGCGAGAAAAAGCAGAATATGGAGTGATTTCATGGTAGTGTTTTCGCACGGCAAATATATGAAAGCATCATATGTAACCAGCAAAGTATGCAGTGCCGTACCTTATCAAATCATATATAAACTTGAACTGCTATGCGCTGTTTTTTGGAGCAGATCAAATACCTTGGTAGCTCTTTTTGTGCAGCGATGCCATTATTCTATTCTGTCAGCTTATCGCTGCGTGTTCTTCAAAGCGTGCAAAGCGTATACGATCGGCAGCTTATCGCCAAAAGGTTCGAGCCTGAATTTACCCTTTTCAAATTCTATCATCCTAGCGAAACAGTTGTAGGGGGAGTAGTTGTATTCATTAAAAATCTTTATGCTGAGACCATTTGAAGTAAGTGCGTTCAGCAACTCGCCGGTGCTGTGGTTCCAGCCCACTGTGGTGCCCCGTATGGGTGCATCACGGTCGGTGTAGGTGCCGTTGCTGTTTTCTACAATTGGTCCAGTATTAAAATAATTGTATGCTATTTCACGAAAATCGTCGTCCCACATCCAAACCACCGGATGAAAATCGGCCATGATGAATTTACCTCCGGGTTTCAGAAAATGAGTGATAACGGCAGCCCAGCGGTCAAGGTCGGGCAGCCAGCCTATTGTACCATAGCTCGTAAATACCACATCAAAAGAACCTTTGAGGTGCAAAGGAAGATCATATAAATCGCAACATACGAAATGCGCCTCTATTCCTGCTTTGGCGGCCAATTCATGTGCTTTGTGAATGGCATTGTTTGAGAGGTCAGTGCCGGTAACCGCAGCGCCCATTCGTGCAAGTGAGAGTGTATCCTGCCCGAAATGGCATTGCAGGTGCAGCAGGCTTAGGCCGTTTATATCGCCGAGAAGGCTCAGTTCAGGTTCTTTGAGCGAGGTGTTTCCGTCGAGAAAACCTTTCACATCATAAAATTCCGAATCGTAATGCGCCTCAGTTCGGGCATTCCAGTTTTCTCTGTTCAGTTGCTGGTAATTCTCCATATTATTATTTCTACTTCTGTTCTTTGGCAGAACTTTTAGCATCTTTTTTTGATTGTTTCTTTTCTTCCTTGTATGCTGCTTTGTTTTCCTTGTCCATCACCATGGTTTTTTTCAAGCCATCCAGGACTGATCTGATGAGCACGTTTAAAAATCCTTTATTCATATTCCGTTCTATATGGAATTGAACTTTGCGCGAAGGCACTTTTGATGAAGGTGGATTATTGGTGTTCAAGATGGTATTCCATGCGAAAGAGAGCACGGAACTTTTCCATTGGGCTTTTTCATGAAGTTTTAAGTCTATGGATAGATCGTGGTACAGAAATTCGAAACTTCCCGTCGCTGCGGTTTCAGATGCAGCGCCGCTGAATGTAATTTTGTCGCAAACGCCTGTAGATACACTCGCAGGTGTGTGTGACATCAGTAAGCGATTGAGGTCAGGAAGATTGAACTCGGCTACTGATCCATGAAATTTAATTTCGGGGCGGTCGTAGGAGTATGCAATATGCAAATGAGCCTTTGCTTTGCCTTCTATATAAGCGCTTGCGTTCAACAAGAGAGCGCTATTGGGTATCAGGTTGGTGAAATTATCGAGGGTAACTTGTCCATTCGTTATTACTATTTTGGCTGTTTCTCCGTTTTTCTTTTTCTCTGAACTGTTTAAATGGGCACGAGAAATTATAGTTTTTTTAATGTGAACCGGTGTTTTTATACGTGCAACCAACTGACCTATGTATGGTGGTTTTCTTGCAAGATCTATGGGCTTGGTTTTATCCTTAAAAATGGTAGCGTGTGCTGAGTCTATGGCAATCTCATCAATGAGCAATTTGTTCTGGTAAATCATTGCATCAAAGTCAATACCTTTCATTTCTAGAGAGCCCACATGCCCTGAGAATGCGAGATGCTGGTATTTGAATTTTTTCTGGATGGTGGCTTGGCTCACATTTGGTGAAATATTTAGCTTATTGAGTTTAATACTGCTATCGCTGTATTTTAAATCAAACGCTTCAAGGGTAATATGAAACAGACTGTCTTCTGATTGAATATCAAGATCAGAAAGCTGCTGGTCGAAATCGCTGAATGCATAGGTAAGGGTGTCAATATTGGCTTTTACCGAAAGGGAATCTATGCCCATTTTGTAGCTGTCAAGGCTCAGATAGCTCACCGTACCTTCTTGCAACGAGACTTCTAAACCCGTGAGACTTACGGCTACTTTATTGATTAAAAAGAGATATTCGGCGGGTAGCTCCTCTATGTACAAATCTGTAAGTGAAATATTAAATTTCTCAACCTGTATATTGCTTTTTTCAAAGCTGTTGGTGCGTTTTACAGATGCATCGATCAATTTAAATTCGCGCAGGGCGAATGACCTGATATCTAATTTTGCCAAGCCATGTGACTCAGTATCAGTGGCAGTAGCGTCTACATAGGGTATGAATATATTTCGCTTCCCATTCAGCGCAAGGGTTACATGGGGTCTGGATATGAAGATGTGCTCGAGTATTAATTTTTTATTTATGATCAGTTCAAAGATTTTTACCTTTCCAAGTGATATTTCATTTGTAGTCAGGGTGATTGTGCTATTGATGTAAGGATACTCATTCTCTGGATTTTCTTTTGGCCTTATCGAAACATCATTCACTTTTATGAATCCTTCGGCAAGGTTTACACGCACATTTTCAAACTTCAATTCATACACTTCTGAAATGATGCTGGCTTCAAAATTTTCTTTTAAAGCCCGTGTAATGATTAAATTGATATTGCGGTATACCAGAAAAGCAACAACTATGAAGGTAACAACCAGCAGGCCAAGTAAGAACTTTCCATGAGCAATGCGCCTTTTCGGCTTATCAGTATTCCCCATACGGTTTTAGGCAGTATATTATCCATCACGAAGATAGATTAAAATTGAGGCGGGCCATTTTATGGCTTACAAAATTCCCCAAGTACGCTATGCAGACCTGTAATTCCAAATGTTCGGTAGATTATTCCGGTCATTATATCGAAACATTTACATTTGAAGAATCTGAAAAACCGCGCGGGCTTTAAGGGTTTTGCACCATATGATTTTTATGGTAAAAATATCAAAAGAAAACCCATCGGTATACAGTCTGCTAAAGCAAATCCTAATCCCGGTTAGTGCATTCGCCATAATTGCCAGCCGTCATTCCAATCATTCCACGATACGGCTATTGTCTTCGCTGGTATTTATTTTTGTTTCAGTTTTTAGCGCTGTTTATCACGCCGATATTCTTGCCAGAAGGATAGGCGAACCATTTGGCTCATTGGTTCTTGCCCTATCTGTTACCACCATAGAAGTATCGATTATCATTTCAATAATATTCAGTGGTGGCGACGATGTGGCAGTACTTGCCCGCCATACCGTATTTGCAGCCGTGATGATTATTCTCACCGGTATGACTGGGCTTACACTGCTTATTGGCGGCATTAAATTCATGAGCCTAAATTTTCATCGCAGGGAGCTAATTCAGCGCTTATAGTGTTTGTGGCTATATCGGTGCTTTCCTTGATTTTGAACAATTTTACGCAAGCGGTTCACGGTGCTTAATATTCCGACAGGCAATTGATATTTATGGCATTTGTGAGCCTTATTCTCTATGGCAGCTTTTTGTTTGTACAAAATTTCAAACACAAGGCGCATTATCTTGCCAAAGATGTGCTCGATGACCAAGTAGCGAAGCCGGCACGCAAATCTGTAATTGCAAGCTCTGTAATCTTGCATCGGAGTCTTGTTGCCGCGGTAATGCTGGCTGATTCAATGGCGCCCGATTTGAATTCATTTATTGCACATATTGGTGCGCCAGTGGCGCTTTCGGGTATTATTACAGCTTGCGTGGTGCTCTATTGCCTGAGGGTATTTTAGCGGTAAGGGCTGCCGCCAAAAATGAGATACAGCGTAGTTAAAATCTCTCGCTGGGCTCTGCAATTGTATGTATTGGTTTGGCCATTCCTATGGTAGCTATTTTTGCCATTTCTACCGGCACGCCGATGGCCTCGGGTATTGGCACCGAATCGATGGTGATCTTCCTGCTTTCGCTATTTGTAATTATACCCTCACTAAGCAAGGGCAAAACCAGCATAGTGCAGGGAATTGTATTGTTGTTGCTCTTTACAGTTTAACTGTTCACAATGATTTTTACATAGTTTAAGGTTTTAAAATAAAAGCGAATCGGCAGATTAAGATTTGGTTTTATTGATCCTTGCTTTTGGGTTTTTACCCTACAGGCTCTTTGGTTGTGGGTTTCCTTCCTTTCGGAGATGTTGGTTTTAATCAATCAAAGATTTATTCACGCAAAGCATAAGTTTTATCTATGCTTGCATAAATCATTAAAATTACAGGCATTGTGATGTTTGTAGTAGTTTTAACGCCTTGAATCCTTTTTAAAAACGATAGATGGAAAATCAAACACATTCCGGTTCTGCATCATATGATGTGAACGGTGAGAGCAAGTGCCCTTTTAGCGGCGGCTCAGTAAAGAAAAGCGCCGGTGCCGGCACCCGAAACCGTGACTGGTGGCCAAACATGCTCAATCTGAATATTCTGCGCCAGCATTCAGCATTGTCTGACCCCATGGGCGACGACTTTAATTATGCCGAAGAGTTTAAGAGCCTCGACCTGAAAGCCGTGAAGCAAGACTTGTATGATTTGATGACCAATTCGCAAGACTGGTGGCCGGCCGATTATGGTCACTACGGACCATTCTTCATCCGAATGGCATGGCATAGCGCCGGTACCTACCGAATAGCCGACGGGCGCGGTGGGGGAGGCATGGGTACACAGCGATTTGCTCCGCTAAATAGTTGGCCCGACAATGCCAACCTCGACAAAGCGCGTCTGCTGCTGTGGCCAATAAAGCAGAAATATGGAAGAAAACTTTCATGGGCTGACCTTATGATTCTCGCCGGCAATTGCGCTCTGGAGTCTATGGGCTTCAAAACCTTCGGCTTTGGAGGTGGGCGCGCCGATGTGTGGGAGCCTGCTGAAGATATTTACTGGGGTTCAGAAGGTGAGTGGCTTGGCGATAAGCGCTATACCGGCGATCGTGAGTTGGAGAATCCTCTTGGTGCTGTGCAGATGGGTTTGATTTATGTAAATCCTGAAGGGCCTAACGGACATCCTGACCCGCTCGCGTCTGCCCGCGATATACGCGAAACATTTGGCCGAATGGCGATGAATGACGAAGAGACCGTAGCGCTCATTGCCGGCGGGCATACCTTCGGCAAAACCCACGGCGCTGCTGATCCTGGCAAATACATCGCAGCCGAACCCTCTGCCGCAGGTATCGAAGAGCAAAGCATGGGCTGGAAGAATACATTCGGCGCAGGTAATGGCGGGCATACCATAACGAGCGGACTTGAAGGAGCGTGGACCACCACACCCACCAAGTGGAGCAATAATTACTTCTGGAACCTTTTTGGCTATGATTGGGAGCTTACCAAGAGCCCTGCCGGCGCACACCAATGGATTCCAAAGCACGGTATGGGTGCCGGCTCTGTGCCTGATGCCCATGACCCTGCAATGCGCCATGCGCCCGTAATGCTCACCACCGACATCGCTCTAAAGGTTGACCCGGCTTATGAAAAGATTTCAAGGAGATTTCATGAAAACCCCGATCAGTTTGCTGATGCCTTCGCACGTGCATGGTACAAACTCACACACCGCGATATGGGCCCTATAGCCCGCTATCTGGGGCCGGAAGTTCCATCGGAAGTTCTGATTTGGCAAGACCCGCTTCCTGCCGTTTTGCATACATTGATTGACCAACAGGATACCGCAACGCTCAAAGGAAAAATTCTTGCTTTAGGCCTTACCGTTTCTGAGCTTGTAGCTACCGCTTGGGCTTCAGCTTCCACATTCCGCGGCAGCGATAAGCGCGGTGGCGCAAATGGTGCCCGGGTGCGCCTGTCGCCGCAGAAATATTGGGAGGTGAATAATCCTGCTCAACTATCGAAAGTACTCGAAATACTCGAGAGAGTTCAGAAAGAATTCAACGGCTCGCAGAGCGGCGGAAAGCAAGTTTCGCTGGCCGACCTGATTGTGCTTGGCGGTTGCGCAGCGATTGAGAAAGCTGCCAAAGATGCCGGAGCAGAAGTGAAAGTGCCGTTCACTCCTGGCAGGGCTGATGCTTCGCAGGCGCAAACCGATGCAGAATCGTTTGCTGCTCTGGAGCCTGCTGCTGATGGGTTTAGAAATTATTACAAACCCAAACATTCAGCATCGGCTGAAGAAATGCTGGTTGACAAAGCCCAACTGCTTACCCTCACCGCACCTGAAATGACGGTGCTCATTGGCGGTATGCGCGCGCTCGGCGCCAATTACGATGGGTCGAAGCATGGGGCTTTTACCAAAAATCCCGGTTCACTCACGAACGATTATTTCAGGAATTTACTCGACATGGGTACCACCTGGAAAGCCTTCGACAGCGGCAGCCATGCTTTCGCAGGCAGCGATCGCAATACGGGCGAAATGAAATGGACCGCAACACGTGTAGACCTTATTTTTGGATCGAACTCAGAGTTGCGCGCCCTAGCTGAGGTGTATGCTTGTGCCGACTCGCAAAAGAAGTTTGTGAAGGACTTTGTAGCGGCATGGAATAAAGTGATGAACATCGACAGGTTTGACCTAGCGTGAGCGCTCATTTAATGATTTGTAAATAGAAGAGGTGGCCCGGAAATGGGTCACCTTTTTTATGGGATTTAATGCCAAGGGAAGGCGCTAAACAAAACAATTAATGCTCAAGGTTTGAATATCGGTATCGTTGAGGTTATGGTTGCCCTGGATTCGTTTTACCAAAGTCGAATATTTCCAAATCATCGATAGCATATTCAATTGTAGTCAAAAGACAAAACGGAAGCAATGCTAATGCAGAAAAAATACCGGGGCATCCTGAAGAGGGCACTACAACTCTCCGACTAATCGAAAAGCCGAAATCTGTATGCATGCGTGATCAATTTCTTTGTCTGGCATTGTGATAGGCTGGTATTGTGATAGGCGGGTTGCAGCTAATGGGGACTGAAGCCTACGTATGCCGACACATTCCGAAAAACTATCGTTTGAACCTGTTTTGATAATAGTGGCCCGTATTTCAATATAAGCCGGTGAAATGGTTATTTATTGCAGTATAAATTTTTTCGTAGCGCTGTTGGCTCTCGCCTCTTGATATAGCCCATAAGAAACCAATGCGGTACCAGACGCTTAGCCTGACACAGCATTGGGTATAGGATCAAAGATCATTCAGAATTTTATGCAATTCTTCTTTTGATTTACCAAGTTTTATTTGCAGTTTTCCGAGCATTTCGTCTTTCTTTCCTTCTGCAAACATGAGATCGTTGTCTGTAAGAGTTGAAAATTTCTGTTTGAGTTTTCCTTTCTGCTCATTCCAATTTCCTTTTAATTCTGTAGTGTTCATAATTGTATGTTTTGTTGCAACAACAGTATTGCGGTACAAAAGTCAGTATAGGCTGGTATAATTTCTTTATACATCTGCATTTACTATTTATAAAATTCAACTGCACGAGAGGGTGATGAATGATAAATGGAGGGGTGAACTGTTGGTAGTATACTCAGCAAATAATTTCCAGAATATCTGATTATTTGGGTAATAAATGCCATGATGGTCTAAATTGATGCATTAAATAATTTCCAGGTGGCAGAACCGCGAAGTTTATCCGGCGCAGGCACATTGATGAAAATTGGGTGCAGGTGGGGCTGAAAGGTACCAAAAATCGGATTTTCGGTGCTTTCGGTAATGACCTTAAAATCGCTTTTGCCTATGCAGGTGGAGCGCAGCGGACAATGCTTGCAATACTTATTGCTGCTGCGGTATACCTTCATTTCGTAGTTGTCGTGACCGCGTGCTATTTTCTTGAAAGGCAGTATGGCGCGGTTGCCGCGCTGGCATTCGTATTGGTCTGGTTCCTTGTTGTAAATAAATCCTTCACGGGTGGGCTTGTACTGGCCGAAGTTGGGTATGTAGGCATCGATGCGATTGTTCTTGCAGTAACGCAAGGCTTCTGCACTGCTGTAGCCGGCATCGGCTGCTATCTGGTCTATGGTTATTTCGTTGAGTGCAAGATTCACTTTCGTTTGGCTGGCAATGGCGGCAAGGCACTGACTGTCCCGCTTATCGGCATGGTCGGCTATGGCGCCGGTGATCACGTGGTGGGCATCGTCTACGGCGAGTTGGCCGTAGTAGTTCATCTGGCGCGCCTTTCCGGGTTTTACAGCGATGCGCGCATCAGGGTCCGTAGGGCTGTAGTGGGTATGATTGCTCAGATATCGGGGACGAATTTCATTGCCCAGTTCGTCGGTTTTGCCTTCGTCTTTCTTGCCGTGGCCGGGCATAGTTTTGTAGGCTTCTTTTTTCCATTCGTGGTGGCTTTCCACCCGCTTCTTTCGGGAGGTACTTACTTTGTATTCCGAGCCTTCATTGAGTTCGTCGGCGTAGGCTTCTGCATCGTCGTATACTTCCTTTTCCAGCAGACTGTCCAGGGAGGCATTGGCTTTTACAAAAGCTGAGTCGATGGCCTGGCGACGGCCGCGCACCATGCCCTTGTGCACGCACATGGCTAGCACTTTGCGGAAGAGCCCCAGAAATACTTCTTCCCCATAGAGTTGGCGCGTGCGGCTTATCGTAGAAT
>JBBQZU010000019.1:0-66131 GCA_038207425.1 Flavobacteriales bacterium | reverse complement strand
ACTGTTCAATGGTGTAACTGACAGCAATACTGAATACCGTCTTGAATTCGATGGTATCGGTCTGCCAAATGGTGTTTACATCTACAGACTTACAAACGCTTCTGAAGTAGTCATTGAGAAATTTATGATTGCCAAGTAAGCAATTGATCGGGCTTTAGCCCAAGCTCCTATCTTGAAGCAACACCGCCCAAATGGGCGGTGTTGTTTTTTTTACAACTTTTTAGAATCAAGCAATCTGCAACTATACAAGGCATTAAATCCAAAATTCAAGATTCAAAATAATTTAATTCTACAGAGCATTTAAATTTCACCAAGTTGATTTTAAAATGATAATGGGTATCTTAGTGGGCTTAATTAAAATTTACCCGAGAAAAAAAACCAAGAGTGTGTTTTGACTTAGCGCAAAAATCAATTTAGCTATGAAAAAAATTACAATAAATAATCTACCTGCATTTCTCGCTATACTGAGCGTTGTTCTGTTGAATAACTTTTCTTTTGCCCAGTGCACATCAGAGCCCGGTTGCCTGGTAATATTAGGAAGCCCGGAATATGATCTTGTAATCAGCACCGATCCCTTTTGTTGCATCGAAGAATGGGATGAGATATGCGAGGCAAACTACATAAGTGCAGGGGGTCAACCAAGCACTGAACCAGGATGCAGCACCAGCACAGGGTGTACGGTTGACCCAGGCTGTGAAGCTGATGTGAACAGCTTCGCTTACTCAATTGTAACTGGCAATGATCCCTTTTGCTGCTCTTTTTCATGGGATGCCCTATGCGCGTTGGCATACACAAACGAAGGAGGCCTTCCCAACCCTGCCGTTGAATGTATACCTGACTGCCCACTGCAGAATTTAAATATTGGCGAAAGTTGCGATGACGGAAATCCATTTTCCTATAACGATGTAGTACAAGCCAACTGCAATTGTTTGGGAACGCCACCGCAACTAAATGATATACCATGTGACGCGATTCCAGTTTCATGTAATTCTGAAGTAGGCGGTTACACATTTGGTGCATGGCCAAATATTATCGGCACCTGTGGAACCACAGATGGAACCGGCGGAGGTGGAGTATGGTATGTATTTACACCATCAAGCACGCTTTCGGTTACAGTTAATACCTGTGCAGGAGCAGATTTTGATACCAAACTGAGGGTCTACACCGGTAGTTGCGAAAACCTTCAATGCCTCGGGGGAAATGATGATTTCTGTGATTTGAAATCGCAAGTATCGTTTACGGCAGTAGCCGGTGTAAGTCATTATATCCTAGTACATGGATACAATACTGCCGAAGGGAATTTTACACTATCCGTGGTTTGTAACCCACTGTATGATTGTCCTTCACTTAATGCAAATATTGGCGACGCATGCACCACTGCAGGATCAGCCGGTACTGTGGGAGCAAATTGCAGTTGCATTCCCGATGTAGTTTGCAATGTTGCAGGAGGAACCATTTCTACCTCCAGCCCCAGACTCAATCTTTGTAAGGGCGACGGTTTGTCAAATATTATACAGCTTTCTGTATCAGGAAATATTGGTATTGGTCGATTTGGATTGGTGCGCCAGTCTGATTTAGCCATTATTGCCACCAACGCTTCCGGCAGTTTTAATATGGAAAATTATCCTGCAAGCACCTATTTTGTTGGTCATGTATCGGTGCTTAGTCTGAGTGCTTTGGCAGGAGCATCCAATGTGAATGAACTTAGTGGGTGCTACGACATCTCAAATCAACTAATTGTAACCAGCATACCAATAAATGGAGGAACATTAAGTACCACAAGCCCGACTACACTGTGTGAAGGCAATGTGAGCGTGGTGGTGACCGGTAATCAAGGTGCAAATTCAAAATTTGTGCTTTTGAATCAGAATGCAACTGAAGTAGTTATTCAAAACAGTACAGGGGTATTCAATTTTAACAACCGGCCACCAGGCACCTACAAAATTGTGCACTTCTCACACGCCAATGGAGTGAACGTTGCTGCCATTGTGCCGCCAATATTACCGGCCTGCGCGGCGGTTTCTAATCTGATTACTGTAATACGTGAAGACTGCGAAAGTGCGATTATCGAATCCACACCCAACCCCAGTAATGGCAATACTTGGGTTTCGGTCACTTTAGCTGCAGACTCTTACGCGCTCTTGGATGTGTACGACTTGAGCGGAAGGAAAGTACTGGAACTATTCAATAAACCCCTAATTTCAAATCAGGAATACAAAATACAACTCAATGGCACATCCCTGCCCAATGGTTTATATTTATACCAGCTTATAACTTCAAAAGAAGTGGTTGTGAAAAAATTTATGATAGCCAGGTAATCAAAAAAAGTTTTCAGATGGTTGTTGGATCAGTGGTTATTCAATGATAACCCGTATTATAGCAATGGAATAAATCAAAGATTGTGATCGAGACGAAATCATAAATCAAAAAAAAATTCGCAAAAATTTGCATTCCGCAAAACCAAAACTTAACTTAGTCGGCAAATTAGTGTGTTTATCTTCGGTATAGCTCAATTCATCGAAACTAAATAGCTGATTGTTAACATTTCAATTTTTTAACCAAAAAACCCAAAAAAGCATGAAAAAGTTCTTTACCCGAATGCTGGGCGTCTGTAGTCTGCTGATCGCCTTTTCTTTTACTACCACTGATCTTTCAGCTCAGTGTGCCGCTGTTCCAGCTGCCTGTGTTGATGTAAGTAGCTCTGCTTATACCACAGTCACTACCAACGATCCTTTCTGCTGCAACACGTCATGGGATTCCATTTGCCAGAACGCGTACAACGCCTTGAATGGTTCATGTACTGGTGGTCCTGTAACTTGCACTGCAACGACTCCTGCTTGTGTTCAAACTGGCAGTTCAGCTTATGCTACAGTTATAGCCAGCGATCCTTTCTGCTGCAACAATACTTGGGATAGCTTATGCCAGAGTGCATACAATGCATTGAACGGCTCATGCTTGTGTGCAGCCACACCTCCAACTTGCGTTAACATTTTAAGCGCTGCATACCAGGAAGTGGTTACAACTGATGCTTTCTGCTGCCAGACTGAATGGGACAGCGTTTGCCAAGCTGCTTACGATATACTGTTGCCAGGTAACGTATGTACCCTTGACTGTCCAGATCTATTCGCCAATATTGGAGATGCTTGCTTCACAGGCGGTCCATTCCCAGGCGTAGTTGATGCCAGTTGTAATTGTGTTTCTACAGGAGTATGTGTTGCGCCTGCTGCTTGTGTTGACATTAACAGCACAGCTTACGCTACAACAATCGCCAATGATTCATTCTGCTGCCAAACATCTTGGGATTCTCTTTGCCAAAGCGCTTATGACTTCTTGAGTGGCACTTGCGATGGAACAGACCCTTGTACTGCCGTACCTGATGCATGCGTTAATTTATTTAGTGTTGCCTATGCAACCGTTATTGCTAACGATGCTTTCTGCTGCAATACTTCATGGGATTCAGTTTGTCAAGACGCTTACGATTTACTGAGCAACTCTTGCACAGGTGCTTGTATTGCGCCTCCTGCTTGTGTTGACATTACCAGTACAGCTTATGCTACAGTTACAGCCAGCGATCCTTTCTGCTGCGACTCATCTTGGGATTCCATTTGCCAGAATGCGTATGATGCATTGAACGGCTCATGCGGTGGCGGCGGTGCTTGTCTTGCAACTCCACCAACTTGTGTTGACACTGCGAGTTCAGCATACGCTACCGTAATCGCCAACGATCCTTTCTGCTGCGACACATCTTGGGATACCGTTTGCCAGAATGCGTATGATGCATTGAACGGCTCATGCATCCCTGTTGACTGCCCAGCTCTTGGTCTTAACATCGGCGATGCTTGTAATGATGGCAATGCCAATACAGAGAATGATGTAGTAGATGCCGACTGTGTTTGCGCAGGTACTCCAATCAATCCATGCAATGTGGATGGAGGTACTGTTGCAACAGTAAGCCCACGCTTAGGTCTTTGCAAAGGTGATGGTCAACAAGACCAGGTACAGCTTACCGTTTCAGGTAATGTTGGTGTAGGACTGTTCGGAATCGTACGTCAGTCTGACTTGGAAGTTGTTGCTTCAAATGCTTCAGGTCTCTTCAACATTGAGAACCTTCCTGCTGGCAATTACTTTGCTGGTCACGTTTCAGTGCTCAACATTGCTCAGCTTACTGGTATCACTAACGTGAACCAATTGAGCGGTTGCTTTGACCTGTCAAACCAACTTGCGGTAACTTCTATTCAGCTTGCGGGTGGTACTGTAACTACAGGTGGTGTGACCACAGTATGCGGTGGTACTGTAACTGCTACAGTTAGTGGTAACCAAGGACCTCAGTCGCGTTTTGTTCTTTTGAACCAAACTGCTACTGTCGTAATTGCTCAAAACCAAACCGGAGTATTTAACTTCAATCCGCTTGCTAACGGTATCTACAGAATTGTACATATCTCTTACAGCAATGTTAACCTTGGAACAATCACACCACCGGTACTTCCTAAGTGTGTTGTTTCATCTAACCTTGTAACTGTAACCAAAGTAGCTTGCCCAACGGCACTGCTTGAGTCTTCACCAAACCCAACAGCAGGTACTTCATACGTAAGCTTCAGTGTACCAACTGAAGAGTACACAACTCTTGAAGTATATGATATGAGCGGTCGTAAAGTAACTGAGCTTTTCCGTCAGGTTACTGAAGCTGATGCTCAATACAGGTTAGAATTCGATGGCCTTGGTCTTCCAAATGGTGTTTACATCTACAGACTTACCACCGGATCAGAAGTAATCATCGAGAAATTCATGATTGCTAAATAATTAGTGAACTAAATATTCACATCTTTGGCTTACAAAAAGCCGCGACAGTTTTACTGTCGCGGCTTTTTAATTTCTATCAAGAAAAAAATACCTCCAAATTCTATACATCAGGCTACTTTAAATTGGATTAAATTCGCACTGCCATTTACCTATCATGACTAAAATTGCCCCTTTTCGCGCTGTGCGCCCACCGAAAGACAAAGTACATCTCGTTGCTTCCAGATCATATGTATCATACAGCCGCAATGATTTGAACAGAAAACTATCTGAAAATCCCTTTACTTTCATTCATATTATAAACCCCGAATTTGGACAAAATATCAAAGCAAAACCGAATTCTACCGAGCGATTCCTGAAGGTTAAAGAAAGATACCAGTCATTCATTGATGAAGGTTTTTTAGAAGAAGATGACGAGCCATGCCTTTTCATCTACCGTCAAATCACACCTGCGAATACGTTTACGGGTATTGTTTGTGGTGTCGCTGTAGATGAATATGACTCCGGAACAATAAAAATTCACGAGCATACCCTTACCGAAAGAGAAGAGATTTTTTGCAAGTATCTCGACATCTGCGACTTTAATGCTGAACCTGTGCTGCTCACCTACAGAACTGATGACAAAGAATTGAATAAAGTCGTTCAAAGGATTTCATCTGAACAGCCTGAATATGATTTCTGTACAACTGACAGAATCAGACATCAACTTTGGGTGGTAAGGAGTAAGGCCGATGAACAAAATATAATCAGTGAATTCTCAAATATCAATGAGCTTTATATCGCAGATGGTCACCACAGGTCAGCAAGTTCTGCAAAACTAGCGCAAACGAGAAATCAAAATCTTCATAACCTTGAAAATAAAATTGCACCGCACAATTTTATTCTTTCAATGATCATCCCAAGTAGCGAGCTTTTAATTCTTCCATTTCAACGACTGGTTGAGCTTGCAGGCCCCTGCAATACAACAGAGCTGCTAAACTTTCTCAAAAAAACATTCAATATTGCAAAATCTGAAAGGCCGATTTCTCCATCCCAAAACGGACAATTCGGACTAAGAACACATGAAGGTTGGTTTGAAGTAACAATAAAACAAAAACAAACAGGGCTGACGCCGGCAGAGATGCTTGACGCAACTTTGCTTACCAAAAATATCCTCATGCCTTATTTCGGGATAGTTGACCCTAAAACTGATAAAAGACTGAGCTACATACCAGGCAATCAATCGCTCGATGCCATTGAGCAAAGAATTGATAAACAAAAAAATCTGGTACTATTCTCCATGAAAGCAGTTACACCCGAAGAGCTTTTCGCGGTAGCAGATACAGCAGGTATTATGCCACCCAAAAGCACATGGATTGCCCCAAAGCTGAGAAGTGGCCTAACTATTATGCCACTTAGCTGATTTGCCAGGCGATGATTTGCTTATCATCACCGGCGCTTAATACTTCATTCAGATCGGACATCCAAAGAACAGAGTTTACAGAATGGGTATGGCCGTTTTGCTCTATTCGCGAAAGTCGTATAGGACTCTTTAAATCTTCAACGTTCCAAATTTTTACTGTTTTGTCACGGCTAGCGGTCGCAAAATACCTTCGGTCAGAAGCCACTGCAACGTCATAAATAGCATAATTATGCGCAGGAATAGCATTTTCCTGAATTAATTCAAACCCATTCACCTTCCAAAATCGCAAATGACCATCTCGCCCCCCTGATACCAATATTGAGTCACCAAGCCAGGCAAGCGCATACACACCACCTTCATGTGCTGAAATTGCACCACAATCATTAAAATAAGCTGTGTCGAGAACCCGGATGTATCCATCAGAACCACCAACAAAAAGATGGGCTTCATCAGATGATACTGCCACACATCTCAATTTATTAGCTGACAATGGTATGTCAATTTTCAGGCTCAAATCTTCAGCATCTATAACGGCAAGATTGCCTTCACCCCCAAGAGCAATAATAATATTCAATCTTTCCAGCAATCGTATTTTAAAGATTCCCTTTCGAGAATATTGAAGATTTCGAAGCTCCTTCCTGGCATCGAGATCAATCACATGAATGCCGCCTTCAGATTGACCAATAAACAATAAGCTCTTTTCAGGCCATAATTCCAAAGAAAATACCGGGCGGCCTACCTTAATAGAAAAAGGCAATGGCTCTCCTGCAATCGAATCCCACATTGCAACTATTCCATCGGACGAACCACTGTAAATATGGCCAGAATCAGTACCCTTTATGAGGCAATATACGGCTGAAGCATGGCCGGTCAACGCGCTTTTATAACCAACTTTCATATTTCAAAATTAACATCAATACTACATCAATTTACGCTTCTTATCTGAGTGCAATCACTCTTTATAATGGTAAAAAAATTTGCTTCCTAGCAAAACTTCTCTATCTTTGATGTGATAGTGTATTTATTACACTAACGTTTTAAAAAAAATCACAAGTTAATCAACCAATTATGAAAAGAATCTTGACAATGACAGGGCTGCTTTTATCAGCTCTCTGGGTACAATCCCAAAACGTAAATCTAACCTTTAGGGTCGACATGTCGAACCAAACGGTATCTCCAAACGGAGTACATGCAGCAGGCAACTGGCAGGCCGCAGCCGGTTTTTCTGCAGATTGGCAGCCAGGGGAATCTCAAATGTCAGACCCTGAAAATGACGGAATATTTGAACTTATCGTTTCAGTACCTCAAGGCACTTACCAATTTAAGTACCTCAATGGCAACAACTGGGGCACTGATGAGTCAGTACCCGGTGGATGCAATGTGTTTGGCAACCGTGAAATAGCCGTTGGTCCGGCCGGAGCTACCACCACTGCTTTTTGTTTCGGCAACTGTACGATTTGTTTGCCCACAACTGCTGTTACTTTCAGGGTTGGGATGAACAACGTTACCCCAAACCCAAATGGCGTATCAATAGCTGGTTCTTTCCAGGGCTGGAGTCCGGGACAAATATTACTTACGGATGCCAACAACGATCAGGTGTTTGAAGTAACAGTGCCTATTGCGCCGGGTACTTACCAATTCAAATTCCTAAATGGTACATCATGGGGTTTTGACGAGTCTGTTCCAGGCGCGTGTGCTGTAAGCAACAACCGTGAATTTACAGTAGGCTCAGAACCTATTACAGTTCAATACTGCTACGCACAATGCTCAACCACTTGTAATCCTGATCCTTCACCGGCATCTGTAACTTTTGTTGTAGACATGAGCCAGCAAGTAGTTTCTCAGGATGGCGTGTTCGTGATGGGTAGCTTCACCTCACCACAATGGCAATCAGGAGCAATCGAAATGGATGATCAGGGCAATGGAATATACGCTGCAAGTGTTGTTATCTCAGGAGCCGCTGATTTTCAATATAAATTTGTTAACGGGGATCCTTTTACAGGAGAAGAAACAGGCAATTTAATAGAAGGTGGTTGTGGTGTTGACAACGGATTCGGAGGTTCAAACAGAACCTATACCCGAACGGGACAACCTGCTACATTACCAACGGTATGTTTCAACTCATGCACATCATGCGAAACAGTTGGCAATCCGGTATCGCTCACGTTACTTACACTACCATGCGGAGGTACGGTGATACAAGTAACCGGTGCGCTTGCAGGTGTTAATGCTGGAGGTACTGCCACAGCGGATACACGCACTGTTTATGCATTTGATCCTGACAATGGCGCTGGTACTCCTACATTTACAGGCACTGTTTGGGCATATGTAATTGCACCTGACGGATTTACCATTGATGATGCCGCAATTACCGCAACAATATCTACCAATGGAAACGGTGTACTCCTTATCAATGGCTGGCCCGCTTATCAATTTGCCAGCGACAATGATGCTGCAGCAGCCGGCGGAACATTCGGACCGTGGAATTATTATTTGCCGAATGGTACCCGCAGCCAAGATGCATGTCCATGCAACGTTGACGGAGGTACTTTAAGCACCGCAAGTCCAAGAACAAATCTTTGTGTAGGCGATGGAGTAGCAAATATTGTTGCCCTTCAGGTTGCCGGAAATACAGGAGTCGGAAGATTCGGATTGGTTCGCCAGTCAGACCTGGCAGTGATCTCGATCAGTGCAAACGGAAATTTCAATATGGAGCTATTCCCTGCTGGAAATTATTTCGTAGGGTATATATCGGTTCCTGACCTTGCCGCAATTGCAGGTATTACCAACGTAAACCAGCTTACCGGTTGCTATGATCTTTCAAACCAGCTACCTGTAACGACCGTTGCTGTAAATGGAGGTACCATAAGTACAGCAAATGCTACAAGCGGCTGCTTGGGCGCACTTACATTTAGCGTAACGGGCCAGCAAGGAACTACATTCCGTTGGGCGCTGTTAAATTCAACTGCGACAACCGTTCTGGATCAAAATTCAACAGGAGTATTTAACCTCACTTCATTGCCAAATGGAACATACCGTGTTGCGCACGTTGCAAGCCGTGGTGTGAACCTTGGAACCATTGTGCCCCCAAACCTCCCTGCTTGTACTGATGGATCAAATATTATTATCCTCACCAAAAGCTGTGCGGCAGGTATTGCGTCATCACCCAACCCAACCACAGGAACTTCATGGGCTACATTTAATGTTTCGCAAGATGAGCTTGCAACACTCGAAGTGTATGACATGAGTGGCCGTAAAGTTGCTGAACTTTTCCGTCAGCAGGCACAAGCCAATGTGGATTACCGCGTTGAGTTTAACGGAGTTGGATTGCCAAATGGAATCTACGTTTACCGTCTTTCAACAGAGTCAGAAATTATTGTTGAGAAATTCATGATAGCCAAATAAGGCTTTTATCCAAAACAACAAAGAACCGCCGCGGGATGAAAGTCCTGCGGCGGTTTTTTTGTTTATTACGCCAATTTGTCAGCAATCAGCTGCTGGCATACGAATTGAAAAGAATATGCAACAAATTATTAAACCATGCAACAAGGAAGTATAAACGTTCAGACCGAAAACATTTTCCCCATCATCAAGAAATTTCTCTACTCTGACCATGAGATATTTTTAAGAGAGCTCGTGTCAAATGCGGTTGATGCTTCTCAGAAACTTAAAACACTCGCTTCACTGGGTGAGATTAAGGCCGACACATCATCTCTACAAGTAGAAGTGATCGTAGATAAAAAAGCTAAAACCATCACAGTTCGCGATGGTGGTATTGGGATGACTTCTGAAGAAGTAGACCGATACATCAACCAAATAGCTTTTTCAGGAGCCGAAGAGTTTGTGCAGAAATATAAAGATGCTGATAAAAAGAATGCCATCATAGGTCACTTTGGCTTGGGTTTTTACTCAGCTTTTATGGTTGCAAAGAATGTAGAAATTATCAGCCTTTCGCATAAGGAGGGTGCAACTGCCGTGAAATGGAGCTGCGATGGCAGCCCAAATTACACCATGGAAGAAACCACCAAAGAAACCAAAGGAACTGATATTCTATTGCATATTGCCGATGATTCACTTGAGTTTCTTGAAGATGAGAGAATAAATACCATTCTGAATAAATACTGCAAGTTTCTTCCCATCGCAATTAAATTCGGCACAAGAGAATTTACCGAAAAGGAAAAAGACGCTGAAGGAAAAGTAATTGAAGGTGGTACAGAAACAAAGGTTGTTGAAGATATCATTGTAAACAATACCGATCCTGCCTGGACCAAAGCCCCTTCTGAATTGAATGACGAAGACTATGCTTCGTTCTACAGAGAGTTGTACCCAATGACATTCGAAGACCCGCTCTTCCACATACACCTCAATGTCGACTTTCCATTTAATCTTACAGGAATTCTTTATTTCCCGAAACTCAAAAATAATTTTGAGCTGCAGAAAAATAAAATCAGCCTCTACTCCAATCAGGTTTTCATTACCGATAATGTGGAGAATATAGTACCTGAGTTTCTTACCCTACTTCACGGTGTAATTGACTCACCTGATATACCGCTGAACGTTTCGCGATCATATCTTCAGGAAGACGCCAACGTTAAGAAAATATCAGCCCATATTACAAAAAAGGTAGCCGATAAACTCAGTGGCATGTTCAAAAATGACCGCGAAGATTTTGAAAAGAAATGGGACCATATCAAAGTATTCATTGAGTATGGAATGCTGACCGATGATAAATTCAATGAGAAAGCAGAAAAATTCTACTTGCTGAAATCGGTAGATGGCAAGTACAATACCATTGAAGAATACCGTGCCAAAATATCGGCACTACAAACCGACAAAAATCAAAAGGTGGTGGTGCTTTACTCAGTAGATGAAAAACTACAGCATAGTTTTATCGAAACTGCGCAGCATAGAAACTACGACGTTGTGATTATGGAGAGTCCGCTCACGCCACATCTTATCAGCAAACTGGAACAAAAACACAACGACATAACTTTTGCGCGGGTAGATGCCGACACCATTGATAAGCTCATTGGCAAGGAAGAAAATATACCATCAAAACTTAGCGAAGCTGAGCAAAATGAGTTAAAGCCAAGCATAGAAGAAGTGGTTGACAAAAGCAGATTCTCAGTAAAATTTGAGAGCATGAGTGAAAAAGATCATCCAATGATTATCACCCAAAGTGAATTTATGCGAAGGCTCAAGGAGCAACAAATGACTGGTGGCGGCGGAATGTTTGGCTCCTTTCCGGAAATGTACAACCTCGTGGTTAATGCCAATCATCCTATCATTGGCCGCATATCTGAAGAAAAAGATCAGGATAAAAGGAAAGCACTCGTAAGCCAGGTGGTAGATTTGGCGATGCTTTCGCAGAATATGCTTACCGGCGAAGCACTAAGTAAATTTGTTCGTCGCAGCATAGAACTTATCAACTAATTTTACCCCGAACAACGAAACAAACAACAAGCTAAAATGAAAAAGTTCATCATCATTCTCCTAGGAGCTGTAACACTAAGCTCGTGTGGGTACAACACCATTGTCGAAAAAGAAGAAGCTACTGCAAAGGCCTGGAGCGATGTGGAAACACAATACCAACGCCGTTCGGACCTTATTCCTAATCTCGTTTCGACCGTAAAAGGATATGCCGATTTCGAACAGGAAACCCTTACTGCAGTGGTAGAAGCAAGAGCAAAAGCCACCAGTGTTCAGATGAGTGCCGACAATCTCACACCTGAGAAGATGGCCGAATATCAGCAAGCACAACAACAGCTTAGCGGAGCCCTTTCGCGCCTGCTGGTAACGGTAGAACGCTACCCTGACCTGAAAGCATCGCAACAGTTCAGCCAGTTGCAGGCCCAGCTTGAAGGAACAGAAAACCGTATAAGCGTATCGCGCAATAAGTTCAACGAATCTGTGGGCGATTACAATACCTACATTCGCAAATTTCCGAACAACTTGATTGCGAGCATGTTCAGCTTTGAGCAAAAAGGCTATTTTGAATCAGCCCAGGGTGCTGATACCGCACCAAAAGTTGAATTCTAACATGCCTGCTACCCTTTTTACAGAATTCCAAAAAAAGGCCATAACCGAGGCTATTGCTCAGGCGGAAAAACTTACCAGTGGTGAGATTAGAGTGCATATCGAAGAACGGTGCAAAGAAGATGTTTTAGATCATACTGCTTTTATTTTCGAAAAGCTTGGTATGCATAAAACCGAGCTTAGAAATGGTGTACTTTTCTACATTTCTTACCAGGACCAAAAACTTGCTATTCTTGGTGATGCCGGCATTAATGCTGTGGTTCCTGACAATTTCTGGGGTAATATTAAAGACCATCTGATCACCGAATTCAAAAACGGCAATTTTACAACAGGCCTTTGCACTGCCATAAATATGGCTGGCATTCAGTTGAGTGCACATTTCCCGAAAGGGACAGACAACCCCAACGAGCTTAGCAACGAAATCTCGTTTGGCTCTAATCCACCTGCACAATGAGCCTGAAAAGCCTGCTTCTCTCGTCCATTGCAGTAATGTTTTTTATCGCAGCCAGTGGCCAGAAAGACGATTGCTACCCGCCCCGACCCAACGGATTGGTAGTAGATGCAGTAGGCCTTTTGAAGGCAGAAGAAGTTACCGCTCTGGAAACCAAACTCAGAACACTCAACAATGAAACGAGCAACCAGGTAGTTGTGGTAATCATTGATGAGCTCTGTGCTGGCGATGCAGCCATGACCGCCTATGAGATAGGTGCACGATGGAAAGTGGGTCAAAAAGCGTTTGACAATGGGGTGGTAATCCTCGTTAAACCAACTGGAGGGCCTGGCGAGCGACGTACATTTATAGCTACCGGTTCGGGACTCGAAGGAGCCATACCCGACGCCACCGCCAAACTCATTGTGGACAATGAAATGATTCCACAATTCAAAGATGGAAACTACTACGCCGGACTCGATGCAGCAATTACAGTAATTTCTGAGCTGGCCACCGGAGAATACAATTCAGCAGAATATGCGAACAAAAGCCAGGGAAATCCTGCAGCAGCAATTATCCCATTCGTGTTTATCTTGTTTATCTGGGGCCTGCTATTTTTCCGTCGTACACGCAATTACTCCCGCAATAATAATCTCGGCTTTTGGGCTGCATTGGCCCTTATGAATGCAGCCAGCAATAAGCACCGCGGGCATTTTGGCAGCTTCAGCGGTGGCTCAGGCGGATTCGGTGGCGGAGGTTTTGGTGGTTTTGGTGGCGGAGGTTTCGGCGGAGGCGGCGCAGGCGGAGGCTGGTAATAAATAGAAAGTATGAAGAGTTTTGCAAAATGGATTGGAGGCGGCTTAGGATTCGTCGTAGGCGGCCCCATTGGTGCCTTGCTTGGCTTTGCCGTAGGGTCAATGATTGATAATACCAACAGCACAGGCATATCAACCACCGATGGAAGACGGGTGCGTAGAGCTACTTCTGGCGACTTCGTAATAAGTTTAATCGTATTGAGCGCTGCGGTAATGCGCGCTGATGGTCGAATACTGAAATCGGAACTTGATTTCGTGAAACGCTTTTTCGTTCAGCAATTTGGCGAACGCCTGGCGGTAGAACATCTCTCCACACTGCGCGAAATACTCAAGCAGCCATTTGATACGAGAGCCGTTTGTCACCAAATACGTGACAATATGGAGCACCCTCTTCGCCTGCAATTAATACATTATCTGTTTGGACTAGCTACTGCTGATGGGGTAATAGATCAGGCCGAGGCGCGTGTGCTGGAAGATATTGCAGGATATCTGGGCATCAGTCAAAAAGACTTCGAGTCGATTCGTGGCATGTTTGGTAAAGGCATTGGAGAGTATTACCACATACTAGAAATTGATGAGAATGCCGGCGAAGCCGAAATCAAGAAAGCTTACCGCAAAATGGCAGTGAAGTATCATCCCGATAAGGTGACATCACTGGGTGAAAAGTTTCAAAAAGCCGCGCACGAAAAGTTTCAAAAGGTACAAGAAGCCTATGAAGCTATCAAAAAACATAAAGGAATTAAATAAGAGCCCTTTTGAACACCGGTACTAAATCCCACCCTGCATATCTGCAAGCACTGACCGTGCCGGTAGCAATGGTAGTTATCATGTGGGCTGTGCATCTTATTGCAGGAGAATTTGATCTAAACCTTACACCGTATGGCCTGAAACCCCGCACGATTTTAGGAATTTTCGGAATTTTAACGATGCCATTTCTACATGGCAGCTATGCACATCTGCTCAACAATACCGGGCCCGTGTTGATATTGGGCTGGGCGCTTTACAAATTTTATCCTACGCTCGCCACAAGGTCTTTGATGAGTATATGGATTATTTCAGGATTTTGGCTCTGGGTTTCAGGCAGGCCTTCATTTCATATTGGTGCCAGTGGAATAGTTTACGGGCTCGCAGCATTTCTTTTTCTCAGTGGTTGGTTGAGGTTTGAAAAACGTGTTGCAGCGCTTTCACTACTTGTGGCATTTGTGTATGGAAGCCTATGGTGGGGCGTGCTGCCAGTAGACCCAACAATCAGTTGGGAAGGTCATTTCTGGGGTGCGTTGGCTGGCTTTGCGATGGCGGTGTACTTCCGTAAACAAGGACCACAAAAACCAACCTATCAATGGGAGCTTGAAGATGATGAAGACGACCAACATCTTATTGAACTACAGCAATCAGCACCTGATTATAAAGCCGAAGATACAATCCTGGAAGTTGTAAATAAGAACAATACGGCCCCCACTTCGCATACTTCCGGATCGAATATCAGAGTGGTTTATACCACATTGAAACCGCCAACAGCCGACGGCACTTCAGAAAAACAAGCCTAGTTTACCGAAACCAGTTGAATCTCGAATGTGAGCGCCTCGCCGGCCAATGGGTGGTTTGCATCTACAACGATATGGTTCTCGTGAATATCAGTTACTTTCAGTATAATTTCCTGACCATCGGCCATACGCGACGAAAGTTGCTGACCTACGTGCGGGCTTAAGCCTTCTGGCAAATGCGCTTTAGGCACTTCCTGTATCATTTCTTCTATTACGTCACCGTATGCTTCACCTGCAGGAATGGTAACTGTTTTAACATCATTTATCGTCATGCCAAGTACGGCACTTTCGAAACCCGGAATCATTTGACCTGCACCCATTTGAAATGCAAGTGGCTCCCTATCTCTGGACGAATCAAAGACTGTTCCGTCATGAAGGGTTCCTGTGTAATGAACTTCTACGTGGTCATTAGTGTTAGCAATTGTCTTCATTTTGTAAATTTTTGCAAAGGTATGAATTACCTTCGCCTCAATACCCACTCAGAAATCACATAAATTTTAAACATAAATCTCATGGAACCAGGACAACGTAAACTCATTATCGCGGTCGGCGGATCAATATTGTTATTATTGATCCTTTACCAAACAGCCACCATCTCTATTAGATCAGGAGAGGCAGGAGTCCTTTACCGGCAATTTGGCGGAGGAACAGTTACCGACTTCTACTTTTCAGAGGGCTTTCACTTCATCGCTCCATGGAATTCCATGTACGTGTACAATGTGCGAAACCAGGAACAAAGAGAAACCATGGAAGCTCTTTCAAAAAATGGGCTGGCCATCCAAATTGAAATGTCCATCAGGTACCGTCCATTGATAAAGCAAATTGGTACTATACATCAAACCATAGGGCAGAATTATAAAGATGTAATCGTAATGCCCGAAGTGCGATCGGCTGCCCGATTGGTTGTGGGCAGGTACGATCCGGAAGAATTATATTCTACCAAAAGAGATTTTATTCAAGACGAGATATTCAATGATGTTCGCACCAGACTTGAACGTATGAATATACACCTCGACGCAATACTTATCAGAGGTATTGAACTTCCGCAAAATATTCGCTCAGCTATTGAAAAGAAACTGAGGCAGGAGCAGGAGAGCCAGGAGTACGAATTCAAAATCCAAAAAGAAGAGAAAGAAGCACAACGTAAGCGTATCGAAGCACAGGGTATAAAAGACTTTCAAGATATTGTATCAGAAGGTATTTCAGACCGCCTACTTCGATGGAAAGGCATAGAAGCTACACTCGAACTTGCAAAATCAGAAAATGCAAAAGTGGTGGTAATTGGTCAGGGTAAAGACGGAATGCCCATCATACTCGGTGCCGATTCAAAGTAATACGCAATATAGCTACTTCGCCGTATATAAGCCCTACGGCATGCTAAGCCAGTTTGGCAGGGAAGGCAATCATACTTCCCTCGCCGATCTCGGCAATTTTTCACCACACGTGTATCCGGTAGGCAGGCTCGATTCTGACAGCGAAGGTCTGCTGATTCTTACCGACGATAAGGCAGTAAACGATGCATTGCTCAACCCACGCCACGCTCATACACGCACCTATTTCGCCCAGGTTGACGGAGCCATCACCGATGCAGCACTACGGGCGCTTTCTTCAGGAATTATTATCAACCTGAAAGGTGAGCGATACACCAGCAGACCTGCAGTTGCGCAGCGAATTGAAGAACCATCATTGCCCGAAAGGGTGCCACCGATAAGGTACAGGGCAAACATACCAACATCATGGATTTCGCTTACGCTAAAAGAAGGTAAGAACCGGCAGGTGCGGCGCATGACGGCGGCCGTCGGATTTCCGACGTTGAGGCTGGTGCGCTGGCAAATAGAAGAAGTAACCATCGATGGAATGACTCCCGGAGATGTTGCAGCGCTCACTGCCCACGAAACTTACAGTAAGTTACGTATTTTCGCCCACTCAAAAAAATGATCAACGCCCGACTATGCCTTATATGAGATTCATGAGGTCTATTGCAATTCTGCTGCTGTGCTTTATCTCAGCTTTTTTTGTGTTGCTTTTTTCCTGGCTGCCCAATGGTGGGGTGTATAATTTTGTGAGTCGCAAAATGTGGGGACCCGGCCTGCTTTGGTTGGCTGGAGCGAAAATGAAAGTGTACGGAAGCGAAAAAATTAATTCGGATACCCGCTGCATTTTTTACGCCAATCACAGCTCACATTTCGATATACCTGCAATATGCACAGCCCTGCCTGTACCGGTGTACTATATCGCCAAACGCGAACTGCTCAAAATTCCGGTATTTGGCTGGGGCATGTACGCAATCGGGATGGTATTTGTAGACCGCAGCAATCCTGAAAGAGCCAAACATTCCATGCAAAAAGCATCGAAGCAAATTGCCAAAGGCAAGCATATTATCACATTTCCCGAAGGCACACGATCAAAAGATGGAGAGCTGCAATTATTTAAAAAAGGAACCTTCCACATCGCCAAAAGCGGCCCTGTAGCACTTATCCCGATAGCAGTGACCGGCACGGCTCAGGTATTGCCGCCTGACGGCAAAATGAACAGTGGCGAAATCCGCATATTGGTAGGCGAGCCCATTGGCATCAGCGAAATACATGAAAGAACCATCAGCGAGCTCACTCAGCTTGCGCAATGGAGGCTTGGTGATACTTTGGCAGAACTCAAAGCGCACATGAGCCAAGAGAAGTTTTGAACAATTTGAAATCTGATTAAATTCGCCACAAATTCTACCACCATGGGAAGAGCATTTGAATTCAGGAAAGAGCGCAAAATGAAGCGCTGGTCAAAAATGAGTAAAATCTTCACCCGATTGGGAAGAGAGATTGTAATGGCTGTTAAGGAAGGTGGCCCTGACCCAGAAAGCAATGCGAAGCTGCGCGCTGTAATCCAAAACTGCAAAACAGCCAATATGCCCAAGGACAATGTAGAACGGGCAATAAAAAAAGCTAGCACTAAAGATCAGGAAAACTATAAGGAAGTGATCTTTGAAGGCTATGGCCCTTATGGCATAGCAATGCTGGTTGAGACGGCCACTGATAATAACACCCGCACCGTGGCTAATGTGCGCAGCTATTTCAATAAACACAACGGCGCTTTAGGTACCTCAGGATCCGTCGAATTCATGTTTGAGCACAAATGCTTTTTCAAGATCGATAAAGGCACCCACGACCCTGAAGAGCTTGAGCTTGAATTCATAGATCATGGCGCCGATGAAATATTTGAAGAAGAAGACGGTATACTGATCTACGCACCATTTTCAGATTACGGCGTACTGCAAAAAGCCATTGAAAGCATGGGCATTACTGTAATCAACTCAGGTTTTGAGCGCTTACCAATGGATACCAAATCACTCACATCAGAACAAGAAACCGAAGTAGAAAAACTACTCGAAAAACTCGAAGATGATGACGATGTGCAGCATGTGTATCACAATATGGTATAATATTCGCGTGGCAGCGCTCCTGAAAAGCTAAGACCTAAAAGCTATCCGGATTCTTTATTGCATCCGCACCAAGCGAAACCATTGCTGTAATGCTGCGTAAGGTCTTATCTACAAATACCTTTACAAATCAGCACAAATTGCTTACTTTCGCAGAATAAAGCAGTTAGAGCAGCGACAAGCTGCAAAATGCTATGATTGCTACGAAACACCATATTACCCTATTGGCGGCAATGTTATTTGCCTCATGTTTTGCTTTTGCCCAGCGCGGGCCCGGGGGCGTGAGTACCGAAGTGAATAATTGGATACCCACGGACACCACCATTACCGGCTTCCCACCTTCAAATCAAAGTACAAACCGAATCTGGCTTGATGCATCTACTCTTACTACACTCGCTGATGGCGATCCGGTGCTGAACTGGCCTGATATTTCGCTTTCGTACATCAACGATAATGCACAGGCAGTTTCCGCTCCAATACCCCCTTACTTTAGAGATGATGCAGCTAACTCTATCAACGGTTTCTCTGTGGTTACTTTCGAAGAAGGACGCTTTTTGCAATTTGTATCGTCGCTTGATATCAACCTCGATGCAATTACCTATACCAAGACAGTATTTCTCGCCATCCGCACAGGTACCAATGTAAGTGATTTGCAAGTGCTGTATGAGGAGGGAGGGTGTGCTAGAGGCTTCAATATCTACATAGAAAACAACCTGATTTATGTGGGTGCATACGACTTTAACCTCCAAGGTGTGAGCAATACAGGCACCGGTGGCTTTCACGGAAATGGGAGAGATTTTGACAATACCCCTCAGTGGGGATATACTTTTGTTAGGAGCGCCATCCAAGCCAACAGCACTTATATTCTTACAGCTCAATTTTCGGCCCCGGCCATGGGTGTAATTCACAATTTGGCCAATCCGAATCCAAACTTTTTTGTACGAGGATGGCTCAACGGGCAGGTTTTTGATCAGATAGACTATACTTCAGGAAATCAAACCAATATGCTTGGACAAAATACAGGCACCAACGGTATTGGCACCCTTTGGGCACACCCCGACCCTATTGGACTTGGGGCTATTAATACCGCTTTTGTATATAGAAACGGAAGAATATGCAATGGCAATGGTACCAGACCTTTTCAGGGTAGATTTGCAGAGTTTTGCTACTACAACGATTTGCTTACCCAAACACAAAGAATCATCGTTCAAAATTACCTCGGCGCCAAATACTTTGCGAATATTATAGCCGATGATAAATATGCACATGAGGCGACTTATGGCGTAGAAGTGATTGGCATAGGGCAGCAAACAAACAGCGTTGATAACAGACACTTAAAAAGCCAAGGGAGAAACCCCTTTGAAATATCTGTACAACCCACGCAACTTACTGCGGCAAATCAATATTTCCTTACGGGCCATAATAATTCCTCACGAGCATGGAGCCAGGCGGCTGTGCCAAATAACTCACCCAATATCCAACGGTTGCAGCGCGTATGGCGTGTAGATGAAACCGGCACCAATATGGGTGCAATAAGTTTTAAGGTAAATGTGAATGACCTGCCTGCTTTGCCAACAGGATTTCCTAAAATGGTTTTACTCATAGATGAAACCAATGCCAACTTCCCGAATTTTACCTTGGAATCAACCAGGGTACTCGAACTTACGACTTCTGATGGGATTAACTTCAACATTGACTACAACTTTCTGGACAATAGCTTCTTTACGCTGGCCATGTTGAGACCTGCTGTTAATTTTACGCTCATCCAGGATTTTGCCATTGAAGGTAACCCTCCTCCAGCAACTTTCGGGGTAGTAGCAGAAGTAAGATTGAATTTTGAACCCAATTCTGCATCTCTTCCTTACACGATTGCTTATTCATTTATACCTGTAACCGCCGCTTTAGGGTCAGATTTCACATACGATCCCGGAGTACAATCAGGCGGAATTACAATCCCAGGCGGCTTGCAATCAGCTCTCATTCCTTTCGGAATAATTAATGATATAGTTCCTGAAAATCCGGCTACCGAAAGCTTACTGATTGTATTACAAAGCGGTGGAAACACTACTCCGGGGCTATTCATTGGACAAAGGGATACCTTGGAATTCTTTATTTATGACAATGACTCCCCCCCTTTGGCAATCTTTGAACTTTCACAATCTTTCAACTTAGAGAATCAGCCTTTGGCATTGGTCAAAGTGCTCAGGGTTGGTAATACATCCGCGACTTCTACTGTACGCGTAAGAAGACGTACTTCACCAAACCAAGGCAATGCAGTTTACTCAACTGACTATATTATGCAAAACGCGGCAGGCTGGCTTGGACCTAATGGTTCTCGCTATGTAGATCTCGTGTTTCTCCCTGGAGTACATGAAATGACCGCGACTATAGACTTTTTTAACGACGATACTTATGAGCTGGATGAATCTATAGGCCTACAACTGCAACCGATTTTAAATTTTACTGTTTTGCCATCAACTTTCCATCAGGCAATGATAGTAAACGACGACCCACTGCCAAACGCGCGTTTTGTTACTTCTAATCAAACCGGTTTTGAAACTGTTGGCAGTCCGATAGTTTTTATAGAACTTGACAGACCTTCCGCACTTGACGTAGAAGTAACTTACACCGTAAATGAAGGCATATCAACTGCTGATTTGGGAGTAGATTTCAATACTGCCAGTCCAGGAGTGGTTCAATTCCCTCCTTTGCAAACACAAGCCTGGCCATCAATGATTGTTTACTCAGATGCGCTGGATGAGCCCGACGAAACAGCCGTTCTCCAATTGCAATCAGCAGTGAATACTACTATTGCAACACCTGATATGCATACCTACACCATTATAGATTATGCCCCTTTCGAAAACCGCGGTGCGGCGGGAGTGGGTCGTGAATCTGACAATATTGTATGGCTGGATGCTGATAGAATCAATGGCAGCCAGGGCCAGTTGATGCAGGCAATACCGAATTTCTCACCGAGAATTATTGATATGTTGCAAGCTAATCCTAGTTTTCAGGCGCAGTTGCAAGTTTCAGTAAATACTATAAATCAACGAAAAACGCTTCTGTTTAATAACGACTTCTATCAATTAACCAGGCATCCAGCAATAAACCAAAATGGAAGTTATAATAAAAAGTCCTTCTACTTTGTAATTAGAACTGGAGCGTCAGTAAATGGTTATCAAATGCTTTATCAGCAGGGATTGGCAAATGGAAACAGAGGATTAAGTATTTATATTAATAACGGCAGAGTATACTTCAATGCATGGCAGCGATCTCAAAACCCCATGTGGGGAGGAAATGGTGCAAACTTGAGATTTGCGGAATCAAATCCTGTTTTATTACCCAACTCAAATTATATTGTATCTTGTCATCTCGACCGTAATGTTAATGTTCCAGAGAAGATAGTGATCTATGTAAATGGCAGAAAAAATACTTCATCGCCATCATCAACTGGTGCTATCGGAGATTTTTTGGGTGATAATAGTGATATTTACCTTGGTGCACTCGTAGGAAGTACCCGTTTCCATAATCCTCCGTTTACATTTTCATCAGGTGCGCTTCCATCATCAGCCTTCCCATTTAATGGCTACATTGGTGAGTTCATTATGTACAACGAGCCCCCCTTCAACGAAACCAGACGTACTATCATTGAAAACTATTTATCAGGCAAATACAATATTCCTCTGTTTATCGCAGATACCAAACAGATATTTGGACTTCCTAATGCCAACGCATCTGTGCCTGCTTCATATTTCGGCCATCAAATAGCAGGCGCAGGAATAGGAATCAATAACACCAGCGATTTACATCTTGACAGTCAAGGCCCTGGTATTTTGCGGGTGAAGCTTACTGATGCTGATCAACTCAACAGTACCGTAGTATGGGGGCACAACAATGTGCCGCTGAATGCCGCATATCCTTATTCATCGGCTTACTTGCCCACAGGAATTGCAGAAAGATCAGGGCGGGTTTGGAAAATATTTAAATCCGGTACAATCGGCCCTATGGAATTGTATCTGAACTTTTCAGGTATTCAGGATGCACCTTCGTTTATTGGTAATGATCTCAAGCTTCTCCACCATACCAATGCAAACCCTCAGGATTTTTCCAATGCTACTGTTGTGGATGCCGATTCAATCAGATCGGGGCCGGTAGTTGAATTCAGAAATCTCAACGTGCCCGCTGGAAGCTATATAGCACTTGCATCAACAAGTACTATGTTACCGCTTCCTATTGAACTAATCAGTTTTACAGCCAAACTGCTCGGCGATATCGTTTCTGTAAACTGGAGTACCGCCACCGAAATAAACAATGATTATTTTGAAATACAGCGCTGTGGGCCTGACCTTAATTGGATACAAATAGCCTTAGTACCGGGTGCAGGCAACTCCAATGGTACATTACACTATACGCACTACGACCGCAGTCCGCTAAAAGGCATATCGTACTACCGTCTGAAACAAGTTGATTTCGACGGGCAGTTTACATATTCTGATGCAGTGGCAGTTGTAAATATCAATGCCGAAGTGAGCGACGATCTTTTCGTATATCCCAATCCAAGTCGCGGAGGATCGGTATTTGTGAGAGTACCCAATGCCTATAGAACTGAATCAGCAGCTATAAATATTTATTCGCCTTTAGGGCAAATTGTTTATTCAGCTAAGTACGATACCAATGCTGACCTTGTAGAAGTGAAATACGGCAAACTTCAGGCAGGCGTTTACTACATTTCAGTTGAATCAACATTGATAAATACCGGTGCCAAGCTGGTGATTTATTAATCAAATAGTCTCCGTATCCCGAAATTAAATTTCAGATTTAATTTCCGCCTTGGCTAAATATTCCTTCAAGAATAATTTCAGGCAATAAATGTGATTGAAATTTCTTTCAAAAATAATTCCGGGTTGTCCAAATATTAAATTATCCTAAACTCTTTGGCGCCCTAATCTTCGATAATTTGACCCAATTATATATACGTCAAGTTATTGAACGTGCAAATCCCAATAGTCTTCTCATTCATGCGTACGTTGGCACTTGATGCTTTCACTTTTAATTTGTGTAGATTCATCATGACTAATGAATAATTGATGAAAAAAATTGATCGACTTACAGAAATTAAAAATCTGTACAAAAAATTCAATAAGGCCGAAAAGGAAATTTTAATAGCCACTATTCGCGGATTGGAATTGTCGGAAGTGAAAGGGTATGAAAAAGTATTTGAATTGATTCAACTTATATCTGTGCAACCCACAATTGGAGCCAACGGAGCAATCAAAATTCTGGGCAAGTCGAAAGACAGCATTCAGGAGCAGCAGGCTTTTTTCAGATCCATAAAGGATTTGCTACTGGAAAATCTTTCACTCAATATAAATGCCGAGCGAGCAAAAAATTTGAGCAACCGCGCACGTATTGCCAACTCGAATGCAAAGAAGCTATCACAGGCAAGAATCTTATTGTCGAGAAATAACCAGCGCCAGGCTGTGAAATTACTGGAAGATGTAGCCAACAAAGGATTGAAATACGAGCTATTCCAGGATTCCGTTGAAGCATACAAGCAACTACAGTTCACAAATATTATCGACAAAGGAATAAAACCTTATCTGAGAATTTCAAGGTATATCTCTCATGCCAAACAACTTGCTGAGGGATATGACAAGGCTCAGGATTTATACCTGCAATACCTCGCTGTTAATGAACTAAATACCATAAGCCCCGAGAAGAAAGCGCTCGAAAATTTTATTCAACAACTTGGGGAAATAAATCGCGATGGTAAACTTAAATATCCGTCCTACTTACTCGAACTATTTAAGACCAAATATTTTGTTAGAACCCGCGATTTTGCAAAAGCCAGAACAACTTCAGAGAAACTTCTGGAAATAATTAGATCAGAACCGGCAATACAAACGGAACAAAGAGAAGGGTTGGCTCTGATGGAATACACTGAAATACTATCAGAACTCAAAAAATACGACCTAGCCAGGACAAAACTTACTGAAGCATCCAGGCTGTTTAAGAAAAGCAGTTTTGAAGCTTACACTATCAACAAGCGGCTTTGCCTTCTCGACTTTTATCAAAAAAACTATATCGACTTGGAGGGCCGACTTAAAAAAATCCTTCAATCAAATTACACGCTTCGCTGGCCGTTCGCGATTGCACAATTTACCTATTATCTAGGAGTCTTGAAATATGTACAGGGTAAATATGGCGAGGCAGCAGATTTTTTCGAATCGATCAAAAACAATTCCGGCAGCTTTGGTACTGAACTCTGTTTCAGCAAAGATGTGATGACGTATTTCACAGGAATCGCGCTGCAAAATATTGACCAGGTAGCATCGAAGAGAATACTGGAAGAAGCGGCTCGAAACCTTGAAGCCATATACAAGGCAGATCAGACGCTCAGCAAACGCCAAAAAATAATGGTCAGAATTATCAGAAGGCTCGAAGGATACGATCGGAACTTTCAAAAAACCTGTTTGTATGCCAAGGACAGTATAGCCCGGCTTTATCTTCAAGATGACGAGCACCGCATCAAAATTTTCAGTGATGAAATTGTACCATTCACAAATTTTCTCCAAGCACCCACCCCTTTTAAGGCTGTGAAAGTAAGAGAAAAGACACGGGTTGGTTCCGTGCAGTGACCCATATTTTTGCCTGAGTTTAATAATTACATTTACAGCCGATCTTAAAATTCTGTATCTGTAAATGGCCGATTCGAGAAGGTACGCACAGATGTTGCTGGGAAAGGTATTCTTTCCCTTCTTTACACGGTTGAGCACATTTACCATTGTGTTGCTGGTAAGCATTGGGCTTGTATGGATTCTACCCACCGATGAGCTCAACAACAATCAGATATACGTACTTTTCCTGCTGTTCTTCGCGGTGGGCCTATGGTTTACCGAAGCCATCCCACCTTTCGCTGTAGGGATTCTGATTCTTGTTTATCTGGTATATTTCCTGAGTGGCCGCTTTTTCCATTCGGTGCCGATGGACGTGAGCCAATACGTAAACACCTGGTCGAGCCCCGTAATCTGGCTATTATTAGGGGGGTTTTTTATTGCTGAAAGTCTTAAAAAATGCCAGCTCGATAAATCAATTCTAAAGTGGGTACTATCCAAACTTGGATCAAAACCTTCACATGTTCTTCTGGGGCTCATGTTGCTCACATTTATAGGTTCTATGCTGATGAGCAATACTGCAACAACGGCTATGGTACTTGCCGCAATTGTTCCTCTTTGTAATTCTCTTGGCAAGGACGAACCTTTTACACATTCAATGCTGCTGGGAATACCTTCGGCAGCCGCGCTGGGCGGAATGGGAACGATCATAGGCAGCCCCACAAATGCCATTGCAGTGGGTGCCCTTAATGCTACCGGTGGCGATGTGGGCTTTGCCTTGTGGATGATCTATGGTCTTGTTCCTGGGTTGCTGCTTGCCTTCGTTTTGTGGAGGGTTTTAGTTTATAAATTTCCGGCCAAGGTGCCAAATATTGAAGTGACCTCATCGCTAGGTCGAGACAGTAGCAAGGAGCAGGTTGATAAAGGCTCACGCCGAATTACCATTTTCACGATGCTCCTAACCGTATTGATGTGGATTACTACTCCCTTCCACCATATACCGGTTGCAGTGATTGCCGCCATACCCTTGGTTTTTCTTACGGTTTCGGGAGTGCTGAGCGCGCTTGATCTGCAAAAAATGCCGTGGGATACCCTAATGCTTGTTTCAGGCGGACTCGCGCTTGGGCTGGCCCTTCAGGATACGGGTTTAGCTGAAATATTCGTAAGCAAATTGAAGCAATTCGACATACCGTCAATTCCTATGATCATAGTTATTTGCTATGCTACCATGCTTATGAGCAACGTAATGAGCAATACTGCTGCGAGTACTATTATTGTACCTCTTGCCATTATTTTGCTTCCTAAAAATGCGGAAGTCGCAGCGGTAGCCATTGGCCTTTCGGCTAGCACTGCACTGTTTCTGCCTGTTTCAACACCACCCAACGCACTTGCGTACGCCACTGGTTTGCTGGAGCAAAAAGATTTTAGAGTTACCGGAATATTAATTGGGTTGCTTGGGCCTTTGTTGATATTGAGCTGGGTATGGTTTGCAAACAGCTTTTTCGCTTAATTGCGCACTTCAGCATCTTCGAGCACATACACAAGCTCGTCAATATCTGTATCGTTGAGCCGGAGAGTGCCCACAAGCGTGAGCCGTTCATCAGTTTTAAAGGTGCGGTTCTTGCCCTTAAAATATATCGCCATCACCGACTCAGGCCCTGCGTTTCCGCAAAAAAAGCAAGAACTGAACGGATATGCTGAAAGCACATAGGTATTGGCATTAACATCAATAGGTATGATGTATCCGGTAACTGATATTTTTTTCAGATCATACTTCCGCTGCTTTTCGCCAAAGAGAGGATAATATACATACACATCTTCCTTTTCGATATAGATATCCTTGAAGGTAATATCCATCAATACGGCCCAGTTCACCTCTTCCTGCGCCTGTGCTACAGAGCCGGTGGCAACCAACATACAAATTGCGATATATTTAAGCATAGTTTGAAAGTACTTTTGACACGTCCATTCTGCTGGTTTTAAAAGCAGGCAACGCAGCGGCAAATGTACAGAGTAATACTGTAACCGCAGCAAGAAGCCATTCTGCAGAAAGCATCTGCCAGATATCAACCACCATACCAAATTCGGCGGAAGCATACGTATTCATAACCCAAATACCTCCGCGAGCCAGTATCAAACCGCCAAGCACGCCACCCACGGCGAGTATAACCGCTTCGAGCAAAATCATGGAGAAAACCTGAAAGCGTGAAGCACCCATGGAACGAATAAGCGCCATCTCATAAGCCCGCTCACGCAGTGAATTTATCATGGACACAAATACACTGATTGCCCCGAGCAGCATAATGGCAATTG
This sequence comes from Flavobacteriales bacterium, assembly GCA_038207425.1. GTDB lineage: Bacteria > Bacteroidota > Bacteroidia > Flavobacteriales_D > Cryomorphaceae > JBBQZU01. Next base: position 38,747 of record JBBQZU010000019.1, on the reverse strand, counting down.
CCACGACACGCAGCGTTGCGATACCCACCCCGAACAAACCGAAAAGTCTGTTGAGTTCTATTGCCGGTAAAGCTGCTTGCATTGAAGTTTGCTGATTTACAAATCTCGGAAGCGTTATGATTCCCATCTTATTTTTGAACTTCACAAGCAAAGCTGTTATGTCGCGGTTTGCAACAGCGGCAGTATCTCCTGCTACTTCATGCACAAGCCAAATACTTTCATGCGAAGTGAGTATAAGCCTGTCGATCACGGAACCTGAAGGCTCAAAAACACCCACTACCGTGAAAGGATGGTCGCCATGTTCTTCGGCATTGGCATCGGTGCCATGGGCGCTGTAAAAAGTATCGCCTACCCGTAGATTGTTATCGGTGGCTACCTGATGTCCCAGAGTAGCTTCAAAGGCATTCTCCCAAAGATTACCTGCGGCCAGCTTCATCTCATACAGTTCTGGATACTGAAGGCTTGTTCCTACAATTCGAAAGCCCTTGTAGCTGTCGCCAAATGAAAGCTCAATTACGGATTCTACCATCGGATTTCGCGACAAGTGCGCTGCCTCCTTTCGGGAAATATTTCCCGTAGGACTATCAATCTGATATACTGCTGAGAGTATAAGCTGAAGCGGGCTACCCTTGGCCCCTACCACCATATCAATGCCTCTTATATTCTTTCTAAAATTGTCTTCAAGGGCTTCACCCACCAAAATGAGCATACTCACTAGGCCCACACCCATTATGAGCATCACCAGCGTAAGCAGCGCGCTAAGCGGCTTTGCGAAAATATTTCGGAAGCTGATATAGAATATATTCATAGCTCTACCCTGTGTTGAAATCGGTTCTTCAGGCGGGCATCATGCGTTACCACGATAAGGGTAGCACCGTTGGTATTGGCTTCACGCACCAGCAGGTCATACACATTATCAGCATTGGTATCGTCCAGGCTCGATGTGGGCTCATCAGCAAGCACAAGATATGCACCCGATGCAAGAGCCCTTGCTATACTAAGCCTTTGCCGCTCACCTCCGCTTAGCTTATTGGTGAGCTCATTGTGTTTATGTGCAATGCCCAACTCGTCAAGCAGCTTCAAAGCGCCAGATTTATTGCCCTTGCCGCAGCCGAAATACTGCGCTGCAAGCACATTCTCAAGCACTGTAAGCGAAGCTATAAAGCGGGCCTGTTGAAATACCAACCCTATATACCTGCCCCTGAAAAGATCCAGTGTATTATTACCCAGTTCAGACAAGGACTGCCCTCCTACTTCAACTTTACCTTGCTGCACGCGAAGCAAGCCGCCTATCAAATGAAGGAGTGTTGTTTTTCCCACTCCTGAGTTTCCTGAAATGAGCAGGTGCTGGCCACTTCGGCAAGTGATGTCTGGAAACCGAAGCCTATCGGATACACCGTACGAATACTCCAACTGACTTGTGCGCAGCACTGGCGCCTCTTCTGTAAATGCGTTAGTAATACTCATAGTTCAGCCCAAATTTATATTAATATCATCGGTTCTTGTAATCGGTACACCATTAACATTCCTAACAATTTGATAACCAATATTGATACATTTCTTAATTGTTTCAATACACAGCTTAGTGATGTGTATACTGACCTTTGTACCGAAACATTAAACAAGCTAAACATTGAAACAGACCATTCTTATCCTGACCACAGTCCTTACTATGGCAGGCAATCTATTTGCATACTCGGGCACTCCTGATTATGCCACGCTCCATAAGGCAATCCGCAAGAGCGTTTACTACCCCGGGTTCGCGAAAAAGTCGAAATTACAGGGCACTGTTATGGTAAAATATGAAGTGACCAATGAAGGATTTGTGAAAGTACTTGATATGAACGCCTCGCACAGCGATCTTGCCAATTACGTTCGCGAACAACTTGAAAAACTAAACACCAATGATCTGAAAGCAATCGGTATTCATTATGCCAGATTTACTTTCAGGTATGTAGACAGAGAGAGCTAAGTAAAATTGCGATCTTTAGGGCGTGAAACTCGCCACCCCCGTAGCATTTTCAGCACCCGAACAGAAGCTTAGCCATCAGGATAAGCTTCTGTTTGCGGGCAGTTGCTTTGCCGAGCGCATTGGCGATTGGCTGGTGCATTCCGGGTTTGATGCCGGAGTAAATCCTGCGGGCATCGCTTACAATCCCATATCGATGGCAGTCCACCTTGCATTAGCGCTCAAATCAGGTACAACTGATGCCAGCGGATATGTACACACACCCGTAGGTGTAGTTCATTATGATTTTCACAGCAGCCTTTCGGCAAATGAGCAAGGCGCTGCAGAACAGATGCTAAACATAGCGATAAAGGAAATGCGCAGCAGCTTGCTCAACGCAAATGCAGTATTTTTAACCTTCGGCACTGCAATAGCCTTTGAGCGCATGGACAATGGAGCTGTAGTAAATAATTGCCATAAATTGCCCGGCAAGTATTTCAGACAGCGATTTTTAAGCGAAGCCGAAATGTATGCTTCTTTTTCGGATGCATTAACGGTATTATTTGAAGCCAATACTGCCATTCAGGTGTATCTCACTGTTTCGCCGGTACGACATCTAAGGCACGGCGCTATTGAAAACCAACGTTCCAAATCGCGGCTCATAAGGCTTTGCGAAATGCTCTGCACAGATTTTTCCCAGTGCAATTATATTCCTGTATATGAATTGGTAATGGATGAGTTTCGCGACTATCGTTTTTACCGGCATGACGATTTGATTCACCTCAACGAAGCCGGTTTGGGTATGGTTCAGGAGCGATTTGCTTCGGCATTCATTTCGCCCCAATCTCAGAAATTAATGGATCGCGTGCAGCGTTGGCGAGAAATGCAGCAGCACCGCATCATGCATCCTGAAAGCGCTACCGCAAAGACATTTGCCGAAAGGCTCGCTGCCGAAACCACTGAAATACATAAACTATTGCCCCGCCTGAAAGCGTAAATTCATTTGCCGAAAGGCCACGAAAAACTAATCTGCAAGAAACTTGTAGCTCAGGTCGCGGTCGGGAATCATACATGTATTCTTCTTTCCAAACCAGGAGTACCTGTTTCGCGCCACCCAGCGGTACACCGCATCTCGAATGAATCGGGGCACGATATAAAACACTCCGCATAAAGGCCACAAACCATTTAGCTTACCGGCAATAATCAGTGCGGCGCTGCTGTGCGCATGCAGCTTTCCGTTGCGATATACCAGTATACTGTCAACACTTGTAAGTTCGGGACTGGTACTTTTAGCTTCTTCACCTATTGGCCAGGAGAGCGCTGCAAAGAGAAACGTTTCTTTAGGGTCGCGTTTAATAATAAATTGCACAGCGCCATTGCAGAGGTTGCAGTACCCGTCAAACAGCACAATAATTTTTTCTTCGGGAATAGATTGAAGCCTGCGGTTCATTGGTGCAAAGGTACGTCAAGCCACTGAGTACTCAAACGGGCTCATCAATCTCAAATGGATGCAATGCCTAATTCAATTGATCAACGGGTGGTCAATACAGCAGCGGGTTCCAGGTGGTGCTTAAGCCGGCTTACCACATAGTCAATCTCTTCGCGTGTGCTGTACCTGCTGAATGAAAAACGAATACTCGGCCGCGACTGGTCCACGCCGATACCCCTGAGCACGTGGCTGCCTTGATTGCTGCCTGATGAACATGCGCTGCCGCCAGAAGCAGCAATACCATCAATATCCAACAAAAAAAGGAGCATCGCAGCTTTTTCAGTCTCAGGCAGCTTCACATTAAGGACGGTATACAGGCTTCGGTGCTCACAGCCATTTACTTCCACTCCATCTATATGCTTCATCAGCTCTTGCTTCATATAGTCTTTGAGACCTTGTACATAGACTCTGTGCTCATCAATGTGTTCATAAGCCAACTCCAATGCTTTGGCCATGCCGATAATGCCATAAATATTTTCGGTACCTGCTCTCAAATTTCGCTCTTGTGCTCCTCCATGGATCAGTGCGTCTATGTGAACTTCTTTGTTTATATAGAGGAAACCCACGCCCTTAGGCCCATGAAATTTGTGCGCTGCGCCTACTACAAAGTGCACCTTGGTTTTGGCAAGGTCAAGTGAATAGTGCCCCATGGTCTGCACGGTATCGGAGAGGAATAGTGCATTGTACTCACGGCAAATACTTGAAATTTCATCTATATCGATCATCGTACCCACTTCATTGTTGGCGTGCATCAGCGAAACGAGGGTTTTCTCATCAGCATTTTCGAGGAGGGTGCGCAGGTGAGCGGTATCCACATGGCCTTTGGCATCAAGATTTGCAAAGCTAAGTCTTATCAAACCCTGCTCAGCGTACCTTTCCAAGGTGTGCAATACTGCGTGGTGTTCTATAGGTGATGATACCACGTGTCGCACACCAAGTTGGCTTATGGCACCGTGTATTGCTGTGTTATCAGCTTCTGTGCCGCCCGACGTGAAGCAAATCTCCATTGGAGAGCAATTGAGCAGGCGGGCTATAGATTTGCGGGCCATCTCTACAGCCGACTTTACCGTGCGGCCGTAATGATGGGTGCTTGATGGATTGCCAAAGGAATTGCGCAAAAAAGGAATCATCACATCAACCACTTCGGGTGCTACCGGAGTAGTTGCAGCATTGTCGAGATAAACTTTCATTTCAATGGAGTCGGTGCGGCAAAGTTAAGAAATCGCCATCTTTATTTCGTCCATAATAGATTGAGCCAAGTCATTGGCCAATTCCTGAGAGCTGCCTTCAGCGTATATTCTGATGATTGGCTCTGTATTGCTCTTGCGCAAGTGTACCCATCCTTGCGGGAAGTCAATCTTAACGCCGTCGATCAGGTTTACTTCATCATTGCGGTGATTGTGAGCAACAGCTTCGAGCAGGGCATCGACATCAAGATCAGGTGTTAGGGTAATCTTATTCTTTGATATGAAATATGCGGGGTAAGAGTTGCGAAGGGCGGTCATACTCATACCGGTGCGAGCCAGATGCGAGATAAAAAGACCTATACCGATAAGCGCATCTCTGCCGTAGTGAAAGTCAGGCACAATTACTCCACCATTGCCTTCACCGCCTATTACAGCATGAGTGGCCTTCATCTTGTCCACAACATTCACTTCACCCACGGCTGCAGCGTTGTATGTCCCGCCACGGGCAAGTGTTACATCGCGAAGAGCGCGTGTGCTCGATAGGTTTGAAACTGTATTGCCAGGCTTTCGCGAAAGGTAGTAGTCGGCTACGGCCACGAGGGTATACTCTTCGCCAAACATGCTACCGTCTTCGCATACAAATGCGAGCCTGTCCACATCAGGATCAACAGTGATACCGAGGTGGCAACCTTTTGTGCGAACAAGATTTGAAAGGTCGTCGAGGTGCTCGGGGAGTGGCTCGGGGTTATGCGGAAATTTGCCGGTAGGCTCGCAATACAACTGCTCAATACGCTTTACGCCCAGGGCTTCGAGAAGAGCCGGCACAAAAATGCCACCCGTTGAGTTTACGGCATCAACGGCTATGTGGAGGTTGGCAGCTTCAATAGCTTTGCGGTCTACCAATGGATAATTGCAAACCAAATCAATATGCTTTTGGAGCCATTTATTGTTTTGCGAAGTAGTACCTAATTCCTGAACCGGTGCATATTGTACATCATCACCTTCGGCGATGGCGAGCAGTTCGGCACCTTCAGCGGCTGAGATAAACTCACCTTTATGGTTGAGTAGCTTCAGGGCGTTCCATTCAGCGGGATTGTGGCTTGCGGTAATGATGATGCCCCCATGTGCACCTTCGCCGGGCACGGCAAGTTCTACGGTTGGTGTAGTGCTAAGGCCAAGGTCTATCACATCTGTGCCCATACCATTGAGCGTAGCCGCTACCAATGAAGAAACCATTGCCCCACTCTCGCGGGCGTCGCGCCCTATCACAACTCTCAGTTGGCCTAGAGGATGCGCCTTTCTTACCATTTTCGCGTAAGCTGATGAAAACCTAACAATATCGGTTGGGGTGAGATTATGTCCGGCGTGCCCGCCGATAGTACCTCTTATTCCGGAAATTGATTTTATAAGTGTCAAAACAGATTCATTTTTTGCAAATGTACCAAACTGCAGTTGCTCAGGCAGCTATATTGAGGCATCAAGTTATTCACTTTAAAATAATGCCCCGCCTTTAATAAAACCATACCTTTGCAGACGCAACGGGCAGGGCCTTACGTTAGAGCTCCGGTACCGTTATGTGCATAGCATTGTTAAAAACAAATAATGTAACACTGGCTATTCGGTTGCCGATTAGGTAAATTTGACAAAGACCGCACCAGTTCATTGACTATGACAGAATATTCAAGTGAATACTATTTCGAGTCGGACCCTACGCTAATAGAGCGTTTTGAATCGATGTTGAGTAAAGGCCACTCCTATTTTTTTGATGTAGAAGATATCGAATCCATTGCCGATCACTATCTTGAACGTGGCAATCACGGAAAGGCAGGAAAGGCTATTGAGCATGGGCTTGGCATACACCCGCATTCCTCAGCGCTTATGCTTAAGAAAGCGCATACCCTGCTTGTACTTAAGCAACCACGAAAAGCTTTAAAGATTCTTGACTTTTTAGAGGCTACAGAGCCTACAAACACAGAAATGCTGCTTTTCAAGGCAGTAGTGCACCGCAATCTGAGCGACCACGAAGGCACAAAGGCTTGCCTTATGAAGGCCCTTAAAGCCACCCCCAACAACCAGGAAGAAATTTTTCTTGACCTAGCATTTGAACAGGAAATGGCCGACGATTTTGAAGGAGCCATTCAAAGCCTTAAGCAAAGCCTGGAAATAAACCCTGACTACGAAGCGAGTCTTTTCGAATTGGGATACTGCTTTGATATGGCCGACAACTTGGAAAACGGCATTGATTACTTTACAAAGTTTCTGGATGAAAATCCTTACAATTTTGTGGGTTGGTACAACCTATCACTTTGCTACGAAAAGCTTGGGCTCTGGGAAATGGCCATTCAATCAGTAGATTATTGCATTGCCATCAAAGACGATTTTACCAATGCCTATATACTGAGAGGGAATCTGTACACCAACCTTGAGCAGGACGACCTTGCCATAAACTCCTATTCAGAATCGCTGCTCCACGACGAGAAAAACCCGATGGTTTACACTGCCATCGGCGAATGTTTCGAGCGCTTGAATGATATGGGCCAGGCTGAAGCCAATTATCTAGCGGCCCTTGACATTGACGCCCACTTCACAGATGCCCTGATGGGCATGGGAGCAGTAAAGGAAGCAGGATTGAACTACACTGAAGCAATAGCATGGTATAAGCAAGCCATAGCACTTGATGAACTGAACCTCGACAACTGGCATATCTACGCCGAAGCACTAACAGAAGTAGGAAAAACGGACGAGGCTGAGAAAGTCTATAACGAAATGATCGAGAATTTTGGCGATGATGAAGAGAGCTGGATGTCTCTTGCCGACGTTCAGGCTTTAAAATCGGGACATTCGGTCGCCATAGAAACCATACAGCGCGCTATGGGTCGTATTCCGCAGTCAACTGATCTGGTATGGCACCATTGCAAACACTTGCTAAGCGCAGGAAAGCTGCGACAAGCCGAAGAATTGATGAGTGTAGCGCTCAGCGAAAACCCTGAAGGTTCACAATATTTTTTAAACATCTTCCCTCAAGCGATGCAATTTCCGAATATTGCAGCCCTGATTGAGATTTACTTTCAATCGCCCAGCGACAATGAATTATGAACTCCCCTTTATCCCTGAACGCCCCGTAAGGCCGCGCAATTCGGGAATTACAATGGTGATGGACAAAGGATTAAGCTTCAGGGAAGCTGAAAACTTTCTTGATGGCAATTCCCACCTCACCGATCTTATAAAACTCGGTTTTGGCACTTCTTACATCACCCCGAGGCTCAAAGAAAAGATAAAACTATACCAGGACAACGGAATGAAGGTGTATCTCGGAGGTACCCTCTTCGAAGCTTTCGTGGCCAGAAATAAATTTGACGACTTCCGCAAACTTATTTCTAGCCTCGGTGTAGATACCGCCGAAGTTTCTGATGGATCCATTCACCTTGTGCACGACGAAAAGCTGGGTTATATCTCTACCCTTGCTAAAGATTTCACCGTACTCTCTGAAGTCGGATCGAAAGAAGAAGGCATACTCATAGCCCCTGCCAAATGGGTGAAAATGATGGACACCGAGCTGAAAGCTGGATCTTGGAAAGTGATTGCCGAAGCCCGCGAAAGCGGCAATGTGGGCATATACCGCCCAAATGGAACCGCGCACGTAGTGCTTGTAAATAAAATTCTTGCCAAGGTAAAGAGCGAGGATATCATTTGGGAAGCGCCGCAGAAGCCGCAACAGGTATGGTTTATAAAGCTGATAGGAGCGAATGTGAACCTGGGTAATATTGCTCCCTATGATGTGATATCGCTCGAAACTTTGAGAATTGGCCTGAGGGGCGATACCTTCTTTCAGTTCCTGCCTGAGGAAATCTCAGCGGCAATGCGCCCATAATCACCACCATGAAGCATATTTCTGTAAGGCAGCTCAAGAAGATGATTGATGATGCGGCACCTTGCCAGATCATTGACATCCGCGAAATGCACGAAGTAGATTCCGGTATGATTCCCAATGGTATTCACTTGCCCATGGCCGAAGTGCTCGACCATCTCAACGAATTGCCCCGTAGTATCCCCGTAGTAGTGTACTGCAAATCGGGGAGCAGGGCAGCCGCCATTGTACACGTACTGCGCAAGGAAAAAGGCCTCACCAATGTGCTGCATCTGGAAGGCGGAATACAAGCCTGGGCTAGTGAAATAAATCCGAAAACAAACGTATACTGATGAGAACTTTTAAGGATTATTCAATAATCACGCTTAAAGGTATGGCCATGGGGATTGCCGACGTGGTGCCGGGAGTTTCAGGCGGTACGATTGCCTTTATTTCGGGTATTTACGAAGAACTCATTGGTACGATAGGTAAAGTAAATCTGGATGCCCTGCGCACCTTAATGAAACATGGAGTAGTTGCTTTCTGGAAACATATAAACGGAAACTTTCTTCTGGCCCTTTTATCAGGTATTTTCATCAGCATTTTAAGCCTGGCGCAGCTTATTTCGTGGTTGCTGGTTACCCACCCTGTTTTGGTTTGGGCATTTTTCTTTGGGCTCGTACTTGCCAGCATACCGCTTGTCGCGAAAAAAGTAAAAGTCTGGTCAAGCTCACGGTACTTTGCATTTGCTGCAGGTGCCATCATGGCATTTCTCATCACAGAATTGCCCCCTATCGAAAACTCGAATGATGAGTGGTATATTTTTATAGCCGGTGGGGTAGCTATTTGTGCTATGATTTTGCCCGGCATTTCGGGTAGTTTCATCCTGGTGCTTATGGGAGCTTATCTTACCATACTCGATGCATTGAACAACCGCGACATTGTGATAATAATCATTTTTATGGCCGGAGCAGTAGTAGGTTTGCTGATTTTCAGCAGGCTGTTAAAATGGATGTTCGAACGGTTTCATGATATTACCATTGCCGTTTTGAGCGGGTTTCTGCTCGGCTCGCTCAATAAAATCTGGCCTTGGAAGCACGCTCTACAGACCATGACCAAACATGCCGGCGAAGCAAATGAAAAAACCATAGCCCTGGTAGAAGAAAACCTGATGCCCTGGGACTATGCGGAAATAACCGGTGCTGATTCGCAGGCAGGAATGGCAGCACTTCTGGCAGTAATCGGCATCGGCATCATATACGTACTTGAGCGGGTTGCGGTAAAAAAGGCTTAACCTATGCGCACCTATGGCCTTATCGGCAAACGGCTGGACCACTCATTTTCACAAAAGTATTTTAGCGAAAAGTTTCAATCTGAAGCCATCGACGCAGTATACCAGAATTTTGAGCTTGAGAATATAAGTGAGCTGCGTTCACTTTTAGCAAAGTACACCGACTTGGTCGGGTTTAATGTAACCATACCATATAAGGAGCTTATCATCCCTCTGCTCGACCATTTGGAACAGGATGCAGCATTAATCGGTGCTGTAAACACCGTAAAAATTTCAAATGGTAAACTTACCGGATACAATACCGACGCGCATGGATTTCGCGAAAGCCTGAAACCATTTCTTGCCCACGGCATGGAATACGCTCTGGTAATAGGCACCGGCGGTGCAGCCAAAGCTGTGGCTGCTGTGCTGCGCAACCTGGGCATCAGGGTTACTTTTGCCACGCGCAATCCCAAATTCGAAAATCATTTGGCTTACAGTGATTTGAACGCATACGCCATGCGTACCTTCAAACTCATTATAAACGCTACACCGCTAGGCACCTGGCCCGATATCAATGAAAAGCCACCCCTCCCATACGATTTGATCACTCCAGAGCACTTTTTGTACGATTTGGTGTATAATCCTGGAGTAACTGCGTTCATGCAAGAAGCCATTCAGCGAGGCGCAGGCACCACCAGTGGATTAACGATGCTCAAGCTACAAGCCGAAAAGAGTTGGGAAATCTGGAAAAAGCCGGATGCCGGGAAATAGTTTAACTGTCAATTTCAATGCGCACCACGTCATTTTCGCGTAAGCCGAGCAAGTCGCTCGCTCCGCCGCCCGAACCTTCAACACCACGGTTTATAGCAAGTTCTAGATAGCCTGCACTTGTGAAGAGAGCAACCTTTTCGCCTTCAGGTACTTCACTGTACGTGCGCGAGATGCGGCTCAAATCTGAATCGCCTCTACGGGCCACAATATTAAAAGGCTTTTTGCCCACCACTTCATCGAAGATATTTTTGGTGATATTGGTAATCACATTGCCATATGTATCAATATAGATTACCATACCCCTAATATTATCTTTGTCCACCACAGGTGCCAAGGCTTGCCGCTTCCGATACGAATCTTTTCGCTCGCCTATTTCATGAAGAGGGGTTCCCGAAAAAATTTTGGCAGCGACTGGTACAAAAATGCTCTTCGCCGGAAAGCTCAGGTCTTCATCGCCGGTGAGACTTACCACAACCAATTCATCCAATTCAGACCCATCGAATACCAAAGAAAACGCACCATTGTCAGTGCCAATAAAATAATGCCCTTGAAAGTAGCCGACTATATAAGGTGACAACTTACTCCACTGAGAGTCTACTCCAAGTATATGAACAGTGCCTTCCGGAAAATCGCGCCATACATTGCGCAACACAAATGCGGCTTTGGCAATGTCGAATGCCGATATATGATTTGACACATCCACTATCTGCACATGGGGAATGAGTTTAAGCGCTGTAGCTTTGAGCGAAGCCAAATAGTGGTCTTTGCTGCCCAGATCAGTTGTAAAACTCAGAATGTGCATTTGAAATAATATCACCCGGTTTGTGGGGTGTGTTGGGAATATTTGCGTTATTTTGGTGGTCAAAAGTAAGGATTTTAACTCCTGCATTACAAGCAACCAAACCAGCGAAACACAAACGATTGAGCGAGCGCACTATCCACATAGAATCTGTAGACCCGAGAGAACTTCTGGGTATCAACAACCAAAAATTTCAATTCGTAGCAAAGCATTTTCCAAAGCTGAAGCTCATAGCACGAGGCAATATGATCAAAGCCATCGGCGATGAGGAAGTGCTCGATGTATTTGAACAAAAAGTAGCCCTGCTCATGGAGCACCTCATAAAGTACAACAGCCTAAACGAAAACAATATAGAGCGCCTGCTTGCTGAAAACGGGGGCGATGTAATGAAGGACAATGGCGGGGGCGACGTATTGGTACATGGTAATAGCGGGCTCCAGGTAAAGGCACGCACAGTAAACCAGCGCAGGATGGTGGAAGCATCTGATACCAACGATATGGTTTTTGCCATAGGGCCTGCAGGTACCGGCAAAACATATACCGCTGTGGCATTGGCCGTGAGAGCCCTTAAAAACAAAGAAGTCAGAAAAATAATACTTACGCGGCCTGCAGTTGAGGCAGGTGAAAACCTCGGCTTTTTACCCGGCGACCTGAAGGATAAACTAGACCCATACTTACAGCCGCTGTACGATGCCCTGAGAGATATGATACCGCCGGAGCGGCTGAAAGAGTTTATGGAAAGTGGTACCATACAGATTGCTCCGCTTGCCTATATGCGGGGCCGCACGCTCGATAAAGCTTTTGTAATTCTTGACGAAGCGCAGAATGCCACTACATCGCAGCTCAAAATGTTCTTAACACGTATGGGCCAAACAGCCAAGTTTATCATAACCGGCGATTTGACTCAGATTGACCTGCCAAGGCGCAGCGAGAGTGGCCTAGAGCGCTCCCTTGCCTACCTGAAAGATGTACAAGGCATAGGTTTTATTTTCCTGAATGAGAAGGACGTAATCCGTCATCCGCTTGTGAAAGCCATTATAAGAGCTTACGAAGACAATCAGGTAAACAACTGAGCATGAACTTACCTATAGAAACCACCTATAGTTTTCCCGGGCAAACGGCCGAGTACCACGGCAAAGTGCGCGATGTGTATACCATAGGCAAAGATTTGCTCGTGATGGTTGCCAGTGACCGAATCTCCGCATTCGACGTTATTTTGCCAAAAGGCATACCCTACAAAGGAGCCATTCTGAATCAAATTGCGTCCCACTTCCTGAATGCCAGCGGAGATATATGCCCCAACTGGCTCATAGCAACGCCGGCACCCCACATAGCGGTAGGCCACCGCTGCGAACCTTTCAGGGTGGAGATGGTAATACGCGGATACCTCACCGGCCACGCCTGGCGCGAGTATCGTAGCGGTAAACGCAATCTTTGCGGAGTGTTACTTCCCGAAGGGCTCAAAGAACACGACGCATTTCGCGAACCTATCATTACGCCTGCTACCAAAGCCGAAACCGGACATGATGAAGATATATCGCGTGAAGATATTTTAGCTCAGGGCATAGTACCCGCTGTTGCTTACGCGAAAATGGAAGCCTACACAAAAGCACTGTTTAAGCGGGGCACCGAAATGGCTGCGGCTAAAGGGCTTATTCTGGTTGATACGAAGTACGAATTTGGAATGAAAGATGGCGAAGTGATGCTGATGGATGAAATTCATACACCCGATTCGTCCCGATATTTCTATGCCGATGGTTATGCAGAGCGTCAACGCAAAGGCGAAGCCCAAAAACAGCTCAGCAAGGAATTTGTGCGTGAGTGGCTTATAGCCAATGGTTTTCAGGGAAAGGCCGGGCAACAAGTGCCGCATATGAGCGGTGGATGGGTGCAAACCATCAGCGAGCGGTATATAGAACTCTACGAAGTGATCACCGGGCTTGAATTTGACAAAAAAGCGGCATCAATAAGGCCAGAAGTGGCATTACAGCAAACCCTTGAATTGCTCCATACCCTTTGATTCAACTTAGCGCCCACCGCTGGTGCGCATCTTTATTGCATCAGTAAGTTCTTCAGGGCATGCACATGGCCGCCCATTTGCCTTATTGATAAAAACCAGCGTAGTGGCTGCCTCGCAAAGCTGCACTCCAGCACCATTATATAATGTATAGGTAAAATGAATTCTCACCCCCGGCATTTCATTAAGCCGGGTAATAAGTTTAAGTTCATCATCATAAAGCGCGGGCTTCAGATAGCGAATAGAAAGATCGAGTACAGGAAGCATTACGCCATCTTCTTCAAGCTTTCGGTAAGTAATACCCATACTCCTGAGCATTTCAACCCGCCCCACTTCAAAGTACGTGGCATAGTTGCCGTAATACACATAGCCCATCTGATCGGTTTCAGCATACCGCACCCGAAATTTCGTTTCATGATCTATCATAGCCCAAATATAAGTTGATGCTCCAACTCATTTTGCATAATAAAAGAACAAGCCTTTTATAACCTCGAAATGTCTTTATACTTGCGTTGTGATATCCGTAGGTATGTTAAGTGGAAATTAAGCCGGAATGAACCCAATCTTAACTGGCGCAAAATTAGGCCTATTGAAACAAGGATTGAAAAGCAAAGGTAGAGATGTACGAAGGGATAGTTTTGGAGAATAGCGAGTTAAAAAAAAAGCATTGAGCAAGTACCTGTTTCGGAAAGTGTCAGGATGACCAAAACTGTGCCAGAATGCAGCAATAACAACGGTTTCAAAAATATTTTAACCCTGTAAAACTTTCTTATCTGGCAATGGGGTTTCGGTTTTTTTTTTCTCTTTTTAGTTCTAATATTTGTCGGACCGTCACGGCAGTGATACATGGGTAACTTGCCACTCTCAACATCAAGTTATAAACAAGTAAATTATTATTAACCTATGACCAAGCATGAAGAAGTGTGGGATAACTGTCTTTCCCTAATAAAAGACAATGTAAGCCTTCAAGGATTCAAAACCTGGTTTGAGCCCATAAAGCCGGTAAAGTTTGACAATGAAGTGCTTACAATTCAAGTACCATCACAATTTTTTTACGAGTGGCTAGAAGAGCACTACATCACCTTACTTCGAAAAGTAATACGAAAAGAACTTGGCGAAGAAGGTAGGTTGGAATACAGTATTATTATGGAAAACAGCTTTAACGGCTCTACACCATACACTGTAAAGATACCTACCTCAGACAAGCGCGCTGTGAAGAACCCACCAGTTTTAGCACCGATAGACCTGGGCATGAAGCAAATCAAAAATCCATTCATTATTCCCGGTCTGCAAAAGATCAATGTGAATTCAAACCTTAAGCCCAATTACTCTTTTGACAATCTCGTAGAGGGCGATTGCAACAGGCTTGCAAGATCTGCTGGATTTGCAGTAGCCAAAAATCCGGGCGGCACGGCCTTTAACCCACTTCTCATATATGGTGGAGTAGGTTTAGGTAAAACACACCTCGCGCAGGCAATCGGTATAGAAATTAAAAACAGATTCCCCAACAAAACGGTGCTGTATGTAGAATCTGAGAAGTTCATACATCAGTTTATAGATGCCGTTAAGAATAACAACGTAAACGATTTCAGCCATTTTTACCAAATGATCGACGTGCTGATCATTGATGATGTGCAATTTTTAGCCGGGAAGGAAAAGACTCAGGACATGTTCTTCCACATCTTCAATCATCTGCACCAAACAGGTAAACAGATCGTACTCACAAGCGACAAAGCACCCGTAGAAATGCAAGGCGTGGAGCAACGACTGCTCTCCAGATTCAAATGGGGTCTTTCGGCCGATTTGCAAACGCCAAATCTCGAAACCAGGATAGCCATACTCGAAAAGAAAATGTATGCCGATGGCATCGAACTACCCAAAGAAGTAGTGGAATACCTGGCTTACAGCGTAACCAGTAATATTCGCGAGCTCGAGGGTGCTCTTATATCGCTCATCGCTCACTCATCGCTCAACAAAAAGGCGGTTACGCTTGATCTTGCAAAGCAGATGATCGACAAATTCGTGAAAAATACAGCGCGCGAAGTATCTATTGATTACATCCAAAAGGTAGTATGCGATTACTTTGACCTGCCCATTGAGTTGCTAAAGTCAAAAACCCGCAAGCGCGAAGTGGTGCAAGCCAGGCAGATTGCCATGTACTTTGCCAAGAAAATGACAAAAAGCAGCCTTGCCAATATTGGTATGCATTGCGGCGGTAAAGACCACGCCACTGTGTTGCATGCATGCCGCACGGTAAACAACCTGCAGGAAACCGATAAACAATTCAGAAAATACCTCGACGACCTCGATAAAAAGCTGAGTATTCAATAATTGATTATTAAAGCCCCAACCGGGGCTTTTTTTTCGCCCTACAATAAGAATCCAACCTAACCAATGAAGTTTCTACATTGGTTGCGGGTTAAGTTCATACTTTTGGCTCATGAAAACGCAAGGATTCACCTTGTATACTATGATCATTTTGATGCTTGCTTCCTGCGGCAATCCGCAACATAAAGCCATGCTCTCCATTCCACCTGATGCACCTGAAGTAGTGGTAGATGCCAAAGCAGAAATGAAAGCTAAACCTACTTCAATGCGAATTTCAAACGCTGAGCAATTGGGGGATTATCTTGTGATAAGTGTATCATACTCCGGCGGGTGCGAAGAGCATGAATTTACACTTGTATCGCGGGGTAAATACACGGCCACCTACCCGCCAGAAGTAGAAATAACCCTGAAGCACAATGACAAAGGCGACGGATGCCGCGCCATGATCGATGAAAAACGCTACTTTAGCCTAAGGCCACTTAGATACAATGGCACCAATAGAATAAACCTCGTACTAACCAATTCGAACAAAATAGTCGAATACAGTTATTAAAAGCATGAAACACATTTTTGTACTTGCAGCATTCATCATTGCCACATCACTGACAGCGCAGATAAACCACGGTGGCGAACCATTTGAGTGGAAGACCAAAACGAACAGCGAACCGGAATATTCGCAGATGCCCGTTCAGGACATATCCGTTTATCAGCGCGAAGATGCCATCAACGATCAGTACAAGGACATCCCCTACCGCTTCGGAGCCAATATTCCAGTAGAATTGGATATATTCAGTAGCGGTGAGTGGATTACCCAAACGAATGGCGATAGGGTATGGAGACTTGGAATAGAATCAGCAGGAGCCGTAAGCCTTAACTTCGAGTTTGGAGAGTACAATTTGCCGGAAGGCGGAAAAGTATTTGTATACACCCCTGACATGAAGCAGGTAAACGGAAGCTATACCAGCGACAATATGAGTCCTGAAGGCACACTCGGTGTGGGCTTAATTGCCGGTGATAAAATGGTAATTGAATACCAGGAGCCTTCGGATGTGGCAGGTCAGGGTTATTTAAAAATCAACAACATTACCCACGGTTACCGCGAAATAACGCATATCGTAAATGAAGCAAAGGCAGGCCCATTTGGAAATTCAGGAGCATGTAATATCAACGTTCGCTGCCCTGTAGGGCAACCCTACGATCTACAAATTCGCTCTGTGGCGCTTATTGTGGTAGGTAGCAACGCGGTTTGCACAGGTTCTATGGTGAACAACACTGCCCAGAACGGAATTCCTTACTTCCTTACGGCAAATCATTGCATAGGCGGAAATGTGAACAACTGGATATTTTATTTCAATCATGAGTCGCCCGGCTGCGCTGGCATTACCGGACCTACCAATCAAAGTCTATCCGGTTCCACCCTTTTGGCAAGCAGTGCAGAAAGCGACTTTGCACTTCTACAACTCACCACCCCGCCACCTGCAAACTTCAATGTATGCTATAACGGGTGGGATGCCACCGACCTTACTTCCACAGTACTTTCAGCTTATGGAATACACCACCCCAGCGGTGATGTGAAGAAAATTTGCTTCGAGAACAATGCGCCCTTTCACGAAGTATTGGGCACTTTTGTAAATCAAACATGGTACATTAATCAATGGGAACTTGGTGTAACTGAAGGAGGCTCAAGCGGCTCACCGCTATTCAATCAAAGCGGAAGGGTAATAGGTATGCTTTCAGGAGGGCAGGCTGCTTGTAACGGAACAGTGAACAACGGTCAATTCGATTTTTACGGACGGTTTGGAGTAGCCTGGAACTGGGGCAATAGCCAGGCAACAAGGCTGCGCGACTGGCTCGACCCAATCAATAGCGGAATCCTGATCATGAACAATTCTTGCAGCGTCAATAATGTGCCGAACGATATAAGCTTAGGAGCTATAGGCAACTTGCCAAATATATTGTGCAATACAAACCCCGTAAATTCTGAAGTTACCGTACTTAATAGCGGCACTGCGGCTGTAACTTCATTTTCTATAAACCACTCACTCAATGGATCGCCTGCCACACAGATAAACTGGAATGGAAATCTTGCTCCGTCAAGCACGGTAACGGTAAGCTTAGGTCAGATCGCACCCACCGACGGTAGCAATAATTTGACAGTAAATATAGTAAGCGTTAACGGCGGTACCGATCAGAACACAATTGGAAATACCACGACGAAGACTTTTCAAGCTTTTGCAAATCCAGCTTACGTTACAGTAACGCTCAATTTTGACAATTACCCGGCTGAGTCTGGTTGGAACATAAGCAGTCTAAACGAAACCGTATTATACAGCGGTGGCCCTTATACAAGTGGAACGCAAACCTTCAGCGAGACGTTTTGCCTCGCAGCCGGCACCTGCTACAATTTCAATATGCTCGATTCATGGGGCGATGGAATGTGTTGTGTGTTTGGACCAGGTTCATACAGCGTTACAGATGCCAATGGTGCTGTACTTGCATCAGGTGGAGAATTCAATTTTATTGAAACAACACAAATATGTACGACTCCACTAAGCGTAACCGACCGATTTAAAAACGCAGTAAAACTCTACCCTAATCCCGCAGGTAGTGAAGCATTTATCGATTTCGGTACCATTGCAACAGACAATATTGAAATTAGAATTATTGACACTACCGGCCGCGCAATCTGGGCAGGTAACGCGAATAAAAACACCGCAGGATTGGTAGCGCTTCCAATATCAAGCCTTACAGCCGGTGTGTATTTGGTGCAAATAACCACCGCCGATTTGAAAGTGGTACAGAAACTTGTGGTACAACGGTAAACTCAGCCCATTCCTTTGAAATATCAAAACCCACGCACACAACGTGGGTTTTTTTATTAGTAAATCCCCGACCGTTTTCGGGCAAACCACTCTATGCTCACAAGAGCGAGAAGAAGAGCAAAAATCCACTTGAAATTGAGCACCGGACTGAGTATTTCAGTGGTATAGCTTGTTGGCTTCAGTGGTTTGTCGGTAAGGAGCGCATTGCTCAGATCAGCAACGGCATCATTGGGATACGTCATAATACCACCGCTTGAGTTGGCAAGGTTATACAGCAGGCGATGGTCGGCAGTGAGCGAGGCAGCTTCGAGCGCAAATGGCTTTACAATAAAGTTGCCGCGCTCTTCGAGTATTTCGCTTCCACGCTTAGCCGAAGCCACGAAGGTATAGTTGCCAACGGGGAAATATCCGGCATCCAGTCGGTACGCCTGTGCTGTGCGCGAAAAGGTGAAAGGATAGTTATTTCCTTCGTCATCTGTAACGTCAATTTGCACTTCTGGATCGTTTATCGGTTCATAGGCATCATTATACAATTCGGCCGATATTACAATACGGTCATTTTCCATAAAACTATTGTCGTATTGAAGTCTGAACTTTCGCTTATCGGCTTTCAGCGCAAGAAACTGCACCAGGTTGCCTATAAACTTATCAAATCGTTCGTGGCTCTTGGCTGTGGCAAAATCATAGATTCGCCAACGCCATATTCCTTCGCCGATAAAAGCTGCAGTTTTTCGATCGCCCACCTGGTTTATTACAAGCAAAGGATCGCTTGTTGAAATGTTACCTATTTTTTGATTCAACACCACTTCAGACGAATTTGCAATGCGCCAGGAGCCAAATGGTATGCGAATGGGTGGTGCATCCTTAAGTAAATTGCTGAGTTCATCATCAATCTTGAATGATGAGAATGACTGGTTAATGCTGGCGCCTACATCGTTATATGAATTTCTAAAACCTGAGAGGTCTATGCCCAGCCCGGTGCGGGGTAGCATTGGCAGGTCAGTTTGACTGCCTATGATGGCAAGTATAGGTATATCGCTTTGCAGCAGCTTGGTTCTTATACTCTCACTGCGCCCGTTCAGATCAGGTATTTGGTGAAGTACTACCAGATTATAGGGTTCAAAATCGCCGTCAAAATCATCGAGCAATTTTGTTTCGACTTTATAGTTTTCGTTTCCTGAAATGGCCTGTCTTAATGCGAATAAATCAGGATGCGGGGAGTTTGCCAGCAACAATACCTTTTGCCTGCTGTCTATCACTTCTATAAAAACCGATCTCGTATTATTTGCAAAAGTTACCTCGCCATCTATAGGTGCTATGCGGAGTATATATTGGTGAGTGCCGGGCTTATCAGCATCGAGTACGGCCCTTATGGTTTTGGTAAAATTCTCAGAGCCCACCTTCAAGGTTTCGTTGTAAAGTTCTTTACCCTGTCGGGAAATGGTGAACTTCAAATCGCGGCCATTGAGTTTATCGGCATTGATCACTGCTTCTATTGGAAATTTATTCCCCAGAAATGCGATTCGGTTTATAGCCACTTCACTTATACGGGCATCTCTTTTCACGGAAGTATCGCCAAGGGCTATTGAATAAATAGGTATGCTCAACCCACCTGTGCTGTAGCGCGGATTTGAGCCACGGTTGTACAGCCCGTCGGTTGCCAAAACCAGCGCTCCAATATTGCGGTTGGCATACCGGTTTTTAACAGATTGCAGCAGGTTCGACATATCTGTAATCGGATCTTTAAAGTCCAGGTTATCGCCTTCTTTTGTGTCTTCGCCAAAAGTGTATTGCACCACCTGATACTGATCACCCAACGCAGCAGAAAGCTCGCGAAGCATGGCAGGATACGATTCCTTAACGGATGCAGAATCAGGACCCAGCACAAGTGATGATGAATTATCGGCAGCAATTACCACAATGGGTTGTTCAATGCGCACATCGATGTTGCGGATAAGCGGGCCAAGCAATAAAAAAACGATGATGGCAACACCAGCAAAGCGAAGCGTAGCAAGGGCAGTGCGAAGCGTAGGACTAAGCCCTGCCGTTTGCCTGTCGCGGAAGTACAGCACTGCTGCATATACTGCTCCGGCGACAAAGCATAGCAAGTAAGCCCAGGAAGAATATGATGAAATGATATTGTTCACAATCAGGTGAGCATCCCCCCGTCTACATTTATGGTTTGTCCGGTTATGTACGCGCTCATATCACTTGCTAGGAAGAGGCAAAGGTTTGCCACATCTTCAGGAGTACCACCCCGCTTCAATGGTATTGCATCGCGCCATCCCTGCACGGTTCCCGCATCGAGGGCAGCGGTCATTTCGGTTTCAATAAATCCTGGTGCTACTGCATTACAGCGTATATTTCGCGAACCGAGCTCCAAGGCTACTGATTTGGTAAATCCAAGTATACCTGCTTTAGACGCTGCGTAGTTGGCCTGGCCTGGGTTGCCCTTTACACCTACCACCGAGCTCATATTAATAATAGAACCACTGCGTGCTTTCAGCATTGTGCGGAGTACTGCTTTGGTAAGGTTAAAAACAGATTTCAGGTTTACATCCATCACTTCATCCCACTGTTCTTCAGTCATCCGCATAAGCAGGGTATCGCGGGTAATGCCGGCATTGTTTACCAGTATATCAATGGTGCCGTATTCCTTTACCACATCATCAGCAAGATGCTGGGCGGCATTGAAGTCGCCTGCATTAGACTTAAAGCCCTTAGCCTTGCCATCATTTGCCGAGAGCTCAGCTTCAAGCGCGCGGGCTTTTTCATCGGAGCTCACATAGGTAAAACATACTATGGCGCCGTGATCGGCAAATGTTTGTGCAATAGCCTTACCTATGCCACGCGATGCACCGGTAATGACGGCGACCTTGTTTTGAAGTAATTTCATAGAGATTTCTTTCTGCCGCAAATTTAGCAACTCCTGCATTGTACACCTTATTAATTTGCAAAGAAGCCCGAATAAGGGTAAAATGTTAAAATTCGCCACAATGATACTGACACTACAACGAACTGCGAAATTTGGCGTCTGTATGATACCGACCGGAAATCTAACCAAAATGAAATCTTTGCTATCTCTTCTACTCGCATGCCTGGCACTGCATGGCGCAGCTCAAATACCCTCTTCAAATTTTGAAGTTTGGGTTAGTTCTCCGCAAAGTGGACTACTACCCCAAGGCTGGGTTTCTGACAACACGGCAGAAGTTCAGACCGTAATACAAGACCTCGATGCGTACGAAGGAAACTATTCTATGATGGTATTGGCCTTGCCAACCGGAATTGGTGAGTACGGCTATGCGGCAACTACTTTTCCGATTGACTACATACCCGCTGTACTTACCTTCTACGCGAAAACAGCAGTGGTAAATGCTAGTGTTCAGGTAGATATAAGCTTTTACAACGAAAATACTCTTTTTGAGACGTTCTACTGGTTCGGCACAGAATCAAATTCAGAGTGGACACAAATCAGTATTCCTCTAATACAAAACGAGCCGGTACTCACCCATGCCACTATACAAGTTATCGCTCAAGTGGGTGATTTTGCAGTAGGTTCAGCCCAAATTTCTGTTGATGCGATGGCGTTAATACATACGCTGGGAACAGCCAATACTAGAACCGAAGCAGGAGCCATGTTCCCTAACCCAACTGCGGGTGAAGTGAACTTCAGCGCCAAGCTAAAGGCAGTGTCGGCGAAAGTGTACAATTCAAGCGGCAAGTTGATAAAGACCGTACAATTAAAAGCAAACGCATCATCATTTTCGCTAAGCGGACTGCCCAAAGGCGAGTATATAGTGCGTTTTGAAGGAGCTGAAGGCAAATATCTGCACTCAGGCAAGGTGGTACTTGTAGATTAGAAAAGCTCCTTATCAGGCGGTGACCTTCTTGAGCACCTCAGCCATTTTCTTACCTATTTCGGCGGGTGAATCTACCACGTGAATACCGCATTCGCGAAGAATTTTCTTCTTGGCTTCTGCTGTATCGTCATGGCCACCTACTATAGCACCTGCATGACCCATGGTGCGACCCTTGGGTGCAGTAACTCCGGCAATAAAGCCTACTACAGGCTTGGTACCAAATTCTTTAATCCAGCGTGCAGCATCGGCTTCGAGGTTTCCACCTATCTCGCCAATCATAATAATGCCTTCGGTTTCAGGGTCGGCCATGAGTAGTTGTACAGCTTCCTTGGTGGTGGTACCAATGATGGGGTCGCCGCCAATACCTATTGCGGTGGTTTGGCCAAGGCCTGCTTTGGTAATCTGGTCAACAGCTTCATAGGTGAGGGTTCCTGATTTGGATACGATGCCTATGGTACCTTTTGTAAAAATAAATCCGGGCATAATACCCACTTTGGCTTCGCCGGCGGTCATCACACCGGGGCAGTTAGGACCTATAAGGCGGCAATCGCGCTGGTCTATATAGCGCTTTACTTTCACCATATCACTTACAGGTATACCTTCAGTTATAGTAACTATCACCTTGATGCCTGCTTCGGCGGCTTCCATAATTGCATCGGCTGCAAAAGCCGGTGGTACAAATATGATACTTACGTCGGCTCCGGTGGCTTTCACTGCATCAACTACAGTATTGAATACCGGACGGTCAAGGTGGGTTTGCCCGCCTTTGCCGGGTGTGACCCCTCCTACTACATTGGTACCATACTCTATCATCTGCGATGCGTGGAAGGTGCCTTCGGTACCTGTGTAACCCTGTACGATAACCTTCGATTTGCTATTTACTAAAACGCTCATTGTGGCTTATTAAATTCAGTTTTTTTGAAGGCACAAACTTAGGTGTTTCGGGTGGCTCTCACAAAAATTAGATCATGATGCCAATTAAATTATTGCCTGCCATTGATCTTGATAAGGTTCATTCGTATTGTTTTACCCTTCAGCTCTGCATCAGCAATCCGCTCCACTACATAAGTCTTGCCCGGAAGGGTTTCGTAGAATTGATCCGAAATAAGAATTTCAGTTCCGTACAATCCGCATGAACCTGCTAAACGCGCGGTGGAATTCATCACATCGCCGCTAAAATCGAGTTGTTTTCTGATCTCTCCCAATTAAGCCGCTACTACTACACCATCGTGCAGGCCAGATTTAAACCAAGGCAGCTCGCCATAATTTTTTATAAATTCATCAGCATTGGCATTGAGCAAATTCTGAAAGGAATAAAAAAGATTGATACAATTATTGTTAGCCAATCCTCGCTTATATTGCCAGCTTGGTATTACTTCATCACCCACATATTTCAGTACCTCGCTTCAAGTTTTTATAATAGGGTTGCTAAGCAGCCCATAGCAGTCAATGAGCAATTAGCAGTACTTGGCGTCAACAATCTTTTCGGCAAGACCGGTAGATCAGGTAAGGTCAAGAAACATAAATATACTGTGCTCCTTTTTGGGGCTATTATAGGCGCCCAGCAGGTAATTCAGAAAAAAACTGCGTCCAAGAATAATTTCAATCCCGACTACAAGAATGAGAAAGAACATGAAAATCTGTGTTCTGAAATAAACAGGCAAAAAAACAGCAGAAAGCAAATCACTGCCTAATGCCCCTCCCCACAAATCATATCCTAAGGGTGTGGTCACCGCGTGGGGCGCGATGGCAGCAAGCATAATGATCAGTTGAACAATGAAAAGCTGAATGAAAATGCGCAACAGAAATGGCAGCCGTTTTATGGCCTCAAAACCTAGCACTACATTATAAATACCAAATAAAAACCGCCCAATGGCAGCGAAAATGAGATTGATATAAAGCGGCAATGCGAAGGAGGCTATTTGATTCAACACCGCCATAAGAACTACTGCTAGCAGTGAATACCTCAACACTGATATGAACAGGTGCCAGAGAATTTGTATAATTCTGATTGTGGAGCGAATGCACAGCCTTGGCATAGTATTGGTACTTTGAAAGAATGTGAATATTCAACAAGCTGATTCAATTTGAGGGCATGCTGATCAACTGAAAGCACTTCAACGCGGCAAAAACTGCCAAATAACCAACCCAATAGAAATGAAAAAAGTAATTTCCGGATCATCAACCGTCAGTACAATCTTTCTTGTAATGCAGCGTACATATATGCATCTTTGCCGAAGCAACCAAAATACCATCCGAATGAAAACACTATTGAGACTTGCGGTACTTTCTCTTGCACTTGCCACCTATTGCAACCATCCTGTAGCTGCCCAATCTGAACTGCTCGACCTATATATGTCGCGCACGGTGCAACTGAAGAAATTTACCGGCACAGTGCTTATGGCCGAAGGTGATAAAGTAATTTTCCGAAAGGCATACGGCCCCGCCAATGAGAAAGGCGACAAGATGAATGATGTAGAATCTGCATACCGCATTGGCAGTGTTACCAAAACTTTTACCTCAGTGCTCATCATGCAGCTTGCGGAGCAAGGGAAGCTTACACTCGAAGAGCCATTGGCAAAATACTACAAAAATTTTCCACGTAGCGAAGAAGTTACCATCCGACACATGCTTTCGCATACATCAGGAATTCCTGAATATACTTCGCTACCCGATTTTGACTCCTGGAAGTACGATGAAATTACGCCGCTGAATCTGGTAACTAAATTGCAAAAAGTGCCTTTTACTTTTGAGCCTGGCGAGCGCTTTGGCTACAGCAATACCAACTATATATTTCTTGGAATGATTCTCGAAGAAATCTACCAGAAACCCTTTGAAATGATTGTGATGCAGCAGATATGCAAACCGGCTGCTATGACCAACACAGGAAGCGACCTGGGCCGCAGAAACCTAAAACTTTCAGAAGGCCTTACCCCTACGCGCGAGGGAAATACAGCCGAAAAACCTGTTGACACAAGTGTGCCATTTGCGGCAGGCGCGCTATACAGCACGGTTGATGATATGCTCAAATTTTCGCGCATGCTGCACAGCGGCGGCTTTTTTGTGGATAAGGCCACCTTGCAGGAAATGACCACTGCTGTAAATGACATGTACGCCCTGGGAATATATCAAAATACGATAGCCGGTTTGAAAGGAATCGGGCACAATGGAGGCATAGATGGCTACGCAGCGCAGTGGTTTTATTTCCCTGAAAAGGACCTTACCCTTATCACCATCAGCAATAATATGACAGCCGACCATGCGGCAGTTGGCGAAGCAATGGTAAAAACCTTTCTCGGTGAGCCAATAGAAATACCCGCCGAGCGCAAACTGCTTGTGCTGCCTGAAGCTACTTTGCAAAAATATGTAGGTTCATATGAGCTGGCGGCAAATTTTCTGATCGATATATCCATAGAGAACGGAGGGCTCAGAGCCCAGACCACAGGGCAGAGGGCATTTGATCTCTACGCACAGAGCGAAACCGAGTTTTACGCAATAGTAGCTATACTCGAAATTTCATTCATCGCCGGTGATGATGGAATGGCTAAGGCGCTTACCCTTGACCAGGGCGGGCAAAAAACCTATGCCAAACGTTTCGAAATTAAAGACCTCTCGATACAAATTCCTGAAGCGAAACTCAAACGACTTGTAGGTACTTATGAGCTGCAACCTGGATTCAACCTGGAAATAAAACTCGAAGACGGAAAACTAATGGGACAAGCCACAGGCCAACCGGCATTTGAACTATATAGTGAAAGTGATACCCGCTTTTTTGCAACTGTAGCACCTATTGATCTCGAATTTGAAATTGGCGATGACGGAAAGGCTGAAGCCGTAACCTTGAACCAGAATGGCAACGTAATGAAGGCACCAAGGATATAAATGATACCGTATGAAACGACTGTTGATTGCCGCGAATATACTATTGAGCCTTACAGTTGTGGGACAGAGCACCCTGCCTGTTTTCGTAGAAATTACATCAGGTAGTGGTACCCATCTGCGCAGTGTGAATTTTGCCAATGCCCAGACCGGATATGCAGCGGGCGATTTTCTTACCCTGCTCAAAACCACCGACGGCGGATTCACTTGGAATCAAATACCCATGAATGGTATTCAAGCAGCCGGTTTTGAAGATGATAAAGTAATAGACCTGCACTTTTTTGATGCTCAGCACGGATACTGCATCGTAGAGTTTTACTCCGCCATGTTTGAAACCACCGACGGCGGAGCCAACTGGACTGGGCTTACGGATACGCCCGGTAATTTATGCTCTCCGGACGACTTTGCCTATGTAAGTGAAAGTTTGCAGGTGCTTGTGGGCAAAGCTTGTTTTGGCGGAGCTACCCTAGCCAGACGTGTGGATACATGGGAAGAGCCGGCGATGATGCTCGAGGGGGATCAATCGAAGTTGGTGGGCATTTCATTTTTCAATGAAAATATCGGCGCGGTGGTTTCTGATTCAGGAAAAGTATATACCACAACCAATGGCGGAGAAACCTGGAATGGCACAACCCTGATAACCACCGGGCAGCTTACTTCGGTGACTTTTGCAAATGAAAATTCGATCTATATCGCGGCCTCCGGAGCAGCAGCAGGGCTTTATGTGAGCAATAATGGCGGCACTAGCTGGACTGCGGAGCCCACCCTTCCGGGAAATAGCGTGCTTGACTTAAACGGTTTCCTTTCGGGAAATGTGGAAGTAGCCTTCGGGC
Organism: Flavobacteriales bacterium; assembly: GCA_038207425.1. GTDB lineage: Bacteria > Bacteroidota > Bacteroidia > Flavobacteriales_D > Cryomorphaceae > JBBQZU01. Next base: position 11,694 of record JBBQZU010000019.1, on the reverse strand, counting down.
AAAATTCAGAAAGCGGACTTGGTATACTCGCCTACCGAAACTCAGGAGACACTGAGTGGATGGTGGAAAATTATCCGGCCCCACTAAATGCCGGTTATACACTGCCTGATGGAAATATTGTTGTGGCAGGAAATGGTGGCAGGATTGTACGCTCAGACTTTACGAGCAGCGTGGTTGAAAGACGAAATACTGAAAGCCGGTGGAATTTCTACCCGAATCCCGCGCGCGACCTGATATTTATTGACGGTGATGCTCTGCAGGGCGCATCAGTTGCATGGAAGTTGATGGATGCTTCTGGGCGAATAGCAACTTCAGGCATCAGCACATCAGGCGTGATTCAATTTAATTCAGTCAATAGTGGGTTTTATTTGATAGAACTTATCAGCGACGGAAATTCACTCGGGGTGCGTAAGGTGGTGATAAATTGAATTTGAAAGAAGCAATAAACTAAAAAAGCCACCTGTGAAGTGGCTTTTTTAGTTTGTATGAAATATCCAATTACTGCTTGGTGCAGGTTGCGGTGCATGTTTCGCTGGCACTACCTTCCGCTGCCGTGTAGCTCAGCGTAAGAATATTACCAGTAATTTGGCCTGAGCTACTATAAAGTATAGGCCATACCCGTTGCATTTCAGGTTTGATTAGGAATTGTAAGTGAACTACCTGAAGTAGTGGCGCTAACGGCAACACCTATACCGTAAAAATTATTGATAATAATACTTTGCGCACTGGCCGCAGAAGTAACAATAATAATCTGATAGTTAAAATTACCGGTGATATTGCAACTTTCAGAAACATTGTAAGAGCCAAAAAACTTAGCCCTAGACTCAGCTTGGCATTAATCGCCTTCAAAGCCAGCCGCTCAGATGCAGTCGCCTTCATCGCAAGTCGCGCCATTCAGGCAGTCTACATCCTTGCATTCGTCTTTACATCCAGTGAGCGCAAGAATGAAAAACAGAGAAATTGTCGAGAGAAATTTGAATGAGGTTTTCATTAGGTAATTATTGGTTAGAATTTGTTGATGGCAAACGTAAAAATTAACGGATAAACTGTTTCATCCAGATTCAGATTAGTTTTAAACTGTGATTGCCGAACTTTTTAGAGCTAAAAAATCTCGATAATCTGTTATCTAATCAGGAGAAGGATCGGAAATCAATTACAAAACCCTTATCAGCTGTTAAAACAAATTACCGGATAGCAAGGATTTTCAGCATTTTCAATGCCACCATATTTAACGAGACGATTATCTATAAAAGCAGAGAAAAACCATAAAAGTTATTCCCATCAAATTCTTGATAATCCGCAAAAAACTGAAACCTGAAGTACTTTAATTCACTATACCTTCACCGAAACTAACAATCACCCGATGTTGGGTGAAATTATCTACCAAAAAACAAACCTATGTTTAAACATCTACTAAAAAGCGCTGCTATTGCTGGAGCGCTAGTGGCAATGACATCAAATGCCAGCGCCCAAAAAGCGGACATGGTCCGAGATCTTTCTCAGCTACCCGATTGCAAAGCAGCCCCGATGCAGGTTGTACACACCCTTAAATCTGCTGCTGAGATTCACAACACTTCAGCCATCGGTGGCCGCAGTGTATCTGAAGGTTTCGAAGGTGCCTTCTTACCAAATTGCTGGATCTCTATTGATGCAGATGGCGACGGTCAAAACTGGTTTCAATACGGCGCCGCAGGCTCAGCTTATGAAGGTGCATCTTCGGCAGGTTCAGCATCGTGGACCGGGGCAACCGGCCCTCTTACCCCTGACAATTGGCTCGTTTCACCACAACTTACTGTAGGAGCTGACGAAGTTCTTCAGTTTCAGATTGGCGCACAAGATCCCAGTTGGCCTGCTGAAGAATACAGTGTATACGTTTCTACCACTGGTAACGCAGTAAGTGATTTTACAATCCAAGTTACTGAAGAAACCCTTACCGACGGCACATGGCAAGCACGTGAAATCAGCATGGCAGCTTATGCCGGACAGAATATCTACATCGCATTTCGTCACTTTGGTTCTACTGATCAATTTTACATTAAGCTTGATGGTGTAGTTCTTCCCGGAGAGCTTGTGGGATGCGCTGATTGCAGCGGTGTGGTGTATCCTGAAATTACCAGCGAAACAATAACCTGCGACCCTGCCGGTAATGGTTGGTTCTACAATCTTGAAATAGCTGCAAGTGCCGGAGGTGCCTTTACACTTTCGAATTCAGCAAACGGCACAACGAATGCTATTGCTGGCGCTACTTCTATACAGCTAGGTCCTTTTGACAATGGCCAGTCTGTAACCTTTACCATTACCTATAATGCTGAACCTACCTGCTTGATTTCAGGTGTACTAAACGGTAATTGCACAGAGCCTTGCGACATTGTGGTGATCGGCCCTTGGAATGACTTTAATACTGCGGGTATTCCCATCCCGGATGCATCAGGCAATTGCACTCCTGTAACCATCACCGATTTTGAAATCTGGGCGGGCGAGGGTTATATATTTGAAGAAATGCCCGCAGGTGTTGTATATGAATTCAACGCATGCGAAGGTCCTAGCGCTTTCACATGGCCTATTACATTTACCGTAATTGATCCTTCTGACAACATCATTGCTTTCGGTACAAATGGCGACAATTGCTCTATCACCTGGGAAACAACTACAGCAGGTGATTATCTGCTCATTATAACACGTGTAGGCTATTGCGGTACCGGATTCCAAATCGAAAACGGATACCCTTCACTTACCTGCAACGGTTTCGTAAGTACACGCAATCTTGAGACGGTTGAAGTGAAACTCTATCCAAACCCTGCTAGCGACCAACTAAATATAGCTACTGCTCTTAGCGGAAATGCCCAAGTGCGTATTTTTGACGCAGTAGGTCGTTTGGTTACTGCTAAAAACGAAGTGCTGAACGGTGTCAACTTCGTACAAAACATCTCTGCTCTTGATGCCGGATTGTACACCATTCAAATACAAACCACAAACAGCATTGCTACCAAGCGTTTCGTAAAAGAATAATTTTCGCTGAATGACCATTAAAGGCGGGGCTCATGCTCCGCCTTTTTTTATTTGCCAAAGCGCTGGCGTCAACTGCCTTTCGGCCAAATGATCTCGCTACCTTTGCCGACATGCAATTCAGCAATAAAGAAGATACCATCTGCGCCCTATCTACCGCTCCCGGCATAGGAGCGCTGGCGCTTATACGCATTAGCGGGCAGGAGGCATTTAGCGCATTTCAAACCATCTTCAGCCGCGATATTTTATCAGCGGCAACACATACTGTGCTCTTTGGCTCCATTTCCCGAAAGGAGAACCACGCTGACATACTGATAGATGAAGTAGTGGCAGCTATTTTCAGAGGGCCGCGATCATTTACCGGTGAAGATACCGTGGAAATATCCTGCCACGGCTCCACCTATGTGCAGGCACAAATACTCCAGGTACTGCTCGGCGCGGGTTGCCGTATGGCTCAGCCGGGCGAGTTCAGCCTCAGGGCTTTTGCAAATGGCAAGGTAGACCTGAGCCAGGCCGAAGCCATTGCCGACCTCATTGCATCTTCATCCGCCGGAGCGCACAAGCTCGCCATAAACCAGATGAAGGGAAGCTTTTCAATGAAAATCTCTGCCCTTCGCGAAGGGCTGATCCACTTCGCATCGCTCATTGAGCTAGAGCTCGACTTCAGCGAAGAAGACGTGGAATTTGCCAACAGGCACGACCTTGCTGAAATGGTGGAAAATATAAACCGTGAAGTTTACGGATTGATCGAATCCTTTGCAGCGGGTCAAGCCATTAAAAACGGTATACCCGTGGCCATTCTTGGTGCGCCAAATATGGGCAAGAGCACACTTTTGAACCTACTACTCGACGAAGACAAAGCCATAGTGAGCGAAATTGCCGGCACCACCCGCGACATCATCGAAGATGAAATGACCATTGAAGGCATCAAGTTTCGCTTCATTGATACTGCCGGCTTGCGCGATACCACCGATGTGGTGGAAAATATTGGTATAGGCCGCGCGATGGAGCGCGCGGGCCGATCGGCAATCGTACTCTACCTTTGCGATGCGGCAGAAACCGAGCAGGTAGATTTGACCAATGCCTTGAAAAATTTGGAAAAGAGCATAGGTAAAGAACCCTTGGTGATACCTGTAATAAATAAAATCGATAAAATACGCGACGCTTCAGACCTGCACAGCAAATTCAACCATGTAAAGGATGCGCTCTTTATCTCGGCTGCCGAAGGGGTAGGCATAGACGAACTGCGCCAAAGGCTTCTTGATGTGAGCCAGTCACTTACCACATCAGGAAGCGATGTAGTGGTGAGCAATTTACGGCATTACGAAGCGCTCAGCAAAGCCCGCGAAGCCCTCAATGCAGTATTGGTTGGCATTGAAAACCACATTACCGGCGACTTTCTTGCCATGGATATCAGGCGGGCGCTTTTTCACCTCGGTGAGATCACCGGACAAATTACTACGGACGATTTATTGGATAATATATTCAGTAAGTTTTGTATCGGAAAGTAGAAATACCGCTTCTTTTTTATTATCGGTTGTTATTGACTGATCCCGTTCTTAAAATATCAAGCTATAACTTTACTTATGGACAGATTATGTAAAGCAATAGCTTGACTATAAATTTATATTTATCAAATAATAGCTTTACTTTCGTTGTATATAAGTCAATTTAACACTTTACTTTATGAGCAAAAAGTCGCTTCAACTGCAACAGCTAAACAGCAAGATGTCGAGCTTCTCATCATTAAAACAGGTGGCTCTTCCACCCACTGGTTGGATAAAAGCCATTCGCACCGCAATCGGCATGTCTATGCTGCAATTGGGCAACAAGCTGTCTGTTTCCAAACAGGGCATTCAGGCTATGGAAATAAGAGAAAAGGACGGTTCCATTACCATCAAATCGCTGAAAGAAATAGGCAGGGTTATGGACATGCAGTTGGTTTACGGTTTTGTACCCAATGATGGCTCATTGGACGAAATGATTGAAAAACGGGCAACCGATTTGGCAACCAAAATAGTACTGCGTACTGTAAGCACCATGAAGCTTGAAGACCAGGCCAATTCCGAACAGCGAATTGAAAAAGCCATCAAAGAAAGGGCGGCTGAAATTGTAAACGAATTGCCCAAAATGCTATGGGATTAGACCTGGATAATATAGACGGGCAAACACCCATTGATGAAGATGAAAAGGGTGGTTTAAAAGTAAGAACCATTTCCACCAAAGGAGAATTAGACGAGTTTGAGCAGCAAAACATTGAAGATGCGATGCAATGGGTTTTTGGCAAAAAATTCAAAGCAAAAGATGTCTTCACTGAAAGGTTTATCTGTAACCTACACAAGAGAATGTATGCCAATGTGTGGGCCTGGGCGGGAGAATTTCGAAATACCGATAAGAACCTTGGCATTGATAGACATCAAATACCCATTCATCTCAAAGTGCTCTGCGATGATGCATTGTTTTGGACGGAGCATGGTACTTTTCCACCCGCAGAAATTGCCATGCGCTTCAAGCACCGCATCGTGAGTATTCACTGTTTCCCAAACGGAAATGGCAGGCATAGCAGGCTCATGGCAGACATCATAATTGAAAAACTATTTGGTGAAGAAATATTTTCATGGGGATCGGCCAATCCGGCCACAACAGGTGATATCCGAAATGCATATTTAAGAGCAATCAAATTGGCTGACAAGGGCGATTTTACGCATCTCCTAGAATTCGCGCGAACTTAACCGATATGCGTATTTCCTTCACTTTCCGATAGTTGTAGCGAAATCAACAGGGCCGTCACCAGTGGCGGCTTGCCTGGGCATTATTTGCGGAGCTTGGAATGCGCAGACAGTTCTATTTATCAATAGAAAATTCCATATTACAAAATAGGCATTTATTTTTGCAATAAACTGGAGGAATGCGGATAGTGACCTGTGGGCGAATCAAGGAGTTTTCTGAAAAGCACGCCATTTCGAAAACTGCATTGCATTTTTGGTATCATTCAGTATCAGAGAAAAAATGGGAAAATTTCAATGACCTTAAAAGTGATTATAGCACGGCAGATTATTTCGGAAACCACCGTTTCGTTTTTAACATAAAAGGAAACGACTACAGATTAATCGCCATTATCTCCTTTAATGCCAAGAAAGTGTACATCCGTTTTATCGGGACACATTCTGAGTATAGCAAGATTAAGGACGTCAAAAATATTTGACTATGATTAAAACCGAAAAAGAATATCAAACAATAGTGGAAAGGGTTGAAACCCTTCTCCAAAATCCGGACAACAGCGAAAACCGAGATACGAAAGGATATATTGAGTTGAACCTTTTGTCAGATCTCGTAGCAGACTATGAAGAACGAACCTACCAATTGCAAAAACCCGCACTTATAGATGTGATCAAATTGCGCATGGCAGAGATGGGTTTGAATCAAAAACGCTTGTCAGAACTTCTTGGAGTAAGCACATCACGCGTAAGCGAATACCTAAATGGGAAGAGTGAACCCACCTTAAAAGTGGCGCGCGAAATGAGCATTAAACTGGGCATCGACGCTTCAATTGTTTTGGGGGTGTGAAGACTTTTTGCCCAATACCTATAGCCAGGAGCGAAATCTATTTGGTTCTATCCGATTTCCGCAAGGGAAAGGGGTTCATTCAGGCAAAGTTTTCTTCGTCCAAGCTCGCCGACGGTTTAATAAAGAAATTGCGGGATGCTCGCGGCAAGGAGAGAATTTCACATTAGGATTTGGCTTTTTTCATGAGATTTTCCCGAAGTTCTGTATTGGGAGATAATTGCTTTTTACCTGATCATCCAACCCCTTTATTCTCGCTTTAAAGCAATAAAATTTCGGCCTTGCAAAGACCATTATACCCCGCCGTGCAGGGTGCTTCCTTGGCAAACCAATGGCTCATCGTGGCCTTTGCCAACATTCAGAAATGGGCAGTTTAAAGGAGTCATCTTACCATTGACATTCACTAAGCAGCGGTGCATTGCGAATATTTCTAACTTTAAAAAATTCTTATCGCCTTCCATATGAAATCTCTCACTGCCATTGTTCTGTTTTCTTCGTTCTTGTTATTTGGTTGCTCTGGAGGGAAGCAAGGCGATGCGGCGAGCCGCCTTGGTTCGGTTCATATGAGGGTAACAGGTAAAGCCGAAGCCATGCCCCACTTCGAGAAGGGACTGCTATTGCTCCACAGTTTTCAGTACAGCGATGCGCTGGAAGCTTTTGATGAAGCGCGCAGAATCGATCCTGATATGGCTATGGCTTACTGGGGCGAAGCAATGGCACACAATCACCCTATCTGGCAAGAGCAGGATTACGCGGATGCCACCGCGGTTCTCGACAGCCTCGACCAGGTGGATGCTGAGCTCACAGAGATGGAAAATGATTTTATAGAAGCGGTGCGCCTGCTCTACACGCCCAATACTGAAAAAGCCCGGCGCGACGCGAACTATGCCAATGCCATGCAGGCCATGACTGTAAAATATCCCAACAGTGAAGAAGCGGCAACTTTTTACGCTTTGTCCATTATGGGAGCCGTTCAGGAAGGCCGCGACACTGCCGCCTATGCCCGAGCCGCCAAAGCAGCCATGTCCGTGATACAAAAGAATCCTGAGCATCCCGGTGCGCTCCACTATTACATCCACGCATGCGACGATGCCCAAAATGCTTCGAAGGCAATCGATCAGGCCTACGCGTATGCAAGGGTGGCTCCCGACGCGGCACACGCGCTTCATATGCCATCGCATATTTTTCTCGCAATGGGCCTTTGGGAGGAACTGGTGGCTTCGAATGTAGCCGCTTGGAGAGCGTCAGACGATAGAAGAATCCGAAAAGAACTCGATTATGCAGCTTTGGATTACCACTCTTTTCATTGGCTGATGTATGGATACCTGCAGCGCGGTGAAGTGGACAGCGCCGAAGCCATTGTACATCGAATGGCATCATACGCAGAAAAGGATCCTGTAAAAAAAGCCCGTGCTCACGTCAGCTTCCAGCAAAGTACATTTCTGGCGGAAACCGGAGATTATACCCATCCTGTTTTCGACATTCCGATCGATGTATCCGACCTGAACATCACCTCGAGAGCGCAGCACCACTACGTAGAAGGCGTAAATGCTTTTCAGCGAAAAGATGCCGCTGTACTTGCCGCAGCCTACCAAACCATCGAAAAAGATTGCAGGCTGGAATCGCTGTTTTTAGACACCGCCGATTTCAAAATTTGTGCCGACTTGAGCCGCGACATGCCAAGGCAAATAGATATTGATTTCTCAACCGTAATGGCACTGCAGTTGCGGGCCTTTGATGCCTGGTTAAGTGGAGATTCTCTCCTTGCAGAATCGCGGTTCAGGGAAGCTGCCGAAATGGAATGGTCTCTTTCGTATTCCTTTGGGCCGCCGACAATTCGGAAACCTGCTCCCGAGCTCTATGCCGACTGGCTTTCTGAGCATGGGAGGTATGAAGAAGCAGGAGCGCAATACACCAAAACTCTGGAAAGAAACCCGGGAAGACGGCTCTCTCTGGAAGGGCTGAAACGTGTGAAAGAAAAAATGGCGCAAGCCTGAGAAATTTGAAGACTGCGAAGGAGCGGTTATTTTTCATTCAAGGGCCAAGAATCTGCTGTTCTTTGCATAGCCCTAAAAGGAATTAGCGGCAGTTTAGAGTTGCAACCAGTCGATCAGCCAAGCATCGTGTAAGGCGTATTTCAAAGAAATTCCAAGGTTTTCATTATGAAAAGATTCATTGGAACGTTGCCTTTATTTGCCGGTCTGATAGTTGGTTGTAAAAGCCATAGATTAGGCCAATAGAGCTTTTTCGTTCTCAACCACAACTTTGCGTCCCTCCACGATATACATATCAATCTCGCCTTTATTCTTGGCTTCGATTCTGCCTCTGTGTACGCAATGGAAATGTTCTTCAACGAATTGGTGAGTGGCACCAGAAATATTCACTTTGCCCGGAATTCCGCTCGATTCCATTCGGCTGGCTGTATTCACGGCATCGCCCCATATATCGTAGGCGAATTTGTTCTTGCCAACCACTCCGGAAATTACAGGTCCCGTATGGATTCCTATCCGCAGTTCCCAAATTTCCTTGCCCATGGCTAGGCGCTCCACTTTAAGTTGCTCCATAAAATCTCGGATCGCTAAGGCAGCATCCACAACATCTATTGGGTTATTGGAATTGATAGCCGGAATACCTCCAGCGCACATATATGCATCGCCAATTGTTTTGATTTTCTCAAGTTTGTAGATATCAATGATACTGTCAAAGGCCATGAAACATTGATTGAGCTCTTCGACCAATTCCTGAGGCGATAATTTTTCAGCAATTGAAGTAAACCCCTTGAAATCAGTAAATAGTACTGAAACCTTCTCATAATATTTCGGAGTAGCACTTCCATTCGATTTTAATTCATCGGCTGTTTCCTGAGGTAAAATATTGAGCAGCAGCTTGTCTGAACGGTCCTTCTCAGCGGCAATTATTTTGTTGGTTTTGCGTGTATATTGATAGCGGCTGAACAACCCTCCCAACACCACGAGCAGCAAAATCCCTACAAGCATGGTGGCATTGCGTATGGCTTTCTGCCTCTTTAATTCTACTTCTTTTAATTCCTGATCTTTTTCCAAAAGCGAGATTTGTCCTTGCTTCTTGTCAATTTCATAGGTCAGGGTTTTGGCTTGTAATTGTTTATCCATCTCGGCATTGTAGATGGTATCCTTAATATTCGAAAAGAGCGTTTTATACAAATAGGCTTCGCCGAAATCGGAAATCATAGCATAGGAATCGGCCAGCCCTCCGTAGGCGAGCAACACAAGGTTATAGGCGCCAATTTCCTCAGCTAGTTTTTCGGCAATTCTAAACGACTCAATGGCCTTTGGAATATTTCCTTGCCTTTCATAGGTATTTGCCAAACTAAGCAGGGTCTGGGCCATCTCAAGGCGGGCATCCAAAGCTTTCGCTAAATCATACGCTTCTTTCTGATACGAAATGGCCTTATCAAATTCGCCACGAACGGAATACACCTTGCCAATACTATTCAGGGCAATTGACACATTTCCGGTAGCTGATTTTTGGTAGGCATTGAGGGCTGTTTCGAAGTAAAATAAGGCCGAGTCCAATTTCAGGGTATCGGCCAGGTAAATCTCTCCCATATTTACAGCACATGTGCCTATGGCATCATAATCTTCGAGTTTAAGGCTTAATGGCAAGGCACGTTTATAATATTGAAAGGCACGTTTATGGCCTGCTTCTTTGAGCAAGTATATCGAGCCAATATTTATCAAAGCCGTTACGATGCGAAGTGAGTCACCGTTGGTCTCGGCCACTTTAAGCGATTGAAGATAAAAGTCGAGCGCGGCCTCTGAATCACCCCCGTTAAAATGCACTGCACCAAGGTTGTTGAGCATATTCGAAACACCGTTCAAATCATTGATGGATTTAAATACTTCCAGGGCAATCTCCCACTGCACCAGTGCATCTACCCAATCATTTTGGAAATAATAACCCATCCCCAATGCCTTGTGTGCAAGAGCTAGCCCAGGTTTGAATTCGATTTTATCAGCCAATTCCTTGGCCTGGGTCGCTATCTTTAAAGCTTCTTGTGGTTCTGAACGGTAATAATTGCCCGCAAGATCAATAAGGGTGTTAACCCTAACCGAATCGGGCATGTTATTCTTGAGTACATTCTTTAAGCTATCAGTGATAGGGTCTTGGCCTTGTACAACCATGCATATAAAGAATCCAAGAAGTGTGAAAAGTACACGAAGCATAGGGTTAAAGGTATTTAATTCTGAATTAAAAAAAAGCGGCACTTTCGTGCCGGCCTTGAAATAGTCTAAAGAGATAAGTTCGGCAAATCAGCAGCCAAATCATGGCCATTTTCATCTGATTTCTGTACCACAACGTTTTTTGTTTATACCTGGTGTTCCCCTGAAATTCGCACTGTATATAAGCAGGAACTCAATGACGACAAGTCGATCTCTACAACTCCATCAATGCCTCACGGACCTGGCATCGAACATTTTCTTCCGGTGCTATCATACACGTCCAAATTCTGAAACTAGTTCTTCTTGCCGCCAATCCGCAGATATACAAGATCTGCAGCAGGGTTCGGGCATTGCTGCACGTCTATTTCACCTGTCTCAGCCAGTTTGTCGCTGCCTATAGATTTATCATCGTTTTCGCACTCAATAAATCAGGTGAAGTTAAGGCGTGTCTTTTTACCCGCAACTTGATCGTTAATGCGAAGCCTCCATTTCAGAAAACCGCTTTCAAAAGGAATACTAAAGGAGCCACCACCAGATACGAAAAGCTTCGGCTGGTTGCTGTCATCGCAGTGGGCAAAGAGAAGCCATTGTACCATGCTTTGGGTATATACACAACGGTGGCGTTGGTGTTGGAGTATGAAAAATGGGCTACATAATGAAATCCATTCTTATCGGGCTGCCCGATGTATTCATAGCGCTGAAAATGTGGAATGATAGAGTTGGTGCCGGGTATGGTGGCGTTTACGTATAAAACACCGTTGGTGCGCTTGCAGCATCAATTGGGTAGTCATTAAAAAACCCGCGCCTATTAAAAGGCGCGGGTTCTTATTTTATTGGAACTTTTTAAATCTAGTTCTTAATCACTTTGTATACGTGTGGTATACCGCTTCTGTCAATGTGTTGTATAAAGTACACACCCGCA